>DATJJJ010000044.1:0-45202 GCA_035492215.1 Edaphobacter sp. | reverse complement strand
CCGGGCTGGCGCTGGGAGTTCCGCTGCTTCCAAGGATGACCAGCGGCCGCTCCCGTTATCTGTCGCGGCAGAAGCTAACCTTTGCGGTAGCGGCGCTGTTGCTGGCGCTGTTCGGGCACTGGATCGCCAACCTGCGCTAAGCGCGCAGGCTGGGTTAGACCTTCGTAAAGATCTCGTCGCGCGGATCTTCGGGGTTTAGTTTGGCAAACTCGCGGAGAATCTCCTTGGAACGCTCGTCCTGCACCTTGGGCACGACGATTTTGACCTCGACGATCTGATCGCCACGCTTGCCCTCGTGAACGGCAGAGGGAACTCCCTTTTCGCGCAGGCGCAGCTTCTGGCCGGTCTGGACTCCCGGCGGAATTTTGAGCTGGGTTCTGCCGCCGCCCTCGTGAGTATCGATGGTGGGCACGTCGATCTTGGCTCCAAGAGCGGCTTCCGCGAGGGTGACCGGCACGGTGACGTAGATGTCGTCGCCGGTGCGTGTGAAGACCGGATGCGTTCCCGCCTTGATGATGAGGAAGAGATCGCCTGAGGGGCCGCCGTTGGTTCCTGCGTTCCCTTTTCCGGCGAGACGAATGCGCTGGCCGTCGCGTGTACCGGGCTTGATGCGGAACTCCAGCGGTTCGCGCTTGATCAGTACACCTTCTCCCTGGCAGGTGGGGCAGGTGTTCTGCACCTTACCGGAGCCGCCGCAGCGCGGGCACTGAATGTTGAACTTCATACGGCCACCCATCTGCGTGACCTGACCAGAGCCGTGGCACTCAGGGCACTCCATGCTGCCACCTGTGGTGGATTTACCTTTGCAAGTAGGGCAGGTCTCCTGCCGCTGAATCTCAAGGCGAGTGACGCCGCCACGGATCGCGGTCCAGAAGTCGATATTGACCTGATATTCGAGATCGGTGCCGGGCTGTGGGCCGCGTGAGGCAGTGTTGCGGCCGCCGGAGAACATCTGGCTGAAGATGTCACGGAAGCCTCCTCCGCCAGTGCCGCCTGAGGTTTGTTGTCCGGCGCCGGAGGAGAAGTCGGAGAAGTCGAAGCCTCCGAAGTCGAAAG
The DNA here is from genome assembly GCA_035492215.1 of Edaphobacter sp. Lineage (GTDB taxonomy): Bacteria > Acidobacteriota > Terriglobia > Terriglobales > Acidobacteriaceae > Edaphobacter. The sequence goes on along the minus strand of DATJJJ010000044.1, from coordinate 44,146 downwards.
GAACCTCCTGGGTTCCGCCGTGTCCGGGGCGCGCTCCGCCGCCGAATCCGCCCGGGCCACCATAGCCTCCACGGGCCGCTGCCTCGGCCGCTGCGGGATCGATGGAGTCGGAGTAGAACCCGAACTGATCGTAGATCTTACGTTTTTTCTCGTCGCTGAGAACGTCGTTGGCCTCGGAGATCTCTTTGAACTTCTCTTCGGCCTTCTTGTCTCCCGGATTTACGTCGGGATGGTACTTGCGCGCGGCCTTACGGAAGGCTTTGCGAATCTCGTCCGCGGTCGCAGTCTTTTTGACTCCAAGTGTTCCGTAGTAATCCTTTGTCTTCGTTGTCGCCATAGTCTCTTTCGTCTTTTCGAATCGACAGCGGTGCTGTATTCATTGTGCAACCGGTGCGAGGTTCCCGCACCTTCAAAAAAATGTTTTGAACTGACTAGTCAGCCTGGCAGGTCGGGCACCAGAAGAGGTTTCTTCCGGCGACCTCCTGCTTTTTGACCACGGTTCCGCAGACGAAGCAGGGAAGACCGTTGCGCCGGTAGACGTAATGGGCCTCTTCCTTGAGCGGTTTGCCGCTTGAGTGTGGCCGATCCGAGGGCCTGGTCGTGATAATTCTGCGATCGATCATCGCGTCGGGCATGAGTGCCTCCGCATCTTTCCATATCGACCGCAGCGCCTCTTCCTCTACTTCTTTTCCGGCATGGAAGGGGCTGAGATGAGCGCGATAGAGCAGCTCGGCGCGGAAGATGTTGCCGATGCCGGCAAAGAGCGACTGGTCCATCAGCAGCTCGCCGATGGACTTCCGGCTCTTGCGGACTTTAGCGATCATCTTCTCCGGGCTGTCGCCGTTAAGAGGATCGGGGCCGAGTCGTTTGAGCAGCTGCTCCCACTTCTCATGAGTGTAGAGGGAACAGTCCGACGGACCGCGCAGCTCGAGCCATGCAATCTGCTCGGGGTCGAGATGGCCGGTGCCGTCATCCTCCGAGTACCAGGCGTGGCGCTTGCTCTCGCCGGGGACGGGAGATTTTTTGACGGCGGTGGCGTTCCACATGCGCAGGCGCAAGGCTCCCTTGACTGCGGGTAGAGGGCCGGAGCCCTCGGTGAAGTCTCCCTGCAGGCCGAGGTGGACGTGCAGGATGCGATCCTTGCCGAAGTCGTAGCCCAGATGCTTGCCAACGGCGTGAACGCGCTCGAGTTTGCGGCCATCGAGGACGTCGGCATCGGCGAAGCGGCCCTGAGGACCGTCGACCCGAACCGGCTTTCCCGCAAAGGCGGCCTGATGCCGCTGAGCCCATCGGTGAATCTCATTTCCTTCCGGCATTCTCTAACCCCATACAAACGATGGCGACGGTCAACTGACCGTCGCCTGAAAGTATTTAGCAGTAAGACCTGAGTTACAAAATGTGCTTCCTAACCAGATCGGCTTTAGTTCCACACCTGCTTGGCTTCGATCGCTTCAATCGAGAACATCTGGTCGGGCTCCATCTGCTGCATCTTGCGGACGAAATGCTCGGCCTCTTCGCGCGTATCGAACATCATGCGGTTATAAAGTTGTCCCGCACGAACCTGATCACATCTCCACATCGTCTCGGTCATTGCCTTTCCTCCTGTGAGTCGATTGAGTTCCAGGTTGTCTAACCACGTCAGATCGGAGACTGCTTGTAGTTTTTGATCTCTGTTCACTTTCAACACCTTTCCTGGAAGTAAGTCGTGCATTCCTACAATCCATCGGGGCCTTATACAACGAGAGGGGCACATCCAGAGGATTGCCCCTCTTTTTCTGCTAACTACCAAAACGGCCTTCGCCGGTTACTTCTTTTCGTCAACGTCTACGTACTCTGCATCGATCACGCCTTCGTCCTTCTTCGGCTCTTCAGCGGATCCAGCCTGTGCTGCCTGTTCGGTCGGCTGAGCGGCGTTCGCCTTGTACATCGCCTCAGCAAGCTTGTGGCTTGCAGTGGTTAGACGTTCACGGGCCGAATTCAGTTCACTGGCAGCGGGCGTACCGGCCAGCGTTTTCTTTGCATCCTCGAGGGCGGCTTCGACATCGCTCTTGTCCGATCCGGAGACCTTGTCGCCGGAGTCCTTGAGCATCTTCTCGACGTTGTAGACCATCGAGTCAAGGCCGTTGCGCGCTTCGACTTCCTCGCGCTTCTCCTTGTCCTCGGCAGCGTGAGACTCGGCGTCCTTCGCCATGCGCTCGACCTCTTCTGTGCTGAGGCCCGAGGAGCTGGTGATGGTGATCTTCTGATCCTTGCCGGTGGCATTGTCTTTCGCAGTCACGTTCAGGATGCCGTTGGCGTCGATGTCGAAGGTCACTTCGATCTGAGGCACGCCACGCGGAGCAGGCGGAATGCCGCTCAGCTTGAACTTGCCCAGAGTGCGGTTCTGTGCCGCCATCGGACGCTCGCCCTGAAGGACGTGAACCTCAACTTCGGTCTGCGAATCGGCAGCCGTGGAGAAGGTCTCGGTCTTCTTGGTCGGGATCGTCGTGTTGCGAGCGATCATCGAGGTCGCCACGCCGCCCATGGTCTCAATCGAGAGGGTCAGCGGAGTGACATCGAGAAGGAGCAGGTCCTTCACATCGCCAGCAAGCACACCGGCCTGAACTGCAGCACCGATCGCAACGACCTCGTCCGGGTTGACACCTTTGTGAGGCTCCTTGCCAAAGAGCTTCTTGACCAGCTCCTGAATCGCAGGCATGCGAGTCTGTCCGCCGACGAGAACGACTTCGTCAATCTTGCTGGCATCGACACCTGCATCCTTCATGGCCTGCTTGCAGGGTCCAACAGACTTCTGCAGAAGATCATCGACGAGGCTCTCGAGCTTGGCGCGGGTCAGCTTGCGGACGAGATGCTTCGGTCCGCTGGCATCGGCCGTGATGAACGGCAGGTTGATCTCGGTCTCCTGCGCGGTCGAAAGCTCAATCTTGGCGCGCTCGGCAGCATCCTTCAGGCGCTGCAGGGCCATCTCATTTCCCTTGGAGGTGAGGTCGAGGCCAGTCTCAGCCTTGAACTCGGAGATGAGCCAGTCGACGATGCGCTGATCGAGATTGTCGCCGCCAAGGTGAGTGTCGCCATTGGTGGACTTCACCTCAATGACGCCCTCGCCGACCTCGAGGATCGAGATATCGAAGGTACCGCCGCCAAAGTCGTACACGGCGATGGTCTCGTCCTTTTTCTTATCGAGGCCATAAGCAAGAGCTGCTGCGGTCGGCTCATTGACGATACGCTTAACGTCAAGTCCGGCGATCTTACCCGCGTCCTTTGTAGCCTGACGCTGCGCGTCGTTGAAGTACGCCGGGACCGTAATGACGGCCTCGGTGACGCTGGTGCCCAGATAGTCCTCAGCGGCCTTCTTCAGCTTCTGAAGAATCATGGCCGAGATCTCGGGCGGAGTGTATTCCTTGCCCTGCGCGCTGACGGCGATGTGATCGCCCTGCTGGACGACCTTGTAAGGCACCATCTTCATCTCGTCGGTGACTTCGTTGTAACGGCGACCCATGAAGCGCTTGATTGAGTAGATCGTGTTCTCAGGATTAGTAATTGCCTGACGCTTGGCCACTTGGCCAACGAGGCGCTCACCGCTCTTCGTAAAGGCGACGATGGATGGCGTGGTGCGGCCACCCTCTTCATTCGGAATCACCTTCGGCTCGCCGCCTTCCATGACGGCCACGCACGAGTTGGTGGTCCCGAGGTCAATTCCAATAATCTTTCCCATCGCTAGTCTCTCCCCATCGTGGGCCACGGTAGAGTGGCCCGAATCTCATTGACTTAGTGTGGATCTTCCCACCTTGAGTCACTTATTGTCAATATATATGATGTCGCTTTATGCATGAAGATGCACAGATATCGACAAACTTTGGACTTGGAATCAACCCGCTTATTTTCAGTAAATTACAGGGATACGGCGTGATTTTGAAAGATCTTTGAAGATCATGGGTCCAGCTGGGCAGATAATCCCTCTTTACCTTCGATGTTTTTCCGGGGCGGACCGTTGGCGGCTGGATCGGAAAGATGGGCTTTGGCAGCAAAAAGAAGGCAACGGGTGGGAGACTGGTTCACTTCGATCCACCCCAAAGAGAGAATAATGCGTCTTATCCGTTTTTGGGGATGCGCCACAACCCTTAATCGAGTTGAATAGGAAGCCATCTACCACTTGGCTCAAACGGGAAAGGTCTGTCGATGTCCAGCGCTGCGACTGCACCACAGGATCACTCCGCCGAGGTGACGCAAGGGGTCAATCCCTGGCTGATTGCTGCCTCGGTGATGCTGGCGACATTTATGGAGGTGCTCGACACTGCGATTGCGTCGGTGGCGTTGCCTTATATTGCAGGATCGCTGTCGGCCTCGAATGACGAGGCGACATGGGTGTTGACCAGCTACCTTGTGGCGAATGCGATTGTGCTGCCGGCGAGCAACTGGTGTTCGTTGCGGTTCGGCAGAAAAAGATTTCTCGTCACCTGTGTGATTATCTTTACGGTCGCGAGCTTTGCCTGCGGGGCGGCCCCCAGCCTGGCGTTTATTCTGCTGGCCAGAATTGTTCAAGGAGCCGGGGGCGGGGCGTTGCAACCGCTCTCTCAGGCAATCCTGTTCGAGTCATTTCCTCCGGCCAAGCGAGGAGCGGCGGCGGCGGTCTTCGCCTTCGGCGTGGTCGTGGCTCCGGTGCTGGGGCCGACGCTGGGCGGCTGGCTGACGGATACCTACTCATGGCGCTATGCCTTCTACATCAATATCCCCGTCGGGATTCTGGCTGTGATTATGATCAGCCGATTCGTGCACGATCCTCCTTACATCAAGAACGCGAAGGTTCCGCCCTTCGATAACCTTGGCTTTGGGACGCTGGTGGTTTGGACTGGCTGTCTGCAGGTGATTCTGGACAAGGGGCAGGAGGACGACTGGTTCGGAGCGATCTGGATCCGCTGGGCGTTTTTATTTATGGTGGTCGCCCTGCTGTGGTGGATTAGGATCTCGTGGAAGAAGAAGAATCCCCTGGTCGATTTGAAGATCCTGAAGGATCGGAACTTTGCGATCGGCTGCCTGTTGATCTTCCTCTTCGGAGTAGCGATTTATTCGACGGTGACGGTTCTGCCGCTTTTCTATCAGGAATTGTTGGGATATACGGCGTTTACGGCGGGAATTGTGGTGGCTCCTCGGGGTATCGGGGCGATCTGCGGCATGCCGATCATCGGATTTCTGGCGAACAAGGTGGATCCGCGCTATCTTCTGACCTTTGGCTTTGTCGTCTTTGGCATGATGACGCTCTACTTTGGCAATCTGACTCTGGATATTTCTCCAACTACGCTTCTCTGGCCGATTCTGGTTACCGGGTTTGGACTTAGCTTCGTCTTTGTGCCGATTACGACAGCGGCTTATGGAACGTTGCCGAATGAGCAGTTGGGTAATGCCAGCGGCTTTTTCAACTTGATGCGGAACGTGGGTGGCTCGATCGGAATCTCGGTGGCACAGACTCTACTGACGCGCAGGGCGGTAGTTCACCAGAATGAGATTATTAATTCGGTTCCAATCACGGGCCAGCAGTTTCAGAACTCCATTCGAAATACGACGGGCTATTTGTCAGGATATTTTGGCCAGTCGAATGCTCAGGATCCGGCTCAGGCCACCTTGTACCGGGAATTGCAACGCCAGGCCTCGAACTGGGCATTTGTGGATGTCTTCCGATGGCTTTCGCTGTTATGCTTTGCGTGTGTGATCGCTGTCTGGCTGCTGAAGAGGGTAAAACCGGGTAAGGCCCCGGTGGGAGCCCACTAAAGCGCTGAAACCGCAATTGCCGGTCTCCTCCCTGCCGGCTGCGATAGACTCGAAGTTTGCGAGTAGGTTGCAGGTTTGCAGGAACGAGATGAATCAGTTGGTCAAGCTTCTTTTTTGGATCGCGGCGTTGGGTACGGTAACGTCAGCGATCTACTGCCTGATGGTGATTGCGGCTGCGTTCCGGTTCGGGATGCGGAAACGAAGAGAAGACAAAGCCGCCGAAGTCTCGAATTTTCTTCCTCCTGTAAGCGTGTTGAAGCCGCTCCATGGAACGGAAGAGGGCATGGAGCGAAATCTCGAAACCTTCTTCGAGCAGGATTACCCCGAGTTTGAGCTTCTGTTCTGTGCAAGGCATGAGTCCGACCCCGGCCTGCAGCTGGCGCAAGAGGTCGGAGCGCGATATCCGCAAGTAAAGGCACGGTATGTGACCTGTGGAGAGCCTCCGCCGCAGTTCCATAATGCGAAGGTGTTTTCGCTGGCCAAGATGGATTCGGTGGCGGAGCATGATCTCTACATCACCAGCGACGCTGACGCACGGGTGATGCCGGATTATCTGCGGAAGATGGTGCAGAATCTGAAGGATCCGCATATGGGTCTTGCATCGAGCATTTATATCGGCACGGTGCATCACGGACGACAGGCACGGTTTTCTTCCCAGCTGGATGCGTTGGGCAAGAGCGTGGAGATGAGTTCGGGCGTGATGGTGGCGGACATGCTGGAGGGCACAAAATTTGCGCTCGGCGTGACGATGGCGGTGAGGAAACAATCGTTTGCGGAGGCCGGTGGATTTGAAGAGCTGGGCCAGTTTTATGCGGATGACTTTGTACTGGGCAACCGGCTGTCTACGCGGGGAGTGGGAGTGCGGCTGGCGACCCATGTGATCCGGTTGCTGGTGGAGGATACGCCGTTTGAAGTGTCGTTCCGAAATCAGCTGCGATGGATGCAGAGCACACGGCGTTCGCGTCCCTGGGGGCATTTGGGAAGCGGACTGACCTTTGCGATGCCGTTCGGGTTGCTGGGGCTGCTGTGGGGACTGTTGAGCGGACATGCGGCTCTTGGGCTGCTATGGCTTGCAGTGGCGGTAGTGAATCGGTGGGTGCAGGCTGGGACAGTGCTAAGGGTGATGGGGGATCCGGGATGGCGCTGGGGGATGCTGATCTACCCGGTGCGCGACCTGCTGGGCAGTGTTCTCTGGCTGGGGAGCTATGGTGGGGACCGGTTCTATTATCGCGGGCAGACGTATCGTCTGCGCGATGGTGGACGGGTCGAGGCACCCTGATCAGAGCGGCTGGCCGAAGGTAATCCAGAAGCCGTTGAGGTCGCGGATGGTGAACTCGCGCATGTTGTAGAAGGTGTCGTGAAGGTCTTCGACGATTTCGATATGGCCGGCCAGGTTTTTTCGCAGGCTGGCGATGTTATGGGTGTGGATGTAGAGGTCGACCTCGCGGCGCTGAGTCTGGCTGACGGCGCCAAAGGAATCGAACATGATCTCGCTGTTGCCGTAGGCGAGGAGAGCCCAGTTGAGGTCGCCCGCCTCTTCGTTTCCCCGTCGAAGCTCGAAGCCGAGGTCGAGGTACCAGAGCACGGTGGCCCGCACATCCGGAACGTGGAGCATGGGGACAACAGTTTGAGGCATAAAGGCCTCCTGGACTACCGATTGGTAAGGATGGTTTTGCCTCCGGTTGAGGCGAGTGTGTGGACCGGGCCATAGAGCGTGAGGTCGCCGGTGCGGACCTGAGGCCTGCTTGTTAAAAGAAAGATGCGGGAGGGGCCGGACCAGAGGTGGCGGAGGGTTTGTTCGGTCTCGAAGATATGGGGTGAATCCGGCCAGAAAGCTCCGTACCAGAGGCCGTTTACATTGCCGTTGATGAGGTGAAGCTGATGATGGGTGTAGAAGAGAAGCGAAGAGCCGGAGGTGAGTTCGCCGTCAAGGATGATCTGATCGGTGGGCTGGAAGCCTGCGCGATTGATGGCCAGCGCAAGATCCTTGGAGCCGAGGATGGGATAGAAGCGGGCGAGGCCTTCATGCGCGGCGAGAAGAGTGACGATCATGCCTGCGGCAAGGGTGAGATTGGCGAGATAACGGCGCTGCCGGCGGCGTAGCAGGTAGCTACCGAAGCCGATGACGAACATGCCGAGTGCGACGGTGGCGAGTGGACCGCGAAAGAGTCCCATGGCGGCAGCGGTGAGGTCGAAGAGATGGCCGAGGGAGAGATTGTAGAACTCGGGGTTGGCGGCAAGAAGAGAGGCGATATCGGTTCCCGGTGAGGGACGAGGTGTGGTGAGAGCGAAGTATCCGCAGGCCGCAGCGACCAGCGTGGTGAGTGGGACGAGGAACCAGAGGGTCCAGCGAAGGGCGCTTCTGCGAGCGGGCAGCGCAAGTTCACTGGAGACATCGGCGCGAGCGAGAAGGCCAGCGGCCATTAATGCTAGGGCGGGAAGTGCAGGGAGACTGTAGTACTCCTGCCGGCTGGAGAGGGTGAAGAAGCCGAGGACGAGGGTAGCCCAGAGAAGCAGGGAGAGGGCGGCTTCCTGTTGGGTCGCTGTCACCGCAGAACGGCGAAGATCGCGGATATAGCCTGCGATTGCAGGAACGAGGAAGGTGGTCCAGGGCATGATCCAGAGGGCGCTGAGCAGCCAGAAGAGTGGGATAGGCACCTGGCCGTAATCGTGCGGGATGCGGCGGCCGAGAAATCGGGCGATGTGTTCGTTGTAGAGATAAAACCAGGCCCAGCCTCCGTGAGTGGGCAATCCCTGTCCGGGGGGAAGAGGGATAGAAGGCGTACGGAGTGCGGCAAGAATGTGCCACGGAGCTGCGAGGGCGAGAAAGACGAGAATCGAAGCTGCAAGGTGCAGCCGCAGCAGCAGACGAAACTGACGCGTGATGACGAGGTAGGCCAGGACGAAGGCGATGGGGAAGACGAGGCCGATCAGTCCCTTCGTAAGGACGTTAAGGGCCATGACTGCGCCGAAGGCCACGCTGGGTAGGAGAGCGGAGCGAGACTGGCGGATGCGATCGAGGGCGATGAGGAAGAGATGGACCCCGAGGGTCATCCAGAGAGCGAGCAGGATGTCAGGGATGAAGAAGCGTGTGTAGAGATAGGGGCCAATGCTTGTTGCCACCGCGAGTGCGGCATAGAAGCCGCCCCGGTCAGGTGCGTGTGTTGGTGAGATGTTGCGGAAGAGGCGGATGCCAAGCGCGTAGACAGAAAACAGCAGAGCGAGCACACCAAACGCAAGCGGAAGCCGTGCCGCCCAATCGTAGGGTCCGAAGACGCGCATTGAGCCAGCTGCCATCCAGTACATCAGCGGAGGCTTGTCAAAGAAGCGGATGCCGTTGATGTAAGGGGTGACGTAGTCATGTCGCACGATCATCTCGCGTGCGATCTCTGTGTAAATGGAGTCGACGTCATCGAGCAGGCCCGGGCTGAAGAGGCCGCCGATTTGAAGCACGAACCAGGCAAAGATCAGGACGGCGATCGAGCGTGGGCTCCAGCTTCGATGGGCCGGTGTCACGGTCTGAGGTCTCGTCGAGGCAGGTTGGACCTCGGCGGCCGTGCCGCGCTGGGTAGCGACGAATTGGGCTATACCTGGATTCACGGACGTTCTAATGGGCGATCGGGGTTTGATTCAGCGGACGATCGAGCGGGCGATCCGTAAACAATGCTTTTCCAGAGGTTTCAGTCAAAAGAACCTTGTTGTTCCCGAGGAGACGGTCGACCTCATCCCTTTTTTCGAGAGGGACGAAGAGAATCTTGCGCTGGCCTGTGCCCCAACTCTTCTTTAGATCATCGTGTGTGAGGAAGATGGGAGGGGCGTCGGGGAAGGTTGAGCCAAAGAGCATGGACGTGGAGCGCCCGTCCACAAGATAGACGATTTTGCCAAGGTAGAAGGGAATGGAGGAGCCATAGGCCTGGTCGCCGAAGAGAAGAACCTGACTGTCGCCAGAGACAAGGTGATTGTCTTCGAGCTGAAGAATCTTTTGGGCAAGATTGGCAGAAGAGAGCATCGGGCTGAAGCGCACAAAGGCGATGTGAGCGGCGATGAGGAAGACTGTCGAGGTAATGGCGATGGCGGTCGTTGAGGCAAGGTGACGGCGTCGAGTCCGGAGCCACCATGCAACGGCGGGGCCGATTGCAAAAGCAAGCGCTGCCAGAACTGCTGGAAGGCGGAGGGCGGCGAAGCTTGGTCCCGTGAGGTCGAAGAAGTGCGACATCGACAGGGTATAGTCGCCCACGCCACGATGGGCGAGCAGCTCGCCGATATCGGGGACGAAGGGAAGTTTGCGCGAGCTCCAGAGCCCATAGCCCAGAGCCAAAGCCGCCGCCAGGCCAACGACGGTATAGATTGCATGGGCGACGACGATCCATCGGCGCGACACTCTGTCTTCGTTGTACGAGGCTTCCGACCGCGCAAGTGCTACTGCCAACAGCGTAAGCATCGCGAGGTAGGCGGGGAAGGTGTAGTACTCCTGATTGGTGGACAGGGAGAAGAAGACCAGCACCAGCGTGGCGTAGATGGCAAGCAGCAGGGTGGTTTTTGCCTGGAAGCTGCTTTGTGCGAGCACGCGTTGTTTACGAAGCCGCCAACCTTGAAGAAAGGCGATGGGAGCGAAGAGGCTCCATGGGAAGAGCCAAACCAGATGAAGGCTCCAATAGAGATAGCCGGGAAGCTTGTTGTAGTCCTTGGGGTAGCGCTTGCCGAGGAAGCGAAGGAAGTGTTCGTTGACGAAGTAAAACCAGAAGAAACCGTGACCGTTCATGCCGCCGGTGTTTCGGATGCCTGCGAGGATATGCCACGGGGCTGCGATTGCGAAGAAGAGCAACAGACCGCTGACCGGCTTTGTCTTTCTGAGGCTGCGCCATTCGCCGGTGATGGCCAGATAAAAGATAGCGGCACCACCGAAGAAGACCAAAGCCACCAGCCCTTTAGTTAACACAGCGAGGGCAAGGGCGGTCCACATGGCGTAGGCATACAGCCCAGGCCGCGAGGCCCGAGTCTCGAAGATTTGCAGAAGACAGTAGAGCGAGACCATGAGGAAGAGCGACAGCAGCACTTCCGGGATGTAGATGCGGGTGAAGAGGAAGACACCGGCTGCGGTAAGAATAGAGGTTCCGGTATAGAAGGCTGCCCGGTCGCCATAGGCCCGACGGCTCCAGTGGTAACCGAGTAAAGCAAGCAGCAGCACGCCAATGACTTCCGGAAGATGCGCTGCAAAGGTGTTGAAGCCGAAGATGCGGAAGCTGATGGCGTCGAGCCAGTAGGGCAGGGCAGCTTTTTCAAGATAGCGAATGCCATTGACCTTCAGGGTGACGAGATCGCCGCTGACGACCATGTGGCGGGCGGCGTTGGCATGAGTAGCGTCGGCGTCGTCAAGCAGAGGAGGTGCGAAGAGCGAAGCGAAGAAGATGAGGAGCCAGAGAGAAAATATGGTCAGAACCGCGATCGACCGGCGTGGCCCGGAGACAGGTTCGGGCCGGAGCGTTGCAGAAGGGGCCAAAGGCGCGGAGAGGGTCGGGCTGGTCATAGTCTGGGAAGCTTCTTCAAGGATAAATGGACAAGCGGTAAAATTTGGCCTTTCGAGTTTCTCCAGAGAAACCATGAGGATACGCCCTGCGGGTACGAACATGGGGTTTTTAGGATGTATCTTTGCTAAGGATGGGTGATTTTCTGGCTTTTGAAGGCGAGGTGTAATGGCGACGTTTGCCGCGGTTGATATCGGGTCCAACTCCTGTCGGTTGAAGATTGCCGAGGTGCAGATGCACAGGTTGAAGACACTGCATGAGGACCGGGAGGTAACCCGGCTCGGCGAGAGCGTCTTTCAGACCGGAGTGATCTCACCGGAGGCGATGGCGGCAACGATTCGGGCGTTGAAGCGCTTTCATAAAGCAGTACAGCTGCATGTCGCAGATAAGGTTCGCGTGGTAGCGACGAGCGCGATGCGCGATGCTCGCAACGCGGAAGCCTTTATCGAGTGGGTTCGATCTGCGACGGGATGGAACGTCGAGGTGATCTCGGGACTGGAAGAAGGCCGTCTGATTCAGCTTGGGGTGGTGACTCACGAGGTGGGAGCGCGTGGACGCTGCGTCCTGATCGACCTGGGAGGCGGAAGCTGCGAGGTGACTCTTTCGGATGGAGGACGCATCCGGTCGATGGTGAGTATGTCCCTCGGAGCAGTTCGCCTGCAGCAGGAGTTTCTAACGACCGACCCACCCGCTAAAGAGGATATTGCGCGATTGAAGCAGTATATCGATCGCGAGATGAAGAAGGCGCAGAAGAAGCTTGGAACTCCACGAGTTGGCTTGGTGATTGCTACTTCGGGTACGGCAGCGGCGCTGGCGGAGGCCAGTGTTTATGCGCGAAAAAAAGCAGACTCGAAGAGCAAGAAGAAGTCGTTAGCGAAGAAACGTGTGGAGCATGTTGGCACACTGACTGCCGATGTGGGAGAAGTGAGGTCGCTGGCAGATCGGTTGGTAAAGATGCGGGATGAGCAGAGGGCGGCTATTCCCGGAATCGGCCCACGACGGTCGGAGATTATCGTAGGCGGCGCACTGGTGTATGCCAGCCTGATGGAACGATTTGGCCTGCGATCGTTTCGTTATTCTGCCCTGGGCCTGCGGGACGGAATGCTGGCGCAGATGCTGGGAGATGTGGACCTGCGAGCCTCGGTGCACCAGAAGATCGAGAGTGAGCGATGGGCGGGAGTGCTTGAGGTCTGCCAGAGATATGGGATTCAGCAGAAGAGTGTAGAGCCGGTGCGGCAGCATGTCGTGGAGCTGTTCAATGCACTGACCCGCGTGCACGAGTTGCCGGAAGAGTACCGGTTATGGCTGGAATCGGCCGCGATGATGCAGGATGTCGGCAAGTACATGAACCATCAGGGACATCATCGCCATGCGCAGTACATCATCGCCAATTCAGAGATCTTTGGTTTCTCTCCGGAGCAGAGAGCGATTGTGAGTGCGCTAGCGCGATATCTGGGCAAGACGCGCGCGGATGCGATGGATCGTGTGATGCGGATAATTCCGCTGGAAGAACATACCCATGTGGTTCGCGCCATCGTTCTGTTGCGTCTGGCCGTGGCGCTCAATCAGGATCGCGCAAGTGCGATTGTTCGCATCCGAGTGCACGTTTACCCCAAGCGCATTTTGCTGGAGTTGGTACCAGGGCGCGGGGGAGCAGAACTCGAAGCGTGGTCCGTAAAAAAGGAAGCGCCTTATTTTCGCGAGGTCTTTGGCCGCGATTTGTTCGTCGAGGTAGTGTAGAGCGCGCGGACGGGACGTGGATCGAGCAGCCACTGCAGCGTTGCCGGTCCACGTGCAATTGAGAGACGAGCGATCGAACCCTTTCGTAGTCGGATCTGAGGAGACGCCGTGTTCGGAGGGACGATCAAGGCGGAGAGAAAGCGTGTGAGATTGGGGTTGTGACCGACGACAAGCACGTCTTCGTAGTTGCGGCACTCGGAGAGGAGCTTCTGAAACTCCGGATAGGTGGCTTCGGGAGCGAGCGCGTTTGACATCAGAATCTGCGATTCATATCCCATCTCGGTTCCGACCAGTGAGGCTGTCTGTAAGCTTCGTTTCAAAGGGCTGGAGACGATCAGGTCGAACTGAAACTTCAAAGCGTTAAGAACATAGGCCAACTGCAGGCAGTAGCGTTTGCCATCTTTATCAAGAGGACGCTTGCGATCGAGGATCGGATTGGGGCGTCGTTCTCCCGCCGATGCATGTCTGAGGATGTAGAGATTCATAGTTCTTCACTTTCATTTTAATTCCCCGGGGACGATGGAACGAATGTTTCTTTGAGAACGGGCCCGATTGAAACCGTTAATGCTTTTCAGATTCGTTGTCATCCGAAGAAGCAGGCGGAGGATGTGGATGGAAGACGCCAGGGTCGGGTTCATCCAGGGAAGGTACCGCAGGCTCAGGATCGGGAATGGGGTCCGGAACAACAGCAGGCTTTGATTCCGGGGGAACGAGAGGGTCGTCAGCGGAGAAAGGTGAAGGATAGATTGCGTTGATGGGGTCGGCGTTGAAGATGGTCTCGATGTGATGGGGACTATCGTCGGAAGCTGACACTGGAATTGTGGGCGGCGGAGGCGTCGGGCGAATGTAAGGGTAGGGCTCGCGCAGAAGCGCAGCTTCGGTTTCGGGGGTAATGGGATGCTGAAGGATAAGTGAAGTTTCGGCCCCGCGCTGCCAGAAGCGCGTAAAGAGCATCACGAAGAGGCCTAACTGAGCTACAAAAAACATCGGCCAAACACGATTCTGCGCCAGCATGTGCATTGCGGTTCGCGTCGTGAAGAAGGCTGTGATGAAGCCGAGAATGGCCAGAAGAAGAAAGACGAGCCACGCACGAAGCAGATGGGATCGCAATAGCTTGAGGGCCGGTCCAAGGGTGCGACGGACGCGGCGGTCGGGACGGCCCGAAGCGCGCGAATGCGTGCCGAGCTGAACCGTGTAGACCTCAACCAGATCGAAGTAGAGACGTAACAGAGAGGCAATCAGCAGAATGACGAGGGCTCCGGCGAGCGTGAGCAGAAGAGAGGTTCTTCCGACGAAACGATCATCAACGAAGTCGGACCAGCGTCTTTGAAGCTCATAGAGTGGTCCCAAAAGGATCAAGGCGACGAACAGTGTGAGCAGGGTAATACGAACAAAGCGCCAGAAGTGCAGTAGTCCCTGAACAACCAGCGTGCTCAGTCGGGCATGAGAACGAGTGAGGTAGCAGAAGATCGTTCCGGGAACGAGCAAAAAGTAGATCACAAGATAAACCACCACAGACGCATGGCTTGTCATCGCGTCGGCTTCGCCTGTATGGTTCCCGTGGAGGCGCGTTGCGGTGGAGAGAACCGTGGCGAGATCGAATCCTGAGGAGAGCCGCTGCGCTACAAGGGAGTGGTTAAGCAGCCTGGAGATTTGGCGATAAAGAGGAAGACTGAAAACGAGCGCAAGGCCAAGGCTGAATACATAGGCCCACAAAAAGGCAGGAAGGCGTCGGAGTACGATGCTGAGGCCGTGGAAGAAAATGCTGCGGGTTCGAGCCATGAGCAAGCCTTTCAAAGAAGATGCGAAAAGGGCGCGCAGGAGCCGTGTGTTGGAACGTTCATACGATCCATGTAATGAGTTGCGCTGCCATCTGTTGAAACAGGACCCACAGGGCCGTCAGCTTGCGCGTAGGAACACGATCAGCATGTTGCACATAGCTGTTGTTGAAAAAATCGCTGTCGAGAAAAACCCTGTGATCAGGATCGATCTCGACGGAGACGACCTTAGCATTGCGTGTATAGGTGAATCGTGTCCAGCGGTCGACACCGTCCCAGTGCTCTCGGACGCGGCTGCCATCGTTGAAGACGATCTCGGCGGTGACGGGAAGGATAAAGTTACCCTTCCTTCGGAGGTAGACCGTTGAGAGATATTGGGTCTGTCGAGAATCGCGTGGTCCCGACTGCCACCAGTTCACCGGTTCCGAGGTGAAGTGGTCAACGGCATAATCGAGAACCTGTGTGCCATAAACAGCCTGATCGAAGAAAGATCTGAGAGTCGTTGGAGGATACGATTCTGCGTTTGCAGGCAATGGCGTTGGAAGACCACAAGGAGAAGGTGTTACAGAAGATTCTTCTCCGGCGGAACGATTAAGTTGATTGAGAGTTGTTGTTGGAGCCAAAGGGCTATTCGATATCGTCGAATGTTCCTGAAGGGTTACACAGGGAATGAAAGCAGCGGCTGGAGCAGAATGGCCTGGAAGGATTGTCGCCTTTCCACGAGTTACAGCAACTTCTTCAATGGTGCGAAGAAAGTCTTCGGTTGTTGGGTGTTTGAAGCGATAGCGTTCGAAGTAGGTTCGCATCGCCTCATCCATTGTGTCGGTGCCGATGATTCCTTCGAGCGTAGACAGCAGAGTAGCGCTTTTACCGTAGGTGATTGCGCCATACGACTGCTCGTCGCGAAACTTCCAGGCGAACCGGGTGACAGGATCGAAGTCGTCAGCAGAAAGGTAAGAGGCACGCTGCAACGGTCCGTCGCCAAGATTGGCATAGCGTTCGTGAACTGCTGAAGTTCTTGCCCCAAGCAGAGCAGCCAGCACTTTGACCTCGGTGTAGGAGTTGATGCCTTCGTCTAGCCAGGCTTCCTCAAACTCGTTGGTCGCGACCATACCGTACCAGTACTGATGGCCGAACTCATGCTCTGTTGTGATCTCGGGCTCTTTGAAGACTCCGCTCCAGGCTCCCTCGGCGGTGATCAGCGTCGGGTATTCCATGCCCTCCATCTCGGAGCCCGGCTCGGGATCGACGACTGTGATGACCTTGTAGGGATAGGGGCCGTAACGTCGTTCAAACTCGGCGAGCGAGCCTCGCGTGATCTCAAGATAACGTTGCGCGATATTCGGATGAGCGGCGAGGGCAAGAACGTGAATCTGCACCGGTCCAAGCGACGAGAGATAGATGGCGTCGGTGACGACGAAGTTGGGACTGGCAGCGAAGGCGAAGTCGTGAATGTCTTCTCCGTAGAAGCTGAGAGTCTTCGTGCCGTCGGAGTTCGGCTGGTTGCCGGTGGGAACGCCGCTCGCGCCTACGGTGTAACGTCGAGGAACTGTGAGCCGCACATTGAAGGTTCCGAAGTCGGAGAAAAACTCGGTTGTCGAGTGGTACTGGTGGCAGTTCCATGCACCATGCCAGAAGACGCCGACCTTGGGGAACCATTGGCCTCCCATGATGAAATCTCGCTTATAGCCGTTGCGAGCGACAGACTCAGGAAACTTGTCGTGAAAGTTGATGTGAAAGGTGACAGAGTCTCCTGGGGCGAGAGGTCGCGGCAGAATGATCTCAGCGACGGTGTGATCCTGCAGGTTGCCGTCATCCGGTGCGGTAAAGTGCAAGGTCGGAGTCAGATCGCCATAGCCGTCAGCATCGATATGAGAGACGTTGATGCCGCCGATCTTTTGAGCAGGATAGTTATCGTCTAAAGAATCACGAATACCGCCGCCGGCGCGGGTTTCGGCCGTAAAGGTAGATTCCGGGCGAAATGCGTTGAGATAAAGATGAAATGGAAATGTCGTCAGCGGTTGGCCAGTCAGGTTGTGGTAGGTGAGCGATTCAGTTGCGTCAAGCGTCTTTTTGTCGGTATCGACCCGTGCGTCGATCGTGTAGGCGACCACACGTTGAGAGAGTGGCTGGCCGTTGGGCGAATTCGTCGCAATACTGAGCTGCGCAGAGAGCGTCGCGGGTGCAAGCAGCAGAAGAGCGGCGGCGAAGAAGAATCGCGACATAGGTTGCTATCGTAGTGCTTTCAATAGGATGCGAAAAGACCTTAATGGGGATGGCGTGTGCGGCGGAGATTTAGCGTGGGGTTGCGGCGGGGTTTCCGCGTTGCCACAGCTCCGTGGTAAGAACCCCGGCTGCCAATAGCTTGCGCTCAAGGCATAGAAAGCCTGTGGCGTAGAAAGCAGCGCCATGATTGGGAAGCCGCGAGGTTCGCAGACCCGTAAGAACGCGAAAGGCAAGATAAAGGCTGCGAACGAGGATCTGTGCAGGAAGATGCATTCGACCGGCAGGAATTCTGAAGTCGGAGACGACCCAGAGAGCTGACGGTGACAACGAAGGAACGAGGCGTGCGATCAATGCATTCACCTCTGGTTGCGTCAGGCAGTCGAGAAAGAAGTGTGTGACCACGAGATCATATTGAACTCCTTCCGGAGGGGAGAAGACGAGAGCATCGCCGTGATGAACAATCAGCCTGTCGGCATGGGGCGCGCACCTCTGTCGCAACAGGCGAAGCATCTCTGCGCTGCCATCGACGGCTGTAGCAGTGAGGATCGGGTTGGCAGCGAGCAGGTGCGAGAGAAAGCGTCCGTCACCATCGCCGAGAACAAGGACGCATCGTGCAGTCAGCAATTGCGGTAGAAAGTGCAGTCGTGTCCGCTCGAGCAACCGTCCCAGCGTAAGGTATTCGAGCCACTGGTAAGGCCTTGCGATGGGATCGAAGTTGGGCTGGGCTTTCACAGGAAGGGAACCAGAAGCAAAGGAGTCAGAAGGGCGAGGTCTGCAGCAGCGCGCAGATGCAGGGGCAGGAATGCTTTGCGACGATGGTGCAGAACCAGTAGAGCTGCTGCAGAGAATGCAGAGGCTGCATAAAGAGGCCACGGCGTGCGTCGATCGAAGAGGGCCAGCGTTGAGCTGACGGCTGCGATCAAAAAGGTCAGGCTCACCAGATGCCGCAAAGCGATGGCTGTAACCGGATGGGGCATCTGACCGGAAGGGAGAGGATGTTCCCATGCATAGATGAACAGACAGTTGAGGCTGCAAAGAGCGGCCAGCACGAGAGCCGAGGGAAGAAGCGGCAATCGAAGGGCTGGGTCTCGCGCGACGGTCGGGATAAAAGTCGCTGCCGCGAAGCAAACGCCGACGGCGATCTCCTTCGGAAGACGGTGTGCGCTGCGCGTAGCGTGGATGATGACAAAGTAGCCGAAGACCAGCCCACCAAGAATGAGATAGAGCCGGATAGCGGCCTCGGGAATGCGTGGCAGCAGGATGGCCAGCAGGACAGAGGCGAGGCCGATTCCAGCCATGAAGCCGGAACGGTGTTCCCGATGAAAGTAATGCCGCACTTCAAGGGCTTCAAGATTTTCCGACTGTGCATCCAGCAAACGGTCGGCGGCATAAAGCATCCAGACCGCAGTAGCCATAGCGATCAGTGAAGAGAGGCGAAGCGGCACATGGTTCGTGCGAGCGATAAACCAGGTCCAGAGCGTGGCGACAGCAGGAGCGTCCAGCGATAGAAGATGCCAGTAGGTCAGTGGAGATTTCTCGTACGAGGCCACTTCCCTATTCTAGGCGTCTGGCTGTCCCAGAGAGCTTCAGGCGACAGGCTTGACCGGCTCGGCTGCGGCAAACAGCTTTGCACGACCAGGCTTCTTGATATGCGACGAACGGCCTGAATGTCCCTCTTGTTTTGCACCATTGGCCCACATCCCAGGATCGATATCGGGAAACACGCTGTCTCGCTTCTCAATCTCCGCAAGCCGAGTCTCCTGTTCAGGAGTCAGGGCACCAGTGTCCTCGAAGGACTCCCAGAAAGACTTCATTTCGCTGAACTGTTCATTATGTGTGCTGAATCGCGCCTCGGCATAGTCGCGAGCAGCCCCGGTCGTCACTAGAAACTGCCAGTCCGATGATTCCAGCAGCAAAAGCTCACGGCACAGTTGCCGGGCAATGCGGCCGCCGAGCTCCGAGCTGCGCCAGAGATCGCTGCCTGCGACCTTCCGTGTAAAGAGCTCAGCCGGATAAATATAGGTGTAAGTCCAGCTGGTCTCCGGATTCATCCAGACCTCATTGCCTCCCCCTGCTCCCCAAGAGCCCTCGGGCATGGCGATAAAGCCTGCCCTTGGGTAGAGGTCAAGGTACTCTGCGCAGGAGATCATTTCGAGCCCGGTGTCATAGTCGTGCAGAATGCGCGCGATGGCTTCAAGCCATAGTGCTCCTTCAAACCACCAATGGCCGAAGAGCTCAGCATCAAAGGGAGCGCAGAGGATGGGCGGGATGGAGTCGTTGAAACCGGACTTCAGCGCTTCATAAACGAGATGAACAAAGTGCGAGGCATGCGACTTTACACGTTCTGCCGCTTCCTGCGGATAATAGGGCTGCTTATCCCCCATATCAACACGAGGGCCCGTGACTCTCCAGTAGCGATGACCGCCGGGCCAACGCTTTTTATGGAAGTCCAGATAGACGCCGTCTCCGGGATACCCCGAGTCTCCGGACCAGACCTGAATGCCTGTACGGGGATCGCGTGGGAAGATCGTTGCAGCATATCGCTTATCGTAAGGACCGTCGACGTAGTAGGGCTGGTAGAGCGAACGATAGTCCGCATGGGTCATCGCCACGATGGACTCTTCAGTAGGCACCGCGCCATTCATCAGCTCGTAGGGAGAGGGAACACGGTGACCTTGCTCGACCAGGTGGGTATCGACGAAGAAGAACTCGATGTCGCTCTCGGAGAGAGCCTGCTCGACGCCGATGCGGTCGAATCCAGCAGCCCTGGGGCCATCGGCGAAGTCGATGGGATAGTTCCAGAAGCCAGCCGGCCGGTAGCCGCACTCAGGAGCCCAGATTCCTCGGGGAGGACGGCCCATATGACGCGTGTGGGTCTTGACGGCGGTACGAACCTGCGCGCGGACGCTTTCGTCGGTTCCCAGCAGCGGCATGTAGCCGTGGGTCGCGCCACAGGTGATGATCTCGATGAGGCCGATGTCGTTGTAGTGACGGAACGCGCCTACGATATTGTCGTTGAGATTTCGGAAATCCTTAAGCGCCTGTCCAAAGAATCGATGCCAGAATCGCGCCGTTTCGGCAAGATGGCTCTCACCGGATTGCATGAAGTAGGCCTCATCTTCGCGAGCGGCAACGATCTTGCGATCAAGATACTTAGGAAACTCAGCGAGAAAGACAGGATGGGAAAGCTGCTCGAGCAGAATAGGAGAGAGATTCAGATTGCACTGAAAGCGGACTCCATCGCGCTCAAGATTCGCTAACACACGCAGCAGCGGAAGATACGTTTCTGCTGCCGCTTCATGGAGCCACTCCATTCCGTGCGGCCAGGTGCCGTGGTTGATGACATAGGGCAGATGGGCATGCAGGGTAAATGTGAGATAACCCTTCGGCCGCTTTGCGGAGTTGGTCGATTCCTGCGTCAAGACAGATACCTCGCTTCGGTTAAGCGCTGGTGAAATCGCCTCGTGTGCCCGTTTTCCTGGGCGAGACCTCGAGTCTACACGAGGAATAATACGAGGAATTAAAGAGCGGGCTTCAAAAGAAGGCCCGCTCGGAGTTAAACGCTAGGATGCTGAAAACAGGGTTCCCGTTACTGTGGAGATTGGTCTGACGAGGGTGCATTGAGCGGTCTGCGCCGCTGTCCATTCGTGTGCGTACTGAGCGTGTCCGCGGTCGGAACACGAATTGCCAGGGTGTTTGTCAGAGAGAAGTTGACAAGGCTCTCGGAAGGAATCTGGACCTGTTCGCCACGAGTCACGGTGTTCGCTCCCGCGCCTACGCCGGCACCGGCGGCAGAGCCGATCGCCGCGCCTTTGCCTCCACCGAAGATGCCTCCAAGAATGGCTCCCACAGCGGCACCCCCACCGACTTTAGCGATGGTGTTTTTGCCTCGTCCCTTGCCTTCAACACTGTAAGGCTGGGTTGAAACCGCTACGGAGTCACCGTGGCGATCGACGCTTACCAGCTCAATACTCAGCAGTGAGCTGCCTTTGTAGTGCGCAGCTTCCTGTACTGCAGTGACGCGACCACTCACTCGGGTGCCCTGACGGATTGCTACTAGACCATCCTGCATGACATCGGTGGCTACGGTACCGGAGAAGGTCTGACCCTGCTGGGCTGTGGCGCTGTCGAGGGTTTGGGTAATCCTGACCGGAATCGTGGTTCCAGAGGGAATGGTAACCGTCTTGAATGCAGGAGGAGGCGGTGGTGCCGGAGCTGCTACAGGAGCAGGTACAGGCGCCGGAGCAGGGGGTGGAGGGGCCTGCTCGACGGGCCGCTCGATCGGAGCAGGAGTGTGTTTGGGTTTTGCAACAGGTTTCGGTTCTTTTCTTGGCTCCGGTTTTGGCACCGGTGGTGGCGGTGGGGTGGCAGCTGCGACCGGTGCAGGTGCCTGGACAGAGAGGTTATTGACGACTGTCTTGATTCCACTCACCTGGGCGACGTCTGCCGCGGCAAGAGAACGTGCCGCTTCGTTGCTGACGTTTCCATTCAGGGTGACGACACCCTTTTCAACGTTGGCCTGGATGGTTTCGGTCGAGAGTGCAGAATCTCCAGAGAGGCGGCTTTGAACGGCAGATTGAAGGCTGGCATCGTCAACCGGCGGGGCTGCAGGTGTTGTGCTCTTGCATCCGGCCAGGCCGAGGCCTAAGGACAGAGCGATAACGACGGCGGAGGTACGTGCTGAAAAGCGAAGTTTGTTCGAATTCATCGATCTATCTCTTTCGTGCGAACCAGACGCTCTGTTTGATGAGAAAACTCTATATCAGAGTCAGGATCGGCAGCGTGCTTAAATGGAACATTTCCGGGCCATTTCAATCCATCCCGGCCGGGTACAACTCTAATACAGAATAGGACGCTTCCTTGAGCGGAAAGTTCCGATTTATGAACCGCGCAACCCGAACGATATCGGGGGCATCCACCGTAGAGACGCTGCGTGTCCGCGAGGTTGCCCAAAAGTGAGATCGCGGTGGCAGCGTACAATTTTCTGGGGCCGGTAAACGACACCGGTTCCATCGCTAAGCGATTCAACGTTGAGGGGATATTGGGTTATAACTGGCGAGGGGAACATCGGCTTCCGCATCCAGAACAAATCAGAAGGAGACAAGGCAATGTCTGAGAACGACAACGGCGCAAGTGGATTGGGTTGGTTTCTCGCAGGTCTGGGCATTGGAGCCCTGGTAGGCGTACTGTATGCGCCGAAGTCTGGCCGGGAGACGCGTGAGGACTTGATGGCCAGCGCGATGGAAGCCAAGGACAGGGCCTCTGAGTATGCTCAGCAGGGCCGCGAGCGAGCCTCTGAGTATGTGGATCAGGGCAAGCAGCAGTTTAATGACTATGTGGATCGTGGAAAAGAGTATTATGACCGCGGTCGGACGCAATGGTCTCAGTATGTGGAGAAGGGGAAGGGGCTGGTGCAGGAGCAGCAGAATCGAGTCTCTGCAGCGATCGATGCAGGCAAGCAGGCTTACGCCAGCTCGACCGAAACACCGGAATCTTCTTCCGCCTCCTCCTAGGAGTTTCTTCGTTGAGTTGATTTTGCGGTGATCCGGGGACGAATCGGATCACCGCGGCGCTTTGGGCCTGGTTTTTAGAGAGGGCAGCATGATGATCTTTGCAATGTGGCTCGAGGATCCGGGTTCGATCTCCTCCGGAAACTCGCGGCTTTTGATGTTCTTTGTTGCTATGGTTGCGGTAGCGATGGTGGCCCAGGCCATCGTCGTGATTGTGGCTGCGCTCGGCGCCGCGAAGGCAAGAAAGCAGCTGCTGGCCATGGCCGAGGAGATCCGAGGTAAGGCGCTTCCTGTGATCGACAGCGCTCAGGACTTTGTGCATGAGCTGCATCCGAAGGTGAAGATTCTCACCGACAATCTGGTCGAGACCAGCCATGTCGTGCGGGCGAAGGCCGACGAGTTCGATATGACGATCACTGAGGTGAACGAGCGCGCTCGCGCACAGACGGCGCGGGTGGACGGCATGGTCACCTCAGTTCTGGATACTACCGCCGGGATCGCTTCGGGGATTCAACGAGGAGTGCAGGCTCCGGTGCGCGAGTTTCACGGTGTAATGAACGGCATCCGTGCAGGGCTGGACGTGCTGCTCGGCTCGAGAAAAAATCATCATCCGAGTTCGCCCTATCCATTTGGCTCCGGCGCTCGCAGCTCTGAAGAGGAACCGCGCCTCTAAGCCGTCGTTATCGTCCGGTTAGCAGATCCAGCCTCCGCCGACGACCTCATCTTCCTGATAAAAGACAGCGGCCTGTCCCGGCGTGATGGCTCGCTGCGGCTCGTCGAAGACGGCGTGTACGAGGTCGTCGCCCGCTCCGATGAGCGTGGCAGGCGAGGGTGTGTGGCGATGACGGATCTTCGCGGTTACGCGAATCTCGTCTCCCTCGGCCAGGCCGGGAATGGAGATCCAATTGAGGCGGTTGGCCGTGAGCTCGCGGGTGAGCAGATCTTCGTCTCCGCCGACCGTGACCTGGTGCGAGTCCGGGTGGATGCTGAGGACGTAGAGCGGTGTGGGCGAGCTTACTCCGAGACCCTTGCGCTGACCCACGGTGAAGCTGTGGATCCCCTGATGGCGGCCGAGGACCTCACCTGAGGCGGTGACGAGCTCGCCGGAGAGGTCAGGCATCTCCTCGTTCTGCTCGTCGAGATAGGCCTTGAGGAAGGTGCTGTAGTCTCCGCCGGGGATGAAGCAGATCTCCTGCGAGTCGGGCTTCTGGGCGACGTAGAGTCCCTGGTCTTCGGCGATCTGTCGGACCGCGGGCTTCTGCATCTCTCCGAGGGGGAAGAGGGTTCGGGAGAGCTGCTCCTGCGTGAGGCCGAAGAGGAAGTAGGTCTGATCCTTCGTCTTATCCTCGGGGCGCGAGAGGATCCAGCGTCCGCGCGCTTCGTCGAAGCGGTTGCGGGCGTAGTGGCCAGTGGCGATGCGGTCGGCTCCGATCTGGCGGGCGGTGAGCAGGAGCTGATCGAACTTGAGGTGGTTGTTGCAGAGCGTGCAGGGAATCGGCGTTCGTCCGTGCAGGTATTCGTTGACGAAGGGGCGGACGACGTCGGCCTCGAAGCGCTCCTGCTGGTTGACGACGTAGTAGGGGATGCCAAGTTGCTCGGCGACAGAGCGTGCGTCGTAGACGTCGTCGAGAGAGCAACAGCGCCCCTGGACAGATTCGGGCATCCCTTCGTGACCGGCGAGACGGCGCTGGTTCCAAAGCTGAAGCGTGAGACCGACGAGGTTATAGCCCTCGGAGCGCAGAATGGCCGCGACCGTTGAGGAGTCGACTCCTCCGGACATGGCGACAGCGATGGTACCCATTCCCCTGGAGGAAGCCGACTGTGGGTTCTGGATCGTGTTTTTCGGCTCTGCGCGCATCTATTCTATTTTCTCACTTCTTCGGGAGAAGCCCCCCTCCCCAACCTATGTGTGCAAAATATTGGTAAATAAGGACTTGAGTCCGGACCTTGGCAGGATCGGGAATGAAAGTCCAATGTTTTGAGTATTTTCGGATGCAAGATATTGATTCTAAATAAATAGCAGCGAATGGAATTTTCTGATTCCCAAGGCATCCCGTGTATTCAGTATAGCGAAGAGGGAGGAACTAATCGGCATCCTATAAAGCGTTTATTTTCCGCAATTTAGGTTAAAATTGAAGTTGACAGGCCCTAGGGTATTGCCTAGGTTGACGAGCTAGTCCCTGGTGCTAAGATGTGTGCTCTTGGTGGTGTTCAAAATATTGAACACCATCGCCCTTGCGCTTGATCCCACCCGCACCAGCGCCCGACCCAAGAAGGGGGCTCTCATGCAAGATATCCATGTCGAATTTCCCCATCGGCATAACGCGGATGGCACGTACGATTCCATTTGCCGGAGATGTTTTCGGACGATTGCAACAGAGAGAGTTGAGGAAGACCTGAAGGCGGAAGAGCTGGCCCATCATTGCTGGAAATGGATGGCTCCAGTGCCTACTCCCGGGATAGCGACGGCCACGGCGATCTTGTTGGCGAATATCATCGCTGTGCGTTTCTGACAGAGAGTTCCGAGAAAGATGTTGAGTGCAGGCAGGAATCTTTCCTGAAAAGGAGGGCGTAAATGCTCGTGTCTTTTTCTGAGAGAGAGATCTCTGTGGCTGGTGCCCGTAGTAAAGAAAGAAGCCGCTATCGTAATTTGGTTCCATGCATAAGCTTCTTTGTTTTGCTCTGCTGGTTGGGGGAACCGCACTCTTTGCCCAAAGTCCTGATCCATTGAAGCTGGTCGATCCGATGATCGGCACTGGGCCAGAGGGACATACGTTCCCAGGAGCTTCGGCTCCGTTCGGGATGGTGCAGCTTTCTCCTGATACGCAGATACGGCCCTTCAAGCAGAGCTACAAGTGGGCCGCGGGATACCGGTACGAAGACAAGACGATTCTTGGGTTTTCGCATACGCATTTTTCAGGAGCAGGGCATAGCGACCTGGGCGATGTGCTGATCACGCCGGTGAGCGGTGAGAAGGTTCCGCTGGAGCCGGGCGATGTGGATGGAACACAGCCGGGGTATCGCTCGCGGTTTTCGCATGCGAGCGAGGTTGCCGAGCCGGGCTACTATGCGGTGACCCTGGAAGATGCAAAGGTGAGAGCGGAGCTGACGGCGAGCGATCGGGTGGGCGTGCATCGTTATACCTTTGCCGATGGTGTGAAGAGGCATTTGCTGCTGGATCTACGGAGCAGCATCTACAACTATCCCGGCAAGGTGCTGTGGTCGAGGGTGCGGTTTCGCAAAGATGGCACGGTGACGGGGATGCGGGAGACGCGGGGTTGGGCTCCGGGACGGCAGCTTTATTTTGCAATTCGCTTCTCGCAGGCGATGACGGGCCATGCGCTCTACAACCGGGAAGAGAATCCTCCGCCGTATCGCGGCTTCAAGACGCCGGGGACGACGCCGGAGGATACGCAGAGCATCGAAGGGCGCGGGCTGGAGGCGGTGTTTGATTTTGAAGCGTCGAAGGGGCCGTTGCTGGTGAAGGTTGCGATCTCGCCGGTGAGCGAAGAGAACGCGATTGCCAATATGGATGCGGAGGTTCCGGGCTTCGACTTCGACCGGGTACGCGCGGCGACGCAAGAGCGATGGAGGAAAGAGCTGGGGCGCGTGGAGCTGCACGGATCGGCGGCGATAGAGAAGTCGCTTTATACGGCGCTTTATCATGCGTTGCTGGCCCCGAGTCTCAGCATGGATGTGAACGGCGAGTATCGAGGGCCGGATAACCAGGTGCATCGCGCTGATGGGTTCCGGTTCGTATCGTCGCTTTCGTTGTGGGATACGTATCGGGCCGAACAGCCGTTGATGACTCTGATTGAGCCCGAGGAACGCACGAACGATCTTGTTCGTTCGCTGATTGCATCGCAGCAGGAGAGCCCGTTCGGGATTCTGCCGGTGTGGCAGTTTGCCGGGCTGGAGACGTGGTGCATGATTGGCTATCACGCGGTGCCGGTGATTGCAGATGCGTATATGAAGGGGATTCGCGGCTACGACACGAAGGCTGCGCTGGATGCGATGGTGGCGAGCGCAACGTATGCTCCGTATGGGAATTTAGGGGCTTACATGAGGCTGGGTTATGTTCCGGTGGATGAGGATTTAGAAGCCGCCTCAAAGACGATGGAGTATGCCTTCGACGACTGGACGATTGCACGGATGGCGAAGGCGATGGGCAGCGATGCGGTGGCCAAGACGTTTGAGAAGCGAGCGGGATATTGGCGAAACAACTTCAACACGGCGGATGGATTTGTAGAGCCGCGGTTGGCGAATGGCGAGTATCGCAAGCCGTTCGATCCGGCGCGAGCGGGAGCAGGGAGCGGATTTACGGAGGGCAATGCGTGGCAGTACTCGTGGTATCAGCCGCAGGATGAGCAGGGGCTGATCGATCTGCTTGGAGGAAAGAAAAAGCTGGTTGCGAAGCTGGATGCGATGTTCGACCAGAAGGTGGATGTTTCGCGCTATGCGGATGTCGAGGATATCTCGGGAATGATCGGGCAGTACATTCACGGCAATGAGCCGAGCCATCATCTTGCGTATCTGTACATGTATGCGGGGGCTCCGTTGAAGACGCAGGCGAGGCTGAAGCAGATTGTGGAGTCGCAGTACAGGCCGGCTCCGGATGGTCTGGTAGGGAATGACGATCTGGGGCAGATGTCGGCGTGGCTGGTGTTTACTTCGCTGGGATTTTATCCGGTGGCTCCGGGATCGAACGAGTATGTGCTGGGGCGACCGTTTGTGGATCGCGCGGTGATTCATCTGCCGAATGGAAAGACGCTGACAGTTGCGAGTGAGGGGATGGATGACGCGCATGGCTTTTTGAAAGACGTTTTGCTGAATGGACGAACGCTCGATCGAAGCTATGTGACGCATGAGGAGCTGATGCGCGGCGGAGAGTTGAAATTTGTCTTCAGCGACGAGAAAGATGCGTCATGGTCGCATCGTGCGCTGAAGGCGCCTTATTCGATGACGGCAGGAAGATAGTTCGTGTTGGTTGCGTGAGGAAAAAGAAAGGGCTCCACGATAGTGTGGAGCCCTTTTTAGGCACTACGCTGCGGGGCGAAGGACGACTTTGGTCCAGCCGTCGTCGCGCAGGTCGAAGTGTTTGTAGGCATCTGGGGCCTGATCGAGGGGCAGCTCGTGCGAGACGATGATGGAGGGGTTGGCTCTGCCCCAGTGGATGAGGTCGCGAAGCTTGCGGTTGTAGGCTTTGACGTTGGCTTGTCCGGTGCCGAGGCGCATGCCCTTGGACCAGAACTTGCCGAAGTCGAAGGCGATCTCCCCCTTTTTTGCGAGGGCGTCTTCAGCCTTGGGATCTTTGGGAACGAAGACGCCGACGCAGCCGATAAGGCCGGTGGGCTTTACTGTTTCGACGAGTGCATTCATGGTGAGGTTGGGAACCTCTTTGCCGTGAGAGTTGTGGCATTGGTAGCCGACGCACTCACAGCCGCAGTCGGCTCCGAGACCGTGGGTGTGATCGAGGATTTGTTTGACTTCGGTTCCGTCGCTGGAGTCAACGGGGATGGCTCCGATTTTTTCGGCGAGGGCGAGGCGATCTTCTTTGTGGTCGATGACGAAGATGCGGCTGGCTCCCTGGATGCGAGCGGACATAGCGGCCATGAGACCGACGGGACCTGCACCGTAGATAACGACGGAGTCGCCGGGGGAGAGTCCGGCGAGGCGAGTGGCGTGCCAGCCGGTGGGGAAGATGTCGGAGAGCATGACGTAGTCGCGGTCTTTCTCGTCGGCGTCGTCGGGGAGGACGAGACAGTTGAAGTCGGCGTAGGGGACGCGGAGGTACTCGGCCTGGCCGCCGCGATAGGGGCCCATGTCGGCATAGCCGTAGGCTGCTCCGGCGGAGCCTTTGGGGGCGCAGGTGAGGCAGAAGCCGGTGAATCCGCGCTCGCAGTTTTCGCAGAAGCCGCAGGCGATGTTGAAGGGGAGGACGACGTGATCGCCTTTTTTAACGGCGGTTACGGCTTCGCCGACTTCCACGACCTCGCCCATGTTTTCGTGACCGAAGACGGTGCCTTTTTCGACACTGGTACGGCCTTCGTACATGTGGAGATCAGAGCCGCAGATGTTGGTGGCGGTGAGTTTGATGACGGCGTCGGTAGGGCGTTCGATTTTGGCGTCGGGAACAGTGTCGACGGTGACTTTGCGTGGACCGTGGTAGACGAGAGCTTTCATGGGGAGAACCTTTCTCTCTGCGCCGAAGCGCGAGGATGCGAAGGCGCGACAGAAGCGGCTTCAAGGAGATGCCCAATGCTTCGTTCGATTGGGGGTGGCGTTGCTCTCTTCCGGCGATGCGGGAGAGGCGGGTCGAGATTCGGCCTTCCGGGCGCCGGCTTTTCGCGCTCCGTGATGGGGTTGGATGCGAGAGGAGGGGAGCGGGTTAACCGCGGGTTCTCAATGAGAGAGTGATGAACTTTAGAAGCGATGAAAAGTGAAAGCGCCTCATCGGAGTGCGATGAGGCGCTGTGGATTCTGCGAGATCTATTTATGCGGTCTTCTGAGACGGCGACAATACCACGGAGGCCTCGGTGGTCAGGACGCGGAAGACGAAGGTTTCCTGAAGATAGAGCTTTACGACGGAGTCGGTGTGGCTGAGGTAGCCAATGGAGACGTCCTGGCCGATGTTGAGCTCGAAGTCTCCGCCACGTGTGGTGAGGACGACAGCACCTTCGATGGCCGGGGCCCAGACGATGTTGCCGTCGACGATGCGCTTGACGTGGTCGAGGACGGGATATCCATGATCGCGGGTTTCGGCGAGCGCGGTGTATTCCCTGGCTCCGAGCAGAACCGAATAAGGACCGTTGACGCCGACGAGACGTAGCTGGCTGAGGGCGCGGGCTACGGCGTCGGGATAGTCGCGCACGTCGGTGGGAAGCGTGTCGATGGGGTTGCTGGTGGCTTCGCGAACGCCCTGGATGTCGGCTGCGCTGTATCCGTTGAAGATGGCGCGGTCTTCGGCGAATGCAAGCTTCTTGGCAGCTTCTTTGGCAGGCTGCCAGTCGGAGTCTTCCGATCCCCGCTCGACATCGTCGATGGCCTGACGGGAGAGCTCGAAGGGGACGCGCACCTCCACGAGAGGCTTGACCTCGCGCTGGCTTGCGAGGACGCCTTCTGCGGGACCAGCGATGGAGCGCAGGTGGCCGGTTCCGATGCCGGGAAGAGCAAGCCCTTCTGACGAAGGAACGTCCACGACTCTTCGTCCGGCAAGATACCGCTTGAGTGTCCTCGTTGTCTCTTCCTCAATCTCTGCCCATGCTGCATCAGAGATGGGCGCCAGCTCCCGATGGAGGTTATTCATCTTTCTCTCCTTTTAGTGATCCTATTTTGAGTGAATTGTTTTGCGCAGGCGATGCCGAAGGCTGAGTGGGCTCGGGCGTTGCCGCGGCTTCGACAGAGGGCGGAACCTCTGTGCTTACGTCTTCCAGGAACGATGCCGATGGGACGAAGAAGAGGCTGCCGGTGACGGCGTGGCTGAAGTCGAGGAGGCGGTCGTAGTTGCCTGGAGGGTTGCCGACGAACATGTTCTGCAGCATGGTTTCGGTGATGCGCGGGGTGCGGCTGTATCCGATGAAGTAGGTTCCGAACTCGCCGTGGCCTGGACGGCCGAAGGGCATGTTGTCGCGGAGAATTTTTACCTCGCGCCCGTTCTCTTCGATGTTGGTGAGAGCGTTGTGAGCGTAGGAGGGCTTTTCGGCATCGCTCAGCTCGATGTCGGAGAGCTTACGGCGACCGATGATGCGCTCCTGGGTTTCGGTCGGGAGGGCGTTCCATCCCTTCATGTCGTGCAGGTACTTCTGCACGATGACATAGCTGCCGCCGGTAAAGGCAGGATCTTCGTCGCCGACGATTGCGGCGAAGCTGGCTGCATTGCCTCGAGGGTTTTCAGTGCCGTCGACAAAGCCGATGACGTCGCGATCGTCGAAGTAGCGGAAGCCGTGAACTTCGTCGGCAACGGTCACGTTGTCGCCAAGGCTTTCCATGATGTGCGTGGCCAGCTCGAAGCACAGATCGATTCGCTTAGCGCGAATGTGGAAGAGGATGTCGCCGGGTGTGGAGACTGCGTGGCGAGGCCCAGAGATGATCTCGCGAAAGGGATGGAGCTCCGCTGGGCGGGGCGAGCCAAAGAGCTTGTCCCAGGCATCGGAGCCGAAGCCTACGACGCAGGTAAGACCCGCCTCGATGTCGCGAAACTCCACGGCACGTACGAGTCCGGCGAGGTCTGCGCAGAAGGAGCGTACAGCCGCATAGGTGTCCTGCCCGGGGCGAATGGAGAGGACAAGAAAGATGGCGGCGCGTGTAAGCGGGCCGACCACGGTTTGAGGAAGAACGATCTCGTTAAGTTCTTTGGGCGTGTCCATTTGGTCGATCTCGATGCGAAGGGGAAAACTTCTTTTTGAAGTATAGAGTTTCGGCGCTTTACAGGTTTTGCTTTCAAGGTTTAAGTAACATGAGCGGGCCAATCTCCCTGGTGGAAAACAAAATATAAAAGGAGCGGGTCTGATTCGGTGCGTTAGAGCGACTTGATTCATAATCGAAAGAGTTTTCCCCACGGGTCCTACTTAAACGATTAATCATCCATTCACAAAGGAGAACATCCATGCCAATTTTCAAGACTAAAGAAGGAATCGATCTTTATTACAAGGATTGGGGCAAAGGACAACCGATCGTTTTTCATCATGGCTGGCCTTTGAGCTCGGATGACTGGGATGCCCAGATGATGTTTTTCCTGCAGAAGGGTTATCGCGTGATTGCTCATGACCGGCGTGGGCACGGACGTTCGACGCAGACGGCGGGCGGCCATGACATGGACACGTATGCGGCGGATGCAGCGGAGCTGATGACTGCGCTGGATTTGAAGGATGCCGTTCACATTGGACACTCCACAGGCGGCGGCGAGGCAGCACGGTATGTTGCTCGTTATGGACAGCCCCAGGGGCGCGTAGCAAAGGCCATTCTGGTGAGTGCTGTGCCTCCGATCATGGTGAAGAGCGAGAAGAATCCGGGCGGACTTCCGATCGAGGTCTTCGATGACCTACGCAAGCAACTTGCAGCAAATCGTGCGGAGTTCTATCGGCAGGTTCCGCTTCCGTTTTATGGCTTCAACCGGCCGGGGGCGAAGGTGTTAGAAGGTGTGGTGGGCAATTGGTGGCGGCAGGGCATGATCGGCGCGGCCAATGCGCAATATGAGTGCATCAAGGCGTTTTCGGAGACAGATTTTAATTCGGATCTCGAGGCGATTACGGTTCCGACGCTGGTGCTGCATGGGGACGACGACCAGATTGTGCCCTATGCCGATGCGGGTGTGCTTTCGGCAAAGATCCTCAAGAATGCCAAGCTGAAGATCTATCCGGGGTATCCACATGGGATGCTGACGATTCACGCGGATGTGCTTAATCCTGAGCTGCTGGAGTTTATCCAGAGCTAACCGTTGTGCAGGATTGAAGCGCCCGGAGGAAATAACGTCTCCGGGCGCCTCGTTTTTTACGGGAGGTTTATGCTTCGACTACTTCAGACTGTGGGATCTGCGACAGCACTTTCTGTTCCAACACTTCGCAGGCGTGGAGGAGAGGACGTTCGGCAGCGATCTGTTGCTGCAATCGCTTTGCCTGTTGACGATAAGAGGAATCCATCAGCACTCTGATGATTGCCGGACGCAGAGATTCAGCGGTGAGCTGGTCGAGTGCAACAACCTGGCCGGTTTGCGTGTAGAGGATGCGCGCAGCGACACCGGGTTGATCGTTGGTGACGGGGATTGCGACCATTGGAACCCCGTGGCTTAGTGACTCCAGCGCAGTGTTGAGGCCAGCGTGGGTGATGCAGAGTGCAGCGCCGCGGGCGAGGATCTCAGGCTGAGGAGCATAGGGGACGACGATGGCATTGGAAGGAATTTCGCCAAGGTCGGCGGAATCGAGTGTGCTGCCGCCCAAGGAGAGAACAAGCTGCGCATCGAGACCGACGCAGGCCTCGAGGATTGCGCGAAAGGTCCAGTTGAGGCCATTCTGCAGGGTGCCCATGGAAGCGAAGATCAACGGCCGTCCATCCAGCTTTTCCCATGGAAAAGGAATGAATTCACGACCCTCGGGATGTAAGAACGGGCCGCAGTAATGAAAGGTTGCGGGAAGATGTTTTCTCGGAAAATCAAAGACACTGGGCTGGTTGGCTATCTGGGCGAGTGGAGAACAGCTGTCTTCAAGAAGATCGTCATAAGGTTTCAGATTCCAGAGGATGCGCTGAGCATTATCGAAGTTGCGCCACGTGGTGAATGCCTGAGCGATCTGCTGCGAGGCAGCCTGATTGCGAGCCTCAGCCAGGGGAGTGTCCTCGTAGGGCCATGGAAGAGTGGGTGGGGGCACGCCTGGTTCGAAGTTGACTGCAAGTGCATTCGCCAGAGAAGCGTAGGGCAGACCGAGATGATGAGCGACGGTTGCGCCGCCGGGAAAAAGCTGGTCGATGACCAGAGCTTCGATATCGTGATGTGTGATGAGATCGGGTAAGTCACGAAAGACAGATTTTGCCTGCGCGAGCATCCGTTCAAGAAAATATTGAAAGCCTTCGTTCCCTTTGAGTCTGCCCATCTTCTCAAAGATCTGTGCAAGCGAACCGATTGGGTATTCGGACAGCCCGTAGGGAACGAACTTGAAGCCCCGTTCCGTAATGGTGCGCTCACGGTCAGCGACGTTGAAGAAGACCGCTTCGTGTCCGCGTTGGTGCATGGCTTTTGCCAATGCCATCGAAGGGTTGATGTGACCGGTTGCGGAGAGTGATAAGAAGCCAATGCGAGACAAAAAGTATCCTCCAGACGCTGGGGCGCCCAGTCTCGAATCTAAAAGAGGCTTATGGCAACAGTTGTCATAACGATGTCATCGTTGCTGACCCGTTCGAAGAATGAAGCAGACGATCAAGCAAGATTCAACTGGCTTGAGAGGGTACTCAGAGTTTCGAGGATGGTTAGCTTCTTCGTGATCGACAGACTACCGGCGAAGGCTGGCGAGGACACCAGTTTTTGGTATCGAGGAACTCGCGCATTCTGGTGAGGGAGAAAGGCCTGATGAGTGCATGAGCTGTCTGCAGGACGCAAGCCTGTAGCGCCTAGCATTCGTCCTGCTGCAGACAACTCGTTGGAGCTAGGTTGCTTTGCGCTGGAAGGCAGTCTTCTTTCCTGTGAAGGAATTTTTTGCTTTGAAGCCGGTATTGGAGGTTCCGGCTGAAGACGAAGAGCCGCTTTTGGCCTGGGCCTTTTCACGGAGGGCCTGGAGTTTTTGTTCCTTGGGGCTCAGACCGGTTTTTCTGGGTTGAACTGGTTTAGGAATCAGATCGCTCATAATGAGATTTTCTCATGGAAGAGAAGATGTCGGCGTGCCGGGCGCCGCCGACTGTCTTTTCAGGCCGCTAGCGAGAGGGGCTGGGTGCGTGGGTGGCGAGGACGACGGTCTTGGCGTTGAGAAACTCGCGCATGCCTGCGGCGGATAGCTCGCGACCGTAGCCGGACTGCTTGATGCCTCCAAAGGGGAGGCGAGGATCGCTGGCGACCATGGCGTTGATGAAGACGGATCCGGCTTGGATCTCGGCGACGAGACGCTGCTGCTCGGCGGGATCGCGGGTCCAGGCCGAGGCTCCGAGGCCGAAGGGGGTGTCGTTGGCCAGCTCGATGGCCTCGTCGAGCGAGGCAACTTTGAAGAGCATGGCAACGGGGCCGAAGAGCTCTTCTCGATAGACGGCGCTGGTGCGCGGGAGATCGACGAGGACAGTGGGCTCGAAGTAGTTTCCGTCGCCGACCATGCGTTGGCCGCCGGTGAGGATGCGGGCTCCGTCTTTGACCGCGGCGTTGACCTGGGCTTCGAGGGTTTCGGCGATGCGGGCGGTGGCGAGCGGGCCGATGTCGGTGTCCTCTTTCATGGGGTCGCCGATCTTCATGGCCTCCATGCCCTGGATGAAGCGTTGCTCGAAGGCGTCGTAGATGGATTCGTGCACGATGAAGCGTTTGGCGGCGATGCAGGATTCGCCATTGTTGATGAGGCGTGCGCGAACAGCAGTCTGGACGGCGGCGTCGAGGTCGCAGGAGGGCAGGACGAGGAAGGGGTCGGAGCCACCGAGTTCAAGGACGGATTTTTTGATGAGCCAACCGGCCTGGGCTCCGATGGCACGGCCTGCGGGAACGGAGCCGGTGAGGGTGACGGCGGCGATGCGCGGGTCGGAGAGGATGCCTTCGACCTGATCGACCTCGATGAGCAGGGTCTGGAAGGAGCCGCGGGGGAAGCCTGCGCGGCGTACGAGGGATTCGATGAGCAGAGCGCATTGAGGGACGTTGGGAGAGTGTTTGAGCAGGCCGACGTTGCCTGCCATCAGCGCGGGCGCGAGAAAGCGGAAGACCTGCCAGAAGGGAAAGTTCCAGGGCATGATGGCGAGGACGACGCCGAGGGGGTCCCAACGGACGTAACTGGTGTTTTCAGTGTGAATGGCTTCAGGGGCAAGGATGCGCGCGGCGTTTTCGGCGTAGTAGCGGCAGGCGGTGGCACACTTGGCGACCTCCTGACGGGCGGCGTGAATGGGTTTGCCCATCTCGAGGGTAAGAGTGGGGGCGATCTCGTCAGTCTCCTGCTCGAGGAGAGAGGCGAGCTTGTTCATGCAGAGGGCGCGGTGCTCGAGAGGGATGGTGGGATAGGTACGAAAGGTCTCGGCGGCCAGAGCGATCTTTTCAGCGAGGGCTTCGGCGGAGAGGGCTTCGAAGCTGCGAAGGAGTTTGCCGTTGGCGGGATTGATGGATTCGATGGCCATTCTGCTTAGGAAGCAGATTAGCAAAGATGCGTTGGCGGAGTGGTTGTGAAGAGGTGGTTATTCGGAGCGGAGGGCCTCTGTGGGATTGATGGTTGCTGCCTGGCGACAGGGGACGATGGTAGCAGCGGTGGAGGCGAGGAAGAAGAGTGCCAGGACGGAGAGGGTGACGGTGGCGTCTCCGGGCGCGGCTTCGTAGAGGCGTGAGGCGATGGTGCGGCCGATGGCGAGGCTAGCGAGCCATGCGAGTATGAGCCCAGCAATAAGAGGCGTTAAGAGCTGCTGCAGCATGACGCGGCAGACGTTGCTGCGGGTTGCGCCGAGAGCGATGCGGACGCCGATCTCCTGCCGGCGCGTGGTGACGGTGTAGCTGAGGGTGCCGTAGATGCCGAGGAGAGCGAGGAGAAGGGCGGAGGCTCCGAAGGCGGAGAGAATGGTGGTCTCGAGGCGTTCAGAGGAGAGGACTTCGTGAATACGGGAGTCGAGGGAGGTGATGTGGGCGATGGTAACGGTGGGATCGTAGCTCCAGATGGCTTTGCGGACGGCGTCGGCGAGAAGGGCTGTGTCCTGCGAGCCGCGGACGAGGAAGAAATTGCCGGAGGGAGGTTGCTCCCGGTAGTCGATATAGACCATGTTGACGGGGTTGGCGCGGAGAGAGGTGTTGTGAGCATCGGAGACGATACCGATGACGGTATAGAGCTTGTTGTCGTGTTTGATCTGCCGTCCGAGGGCGACTTGATTTGGGAAGACGGTCTTTGCGGTGGTCTCGGAGATGAGCACATTGCTTGCGGTGCGGTCACGATCTTCAAAGTCTCGGCCTTCGAGAATGCGCTGTCCAAGAAGGGTGAAGTATCCCGAGCTGATGCGGCGATAGTTAGCGAGGAACCAGGGTCCGTGAGCCTGTCCGACGGGATCGATGTTGCTTTCGCCATTTAAGAGCGGGGCGTTAATCAGGGCCGCAGCATTGACGCCGGGGAGTGAGCGAAGGCGTTCGAGCACAGCGTTCTCGAAGGCGAGGCGTTTGGAGGAAGGAAAGGCGGTGTAACCGAGATCGACCTCTGCGATGACGATGTGTTGTGAGGAGAATCCTTTGTCGGTGGTGAGGAGCTTGACGAGGCTTCTTGTGAAGAGTCCAGCGACGAGCAGCAAGGTGCAGCAGGCAAAGATCTGCAATCCAATGAGCCAGGGACGCAGTTTGGTACCACTGAGCGAACCGAAGCTGCGTCCGTTGTTCTGCAAGGCTTGCTGGGGCCGAATGCGCAGCATGCGCAGAGAGGGAAGAAGTCCGAAGAGCAGAGTGGAACCGAGGGTAATCAAGAGCGAGAAGGAGAGGACGCACGGGTTGACGTAGAGCGATTCGGTGCGGGCGAGAGCAAGGTGCGTGTAGGCCGGGACGGCACGGACCGCAAAACAGGCGAGGGCAACTCCGATGGCTCCGCCTGCGATGGAAAGGAGAGCGACTTCGGCGAGTGAGGTCTGCAGGAGACTCCATGCGGAGGCACCGAGAGCCGAGCGGACGGCCGATTCGCGCTCGCCCGCGATGGCACGGGCGAGCTGTGCATTGGCGAGGTTGACGCAGGCGATGAGTAGAACACTGAGCACGGCAGCGAAGAGAAGCCATAGGCTACGTGTTGATTTGCCGACGATGACGTCCTTCATTGGCTGAATGTAGGTGGAGATTGAGCCGGGCTGCTGCTCGCCGGGAGGCATCTGGCGAAGAACTTCTTTCGAGAACGTGTCGAGCTGTGACTGGGCGTGCTCGATGGTAGCGCCGGGTTTAAGCCGACCGAGGACGATGTAGTCGCCGTAGTCGCCATCCCAACTGAGATTGGAGAAGTTCGAGGGAAGCGGAGTGATGACATCGATTGCAGGAAGATCGGCGGCGTGCGGGAGGAAGGTGAGCTCGTTCGGCTTGGGGAAATAGAAGTCTTTCGGAAGGACGCCGATGATGGTGTTGGGAACGGTGCCTAACAGGATGGTTTTGCCGATCGCGTTGGAGTCGCCGTGAAAGAGAGACTGCCAGAGGTTCCAGCTGATGATGGCAGTGTTGGGAGATTTCTGCTCTGCTTCCTGCGAGAGAAAATTGCGACCGAGTGCGGGCTGAATGCCAAGGGTTTCGAGTAGAGAGGGTTGTGCGTTGACCTGACCCACGAAGCGAGGATGGTCCGCGTTGTTGAGGCTTACCCCGACGGCTCCGGTCTGGACGACAGCGAGGTTGCTGAAGTCGTTCGGCTGATTGCGCCATAGCTGTTCGTGACGTGGATTAGGGCCGAGGTAAGGCGCAATTTTTTCAAGGACGCGAACACGCTCCCAAACGACGACCAACTGGCCGCTGTTGCGGTAAGCCAGGGGTTTGAGGAGAACACCGTCGACGATGCTGAAGATGGCCGTTGACGCACCGATGCCAAGGGCGAGGGTGAGGACGGCGGTGAGGGTGAAGCCGGGGGATTTTTTGAGGCGGCGAAAGGCGAAATGGAGATCGCGGACGAGATTGCTGAGAGAGGTGAAGCTGCGCATCTCAGTGAGGTGCTGCTGATGAAGGGCCGTGTTGCCGAACTGCCGACGTGCCGCGGTGCGGGCTTGGGAGGGAGACATGCCCTGCTGTTCGAATCGCTGTGCGAGGAGATCGAGGTGGGTGTCGAACTCTTCGCTGATCTCGTTGCGCGAGGGGTTGCGCGTGAAAAGAGAACGAAGCTTATCGAAGAAGGCAGACATTGATCAGGACTGCCTTTCGAGAGCGAGGACTCTGCCGATGACGGCAGCGATGCGCTCCCAGTTTTCGGTTTCACGGAGAAGCTGTTTTTCGCCGCGCGCTGTGATGGAGTAGAAGCGGGCGCGGCGGTTATTCTCGGAGCTGCCCCATTCGGAGCGAATCCATCCCTGTTGCTGCAGACGCAGCAGAGAGGTGTAGACGGTGCCTTCATTGAGGGCAAGGACGTCTTCACTGATCTGCTCGATGCGGCGAGCGATTCCGAAGCCGTGCAGAGGGCCGAGCGCATAGAGGGTTTTAAGGATCATGAGGTCGAGGGTGCCTTGAAGGACCTCGGATTTTTCTTCGGCTTTGGCCATACGAGAAGCGACTCCTTTGGATATGCCACAGAAGATAGCACGGGTTCCTTTGGAATGTCCAAAGAACAACGAGTTTTGTGATGCCGAGTGAAGGCGGTTGGAAGAGAGGGAAGGCGAGGTTTGTGTTTCAAGAAGATAAGGGGGGCGTATGAAATAATCATGAGTATTGATTTCAGGCAGTTGTGCTCGCTGCTGCGTTGGCGTGCGCGGCGAGGACACGGGACCGAATGCGGGGCAATCCAGAGTTCATGAGGCAGGCGATTGAGCTTGCGACGCAGAATGTGATCTTGGGGCATGGTGGCCCGTTTGGCGCGGTGGTTGTGCGTGCCGGCAAGGTGATTGCGACCGGAGTGAACCAGGTGACGGCGACCAACGATCCGACGGCGCATGCCGAGGTCACGGCGATCCGTGAGGCTTGCCGGGTATTGGAAGATTTCGCGTTGCCCGGATGTGTGATGTATACGAGTTGCGAGCCGTGCCCGATGTGTCTGGCTGCAATCCAATGGGCACGGATGGACGCGATCTTCTACAGTGGCACGGCGGAGGACGCGGCGGCAGCCGGGTTCGACGATGCGTTTCTGTACGAGGAGATCAGGAAGCCGGTTTCGGAGCGACAGGTTCCTGGAGAGCAGCTGCTGGCGGAGCTGGGCAATGAGAGCTTTGATGCGTGGCGGAGTTTGATGTCGCGCGTGGAATATTGAGAACGAGAGACGGGCGAGGACAATGACGACGAAGCGGAAGAAGCAGACGAAGGTTGCGGCTCGAAAGAACGATGGTGTGGTGAAGGTTGCGCTGCTGGGATTTGGAACGGTCGGCAGCTCAGTGGCGAAGGTGCTGGCCGACAGGAAGTTTGCCGGCATTGAGCTGACGCATGTGTATAACCGCAGCGTGGCGCGTAAGCGGGAGTCGGCCGCGGCGAAGTTTGTTCCTGCAACGGCGAAGTGGACCGAAAACATCGACGATGTGTTGAAGTCGAACGTCGACGTGGTGATTGAGCTGATGGGTGGCCTGAATCCCGTGGAGGGTTGGCTGCGCAAGGCGCTTTCAGCGGGCAAGCATGTCGTGACGGCGAACAAGCAGTTGATTGCATATCGCGGGGTGAGTTTGCAGAAGCTGGCGGCACAGCACGGTGTGCAGCTTGTGTATGGCGCGGCGGTGGCGGGCGGAGTTCCTGTGATTCCGGGGATTCTGCAGGGACTAAGCGGTGACCGTGTGACGCGACTGAGCGGCATTGTGAACGGAACGTGCAACTACATTCTGAGCCGTATGGAGACGGGCGCCGATTATGCGACGGTTCTCAAGGATGCGCAGGAGCTTGGATATGCGGAGGCGAATCCTTCGGCGGATGTGGATGGGTTCGATGCAAGGGCGAAGCTGTGCATTCTTTCGCGGATTGCACTCCATGCGGAGCTGAATCCGGATGAGGTGGCGACACAGACGATCTCGACGGTGGAGGCGATTGATTTTGTGTATGCGAAGGAGCTGAACTGCACGATCCGCCAAGTATCACGGGCACAGGTAGATGGAACGGTGGTGCATGCGCGGGTGGCTCCGATGCTGATTCCGTTGAGTTCGCCGATGGCGTGGTCGCATGGGACGCAGAACATGGTGGTGACGAGCGGGAACTTCGGTGGCGATGTGGTGTTTTCGGGTCACGGCGCAGGCGGCGAGCCTACGGCGGTGGCTGTGGTCTCGGACCTGCTGGCTGTTTCTCAAGGCGCGAAGGCTGTGGAGTTGCCGGTACGCAAGCGGCAGGTGACGGGAGAGTTTCTTGCGCCGCACTACCTTCGGTTTGTGGTGGATGATAAGCCCGGGATTGTCTCGTCGATTGCGGGAGCGCTGGCGAAGGTAGGAGCGAATATCGATTCGCTGCTTCAGAGGCCGGGACATCCGAAGCACAGATTGCCGTTTGTGGTAACGACGGAGCCCTGCTTGACGAGTGTGATCGAGAAGGCGATGGGATCGATCGGCAAGCTGGACTGCATGCTGGAGAAGCCGCTGACGCTGCAGATGCTGGTTCCGGAAGATAAGCCGGAGTAGTGTTTGGGGAATCAACTCCTGAGGATGGGAAAGGGGTCGGCGTCCTGGGCTGTCGGCCCAGGATGGACGGCGTTGCGAATTCGGTTCAAGGCTGAGCCGACCCGATCGGAGGCATAGAAAAGATGACCTGCGGTGAGGCCCCCCACGACACGATGATGACCGACGGCGGCGAGTCCCATGGAGGCGATGCATCCGCAGTTCTGGCAATCCGGATCTCCTCCGAACTGGCAGGGAGTGATTTTGGTCTCGAGATCCGCGGAGATGGTTTGCGTTGTGCGTGCGAAGATGCAGTCGCGTGGACTTGAGGGCGGCGAGGCGATCTCCCGGATGGCAGCATCCGGCATGTCGAGCAGGGGATAGAGCCGCCGCAGACGTAACAGCTCGTTCATGACGAACTCGCGTTGGCCGGGGGTGAGGATCTCCGGGCCGGTGGCTCCACGCTGAGGCGTGAAGAGGCTGAACCATATTCTTTGGATCTGTGGACGATCGGACCAAAAGCGTAAAAACTCCTCGATATAACCGGGTCGGTCGGCTATATTGCCAGTGATCGTGGAGTGGATGGTGATTCTGGCTTCCGCGGTGTTTTTGAGGATGCGTTCGTAGGTTGCCGGTTTTCGGCGCTCATCATGTTCGGGTTGCAGGCCATCGATGGAGACGACGACGTTAAGATGCGAGAATCTACTCCACTCCGAGGGGATGACACGAAAGGCACTGGTTACGACCTGGGTATGGACTCCTCTTTCTTCGAGAAGGGGGAACAGCATCTCAAGTTCTCGATAGCGCACCAGAGGATCTCCCCCCACGAGGGAGATGTGAAGAGGCTTGTGATGGTCTACGATAGAGATAATTCTGCGAACCAGCTCTTCGCCTTTAAAGTCGGAGAGTTGACGAAGACCCCCACCCCCCTGCAAGTGGGCCGGCTCAAAGGCGTAGCACCCCGGGCACCTCAAAGGGCACTCTTTGGTGATTTCAATTGAAAGGGAGGGCTTACGACCGGTCAGGATTCCTGCCCAGGCTCGCAGCACTTCATTTTTGGTCATCTAGTCCTGCGTCAAATAAAATTTCCCGTATTGAAGGTTATGGTTTCCGTGCATCCCAGTAGATGGGATGCCATCGCAATCAATATGTTTGTGTAAGGTTAAGAAGAAAACCGTACTGGAGAGAAAACCTTGACGGCTAATTACGGAACAGAGGAAGAGCTTCGGCGCTCCCTGGTTAAATTCGGGAGAGGATTGTACCGGCTTGGTTTTATGCCAGGGACCTCGGGCAATCTTTCGCTGCGCCTGGACTCGAACCGAATTTTGGCGACGCCGACGGGGAGAAGCAAGTTTCTGCTGCGCTCGGAAGATATGGTGATCGTCGATCTGGAAGGCAGACAGCTGTCGGGTACGCGAAGGGTGACCAGCGAGATTGGGATGCACCTGGCCGTATATCGGCTGCGCCCGGACGCCAATGCAGTGATTCACTCCCATCCTCCGATTGCTACAGGGTTTGCGTGTTCTGGAAGGCCGCTGGATGAACCGCTGTGTTCTGAGGCAATTATGACGCTGGGAGTGGTTCCTCTGGCTCCCTATGCAACGACCGGAACGGATGATCTGGCGGCAAGCCTGGAGCCGTTGATTCCGGAACATACGGCAATTCTGCTGGCAAACCATGGAGCGGTGACCTTCGGCGGCGATCTGCTGGACGCGTTTCTGAAGATGGAGACGGTGGAGCACTTCGCGCACATCTGCTTAGTAGCTCATCAGCTGGGATCGATGCGTCCTCTAGAGGGACGTGCTATTGATGAGTTACGCGAGGCCCGCGAACGGTATCTCGCGAGCGCGCACTGACCCCTCTCTTGCCTGTCCCGTAGGCCGGGTCTCTTTTTGCGAGACAAAGCGCATACGAATTGATGTGCCCTAGAATCTTTTACCCCTAAATGCTTGAGGAGGCGCATGGACCGTCGTCGATTTTTGCGCACTGCAAACCTTGCTGTTTTGTCTGCCGCTGTTTCCGGATGTGCTCGGAAGAATGCTTCGATTTTTAATTCTGCTATAAGTCCTGCCGCGCTGGCGCCGGTAAATCTGCCGGAGAGTGCGTGCCATCTTCCTCCGGTGCATGTGTCGGAGGATCGAATCATTCGAACGGTGGTGGGATTGAGGCCGCATCGTCGTTCAGGATTTCGTGTGGAACGCGAGCAGGTAGGCAATACGGTGGTGGTTCATAACTATGGGCATGGCGGTGGAGGTATAACGCTGAGCTGGGGCACGGCGAAGCTGGCGACCGATCTTGGGTTGAAGGGATATACGGGACGGGTCGCGGTGCTGGGGTGCGGCGTGGTGGGACTGACGACAGCGCGCATGGTGCAGGACGCGGGATTTCGAGTGACGATCTACACGAAGGCGATGCCCCCG
Source organism: Edaphobacter sp. (assembly GCA_035492215.1). Classification (GTDB taxonomy): domain Bacteria; phylum Acidobacteriota; class Terriglobia; order Terriglobales; family Acidobacteriaceae; genus Edaphobacter. The sequence continues at coordinate 1,316 of DATJJJ010000044.1, read as the reverse complement.
GATACGACCTCGAACATTGCTGGAGGGCAGTGGTATCCGGCGATGGTGTATGACGATTCTCAGAAAATAAGCGAGAGCTTTACCGATCAGTTTCTGGCGGCGGCGAAGTATGCGTATGAGCGCTACCAGATTATGACGGAGGCGAGGTATGGGGTGCGGTGGATGAGGAATTATTCAATTTCGCGCACGCCGATTCCTGAGAGACGAAGCCCAGACAGGCCAAGGATTGTAAGTGGGCTCGATCCGCTGCTGCCGGAGCGGAGATTGCTGAAGCAGGAGGAGAATCCGTTCCGGATTGGATATGCGTCGCAGTACGACGGCATGATTATGGAGCCACCGCTGCTGCTGAATGCGCTGATTACGGACTTTCGGATTGCGGGCGGCAGGGTGGTGGGTCGCGAGATGAAGTCGCCGGCAGAGGTACAGGGGCTCGAAGAGAAACTGGTGTTTAACTGCACTGGGCTTGGGGCGAAGGATTTGTTTAGCGATCAGGAGTTGGTGCCGGTGCGCGGGCAGCTTACGTTTCTTTTGCCGCAGCCCGAGGTAACGTACGCGACGTTATTCGAGGATACGTATATGTTCTCGCGCCACGATGGTGTGCTGCTGGGCGGGACGCATGAGGAAGGGAACTGGTCGCTGGCAGTGAACGAGGCCACCGTGAAGGAGAAGCTTGCTGCGCATGCGGAGTTGTTCAATTCGATGAAGGCGTGTTGAGGGATTCTTCCTGCAAAAGAGATAAGAAAACCGGACCCTAAGGTCCGGTTTTTTTTTGTGAGGCTGATGATCGTTTAGTACTTTGGCAGAGATGGGTCGATCTTTTCGGCCCAGGCGAGGATGCCTCCGCTGAGGTTGTTGACGTTGGTGAAGCCAGCGGCCTTGAGCGCGAGTGCGGCCTTCTGGCTACGGGCTCCGGACTTGCAGTGCACCACAATCTCGTCGTTCTTGCGGTCGGCGAGCTCAGCGATACGGCTTTCGATGGTGCCGAGCGGAATGAGCGGTGCGCCGATGTTGACGATTTGATACTCGTGCGGCTCGCGAACGTCGAGGACGAAGATGTTCTCCTTTGCGTCGAGCTTGCGCTTGAGGTCCTGAACGGAGATCTGCGGGATGCCGTCGACCACCGGAGCGTCGGCAACAGCCTTGTCGCGGGAGACCTCGAGCGGCCCAACGGAAGTGGGTTTTTCGATGCCGCAGAACTGGTCGTAGTCGATCAGCTCCTTGATCTCGTGAGTACCGCAGGCCGGGCAGTTGGGGTTCTTACGCAGCTTGAGGGTGCGGAAGTTCATTCCCAGAGCGTCGACGAGCAGAAGGCGTCC
>DATJJJ010000043.1:0-11863 GCA_035492215.1 Edaphobacter sp. | reverse complement strand
ATCGTGATGCCAAATTTTTCCCTTACAATCGGCCCAATTCAGCCCCTTTTTGATGGAGGTCGCAAGGATTTGCAGGGCAAAGTGGAATCCCGGTATTTGGGCAAATCATTTGCTTAGGGGATGTAACGAAATTGCACGATTTTTCCGGGTTGCTCAGCGTTCAAGCGGCACGAAGACAGGAGGGTGCAAAAGGCTGTCTCGATCCCCCATCATCAGCGCGTAAGGCAGGCCCCGGCCCCGGGTAAAAATCAACTGCAGGCCCGCCGAATCGGCCGGGACTTTGAAGACCGGCATGCTGACAATCGATCCCCCTGGGGCTACGGCAGTCGTCAAGGGAATTCCCTGCAGGCCGGGCAGCTGGTACCAGCTCCGATTCTGCGAGTCGACCAGGTAGGCCTGGAGCGTCTTTTCCGCCAGCCGCTTTTTTGCGGACCGGTTGGAGATCTCGATCGAGACGCGCAGGACCCGCTCCCCGTTTCTGGTGAGGTATCCGGGCATGGCCTGGGAGCCCGTCACGGTAAAGCACAGCTCGCCCATGCATTGGGGCTGTCCCGGCGGAATGGCGCGGGGGCGTGTGGAGAGCGAGACGGCGAGAAGCACGGCAAGATAGACGATCCAGACCCCGGCAATCCAGCCCAGATGGCGACGTGCCGTCGGGTATTCCTTGCGGCGATAAGAGATGGCGATGCCGAGTGCGCCGACAAGCGTCCAACCCGTCAACACCAGCAGCAGAAACCCGGCCCAGCTAATCCCTGTCCCAAACACGATAAACTCAAAGGTAACTCATGGTGACCACTTCTTCCTCTCCTTCCAACGTTGTGACTGGCGCAAAACAGCCGATCATCGTCGCTCAGAACCTCGGCAAGACCTATCACTCGGGCAAGCTGGAAGTTCCTGCGCTGCGCAGCGTTAACTTTTCGGCAGCTCCGGGAGAGTTTGTCGCCATTGTGGGGCCTTCGGGTTCAGGAAAATCCACACTGTTTTATGTTCTGGGCGGCCTGACGCAGGCGACCTCAGGCTCGTTGTTTATTGACGGAGCCGAATTTTCGCAGTTATCGGACCTGGAGCGCACCCGCATGCGGCGCGCCAAGATCGGTTTCGTCTTTCAGCGCTTCAACCTTCTGCCCACTCTAACGGCGCTGGGCAATATCGAGATCGCGCACGATATCGCCAATCTGGGTGCAACCAACGGAAAGAAACCCTTGGATCGGGAGCTGTTGGATCATCTGGCCGATATGCTGGGAATTAAGGGCCGGCTCGATCATCGTCCCAATGAGCTCTCCGGCGGCGAGCAGCAACGCGTAGCCATCGCCCGTGCGCTGATCTCACGTCCGGCCATCGTGCTGGCCGACGAGCCGACGGGCAATCTCGATACGAAGAACTCCGACGCTGTGCTCGATATGCTTCGGCGCTCCAGCCGCGAGCTGAACCAGACGGTGCTGATGATTACGCATAACCCTGAGGCCGCGCAGATCGCCGACCGCATTCTGCACATGCGCGATGGCCAGATCACATCCATTGAAAAGGGAACGGGGCGCGTCGTTCACGAGGCGTAAGATAGAGCTTCCGCATCATGCTGCTATGATTTTCCGGCATGACTGAGCAGAACTTCGAAGAATATTATCGGTCCCTGTCTGACCCTGAACTTCTCACGATTGCGGAAGATTGGCCTTCTTTGATCGAAGAGGCAAGGCCCCTTCTCAAGAGAGAACTGACCAGACGTGGATTGGAGTTTGACGAGCCTGTGGAGGAGAGCGAGGAACCGCCGGATCAGTTTCGCGATTTAGTTACGATTCGTCGTTATCGAGATCTTTCGGAGGCCATCGTGGCTCGCGGGGTGATCGAATCCGCAGAGATTTTCTGCTTCCTCAAAGATGAAAATCTAGTCAGGCTTGATTGGCAGATGTCCAACCTTATTGGTGGAATTGGTCTGCAGGTTCCCCGAAAGGATATCCAAGCTGCGGAGGCTATTCTCGAGCAACCTGTGCCTGAAGCCATTCCCCTGCCGGATCAGTCACCCTTTGAACAACCTCATTGCCCACGTTGTAACTCCATCGACATTGCATGGGAGCGTCGAGGACGCAAGGCAGCGCTCGTCTCTCTTTATCTGTTTTCGCTTCCTGTTTCCCGTGGTTCTGAGTCCTGGCACTGCGACCATTGCGGCCTGCGGTGGATCGAAGAAGATGATCCGGCGCAGGCCGCAGACAAAGATTAGAGATATCTACTCAGCAGTCTTCGCATTGTTGCTGCGGTCGTCGTCCGGCAGCTTGTGATCCGGATCGATTATGACCGATGCGATTGGCTTGTTATCACTCGAGGACCAGACGTATTCGCTCTTGCTGAGCCATGTCTCCCACGGCAATCGGAAGCGTGTCGAGGTGCCGTCTTTGAACTTCACCTCGATGGTTGCTGGAAGTACGAGCTGCTGCTTGTTCACGAGGGTCATCGTAGTCCCGTCGATCTTCGCGACAGCGAGATCGAACTTCCAGTTGTTCTCGTACCAGCCGCGCCAGAACCAGCCGAGATCTTCGCCCGCCTCGCTCTGCATGGCGCGGAAGAAGTCCGACGGCGACGGATGTTTGAACGCCCAATCGCGGATGTATTTGCGGAAGGCCCAGTCGAAGCGCTCCGGTCCAAGGATCTGCTCGCGCAGCAGCACCATGCCGTAGGCTCCCTTGAAGTAACTGACCGGATGACCGAGGCGGCCGGTATAGCCATCGGCAGGGAAGAGAACCGGTGGGGCTGCAGGATTATCGATCACCTTCAGGATTGTGTCCGGCGGCTCGCCTCCTGCGGAGTACTCGGAGTCGCGCTTGGGGCCATACTTTCCCCCGGCATATTCATCGGACTCGAGGGTGTCGATAAAGGTATTGAAGCCTTCATCCATAAAGGCGTTGCGGCGCTCGTTCGAGCCCACGATCATGGGGAACCAGTCGTGACCGATCTCATGCGCCGTCACCCAGAAGAGGAAAGAGCCCTTGTCCGGAATGCCGTCGAAGACGATGCCGGGGTACTCCATGCCCGTGGAGAAACCGGCGACGTTAATCGCTGCGGGATAGGGATAGGGATACCAGTGCTTGGAAAAGTTCTCGACCGCGTTCTTGACGTATTCGGTGGACTTGGTCCAGGCATCGTCGCCCACGCTTTCGCGAGGATAGACGCTCATCGCCAGCGACCTCTTTCCGTCGGGCAGGTTGATCTTCGCGGCGTCCCACACGAAGGTCGGCGATGCGCTGAAGGCGACGTCGCGAGTGTGGTCCATATGGAAGTGCCAGGTGAGTGTGCCGTCCTGTTTTGGACGGCTGGCCGATGTGCCGACCTCTTCCGGCTTGAGGATGTAGAGGGTGGCATCGCTGTTCCGGGCCTGGTCGAGCCGTGAGATCTCCTGCGCGGTCAGCACCTCTTTCGGGTTCATCAACTCGCCGGAGCCGGCGACGATGAAATTGGAAGGCACGGTGACGTAGTAGTCGAAGTGGCCGTACTCCAGATAGAACTCGCTGCCGAGATACGGAAGCGTATCCCATCCGCGAAGGTCGTCATACACACACATGCGCGGATACCACTGCGCCATGTCATAGATCTCGCCTTCCTTCGCCTTGCCCCACGAGGTGCGTCCACCCCAGATGGCGGGAATCTGATAGTGGTACTTGATCAGAATCTTCAGCTGGCCGCCTTTGGGCTTCAGCGGCTCGGCCAGGCGAATCTGCATGCGTGTGTCGGAGATGAGATAGTCAGCCTTGGCGCGCTGCTTGCCCGACTCGATCTCCACGGAGTCGAAGAGGTAGCCTTCGGAGAAGTCGTTGGGGCCGGGCTCATCGGCGTCGCGATGATGGGAGCGGATGGCTCCGCCGGCCAGGCGTGACCGGGAGTCCTTGCGATAGATGTTCTGCTCCACATGCAGCCACAGGCTGGTCAGGGTGTCGGGACTGTTGTTGGTGTAGGTGATGGTCTCCGTGGCGCTGAGCTGCTTGTTCGCCGTGTCGATGGTGGGGTGCAGATCGTAGTCGGCCTCGTTCTGCCAGTACTCCGGCCCCGGAGCCCCGTTGCCGGAGCGATAGGAGTTCACCGGATCGGGCATGGCAAAGGGAGCAAAGGTCTTTCCAGGATCGTAGGTCGGTGTCGCAGGCGAAACGTTCTGAGCCCACGCCATGGGCGCGGCGGCAAGAAAAAACACGAAGGCGCGGAAACGATTCAGCATCAGGGCGTTCCTTATTTTTGGGTTTTTGGGAGGAGCTCTTTATCTGCAATATACGCTGAACCCGGTAGGATGGACGCAAAGAACTCGAGTCTAGCCCTCTGCGAGATTGCCTTATGTCAGAACCGGAACTCGTACGTACCCTCTCCAAATTGCTTTCTGGTTTGCCCGGAATAACCGAAAAGAAGACCGAGACGCATGTGACGTTTCTGGCGGGAACGAAGATCTTCGCTTTTAGCCGCGGTGGAGATGGCAGCGGAGTCGCACTCAAGCTTCCGCGCGAGAGAATCGCCCAGCTTCTCAAGCGCAAAGAGATGGCGACCCTTACCATGGGGAAGCGCACGATGAAAGAGTGGGTTCTGCTCGACCACAAGAAACTCACCGATTACAGCAAAGATCTCGATCTCTTTCGAGAGGCGATGGAGTTCGTCTCCTCCGCTCCGCGCGTCTCAAAGAAGAAGAGATGAAGTTTCAAACGGGAGAAGAAGCCTCATGCCGTGGTATCAGCTCGATAGTCCTTACGATCCGAAGCTCGAGGAGCTCGCCAAACAATACAATCTTCACCCGCTGCATCTGGAGGATGCTCGCAGCGAAGAGGAGAGCGTCAAGGTGGACTCCGGCGCAAGGTATACCTTCGCCGTCCTGAAGCCGGTCTACCTCAAGACCGATCCCGACGCGCCTACGGAGAAGATGCCGACCTTCAGTACGATCGACCTCTTTGCAGGCAAGGATTTTCTCATTACCATCGTCGATCCTACCTGTCCCTCAACCGACGCCGCGCTGGAGCGTGCCCGCCGCGAGGGCGCCGACGATCACCCCGCACGGCTTCTCTATCTGATTCTCGATACGATTGTCGATCGATACTTCAGCGCTATCGATCACTACGACGACCGCATCGACCAGCTGGAAGATGCCGTCTTCGACAGTCCTACCCCGGAGATCCTGGGACAGATCTTCGCCATCAAGCGCGAGCTGATCGACCTGCGCCGCGTTCTCGTGAATACGCGAGATGCCTGCCTGCACCTGCAGCGCGATCCCAACTCCATCATCGACCCCGAGCATCAGCTTTACATTCGCGACACCTACGATCACGTCGTGCGGCTGCTGGATTCGGTCGAGACGCAGCGCGACCTTCTGAACAATACGCTCGACATCTACCTGACCTCGGTCTCGAACCGGACCAACGAGGTGATGAAGGTGCTCACGGTGTTGGGAACGATTGCGCTGCCGGCGATCGCCATCTCCGGTATTTATGGAATGAATCTGAAGGGACTGCCCTTTGAGGAGTCGCCGCACGGCGCCCTCTTTGTCGGTTTCGCCACCATCACGTGCACGGCCCTTCTGCTCTTCGTGCTTCGCAGAATGAAGTGGCTTTAGCTCTTTACCAGAGCACGCCGTTCACGGGAACGCTGACCTTGGGAACGCCATTTTCGCCCAGCATCTGGCGCAGATTGATCTCGATGGTGCGCGTGATGGCGGTCAGCGGAATATCGTGAATCTTGTTGTCGAAGGGATCTTCGAGATCGCGTCCGATCTTGTCGAGCGCGAGGAAGATGAAGCCCACCAGGGTCGAGCCGAGCGGCGTGAACCATCCCAGGCTCGAGACCATCGCCAGCGGCAGAAGCATGCAGTACACGTGCGCGCAGAGCTGTGGCAGGAAATCGTACTGCCGCGGCATGGGAGTGTTCTTGATGCGTTCCGCGCCGCCCTGCGCATCCACCAGATCGTTCAGGCTCTCGTCCATGGCTCGCCATTGCAGCTCGTCAATCCATCCGCGGTCGAGTGCATCGCGGAGCAGCGTGCTCTGCCGTTGCTGAATTGCGACGGGAACATTGTTCTCCCGGCCAAGCTCTTCCAGCTCTTCGACGGGAAGAATCGAGCGGATATCCTCGAGCGGATCGAGCTTGCGCAGATGCTGGCGCAGCGCGTGCACCCAGGCGATCTGGTAGTAGATCATCTTCTGCTGGGTCTGCCACAGGGTTGGCTGCGCCGCCGTATCGTCGGTGTGCATCACCGTCGTCACCTGGCGGCCCCAGCTGCGCGAGTTGTTGACGATGGACCCCCACAGGGTGCGAGCCTCCCACCAACGCGCATACGAGGTAGTGTTGCGGAAGGCCAGCAGCACGCCGACCGCGGAACCGAAGAGCGACAACGGAATCTGTTCCAACGCCGACCAGTGCAGATAGCCTGCACGGTAGGCGAGCACGACCGCAATGTCGTAAGCCAGCAAAATCAGCAGGCCTTTGCCGACATACTGCACCGTGAGCAGAGCCAGGGTCTGCGTCTTCGGAACGATCATGCTTTCGTGGCTCCGGGGGAGATCACATGGAACGTGCGGTTGCCATTCTCGGAGATGCGGATGTGGCCTGTGCCGATATCGTAGACCCAGCCGGAGAGTGTGAGCTCTTCGCGGGCTGCCGCGCCGGCGACTGAAGGATGCGTTCTGAGATGCTGCACCTGCAGGAGAACGTTCTCTTCGGTCAGCCTCTTCAGCCGGTCGACATGAGCCTCGCCGTTCTGTCCAAGCGAATCGGTTACGCTCATCGCGGCCTCGGCGTTGCGCATCCAGTTCTTTACGCTAGGCAGGGTCTCCAGGCTTGTCGGGTTCAGCAATGCTTTCATCGCGCCACAGTCGCTGTGACCGCAGATGGCGATGTGCTTCACCTTGAGCGCGGCGACGGCGTATTCGATCACGGCGCTTACGCCTCCCATCATCTCGCCGTAAGCCGGAACGAGATTGCCGATGTTGCGCGTGACGAAGATCTCGCCGGGACCCGATTGCGTAATCAGCTCCGGGTCAATGCGTGAATCGGCGCAGGTGATGATGAGCGCTGCGGGTTGCTGCGGTTCACTGGCGGCTTTGCGATAGGTCTGCGCCTGCGCGGGATACACCTCAGACTGAAACTGCAGGATGCCTTGCTTCAGCTTTTCAAGAACCTGATCCATAACTCTCTCCTGCCTACTGCTTCCATTTAATGTTGCAACCGATGGAAAACTTCTGATTCGGATCAGGCCGCTTGCCCGCGAGGACGGCGTCCATAGCCGTGCGCAGATCCGTGCCTGTTACCGGCAGATCGTTGCCGAACTCATTGCGGCGTGGGCGGCTGTCATCCAGCTGGCCACGATACACGAGCTTCATTTCGCCGTCGAAGAGAAAGAAATCCGGCGTGCAGGCAGCCTCGTACTCGCGCGCAACCTCCTGAGTCTCGTCATAGAGATAAGGGAAGCGGAAGTCGAGGCGCTCGGCCTGCTTCTTCATATCCTCGGGACCGTCCATCGGGTGAGTGACCACATCGTTCGAGGAGATTGCCGCGATGCCGATCTTGCCCTCATAGTCCTTGCCGATGCGCGCCAGCTCCTGCTCCACATGCTTTACATAAGGGCAGTGCACGCAGATAAACATCACGAGCAATCCCTTGCGGTCGGCGGCGACATCGTCGCGTCCTACGGCCTTGCCGCTTACTGCATCCATCAGCTCGAAGGGCGGAGCCACCGTTCCCAGTTCCACCATCGTCGATTGTGTCTTTGCCATAACCCTTCTCCGTGTTTCAAACCTTGTCGAACTATTCTAAGCGGAGCCGCTTAGACTAATCCCATGGTTATCCATACATTTATATTTCGCTGGAAACCCGAGGTCACCGCCGAGCAGAAGCAACGCGCGCTCGAAGAAATTCAGGCGCTCAAGGGCCCCATTCCAGGCCTGCTTGAGGTCTACGTCGGCCATAACTTCTCTCCGCGCTCGCAGGGGTACGGGTTCGGCGGCGTGATGAAGTTCGCAGACCGCGCCACCTTCGACCAATACAACGATCATCCCGTACATCAGAAGCTGCTGTCATGGCTGGTCCCTCTGGTCGAGCCAGTTGAGGTGGACTTCGAGATCTAAGCCTATCCTGAGATCAGGCCATGCTTCCTACGCGCACACTTCCCGGCGGCCGCGCCCGGCGCAGCGATCTGCCTAAAGGTCCCAACGGGCTTTCGCTCTGCCGGTGGTGCGAGCTTGAGATCCTCGCCAAGCGCCGTCGCACCTTCTGTAGTGACTACTGCGTTCATCAGTGGCGCCTGCGCACCGACCCTGGATATCTGCGCGATCAGGTCTTCGCTCGCGACCGGGGCCGCTGTGCCGCATGCAGTATCGATACCGTCGCCGCCTACGCCGCACTCAAGCGTGCGCGTGGTCCCGCGCGTGCCGCCGGCCTTCATCTCTATGGCATGAAGACGATCTCCAGCCGCCGCAGTCTCTGGGACGCCGATCACATCGTTCCTGTGGCCGAAGGCGGCGGTCAATGTGATCTCGACAACATTCGCACTCTCTGCCTGTTGTGCCACCGCGAGGCAACAGCGCAGTTACGCCTACGTTTGCGGCAGAATAGAAGCCGCTCGACGTAGCTCTCTTTGCACTCCCCCCTTGCGAAGAACAGTCTGCCGGAGGTGTCTTCCTCTGGTATTGTGATCTTCATTCTTCCCGAACTGAGCTGAATCCCCGCAAGTCGTGGGCGCAATCCTTGCTGTGCTGTAAGGAGTCGTCATGGCGAAGTCCGATGGTGCATCCATCGATCCGATCCTGCTGGAGGCAGATCTGCGCGATGCCGCGGCCAAGGCCTACTGCGATCGTCTCGCACAACAGATCCGTGCGCATCATCTATCCCTGACCGACCCGGAGGCGAAGGGGGCCTTCGCGGAGTCATGGAACGCAGCCTTTCATCAGGCAGTTCCCTTGCTGGAGGAGATGACGGTCGAGAGGATTTCGGATCTGTTGCATCGCGATCCTCGTGCCCAGGCGCGTATGGCCACGCTGACCGAATATCCTCCAGGAAAATGGGTCCTCGAACAGGAGCTTGCTGCTCGCGGAAGCTGGCCCCCTGCTGACCCTGCGAAAGACGTCTATGCTGTTGCCGACGAACTCAAGCTGACGGGGATCTGCTTCTCCGGAGGAGGGATTCGCAGCGCCACCTTCAACCTTGGCATCCTGCAGGGCCTTGCTTCCGCCGATCGTCTCAACTCCTTCGACTATCTCTCGACGGTCTCCGGCGGAGGCTACATCCACCAGTTTCTCGCCTCCTGGATCTCGTGCGAGAACATCGAGAAGGTGAAGCAGCAGCTGCAGCCGCTGCCCGGTCCTCCCTCACAACGCAGCTCCTGGCCGGAGCCCCTGCGTTGGCTGCGGCGCTACTCCAATTACCTCACGCCGCGAACCGGACTCTTCGCCGCCGATACCTGGGTCGCCTTTGCGATCTGGGCGCGCAATACCTTCCTGAACCAGATCGTGTTGATCTCATCCATTCTGCTGATACTGCTTCTTCCGCACTTCTATCTCAGCTCCCGCGGACGCGTCGCGCACTTTCTGCTCGACCACGGATTCTTCACCGCGGCCATCATCCTGGCGGGCTTTCTATTTGCTTCCTCCATCATCTTTTTTACCCAGATCGTTCACCCGCCCGCCGATCATTGCCATCCTGTGGAAGAGTCCGGCTTCGGCCAGACCGGTGTTCTCGGACTGGTCTTTCTTCCCATCCTGATCTCGGTGCTTGCGCTGTGCCCCTATCTTTATCGCTCTTCATTCTGGGCCGGGAACCCTCTTCCTCAACCCACTCCGCATACAACCTCGGAGGTTCGCCACTGGCTCCGTGTGCACCGCGTAAAAGACATTGTGCACTGGCCGGAAAATACCGGTATCGTTCCCCAGAGCACGCGAGTTTACATCAGCCATCTGCATCGGCTCGCGGAACGGACAGAGCAGCCGAAGCCTGCCACACCGGAATCCGTCACCTCAAACACCCCAACGCCGGTAAAGGTCTCCATTCCGCCGCCTGGAGAACCGAACGCGATGGACAATCTTCGTGCCTGGCAGGCGGCGTACTCCTTCCACTGGTGGAACCCATTCAAAGCCTTCGATGAGGACACCTCCACATCGTGGGTCTTCGTGTCGATGCTGACGGGCATTGCATTATTGGTGCTCTCCGCAGCTCGCGCCATTCCGCAAACCTGGCAACGGCTCATTGTGCTGCTGGGCATGGCGGGAGCCGTGGGATGCGGCTATGTGCTGATCAATCTGGCACGGCTCGTCATCTTTATCACCTCGTTCTTTCTTCCGCTCGAGCATGTCACCCGCACGTCCATCCCTCTGTTGCCATGGCTCGGGCTGACCGTCGTCTTCGTCTCTATCGAGATCGCCGGTGGCCTCGTTGGTAATCTCGTCGATGAATCGGTGCGGGAGTGGTTCGCCCGCCTGCGAGCCTGGAGTTTTCTCTTCGGCATCGTCTGGTTCGCGCTCACGGCCAGCTCGCTGCTCGGGCCGGGACTGGTCTCGTGGCTCTTCCATGTGGCTCACATAGGCAAGCCGCTCTGGATTGGCTGGATCGGAACTACACTGGGCAGCGTTCTGGTGGGTAAAAGCTCACTCGTCAGCGGGACGGCGAAGGACGAAGACTCGAAGACCGCCGCATTGCTGAACGGATTGGTGTTGATCGGGCCGCCGGTCTTCATCGTCGGCCTCGTGCTCTCGCTCTCCTGGGTGGTTGAAAAAGCACTCAATACCATCAAGTCGCAGGTCGGCAACGACGTGCTCCCTCACTCGGACTTCATCTGCCTGCTCCTCCTCCTGGCGATCACCGCGGTGCTCTTCGGCTGGCGCATCGACGTCAACGAGTTCTCCCTGCACGCCTTTTATCGCGATCGCATCGCCCGCTGCTACGCCGGAGCCAGCAACCCTGACCGTCGCCCCAATCGTTTCACCGGATTCGCCGCCAGCGACAAGCGTCTCCGCCTGATTGATCTCTTGCCCACACGCTTCAACAACGTCAGCCAGCAGCATCTCTGGGCCAACACCTGCGGCCCCGATCTCTGCACCACGGAGCCTCAACCGCCTACTTATCAGGGGCCGTTTCCGATCTTCTGCGCCACGCTGAATCTCTCCTTTGGTCAGGATCTCGCCTATCAGGAGCGCAAAGGCGCAGCGTTTGCCTTCACGCCGCTCTACTGTGGCTACGATGTGGGCTGGACCGAGACCGACAGCGACCGCGTTCAGTTCAACGGCTACACTCCCACGCGAAGCTTCGCTTACAACGACGGTGGCCCGCGCATGGCGACCGCCGTTGCTACCTCCGGCGCTGCGATGAGTCCAAGCTGGGGCTTTCACTCCAGCCCCACCATGGCCTTTCTCATGACGATCTTCAACGTCCGGCTCGGTCTCTGGATCCGCAATCCGCGCCACAAGCGCTTCCGTCTGCGTGGCCGGCACAGCAATCCTTCTTCACCCTGGTTCGGGCTCTTCTATCTACTGGCCGAACTCTTCGGCCTGGTCAACGACGAGGCCGCCTTCGTCTACCTTACCGACGGTGGCCACTTCGAAAACATGGGCCTCTACGAGCTCGTCCGCCGCCACTGCACCACCATCGTCATCTGCGACGCCGAACAGGACGGCGGCCTTACCTTCCAGGGCATCGGCATGGCCATCCGCAAGTGCCGCATCGACCACGGTGCCGAGATCACGCTCGATCTCTCCCGCCTGGAACCCAGCGGCACGCCTCCTGCAAGCCCGTTCTGCTGCATCGACGGAACCATCCGCTATTCCAATGGAACCCTCGGCCAGATCCTCTACCTCAAGTCCGTCTACACCGCGAACCTTCCCGCCGATCTGGTCAACTTCCACAAAGAGAATCCCACCTTCCC
>DATJJJ010000042.1:0-6176 GCA_035492215.1 Edaphobacter sp. | reverse complement strand
GATGAATTTGCTTGATTGAGAGAGAAGGTTGCGATAACGTTTGCAGCTAGAAACACGGGCCCCTCTAGCAGATATCAAGCTTTCTCGGAGACGGCGATGGCCTCAGATCTAGACGAACCTCTCAAGTTCAGCCGCAAATATAAGGCGTTCAACTTTGCAGGTGAGGCCGGGAAACCGGTTGAGCTTGAAGGAAATGCGTCGGACGCAGTTGAAGCAGGACTGTCGTCGATGATGTCGGGTGTGGATGCGTTGATAAGAGCAAAGCGCGAGGGACGGATCGAGTTTGCGTTGGGGGTGACGGCGACGATGCTGGAGACGATGGGAGTTCTGCTGATGCGGGCTGCCCATACCAGCGATACAAAACGCGAAGATTTGTTCCAGCACTGGTCGAAACATGGACCTCCGATGGTGAACAGCCTGATCGCTGAGGTCGAGACGCGCCCGGGAAGGATGTTGATGCCGGAGGATCTGGCGTCGATGTTTATGGGGAAACCGCCGGGGTATTGATCCTATGGCTGAATCGTCCTCCTCTCAAGATGCGGCTTCGGGTTATGTCGATGCGGTGAAGTGGCTGGTGGGAATCTCCGGGGCCGTGATGGCGGGAGTGTATCTGCATCCGGAGATGCTGACGGGTTTACCGCAGCGGGGGCGAGTGTATCTGGCGGTGGTGCTGTTCCTGTTTGGCCTGAGCATCTTTGGAGGCGTGGTCTACCTTTTCTGGATCAATCGGGTGAGACGAAGGAAGGAGCTGATTGCGGAGATTGAGAAAGAGCAGTCGGCAGCGGTAGTGATTCCTGATCCGGATCGGGTGAAGGAGTTAAGAGAAAAGAAAGAGAGCCTGGTCAAGGAAGAAAAGAGATCGCAGTCGCTGCTTGATATCTGGTTTGCAGTGTTTACAGGGGCTTTTTACCTGGGGTCGCTTCTGGCATTGATTATGTTTTGCGTTCAGGTTGCGCTGGCGCAGAAGAATGATGACTGCAAAGACGAGAAGAAGGACTGCGAGGGGAAGACGATTCTGGTGGACCCATTGCGGTACACGATGACGCAATCGGCGGTTCACAGGACGGCGCATGGAATGCAGGCTCATACGTTTCTGCTGAACCAGCAGACGGGCGCGGTGTGGCAGATGATTTGCGACCAGAAGGGAAACGTAGTCGCTTTTCAACGAGTGAAGCGGCTGGACCTCGATGGCAAGCCGGAGCTGGATGAAGTTGCGGCAAAACGGTGAAGACGCCTGTGATGCGATCAGGGCTTCTGGGTGGGACGTAGCAGGACTTCGCTGACGAAGGATTGCGGAGCCTGGGTGACGAGCATGGCGACGACATGTGCGACATCGGAGGGCTGAATCTTCTTGTCGGCGTTCTTGTCGCTACGCGAGAAGCCGGTATTGACTGAGCCTGGAGCGATGACGGAGACACGAATGTTGTGCGGGCGAAGCTCTTCGGCGAGGGAGTAGGTGAGTCCGTTGAGTCCCCATTTGGAGGCGCAGTAGGCAGCACCGTTGGGCAGAGGGTTGCGTCCGGCAAGAGAAGAGATGTTGATGATGTGGCCGGATTGGGCGGCGATCATAAACGGAGCAAGGGCGCGGACCATGAGGTAAGGGCCGCGGAGGTTGGTGCCCATGAGGGTGTCCCAGTCGGTGGGGGACATCTCGATAAGCGGCTTGCCGATGAGGCCGATTCCGGCGTTGTTGATGAGGATGTCGCAGCGGCTGCGGTATTGGGTCTCGATGGTTTTGGCGAGGGCGGCGATGGAGGATTCGTCGAGGAGATCGAGGGGAGCGGTGTGAGCGGTGCCTCCGGCAGCGGCGATTTGCTGCTGGACTTCAGCGAGTGCGGCCTTGTCGCGGGCGACGAGGAGGACGGTGGCTCCCATGGAGGCGAGCTGTTTGCTGATGGCGGCACCGATGCCGCGCGCGGCTCCGGTGACGACGGCGAGTTGGCCTTTGAGTTCTTCGGTCATGTGAATTGGATGTCCCCGCGAAATATTCCGTATCGCATATCAGTTGAGAGCACTCGTTTGCTTACTACAAGTCTTGCAAAGCCAGGTGGGCGAACTCTTCAGGCATTGAAGAGTTCGGTGTTGATGAAGTCGTTGTGGAACTTGCCTTGGGGGTCATACTGGTGGGCGAGTTCCTTGAAGTCATTCAGCTTGGGGTAGGCGCTGCGGAGCTGTGCGGGTTTGAGGGTGAAGAGCTTAGCCCAGTGGGGGCGCGGGTTGAAGGGTGCGAGCTTGGCTTCGATGAGTGGGAGGATCTTCTGCACCTCGGGCCACTGGCGCTTCCAGGTGAAGTGGATGGCGAGGGAGTCCTGCTGATGGGCCATGCTGAGCCAGAGATTGTCGGCGGCGATGGTGCGGAGTTCGGTGGTGAGCAGGTGTGGGGTGATGTGATCGCGGAGGGTCTCGACGGCGCGAATCGCCTGATAGGCATTGGCGCGAGGGACGAAGTATTCGGTTTGGAGCTCTTCGCCGCTGGAGGGTGTGAAGTTCATGCGGAAGTGCGGTAGCCGCTCGTACCAGGGACCGGGAACGCCCATCTGCGGGGTGCAGTTGACGGCGTCGAGGGCGGGGATGGGGTGGAGGTTTTTGGTCGCGAGTTTGGCGTTGTAGAAGAGTTCGGGGGTGTCGAGCTTTTCACTTGCCGTGACTTTGCGCTTGAGCCAGAGCTCGGTGCCGCGGCTGTTTTGCCAGTCGGTGAAGACGCTGACGCTATAGGCGGCTCCGAAGATGTCGTCGAAGTGGTGCTCGAGCTCGGCGAAGGGGAGATCGGTGTAGACGGTTTGGGCGATCTGGAAGGTGGGTTCGACGTTGAGGGTGATGTTCGTGATGACGCCGAGGAGGCCGAGGTTGACGACGGCTCCGTTGAAGGCGTCGCCGTCGTGGGCGCGCGAGAGGGTGTGGAGGGTGCCGTCGGCGGCGACAAACTCGATGGCGGCGACGGAGGTGGAGAGGTTTCCGTTGTGGATGCCGGAGCCGTGGGTGGCGGTGACGCAGGCTCCCGGGACGGAGATGTGGGGCAGAGAAGCGAGGTTGTGCAGGGCGAAGCCCTTGGCGTCGATAACGGGGGCGAGGTCGCCGTAGCGGACACCGGCTCCGACGGTGACGGTTTTGGCCTGCTCGTCGAGCGTGATCTGGGTGAGGTTTTTGAGGGAGACCTGGGCGTGGGTGCTGTCGGCGATGGCATTAAAGGCGTGGTGGGTGCCGAGGGGACGGATGCTGGGGTGGTCCTTGACGACTTGCTGGAGCTCGGAAACGGAAGAGGGCTCGAAGAGATTGTCGGTGTGGTAGGTGAGATTTCCTGACCAGTTCGTTCTGTGTGCCATGTTTTTTTGTTCTGCGGGAGAAAAGCCGGGTAAAAGGGCGGTTGCGGCGAATGCGCCGGAGGTCTTCAAAAATTCACGCTTATCCATGATCCCTCACGAAGGTCAATAACGGAACGCGGCCATGGTAACGGCTGGCGTGCCGGAGAGGGAAGAGCAGGGGTATTCCTGCCTGGGTTGCAGAATTCTTTACAATCAAAGGATATGTCAGAGATTGAGACGAACGAGGCAGAACGGCAGGCGAGGTATAACCCGGCGGAGATTGAACCGAAGTGGCAGGCGCGGTGGGACGCCGCGCCGGATCTCTACGCGGCGGAAGGGCACGATTCGGGGAAGCCGAAGTTCTATTGCCTGGAGATGCTGCCGTATCCCAGCGGACAGCTGCACATGGGGCACGTGCGGAACTATGCCATTGGCGATGCGTTGGCACGCTTTATGTGGATGCGCGGCCATAACGTGTTGCACCCTATGGGCTGGGATGCCTTCGGATTGCCGGCGGAGAATGCGGCGCTGAAGAACAATACGCCTCCGCGAGAGTGGACGCTTAAGAACATCGCAGCGATGAAGGCCCAGATGCGGCGCATGGGGTTGAGCTATGACTGGTCGACCGAGGTGACGACCTGCCTGCCGGATTATTACCGCTGGAACCAGTGGTTCTTCGTGAAGATGTTCGAGAGGGGTCTGGCCTACCGCAAGAAGAGCAAGGTGAACTGGTGTCCCGATTGCCAGACCGTACTCGCGAATGAGCAGGTAATCAACGGGCGCTGCTGGAGGCATGAGGAGACGATTGTTGAGCAGCGCGATCTGACCCAGTGGTTCCTGCGCATTACGAAGTACGCCGACGAGCTATTGGATGGACTGGAGAATTTGGAAGGCTGGCCGGAGAAAGTTCGGACGATGCAGCGGAACTGGATCGGCCGTAGCGAGGGTGCGCTGGTTAACTTTGCTGTCGATGGCGAGGTGAAGGCGGATTGTGGTTCGATCACTGTGTTCACGACGCGTGTGGATACGATCTTCGGCGCGACCTCGGTGCAGCTGGCTCCTGAGCATGCGGTAGCGAAGGCTTTTGCGGCGGAGAATGCGGAGTTGGCGGCGAAGATCGAGGCTCTGCTGGCAGAGCAGCAGAAGGCGCGTGAGTCCGACGATCTGGGTGGCATCGAGAAGCATGGAGTGAATACGGGGCGGTTTGCGGTGAATCCGTTTACCGGTGAGAAGGTGCCGATCTGGGTTGGCAACTACATCCTGGCAGATTACGGCACGGGCGCAATTATGAGCGTTCCGGCACACGACGAGCGCGACTTTGAGTTTGCGACGAAGTATGGGCTGGGAATCAAGCGCGTGATCGCACCGAAGGACGGTAGTGAGCCGGAGCTTCCGTTCACCGCAGAGGATGATGCGGTACTGATCGATTCGGGCGAGTGGACGGGGCTGAGCTGTGTAGAAGCGCAGCGGCAGATGGCATCAGCTGCTCAGACCAAGGGATTTGGCGAGGCTACGGTCACGTATCGCCTGAAGGATTGGGGTGTGAGTCGCCAGCGGTACTGGGGAACACCGATTCCGATGGTTTACTGCGAGAACGGACATCCGGGCGTGGAGCCGGGCGGCGTAGTTGCATTGCCGGAGAGTGCTCTGCCGGTGTTTCTACCTGAGAATGTCGAGATTACGCAGGAGGGTGGATCGCCGCTCGGCAAGATCTCCGAGTTCCTGCATACGAAGTGCCCGGTATGTGGCGGTCCAGCACGGCGAGAGACGGACACGATGGATACCTTCGTCGATTCGAGTTGGTACTTCTATCGCTATGCGGATGCGAAGGACGAAACTGCGCCGTTTGCCAGCGAGAAGGCGAACTACTGGTTCCCCATCGATCAGTACATCGGCGGCGTTGAGCACGCGATTCTGCACCTGATCTACTCGCGCTTCTGGACGAAGGTGATGCGGGATCTGGGAATGATCAACAATGACGAGCCTGCGCAGAGACTGTTTACGCAGGGCATGGTGATCAAGGACGGGGCGAAGATGTCGAAGTCGAAGGGCAATGTAGTTTCGCCCGACGACATGATTGCGCGCTATGGCGCGGATGCGACACGGATGTATGCGCTGTTCGCCGCTCCTCCGGACCGTGATCTCGAGTGGCAGGAAGAGGGCGTTGCAGGAATCAGTCGCTTCCTGGGCCGCGTGTACCGGTTG
This sequence comes from Edaphobacter sp., assembly GCA_035492215.1. Classification (GTDB taxonomy): domain Bacteria; phylum Acidobacteriota; class Terriglobia; order Terriglobales; family Acidobacteriaceae; genus Edaphobacter. The sequence goes on along the minus strand of DATJJJ010000042.1, from coordinate 669 downwards.
GCGACGAAGTATGCGGGGATGATCCGGGATGGAAGGCTGCCTCACCTGGAGAGCCGCACACAGACCGATCAGCTGCTGCTGCGCAGGCTGCACCAGACAATTGCAAAGATTACGTTGGACTTTGACGGACGCTGGCACTTCAACACGTCCATTGCGGCGATCATGTCGCTGATCAATGAGATTGTGGCAGCTGAGGCGGCGATCGATGCAGGGCAGGCTTCTCCCGCGGCCATTGCGGAGATCATGCGCAACCTGGTGTTGATGCTGGCTCCGTTCGCTCCGTTTTTTGCTGCGGAGATGTGGGAGGAGATAGGTGAGCAGGGCGTCGTCTTTCGCACACCGTGGCCGGTGGCCGATGAGGAGTTGGCACGAGAGAATGAGATCGAGATTCCCGTGCAGGTGAACGGCAAGCTGGTGAATGTGATTAAGGTTCCGGCAGACAGCGACGAGGCAGAGGTGAAGGCTGCCGCGCTCGCGGATGAGAAGGTGAAGGCTCGGATCGAAGGGAAGAATATCGTCAAGGTAATTGTCGTTCCGGGCAAGCTTGTGAATCTCGTGGTGAAGTAGATGAGCCGTTTGCGTGAGGATGGTCTTGTCGCTTCTACTGATGGTTCGGTCAGAGGGACGCAGTCGTTTGTGCAGACGCTGTCGGAGTGCTGGTCGCGTCCT
>DATJJJ010000041.1:0-17854 GCA_035492215.1 Edaphobacter sp. | reverse complement strand
TCTTCGGGTTGTGCTTCGACAGCACCTTCGTGATCGCAGCCGTCAACGTCGTCTTGCCGTGATCAATATGTCCAATCGTCCCAATGTTCACATGCGGTTTGGAACGATCAAATTTCTCCTTCGCCATTGCTCTCTCCGTCTCGTAGGTTGGCCGACGCGCACGCCGGCGGGTTCAATCAAACTTCCAAACTCGTCTCAGTAGTATGCGTAAATCCGGAAGAACCGCTGCCGCAGCTCAGGAGCAACTCGCTCCAGGCTGGCCAGATAAAACTCACGAATCTGTCCCTGATCGCCATCCGGAAGGCGTTGGTACTCTCCAGCCGTCTGTTTTCCAAGAAGCCCCTTTTGCAGGACCTCTTCAAACTCACGAATGCGAACTCCCTGACGGTCTAGCGACTTGAGGAAATCGGCGACCTTCCCGGTTGAGAATGCCGACTCAATCGCTGTCTTGACCGCACCGAAGGCTGCCGGATCGGCGATCGGAAGTACCGGTTGTTCCTTCAACGTGCTCAACAAAATCTCCTGCAGCTTACCTTCAACACTATGGAGCGGGAGACGGGAATCGAACCCGCGACCAACAGCTTGGAAGGCTGTGACTCTACCACTGAGTTACTCCCGCGCTCTTCGAACTGCCCAAAATCCACGGCAGCCCGGAAATCTGGAGCTGATGATGGGGCTTGAACCCATGACCTCTCCCTTACCAAGGGAGTGCTCTACCACTGAGCTACATCAGCCTTCTTATAAACAAACCTTTCCAACACTTCATCCTATCGCGAACGCAACCATCCGAGCATTACGCGAAAGGCAAAAAAACCTAACAGAAGCCACGTCAGCGAACGATACTTCCCCGGCTCCATCGTCTGCCAGGTTAGAACCGCAAGGAATCCAAGCACCGCCAGCGCTATTACCATTCTTCCGCTGCCGGCAGGGTTCAGATCCACTTTCCCGCGACTCCCTGTCTTTCCAACTACGACATCTACTGCCACTTCCATGAAACTCGTGGTGCACAGGGGAGGATTCGAACCTCCGTAGCGCGTTGCGCGGCAGATTTACAGTCTGCTGCCATTAACCACTCGGCCACCTGTGCACATTCTGCCCTGCCCGTCCATCAGATTCCTTCGATCCATCAGAGCTCACTCCGATCCCAACGTCCGGCCGGGTCATCTGCTTCTCTGAAAGTCTCCGGAGGTCTGTATGGCCAGAACGGCCCGACAGTACAACCAAATCCAATCTCTTCCAAGGCGGAGTGGAATCTGGAGCTGGCGAAGGGATTTGAACCCCCGACCCTCTGATTACAAATCAGATGCTCTACCAGCTGAGCTACGCCAGCCCAAAAAATCAGCCTTGTCTTGCCCCCTGTAAGCTCCGGCTGGCTGACGCGCAGTCGTGCTTTGCGCAGAGTGCGCCGCAGAGCTAACTGTAGCACAGCAGCCGTACGCTCGCAACGGCAGCAGAGACGAGGGTTTAGCTGTTTCCCACAGCCAGTGCCGCAACCGCCGCAGCTCGCTCCCACGGAGCTGCTACCTTCACCGAAGCCATACCGGCGGCCGTCGCCGCGTCGATCCCCATCTGTGCGTCTTCGAAGACCAGGCAATGCTCCGGGGCCACTCCCAGCCGCTCAGCGGCCAGAAGAAACGGTTCCGGGTGAGGCTTGCCGCGCTTGTAATCTCCCGCGCAGACCAGCGTCTCAAACCGGTCGAGCAGTTTCAGTGCAGTAAGCGATGCACATACGGAGTCATGGGTGCTCCCCGAGACCACAGCAAATGGAATCTCACCATGGCGAGCCATGATGTGCTCCACCACTTCAGGAACCGGCTTCATGAGTGGCAGATTGCCGTAAAAGAGTTCTTCCTTACGCCGTTGCAGATCTGCAAGAGGCATCGAGAGACCATTTCGCTCATTCAGCGTAGAAATAATCTCCGCAACCGGCATCCCGCCCCACTCGTAGAACAACTCTTCAGAGAACTCGCAACTCCACTCGGCCAGAACCGTCTTCCATGCGACGTAGTGCAGGGGCATGGAGTCTGCAATCGTACCGTCGCAGTCGAAAAGGTAAGCTTTAAAATCCCCTTCAGGCAGCGTCAACTTCATCTAAAAACATTCTCCTCAACTCTTACCTTGTTCAAAAGAGCCTGCTTATATGATGACAGATACTCATCGCAGGCTTCGTGAAACACCGTGCCGCTTACTGCTACGTCCAACAATCATCAGCACATCCGGAGGGAAGTCTTCCACATGTCGTTTCGCATCCGCTTGGCCATCCTTTCGCTGCTCTTCGTCGGAATTCCATGCCTTGCGCAGACAGCGGAAACGCCAGAGCCCACCGCCGGCCCTCTGACTTCTACTCCTGCTGCTCCTAAAACCCTCACCAACAGTTCCATCGTCCGGATGGTCAGCGCAGGCCTCAGCGACGAACTCATCATTCAGGCCATCGAAGCACAACCCGGTCAGTACGCCACTGACGCAGACTCCCTCGTCGATCTCAAAGACTCCAGCGTCTCCGAGCGCGTCATCACAGCCATGATCAACAAGGGCCGTAAGCGCCTCACCCCTGCTGCCGACCCGCCACCTTCCACTCCAATCTCCGAAGTCTCCGAGATCGGTGCCTATTACAAAGATCACAACGGTTCCTGGCAACCGCTTCAGACCGAGGTCGTCCACATCAAGTCGGGAGGGTGGCTCAAGTCCACAGCCACCCACGGCATCATCAAGCAGGACCGTAACGGTCGCCTCAACGGACGCGAATCGAAGATCGCATTACAGGCTCCCATCGAGATCCTCATTTACGCTGCTCCAAGCGTCGACATCGCTGAGTACGATTTCCTGCGCTTCCGCGTCCACTCCGACAACCGCGAATTCCGTTCCATTACCGGAGGCGTCTTTCATTCCACCGGGGGAGCCGATCGCGACGAAGTCCCCTTTCAACCTGAAAAGATCGGTCAGCGCACGTGGAGGTTTACCGTCGATCGCTCCGTCGGCGGAGGCGAGTTCGGCATCCTTCCGCCTGGTACGGGCAACGTTACAAATGGCGGAAAGATCTACACCTTCGCCATTACCGAATAAGTCTCCCCCATTGCCCTCTTGCGCAGGACAGAGTAGAAAACAGACTGGCATGTCTGATTCCCCGTCGTCCCCCTCTCCCGATGCGTAAGCCCACCCGATACTCCCTGCTGCTTGTCGTAGCGCTTATCGCCGCGCTTATCGTCGCTATCCTTCTGCGAAAGTCGGCGCCCCCCGAGGCCGCGCGTCTTCTGCCGGAATCTGACGCCATCGTCTACGTCAGCCTCAAGCCTTTGCGGCTGGCTACCCACTTCGACCGGACTCCGGTAACTCGTGCACCTGAGTATCAGCAGTTCGTCGATGCCACCGACATCGTCCCTGAGCGCGACCTTGACGCCGCAGCCTTTGCCCTGCATCGCATGGACAACCCTAACGGCCCCAACGGGCCAGTCGGCTACTCCGAAGTCTTTGAGGGACGCTTCGATGGCGAAAAACTTGCTCATTATCTTGACACTATCGCCAGCGAACGCGAAACCTATGCTGGGCATACCGTCTACACCATAGCCATTCACGATGGCGCGATCACACGTCCGCTCCGCGTCACCCAGCTTGGCTACGACTCCATCGCCGTCTCCAACATGCCTACACCGGAGCAGATTCACTCTATCCTCGACCGCCATCGCTCGGCGGCCTCTCCCTTCTCCGGCTCCTCTTTGCTCTCAGCGCGCTATCGCGATGTTCCTTTGCTCTCGACTGCATGGGCCATTGGCCATATCGGGCTTCCCTTCTCCGATCGTGGGTATATCAGCCTCTTCGGTCTACAGCTTCCGCTTCCCGAAGACACGACCTTCGTCGCCAGCCTGCGTTACACCGGCTCGATCCGGTTGCGTATCGAAGAGCTTTCTGCAACCGAGGCAGACGCCGAGCAGGCTGCACAGAAGCTCTCTCTACTCCTCGGTCTGGTCAAATCCATCCAGCAGGTGCAACCACGCAATCAGCAGGATGCCTCATTTCTAAAGATGATCGGCTCCGTCAAAATGGATCACCACAAGGACCGCGCTATCCTGACCGCTACTGTGCCTCTGGATCTGATCCAATCACTTGCAACTTCCTCAAACGCAGTTGCTGCACCCACTACCGGGCCACAATCAACACCATCTGTTGCTCCCTAGTTACGCGCAGAAGCGGGTGAGTTGTCCATCCGCGCTCACCTCGGGATCGACATCCTGAGGACGATGGTTACTGAGATATTCCAGCAGCGCTCGAATGCAGTCCCGGTCGAGTTTGCGTCCGGACAAGCCGTTTAGGATCGGCAGAATCTCTCCGAAGCTCAGTCCGGGGCGATAGGGGCGATCCTCCGAAAGCGCGCCATAAACATCAGCCACGGCAATAATCCGTGACTCGATCGAAAGATCGCTGGCCGTAAGCTGGTTTGGATAGCCGCTGCCATCCAGCTTTTCATGGTGTTCGCCCGCCACAATCGCAATCTCCCGGAAGGGCGCTATCTGTTCGAGAATCTTCCGTGACAGCCCTGGATGCTGTCTCACGATCTTCCACTCTGACTCGGTCAGCCTGGACTTCTTGTCCAAAATCCGATTCGAAATGCTCAGCTTGCCAAGATCATGCAAAAGCGCCGCGCGCCAAACCAGGCGCACACGATCCGCTGAAAGACTCAGGTTCTGCGCGATTCCTCGGGCCAGCTCTGCGACTCCAACGGAATGCCGGAAGGTAAAGTGAGACTTCGCGTCTACGATCTCCGCAAAGGCCTCGCAGATCCGGTCGATCTGATCGTCATCGAGAGGACTGCTTCCCTGCGGGTCCAGATCGAGGACAGCGGTTCGCGTAGCCTCATGGAGATCGACGACACGACAGTGGGTCCACAAAGCATCCTGCTGATCCAGCGTTAGGGCAATCTCGACCAGCTTCGGATCGAACCAGCTTCCGCTCCACTCCCGAAGCGTCTCGATCGCGATCCCTGGATTTCGCCCGATCGAAAACATATCCAGATGCTGCGCAATCGCTCCTACCCGCGCCAGTCGCGGAATCTCAGTGCCACGAAGATGATAGGGATAACCTGATCCATCCCAATGCTCCTCAAGATGCCGGATCGCTTCGGCGGCCCTTGAGCCCATCCCCAGCTTGCTCACAATACTGGCGCCGCGATCGCACCGCAGACCGATCATCTCTTCGTTACCGATATCTTTGAGCAGCAAAGCATAGTAGAGGCTGCTCTTCTCCTCACCCGTAAACCCCGCCGCTTCAGCGATTCGCGTGCCCAGCAAACAGCTGCGCATCGCGTGTCCACTCACGGCGCCGTCGGTAAGTTCCACCGCAAACGACAGTGCCGAGAGCACCTCCGACAGCGAAATTGATTCATTCCCGTTCTGCTTCTCCTGACGAAAGGAGACTGAAGTGTGGTGCATGTTGATCCGTTTTCCGCATGTGCCGCGCTGGGGAGTTATCGGAATCCCGAAAGGCGGATCTTAAAGCTCTCGGAAGACCCACAGGCGACTATATGAGCCCTTGACGATGGACGCCAACTACACAAAAGATGCACTCCAAAAGAGTTTTGCGACTCCATCCCAAAATAAAACCAGCCATCGGGATATTCTCACGTCCTATGGCCGCCGGCGCATCGTCTTCTCAGCCCCATAAAGCTTCAGCAGAGGATGCCGCACCACCGCCCGGAACTCGTACCGTCCCGTCGGCGAAATCCCCGTAAGCTGCTGAGAAAATGTACCCGTATGAGTTACCGTTTGCACCGGCATCGCAATCCAGGGAGCCGTTCGCGAATGAACGTCCTCGCCCTCAATCGAGCGGTACTCGAACCCGACCTCCAGCGACTTGGAATCCCCCATCTCCACCAGATCGGCATCCAGGCGATAACCTCCCGAAGCAGGATCCAGCACCGCGTTTCCCGTCTTCACCTGCGGAGGAACCAATGCCGGCTCAACGTTCGTTATCTTGATCACGATCGGGTTTGGCCATCGCTTATTGTCCTGCAGCCGTTGCGAACGCATCGTATGGATGTGTAAGCCATCGTTCTCCATGCGAAACGTCGTCTCTGGAATCACCTTCGGCGCATACTCCAGAATCTCGCCATTGGCTCCCAGCACACTCACTTTGGTCTGCGCCGTCGCCTTCACCGAATGCAGCACAACGTCCTTCCACTCGCCCATCTTCCACGGCGTAGCCGGATCGACGATCGCATACAGCGCGCTCGAATCCTTCTTCTTCGTAAACCACACATCTTCTTCGTTGGTAATAATCCACGGCCTCACGCCATAGATTGCCTCCGAGTTCACGAACATCCACAGCGCGATCTCGCGCAACCGCTCCTCCTGCTCGATAGCCAGCTCGCCATTTGGCTTCGGCCCCACATTCAGCAGAAGGTTTCCGCCCTTGGCCCGGGTCTCTACCAGCAGGTGAATCAGCTCATGTCCTGACCTCAAATGATCGTTCTGCGGCTGATACTGCCAGGCGTCGCCCATCGTAATGCACGACTCCCACGGCGCATCCACCGGCATCCCCGGAATCGTCTGCTCCGGCGTCATCATCGCTCCGCGAGTCACCACAATATTCGGTTGCAGCTTCCACGCAATCTGCCGCAGCGCTGTCGCCTCGCCATCGAAGAAGATCACATCCACCGGACCATATTTCGTCATCAACTCACGGAGCTGCGCGCTGTCATACTGCAACAGTCCGGGGTTGTGACTCGGCTGAACGTCCTCGATGCCGCGCTGAACCGTCTTGCCATTCTTGTGCAGCCAGTAAAAATCATCGGGCGAAAAGTACAGCCCGGGAGCAATCCCTTGCTCGCGAAACGCCTTCAACACCTCGGCCGTAATATCGCGATGAAACGGCGTATTCATAATGTTGAACGGCGTCGTGGCCGTCGCATACATTCCAAAACCGGAGTGATGCTTTGCCGTAAACACCACATACTTCACTCCCGCCAGACGCGCCAGACGCGCCCACTCCGATGGATCGAACTTCACGGGATCAAAGGTCTTCGGAAGATCGTTGTAGAAACGGTTGGTGTAGTCCTCTGAAGCTCCTACCAGCGAATGGCTGATCGTTACTCCAAGCTGGCTATCCACGCTCCAATGAATGAAGAGCCCAAACCCCTGATCGCGAAACCACTCCACGCGATCGGCCTTGTTCAACGAGCTCGTAAAGTCCGTATTCTCCCCTGCGATCGGTTTGCCCTGTGCCGTCGCCTGCACCGTCAGCGCCAGAGAGAAGCTCGCAACCAGCAAACCTGAGAGACATTGCCGAACCATGGAAAAACCTCAAACAGAAGATGACCGGCGCAAAACATCGCCTCAAAGGCAGAGTGATGACGCTATATACCGGTAGACCCTCACTCTAAATGGTCTTGCCATCTCTGCGTCGATCCGCAACAGGACCCAGTCCTGAACCGCTACATAAGATTCGTATTCCGACGTACAGACAAAAAAGCAAAAGCCCGTAAGATCCGGGCTTTTTTGCTTCATAGGTGCTTGTCTCTATCGATCGAGAGCCGCTGCCTTGGCCGGTCCCGTAGGAACCGAGGCCACCGAAGGAGCTTCATCGCCCAGCTCAGCAAGCGTTACCCGTAGATACTTATGCGGGTTCACTGCAATGTTATGAAGCCGGACCTCGTAATGCACGTGATTTCCACTCGGTCCGCTGACCCGACCGCTGTGTCCCACATAGCCGATAATCTCGCCGCGCGTCACCGTCTGGCCGGCGATCACCGCAAAACCCGACATGTGACCGTAGAGCGTCTCCACACCGTGGCCGTGATCAACCGTCACCTCGCGGCCATATCCGCTTTCGATCTCAGCCGACTTCACCACACCATCGCCGGTCGCACGAATCGGCGTACCGCTCGGTGCCGAGATATCGATTCCCTTGTGGAACTCGCCCTCTCCGGTGCCTAGTACCGGATCCTCGCGCTGTCCAAAGCTGCTCGTAATGGGTCCCATCACCGGCCACAGCGTAGGAGCATAAACCGCCGCCTCCGCCGTTAGTGCCGAGAAACCGCCTAACGATAAGCTGCCGTAGCCAGGATGATTGATTCCACTCAGCGAACGCGCCACTGCTCCGCTCAAAGCCTGGTTCCGCAAGGAATAAAACGCGTCCAGTGATTTGTAATAGCTCTCGTCGGTCAGGCTCGCCGTCTCTTTCAACGGAGCGCTCTCCGTCGCATCGGCCAACTTCCGGGCGTGTGTTTGAGCCGAATGTCCCGTCATTCGACCCACGGGAATCGCCAATTTGCTCGCCGTCAACCCATAGAGCGCAGAAACTTCGCTCGCCAGTGAGCCCAGAGAAGCCGCCTGAATATCCTTCTCGTGAGCTGCCTCTTCCAGACTGGCATAGTCTTTCTGCAAAGCGTTGTGATCCTGACGTAACTGATTGAAGCGCGCCGTCTTGATCAGCATCCGCGAATACGACCCGGCCAGTCCCGTGATCGTGAACAGACCAATCACCGCTGCAGCTACGAAGAGGTATGCATAATGCAACGGAACCGGAACCTTGTTCAGGCTGCCGTCCTCATCGCGGCTTACAAACATGATGTAGTAGCGCTTTTTAAGCTTCAATTCACAATCCGTGCTCAGAGTTTGGCCGCAATTTCGCAGCGCAGAGAGGGGAGCTCCTACAATTCCGATTGGCAAATCAACTTCAGCAATCGCCATTTCGAAATTACAGACTCTCTTGACCGTCCATCGAAGGGTAACAAACCGGCTATTACCATGCAACCGATTTTGGCCCTAAAGCATCTGCAAAAAAATGCATAAACAACCTATATCCCTCATCGGGTGTTAGCGATAAAACTTTACCTTCCATAACCGTTTATGCTCCCAGCATGTCCCCTCGTTCCGCGAAGCCGGTCGGAGAACTCGCACTGATCGATCAGATTCGCCGTACCTTCGCCACAAGGGCAGACATTCATACCTCCGTTGCTCTCGGCATCGGCGACGACTGCGCTATTCTGCGGCCCCCATCCGGTCACGAGATTCTCGTCACGACCGACTTCACCCTCGAAAACCGCCACTTCCGCCGAGACCTTCATCCTGCCGCCTCGACAGGCCACCGCTGCCTCGCCCGCGGACTCAGCGATCTTGCCGCCATGGGAGCTACTCCCTTAGCCGCCTTCCTCTCCCTTGCGCTCCCCGGCCCCCTTCTCCGAACCCGCGATGGTCAACGCTGGATTGACGGATTCTTCCATGGTCTCCGCGCACTCGCACAGCACCACAACACTCCCCTCGCCGGCGGTGACACCTCCGAGTCCCCGGCCGATCTCATCCTCGCCGACATCATCCTCCTCGGCTCCGCTCCAAGAGGCCGCTCTCTCCGACGCTCCGACGCCCAGCCCGGCGATGCCCTCTATGTCACCGGCTCTCTCGGCGGCGCCCACGCCGAGCTCATCACATTGCTTGAAGCCAACCGCCCCTCCCGAGCTAAAGCCTCAACCAACCACCCCCACCTCTTCCCCCAGCCCCGTCTCGCCGTTGGCTCTGACCTTCTGCGTCGAGGACTCGCTCATTCCGCCATCGACCTCAGCGACGGACTCTCTACTGATCTCACTCACCTTTGCGAGTCCTCCCACCTCCGGGCTGAAATAGACGCCATCTCCATCCCGCTTCACCCGCTCACCCGCAGGCTCACCGACGACGAAGCTTTCCATGCCGCCCTCAACGGAGGCGAAGACTACGAACTTCTCTTCTCTGCCTCTCCTCGAAAGCGCATCCCTCACCAGATCGCCGGAGTTCCGATCACTCGCATCGGCACACTGCATCCTCTTCGCAAGAACAAACCGCTCATCACTCTCAACCATCCCACAGGCCCTGTGGAGCTCAAGCCAGCAGGCTGGCAACATTTCTCCTAAGCCCGAAATCCACCACCCTGCGATCTGTCTAAGTCGCTCGCTTCTCCCCCGTACAATCGATTCATGCACGAAGCGACAAAGATTATTCGCTCCACCCTCACTCGCGCAGTTGCAGGCGAACCTCTTCACGCCGGCCCCGTCTTTGCCGCTCCCTACCATGCTCCTGGTGATCCTTCGTCCAACCCCTACACCTACGCCCGTTCGCATAACCCCACCTGGACTCATCTCGAAAAGGCCATCGCCCAAATGGAGTCCGTGGAAGGCTATCGCGCCTCGGCTCTCGTCTTCGCTTCTGGCATGGCCGCCACCGCCGCCGTCTTTGGAGCCATCCTGCGGCCTGGCGACGTCGTCGTCCTCCCGTCGAACGCCTACTATGCAGCCCGCGTCCTCGCCCAGGAATACTTCGCCAAGATGGGCGTACAGATCCGTCTCGCTCCCACTGCGAACAATGCGCAGGGCGAACACCTCGAAGGTGCAAAGCTCCTGTGGATCGAAACTCCCAGCAATCCCACAATGGATGTCTGCGACATCGCTGCTCTCTCCGAAGCTGCACACAAAGCCGGTGCCCTCGTCGCCGTCGACAACACAACACCGACACCGCTAGGCCAACTACCTCTCGCTCTCGGCGCCGACTTCTCCGTTGCCTCCGATACAAAAGCCATGACCGGCCATAGCGATATCCTCCTGGGCCACGTTGCCCTTCGCGATCCCGAGCTGCGTCAGAAGATCGACCAGTGGCGCACCCTTACGGGCGGCGTCCTCGGCCCCATGGAAGCATGGCTTGCTCTCCGCTCCATCGCCACGCTGCCGCTGCGCCTTGAGCGCGCCTGCCAGAACGCACAGCGTATCGCCGAACTCCTCGCCACCCGCTCCGAAGTCGAGCAGGTCCTCTATCCCGGACTACCCACGCATCCCGGCCACGCCATCGCGCAAAAACAGATGCGCTACTTCGGCCCAGTCCTCAGCTTCATCCTGCGCGATAAAACCGCCGCCGAAACCTTCCTCGCCAAATCGCAGCTCCTCACCGACGCCACTAGTTTCGGCGGTATCACCTCCTCCGCCGAGCGTCGCGCCCGTTGGGGAGGCGACCAGATCGCCGACGGCTTCATCCGTCTCAGCGCCGGATGCGAGGACATCGACGATCTCCTTGCGGATATCGCGCAGGCCCTGGACGCAACTCGATGAGCAACTCAGAAACAGCCTTCACTCACAGCTGGACTGCAGAGATCCTCGAGTCCACCCCCCTAATCGCTCCGGCACGGCAGTTCACCTATCCCCAACAGATCGCCGGTGAAGAAGACGCCCTCGCCCGTGGAGCGCTCCAACTTATCGTGCGTCCCGCTGCAGGAGGTTCCTTTCTCGCAACCTGCGCTCTCGGATTCACAGATCCATCCGTACCCACCGGCGTCTTCGCCTGCCCCAACCCGAACGAGCTTTGCGCTGTCGCCGGAGGCTACGCCTACATCCTCGACACAACTCAGCCCGAGCGCTCCACCCACATCCCCCTTAAGCCCGTCGTTGAAGTCCTGCCGATTTCTTCGCACCGGCTCCTCGTCTTCACCGGCTTCCACACCCTCTGCGCCTGGGGCGCAAACGGCAAAGCCTGGCAAACCGGTCGCCTCAGCTGGGAGGGCATCAGTATCACCGGCATCGAAGGCGACAAGCTTCAAGGCACTGGCTGGAACATGCTCACCGACAAAGAGGTCCCCTTCACTGTCGATCTTCACACTGGAAGGCACGAAGGTGGAGGTTACTCCTAAGCGAGCCTGCTCCCACAGTCTTCGCAAAAGCGTGCGGTAGCGGGAGAGACATGTCCACATCCCCCACAGATCTTTGAAACAACGACTGCTGCTCCGCAGGCAGCGCAAAATTTCCCACCGGTCAGGCTAGCTCCACAGGCCGTGCAGTGCGAGGACGATGGAAGTTGGTTAGCGACTTTACTCTGTCCGCTCGATGTCCCCACGATCGCTGGCACAGTTTGCCAGCCGCCATCCGACGGGTTCTCTACATGGAGTTGTGGGGCTTGAGCTCCTGGGTTGATCCGAACTTGAGCATCGGGATTCATATCAATCTCAGAGACATAGTCCGTTCCCAATGCTTTTTCGCGCAGTTGCTCCTGGGTTGCGCTAATCTGCGCCTGGGTGCGCATCGAGATCACTTCCTGCTCGTATTTCGGCGTGCAACCCGTGCATTGAGCTGCACGATCGTTCCAGCAGATCTCAGCACAAACCCACTTGCCGCAGCGCTGGCACCGGCGGAACTTCTGCTTGACCTCAGTCACAGCATTTTGCAAAGCACGATCGTGAGCTGGGCCTCCGATCGCACGCTGAATGTCATAAGCGGAGTTACCCGCCGAACCGAGAAAGCCGCCAAAGATACTTCCTGCAGCCTCCAGAAGCCCTCCGGCAGCGCCAATCATCGAGGGTTCGAAGGATGACATGTAACCGCTGTTGCAATGGTCACAGCGGAATTCAAACTGATAACCACGGTCGGTGGAGTGGTCAGAGTAGTTCCGGACAAACTCAATCATTGCCATTAGATCGGCAGTCTCCTGATAGTGATCAATGCGCTCTTTATTCTCTCAGAAGGTTGATTTCGCGTAAGTCACTCGTTTGGCTTAACTGCAAAGAAACTTAACGCAGCATCGCCCTGCTTCAGTACACGTACTCTTTCAAGCACACCGTACTGTTCACGCAGATCCACCTTGCTGCGATGCTCCGCGATCACTCGAGCATCCTCCGCCAGACCCCCCGCACCACGCGCTCCTAAAAACTCCAGCGTGCGCGCGTACTCTTCTTCAGCTTCATACGGAGGATCCAGAAACACCAGATCCACTTTCTCGTTACGCCGCGCAAGCTCCTCCAGCAACACGGCCACACCACGCCCTTCAAGCAGGTAGCCGCCAGAAATCTTTAACTCCGCAAGATTTTCGCGGATCGCCTTCACGGCTGGTGCAGCGCTCTCCGCAAACCACACAAACTCCGCATCCCGGCTGATCGCCTCAATCCCGACAGCCCCTGAGCCGGCATACAAATCTACGAACCTTGAACCGGCGACCCGTTGTGCAATCACGTTGAACAGCGTCTCGCGAAGACGGTCGCTCGTTGGCCGAGTCTTCATTCCCTTCGGCGCGGCAAGCAACCGTGACCGGAATCTCCCTGCAATTACCCGCATCTCTCTCCCCGCTGCAAGCCAGCGCATACAATGATAAGCATGCGCGCGTGGTCCTTCTCAATTGGCAGGCTTCTCGGTGTGGAGATTCGCATTCACACCTTCTTCCTCCTGTTGCTTGGACTCGCGATCAGCTATTCTTCCGTCTCCGGTTCCACGGGTTCACGGGGCTTTGGACTCTGGCTGCTGCTGCTGCTTGCCGTCATCGTGCGCGAGATCACTCGATCCATCGCCGCCGCCTGGTATGGCCTCGATTTGCGCAGCATCCTGCTTCTCCCCACCGGAGGCCTGCAGCAATATGCCACTCCTGAGGCCACCGAACGCGCTGCCACTCCGGAGATCGGCAAGCGTCTCGGCCTCGTCGGTCCTCTCACCAATCTCCTCTTCGGAATCTTTATAGGCGCGCTCATCCTCACCGTCTCGCCCGAGATCAATCTCTTCGAGCGCCCCTGGCTCACCCCCTCGCGCCTGCTTCGAGCATTCGTCTGGATCAATCTCCTGCTCGCTGCCATCAACCTTCTCCCCGCCGCTCCGCTTGACGGAGGGCGCATCTTCCGTGGCGAGTTCTCGCGGAGCCACGGCGTCATCAAAGGAACCCGCACAGCCGTAGGCCTGGGCCAGATCATCGGTATTCTTCTCGCCATCTCCGGCTGCATTCTTCCGAACATGTGGCTCATCATGATCGGCGGCTTCGTCTTCATCGGAGCTCACATGGACGACTCCAACCTGCTCCTCTCCTCCGAGAACGATCCCGTCCGCATGCGCGATGTCATGCTCACCGACTTCAGCACCCTCTCGGCCTCCGACACCCTTGAAGAGGCTCTGCAGCGCTCTGTCCACACCCTGCAGGATGTCTTCCCCGTCGTGCGCGGCAGCAATCTCGTCGGAGCCGTCTCCCGCCAGGGCATCGTCGAAGCATTACAAGCCGAGGGCAACGGCTACGTGCAGGGCGTCATGACTCGGTCGTTCCAGATTGCGCAGCTCGACGACTCTCTCGTCAAAACCCTGCGCCGCATCATGTCAGGTCAGGGAGCGCAGCTCGTCCCCATCCTCGACGGCGACCGCATCGTCGGCATCATCACCCCGCAGAACCTCGCCCACTCCATGGGCCTGCTCAACGCGCGCCGTCGCCTTCTCCAGCCGGAGCGCACCGAATAGCAATGTCCTCCAGCGATCACGACACCTCGCTTCGCGGCAACCATCCTCCCCTCGCCCCCGGCCTCTATCTCGTCGCCACTCCCATCGGCAATCTCGAAGACATCACCCTCCGCGCCCTGCGCGTCCTGCGCTCTGTCGATCGTATCGCCTGTGAAGATACCCGACAGACCCAGAAGCTCCTCAACCACTTCGGCATCTCCACACCGACCGTGAGTTACCACCTGCATAACGAGGGCCTTCGCGCTGAAGAGCTTCTCACCGAGTTGCAGCAGGGCTCACGCATCGCCGTCGTATCCGACGCCGGAACCCCCGGCATCGCCGACCCCGGCCACGAACTCGTCACCACCGCCATCGCTGCGGGTATTCCTATCTACCCTATTCCTGGAGCTAACGCCGCCATCAACGCCCTCATCGCCAGCGGCCTCTCCACCGAACAATTCACCTTCCACGGCTTCCTTCCCGCAAAAGAAGGTCAACGCCGTACCGCGCTGGAAGAGCTTCCACGCGACCAGTCCACTCGCCTCTTCTACGAAGCCCCGCACCGCATCCTCGATACTCTCGCAGACCTCGAAGCTATCTTCGGCCCCGCGCAGCCCATCGTCATCGCCCGCGAGCTTACCAAGCTTCACGAGGAGTTTCTCCGCGGTCCCGTCAGCGAACTGCGTACCCAACTCGCCTCACGCCCAGTCATTCGCGGAGAGATCGTCCTGCTCCTCTCTCCCACTCCGCAGGAATCCGTAGTACCCACGCGCAGCATCGCTGCGGAGGTCGCTGCCCTCATGCAATCGGAATCGTTGTCGGAAAAAGACGCGCTCAAGCGAGTCGCTCGCGATCGTGGCATCGGCAAGAGCGAAGCTTATCGCGAGCTTCAGCGCGAACAAAACCGCAAGCGCTGATCTACCCTCACTATTATTTTGGAAAACTACTCCCTGCCCTTGACCCGGTCGTACATATAAACGTCGCTGGTCGTCCCTAGGGCTTCGTTATAGAGAGTTATTCCACCGATTGCCTCTTTCAGTTCTTCGGTGAACTCATGCAGCGAACGCAGATGATCTGCCGTCGCCGGAACCTCCACCTTCGCCGTCTTGAAGAACTTCTGGTAACCGCGGTCCAGCAACCTGGCAATCTCACCATTCAGCAAAATTCCTGGCCGGGACAGAATCTCCGGCGTACCGTTAGGAGCCGCAGCGATCTCCGCCGCACACCCGTACTTCCTCACCTGAAAGGCATTCGGCGTCCGCTTTGCACCGTCTTGTGCCGGTGCCACATCAAATCGCTGACTGCCAAGAATGGAAAGGACATCGTTGAAGCTGCGCTGCTGGGACTTTTTCGCGATCAGTGCCATACGTTAGACTCAATCATAACTGTCGCATATCGCAGGCCATGCTTCAATCTGCGATTGCGAAATGCACGGGACCTCATGATAACCACCGTCAAACCGCTCGGCTCGACCCTCCTCGAACGCATCGGCAACACGCCGCTGGTCCGTCTCGACGGACTCACCGTGCACCTCGGTGAAGCGGCCTCCGGAATCCAGATCCTCGGCAAGGCCGAGTGGACCAACCCCGGCGGCTCCGTCAAGGACCGCGCCGCCTCCTCCATCGTCACCGCCGCCCTCCAGCGCGGCCTCATCGGCAATGGAAAAGGTCTTCTCGACGCCACCAGCGGCAACACTGGAATCGCCTATGCGATGCTAGGCGCAGCCCTCGGCTTCCCGGTCACGCTCTGTATGCCCTCCAACGTCTCGCCCGAGCGCAAAAAGTATCTCGCGGCCTACGGCGCCAATATTGTATGGACCAGCCCCGCCGACGGATCCGATGGAGCCATCCGCAAAGCCCGCGAACTGGCCGCCAGCGAACCCGGCCGCTACTACTACGCCGACCAGTACTCCAACGACGAAAACTGGCGCGCTCACTATCGCACCACCGCCAACGAGATCTGGCAGCAGACCGAAGGCCAGGTCACACACTTCGTCGCCGGCCTCGGTACCTCCGGTACCTTCATGGGCACCACGCGCCGCCTCAAGGAGCTCAATCCGGCTATCCGTTGCATCTCCATGCAGCCCGACTCCGCCTTCAACGGCCTCGAGGGCCTCAAGCATATGGCGACCGCCATCGTGCCCAAAATCTACGATCCCGCTCTCGCTGACGCCAACATCGACATGGACACCGAGGTCGCCTACCGAACTGCGCGCAACCTCGCACGGAATCACGGCCTTCTCGTCGGCATCTCTGCCGCAGCTGCTGTGGCTACCGCTATTCAGGTCGCCGAGCAGGAGGCTCGCGCCAACCGCGAAGCCGTCATCGTCACCATCCTCCCCGACTCGGCGGAGAAATACATGAGCGATCGCTTCTGGCAGGAGCAGGACTAAGACTTATGCTGCATATCGACTACACCCACTACGAAGCCCTGCGCGCCCACGGCGAAGAGACCTATCCGCACGAGTGCTGCGGCGTCCTCCTCGGCAAGTCCAACGCCGACGGCAACCATGTCCGCGAAATCGTACGCGCAGGCAACACCCGCACCGACTCTGCCCACAACCGCTACAACATCGCGCCCATCGAACTGGTCAAAATTCAGCGTCAGGCACGCGGTCTTGGCCTCGACATCGTCGGCTTCTACCACTCGCATCCCGATCATCCGGCGCAGTGGTCCCCTACCGACTTTGCTGAAGCCCACTGGATCGGCTGCTCCTACGTCATCACCGCAGTCGAAAAAGGAAAGTCCGCCATCACCAACTCGTTCCTCCTCACCGGAACCAGCGAGGAAGACAAGAAGTTCAGCGATCAGCCCATCGAAATCGAAGTTCAGCCCGTCTCCATCAGCACAAACGGGTAGTTCTCTCAACAGAAAGGTCAGGCATGAACATCCACATCCCAACTCCGCTCCGCGCCTACACCGCAGGAGCCGAGACGGTCAGCGTCCCCGGCGCAACCGTCGCCGAGGTCTTCACCAACCTCACCTCCCAGTACCCGGAACTCAAGCAGCAGCTCTTCAGCAACGAGGGCAAACTCCGCTCGTTCGTCAACGTCTATGTCAACGACGAAGATCTCCGCTACCTGCCTGAAAAAGAAGCCACTACCGTTGCCTCAACCGACGAGCTCACCATCATCCCGTCCATCGCCGGCGGAACTGACCTTATCCCCTCCTGTAGCTGTTGTCCCCTCCTCTAGCTTCACCTCCTGCGCAAAAGAGAATCGTCATTCTGAGCCCCACCAGGCGAAGAATCCCCGTATTTCTTTGCAGGATGCCACCTAGACAGACCCTCCGGCAGAATCAATGCTTTACGGTCACGAGAGGCCCTGAGCCTTTCCGGCATCCCAAGCATCTAGAATTGAGGATAAGGAAAACAAGCATGCCAACAGCCATCGAAGAAGCCGTACAGCTCCCCAAACTCTCCAACGAAGAGATTGCCCGCTACTCCCGCCACCTCATCCTTCCCGAGGTCGGCATGGAAGGTCAGCAGAAGCTGAAGGCCGCAAAGGTCCTCTGCGTCGGCACCGGTGGACTCGGCGCCCCGATGGCGCTCTACCTAGCCGCCGCAGGCGTTGGAACCATTGGCCTCATCGACTTCGACGTCGTTGACGAGAGCAACCTGCAGCGCCAGATCATTCACTCCCAGTCTACCGTCGGAATGCTCAAGGTCGACTC
>DATJJJ010000040.1:0-16974 GCA_035492215.1 Edaphobacter sp. | reverse complement strand
CTCGTGGACGTTCCAGAAGACATACGTCGTAACCGTATTCAGTCCCATGGCCTTGGCCATGCGCAGCCGTTCGCGCCAGTAAGCGCGCGGAATCCGCGGGTAATGCATCTCACCCGAGAGCACGCGGAAGGGTTTGCCGTCCAGAGTGAATTGCCCCTTGCTTACAGCAAACGAATGCCCCGTTGCCGGCTGTGCTGATGCAAAGGAGGCGAGGCCGAGAACAAGGGACAATGCAAGGAATCGCAGACGCAAATCAATCGCTCCAGAATGCAGACTGGGTTTGCATCGCGCACTCATTGCGCGCAGAACGCAAGCCTCGATTCCTTATACAACACACCTGCAACGTTAGAACTTGTAGATCAGGTCGACGCCAAAGAAGAGCTGGTTTCGCGCCTTGCCGCCGTCGTAGCCCGGCTGATCCCAGGAGTGATCAAAGCGAAGCTCGGGCCGCAGCATCACCGTGGTTCCGAAGGTCTTGGTGGCATAGAACGTGTTTTCTGTGTACTTACCCGGAATCCCCGTACGCTGGCCCTTCTTGTCATTCAGCAAACCCGATCGCATGCCGACAAACAGCTTCGAGTTCACCTCATGGTTGAGGTAGTTCATCGCGGCATATTCGGGAGCCAGGCAGGTTAACTGTCCTGCAGCGCAGAAGGCTCCATTTGCTCCTGTCTCCGGGGGCAGCGGTTGAAGGACGTTATGCGCTACGTTCGGCACGTCCCGCTCATACATTCCCCACACCTCTGTCGAAGTATTCCACTTCGCGTTGAAACGATGGTTCCATGTCGCGTCGTACTGCTGCACGTTGTTGTAAGCATATTTGCCGTCGTTAATGCCGCTCGCGCACAGATACAGATTGTCGTGATTGGTTGTGGTCGAGTAGTCCAGACAAGCGATCGCCGAAGCCTTGCGATCTACCGTCCAGGGCGCGACGTCGTGTCCTGCCGAGAGGCCCAGCTGCACCATCCACTGTGGTGTGAGCTTGAGTGTGGCCAACGCGCCTGTTTCTGTCGAAGGCGCGGCCGAAAAGACCAGAGAGTGGCTGATGGTGTAGTTGGCGAGCGCGAGTTGCGTCTCAATTCCTGGCAATGAAGGAAAGCGGCCGATGCGGAGAATGAGTCCTTCTTTAATTGGAAGATAGAGATCCACTGACTCCCACAGAGGATCGAAGCCATACTGGTGGTTGTGCAGCAGAAGTTGGTCGCTGCCATACCCTTTGGCGATGGTGTAACGATAGTCGGTTCCGAAGAAGCCCGAGAGATGAAATCCCCAATCGAAGTGTTCATGTTGCAATGTGTCCGGCTGCCGCTCCAGCGTAAGCACAGCCTGATTCATCACGACGCGATTGGGAACGAACCCATAGGTCAACGGATAGTTGGTCTTCGAAGAGGTGCTGGCATTTCCCGACGCTTCGACCCAGCCGTAGAGTCGCGTTCGGCTACCTTCCTGACCGAAAACGGACATTGCCGGGTAAACATTCCCGTCCGGAACTCCGATCGTCGTGCACCCACCATAGGCCCAGTCCGACGAAGGAAAGGGTGGAGAATTCAGAGGAGCATCGAGTCCTCTCCGTGTCACAGGTGTTGTTGGTGCTCCTTGTGCTGCGCTCCAATCTGACAGGTAAAAGTGGCTCACCCTGTGCCATACACCGGTGCTCTGCCGAATACTATTTTGAGATGACTGGGGACTCGATCCTGCAAGCGGCAGGGAATCACTGTCAGAGGTGACCGCCGAAGTTGCGGGGCCATCGCTTGCACTGCCACGATCCAGATTCTTGTCTTCGGATCGCGCAGGACTAGCCGCAAATATCCAAATCAGGCCAAGGCAAGTAGCCCAGACCTTCCAGGTTTTTCTCAAGGGAATTTCTCCGTGGCTTTGTTCTCTCTGTTTTGGGTTTCCTACGTCGGAAACGAGAGCCGAAAAGCAGACCGGAGGAGTTTAACAACTTTTTAATGAAATCTAAAAGACTGAAAATGAAGAAGATATTTGTATAGACAACCGGACTGCAAATTCAGAGCGTTCGAAAAGGCATCTTCAGCTCAGTGAGTTGCCCCTAATCTCTTCCTGACCAGTCCTTAAGATCAAGACCTACAAATCTGATGGTCATACCAGTCAGGTTGGCCTAAGAAGATCGCTTTGAGTACGGATTCGGACGGCCATGCGCGGGGAAGAATTGGAAAGGCGAATCTTGCTTTAAAAAAACAGCGAACCCTGCAAAGGATTCGCTGCTGTCCTTCTATTAAATTAAGCTTCTGCTATACCGGGAACGGATTGCGCTCCGTAAACTGTGCCTGGTGCCAATAAGGATAGGTTTTCTGCACGTTGCTGGCCTCATCCAGTTTGGCAATCTGTTCCGAAGTCAGCTTCCAGCCCACAGCACCAAGATTCTGCTTCAACTGCTCCTCGTTGCGTGCGCCGATGATGAGCGTCGAAACCGTCGGGCGCTGCAGCAGCCAGTTCAAGGCAATCTGCGGAACCGTCTTGCCCGTCTCCTTCGCAATTTCGTCCAGCGCATCGACGACCTTGTACACATGCTCCTGATCGGGCTGCGGTCCCATGTCGTGTACAAGCTTCGACTGCAGACGGCTCTTCTCCGGCAGCGGCTGACCACGGCGAATCTTGCCGGTCAAACGTCCCCACCCAAGCGGCGACCACACCAACGCACCGACGCCCTGATCCAGCGCCAGCGGCATCAGCTCCCACTCATAGTCACGCCCCACCAGCGAGTAGTACACCTGATGGCCGACATACTTGGCCCATCCGTAACGCTCGCTCGTCGAAAGAGACTTCATCAGGTGCCAGCCCGAAAAGTTCGAGCACGCGATGTAACGCACCTTGCCTTCTCTCACAAAGTGGTCGAGCGTATACAGCACTTCATCCACCGGCGTCAGCGCATCGAAGGCGTGCATGTGATAGACGTCAACGTAATCTGTGCCCAGACGCTTCAGGCTTCCGTTCAGCTGCTGAATCATGTGATAGCGGCTGGAGCCCGTGTTGTTCGGACCCTCGCCAAAGCGAAAGGTCGTCTTCGTCGAGATCAGAACATCCTCGCGCTTGAGGGCCTTCAGTGACTTGCCCAGCACGTCCTCGCTTGAACCGTTCGAATACACATCGGCTGTGTCGAAAAAGTTCAGCCCAGCGTCCATACAGATGCCCACAATACGGTCCGCCTCGGCCTGGGTCGTCTCCGACCACGCCTTGAAGAACTCATTGTTCACGCCAAACGTGCCTGCACCGAAGCAGAGCTCCGGCACCTTCAATCCTGATCTTCCGAGAAGTCTGTATTCCATGTGTCTAGGATGCACCCGCTCTGCGCTGAGGTTCAATTCATCCCCGCTGACGCGCACGGATTTTACAAGAGAAAAATATTTGTCTTTGGCGTAAAAAGCTCTCGACAGATATATAAGCCGTGACTTATATATTAAGCCCATGAACGTCTCTCACCATGCCGAATTCTTCCAGATGCTCGGAGACCCGACACGACTGGCCATCTTCGATCATCTTTCGCGCGGTGAAACCAGTGTCGGTGAACTGGCCGGACATTTTCCCATCTCGCAACCCGCCGTCTCGCAGCACCTTGGCGTGCTTCGCGAGTGGGGACTGGTGGAGCGTCGCCGCGAAGGGCGCAACATGTACTACCGCACACGCTCCGAAGGTCTCGCTCCGCTCATCGACTGGCTCGCCCACTACCAGGCCTTCTGGCCCGAAAAGCTCGATCGCCTCAAATCCCTTATGAAGGAGATGCACCATGCCCCGCGGAAATGAATCCATCGAAGTCGACTACATCCTCGAACATCCACCCGAGCAGGTCTGGCGCCTGCTTACCGAACGCGAGCTGCTGGAAAAATGGCTCATGCCCAACGACATCGCGCCAGAAGTCGGTCACAAATTTAACTTCCGCACCAAGCCTGTGGGTAACTGGGATGGTGTGGTCTTCTGCGAGGTTCTTGAATCCTCTCCGGTCACACGCTTTGTCTACTCATGGAAAGGCGGCTCCGTCGATAACGCCAACTACGGCCACGAACTCGACACCGTCGTAACCTGGACCCTCACGCCGACGTCGGAGGGTGGAACTCTCTTGCATTTGAGTCACGACGGCTTCAATCCCGACGACTACGCCTTCAAGATCATGAGCGGAGGCTGGCGTCAGATGAACGCAGGCAACATCTTCTCCCGGCTGCTTAATGGGGAGCTTGTCGCGGCGCGCGAGTGCGACCGTTAGTCTTCCACCGGCTTGTCGACCTGTGACTGATACACCTCTTCGACACGCTCCACGGTGTCGATCTCATCGACCGGCTTGTCATCGCGAATACGCACGATGCGCGGAAAGCGTAGTGCGAATCCGCTGGCATGCCGGTCGCTGCGCATGATGTTGTTGAAAGCGACCTCGAGTATGCGCAGCGGCTCCACGGTGCGAAAGAAGCCGCGATCCTCGAGGGTGTGCTCCATCATCCACGCGCTTAACTCGGCAATCTCGGCATCGGTCAGGCCGGAGTACGCTTTGCCGACATTGAGTAGCTGGCCGTCACTGGCATAGTTCGGCCCGCGCACCGCAAAGGTGTAGTCGCTCAGAATGCCCGCGCGTTTGCCGTGACCAAATTCGGCTCCCGTGACGACGACATCCAGGGTTGCCAGCTCGCGTTTAAGCTTCAGCCATGCCAGACCGCGTCTGCCGGGCAGATAGGCGGAGTCCGCCGCCTTGAGCATCACCCCTTCATTCGCGCGGGCGCGAGCCTCGGCATAGGCGCGATCAATGTCTTCTGCGGACTCCACCATGCGCGAGGGCGAAATCATCAGGCGTTCTACTGACTCTCCTTCCGGCTCTTCGAACATCAATCCCTGCGGCGCTTTTTTCCGCTCGTCCACCGTCAGGGGAGACACCGCCACTTGCACCAGCTTCTCGGCCACAGCCTCAAGCCGGTTGCGGCGATCGCTCAGCGGAAGTCCGAGCAACAGATCGCCATCGGCATAGATCAGATCGAAGGCCATGAAGATCACCGGCACCTGTTCGCGCCATGCGTTCGAGACACGTTTGCGTCCGATGCGCTGTCCTAGCACGGCGAAGGGCAGTGCATGGCTCTCCTTCAAGTCCCAGCCAAGTATCTCGCCGTCAAAGATCAGCGGACCTGCTCCCGCTTCGCTCACTCTCGCAAACGCCTCTTCCAGATCCGGATAGCTCTCGGTCACATCCTCTTTGTTGCGCGAGTAGATCGCGACTCTGCCCGGATGCGCGGGATCGCCACAGTGCACCTGTGCCCGCATGCCGTCGTACTTGTCTTCGAGAAACGCTTCGATCCGAACCTCAGAGACCTCTTCTGAAGCTGCGGATGAAAACCGTTCTACTGCTTCTTCCGGCGAGTCCACCGGCGAAGCCAGCATAAAGCCCATGGGATGAAACAGGCGCATGCGCGCCTCATTGAGGGTGCCTGCAAATGCGCGCTCGACCGCAAGCGCAAGATCGGCCTCGAGCATCACTGCATGCCGCACCTCTGCGGCCGAGTTCGACGAGGCTGCTGCAATCGCTTCCTCGACCAGGCTCTGCTTTACTCCGATGCGCATGTCTCCCAGCATCAGCTTCAGCAGATACTTTGCCTCCAGCGCTGAAGCGCGTCGCAGCAACTCCTCTACCAGACCGGCGCGAACCGCGGTCGTGCGTGCCACCGCCATGGCCGCAAAGGTGTCGGCTACTTCGGCCAGTGTCAGGCCGCTGCCTGCGCTCTGCTTTGCCTGCAGAAGATCGAACCCTGCGGCCCCAAGATCACCGTAGCGCTTGTAAGCAGCGGTCAACTCAACCTGCGTCGCACCGCTTACCACGAACAATGCCTTCGACAACAACGCTCCACCCGCGTTCAGCTTGCGCGGGTCGGACTCTGCAAAGGGAGTGCCTGCAAGATACAGCGCAAACCGGCCCGCGTCTTCACTTTCGGGAGCGGCCTCATGAACTTTGCGAATCGCCTCTGCAATGGCGGCACGTTTTTTCAAACGGCCTGACTCGCCCGCCAGCATCTCCGCCAGATCCGCCAGATTCTGAAACAACGCCATGCTTCTTTTCCCTCGCTGTCTCTTGTATGGATGCGGAATCTCACAGGATTTCATCCAGAATTTCGTCAGTCCATACAAAACCAGCTATCGTTAGACGAAGAAAGAACTGTGTACCAGGAGGACAAATGGGAAGACAATATGCCAGTATCCTTGAGACCGTCGGAGATACTCCCGCCGTCAGAATTAACCGGCTGGCTCCTCCCGGTGTGAATCTCTTCGTCAAGATCGAAGCCTTCAATCCTCTCGGCTCCGTCAAGGACCGTCTCGCTCTCGGCGTGATTGAAGATGCCGAGCGTACCGGCAAGCTCAAACCCGGCCAGACTGTCGTCGAAGCGACCAGCGGCAACACCGGCATCGGCCTCGCCATGGTCTGCGCGGCTAAAGGATATCCACTGGTCCTCGTGATGGCTGAGACCTTCTCGGTCGAACGCCGCAAGCTGATGCGCTTCCTCGGAGCCAAAGTCATCCTTTCACCCGCCGCAAGCCGCGGCACCGGCATGGCCGCTAAAGCAGCCGAGCTCGCTGAAAAGCACGGCTGGTTCTACACGCGCCAGTTCACCAACGAGGCCAACGCGGATTTCCACTCCAAGACCACAGCCGTGGAAATCCTCGACGACTTTCCCAACGGCTCGCTCGACTACTGGGTCACCGGCTTCGGCACCGGAGGAACACTGAAGGGCGTTGCCCGTGTGCTCGCCAAAGAATCGCCCAAGACGAAGATCGTCGTCTGCGAGCCTGCCGACGCTCCCATGGTCTCGAGCGGTATGCCGCAGGAGCGCGATGCCAATGGCGACCCGACCTCCGGTCACCCGGCCTGGAAGCCGCACCCGCAGCAGGGCTGGAGCCCCGACTTCATCGCCAAGCTCGCCGGCGACGGCGTCAGCGACAACACAATCGATCAGGTGCTCACCATCGAGAACGCCGAAGCGATGAAGTGGAGCAGGGAACTCGCGCGTAAGGAAGGCATCCTTGTAGGCATCACCTCGGGAGCGACCTTTGCAGGTGCCCTGAAGGTCGCCGAAAAAGCACCGAAGGGCTCGACCATTCTCTGCATGCTGCCCGACACTGGCGAACGCTATCTCTCCACTCCGCTCTTTGGCGAAGTGCCTGTCGATATGACGGAAGAGGAGATCGAGATCATGCATTCCACGCCAAGTGCATGGATGGTACCGGCCTCGACCTAGATCATGAAGCTGATCTTTCTGCATGGACCGGCGGCTGCTGGAAAGCTCACGGTTGGACGAGCTCTCCAGCAGATGACCGGATTTCGGCTCTTTCACAACCACCTCGTCGTGGACACGCTTCTCTCTGTCTTCCAATTCGGAACACCCTCGTTCGTTCGCCTTCGGGAGCAGACATGGCTCTCCGTCTTTGAGGCCGCAGCCAAAGACGATATCTCCCTCATCTTCACCTTCGCTCCCGAGTCAACGGTGAACCCCGGATTTATCGAGTCAGCAATTGCCACCGTGCAAAAGGCAGGCGGCACGATCTGCTTCGTCGAGCTGACCTGCCCCATCGATGTGCTCGAGCAGCGCATGGAGAACACCTCGCGGACACCGTTCCTCAAACTGCGCTCGATCGATACCTTCCGTGAGCTACGGCGCAAGGGAGCCGATCGCTTTCCACGGCTTCCTGCGGATCTCTCGATCGACACCAGCACAGTAGAGCCGAAAGAGGCTGCCCAAAGAATCTGCGAACACTTCCGGCTTGAGGTTCTGGCTGCGCCTCCGATGATCCAGAACTATCCCGAAGCCTGAACGGGTCACTCCCGTCTTGGCAGAAACGTCGTCAGTCTCTCCAGCCTGTCACCCCGCCGAATCTTTCTCGCCTGACGGTGCAGATGCTTCGTCGGATCGTCAGGACCGCCGTCTCCATCCTCATCCACGTCTTCCTTCAGCTTCTCTTCGATAACGTATTTGTTTTGCGGTTCGGCGATGCTCTGAAGCTGATGGAGAGCATTGCCCAGAGCCGCTCCTGTGGGATAAAACCCCGCTGCCTTTCCCTGGCGCTTTCCTCTCCGCCATCGCCAGCGCCGATATAGAAATACGCACGCAAACAGGCAGCACAAGCCATCAAGGCCCACGGCCAGTATCTGGTCCGGATTCATCAAAAACCTTCTTTTCGCTGAAAAAGGAGTTCCCGCCGCTCTGGTTCAGAGGCGGTCCACGAGCGATTCGCTCGTGACCTCAGCAACTCTCAGGAGAAGGAAGGTGGAGGAGGGCGTTGGAAGAGCGCGGTCCGGTCAGGTTCTGAGCTCAGCCGAACATCGTCACCGTGGGAAGCCGCCGCCCATCGTGTGCTGTCCTCAAGCCGCCCGAACAGAAAGATCGGTAACAGCACCCAGCACAACGGCACAAAGACCGGATGGATCGCCGCCGAAACTGCCAGCAGCAGCATCAGAAAACCGGCAACTACCAGAATCCACGCTGGTATCCCGAGCACCCGCTGGTGGTTGCGCCTGATCACGTCGCTAGTATATCGATTGGGCCGGGCGCAACTTCCGGTATCTGAACCCGGCCCGACAGGAGTAACATCTAATTAAGCAATGCGATTTGCAGCGGAAATCCCGGTGTTTCTACCCGGCGTAACGCCCTCCCGTCACGACTTCGCCTAGCTGCGCCCAACGTTCGCCTCCGCTTACCCCTTTCTTTTCAGGTTCTCTTACGATCTCAGGAGTCATCATGTTTGAACGTCTCGACCAGATGGAAGCGCGCTACGAAGAGCTCGGCCAGCAACTTGCCGATCCCGCGCTCGTCACCGACCAGAAGAAGTTTTCCGCCACCGCCAAGGCTCACCGCGACCTCGAGCCAATCGTCGAGAAGTTCCGCGAGTACCAGCAGGTGAAGCAGGGCGTTGCCGATGCCAAAACCATGCTGGTCGAGGACGACGCCGATATCAAAGAGATGGCCGAAGCCGAGTTGCTCACGCTTGAGCCGCGTCTTGCCGAGATCGAGGAGGAGCTGAAGATCATGCTCCTGCCCAAAGATCCGAACGACGACAAGAACATCATCATCGAGTTGCGCGCCGGAACCGGCGGCGATGAGGCCGCCATCTTCGTCTCCGAGATGTTCCGCATGTACCTTCGCTTCGCCGAGCAGCATCGGTGGAAGGTCGAAGTCCTCTCCACGTCGGAGACCGGCATCGGCGGCGGCATGAAGGAAGTCACTGCTATCTTCGAAGGCGATAAGGTTTACTCGCAGATGAAGTACGAGTCCGGCGTGCACCGCGTGCAGCGCGTTCCTGCTACCGAGACCCAGGGCCGCGTCCACACTTCGGCCATCACGGTAGCTGTGCTTCCCGAGGCGGAAGAGGTCGACATCAAGATCGAGGCCAAGGACCTTCGCGTCGATACCTTCTGCTCTTCAGGCCCTGGAGGACAGTCGGTCAACACGACCTACTCGGCCGTGCGCATCACGCACATCCCAACGAATACTGTTGTCAGCTGCCAGGACGAGAAGTCTCAGATCAAGAACCGCGAGAAGGCCATGCGCGTCCTCCGCGCACGCCTTTACGAGGTCGAGGAAGAGCGTATCCATCAACAGCAGGCTAAAGATCGCAAATCGCAGGTCGGCTCCGGGGATCGCTCCGAGAAGATCCGCACCTACAACTTCCCGCAGAATCGCCTGACGGATCACCGCATCGGCCTGACCAACCACCAGCTCGCCATGGTGATGGAAGGCATGCTGCAGCCGACAGTCGATGCGCTCATCGCGCACGACATCGCCGAAAAGATGAAGGCCGAGACCACTGCGGCCTGATCCGCGGCACGGTCTCAATTCTTGATAAGCCGTATATCCATCTGGTAGAAGCGGAACGTGCTCTCGTCTCCTGCGACCTTGCTGTATCGGTCGAGTACGTCCGCTACAAACGGGGGCCTGCCGTTCTCCGGCAGATGTTTGGTCCACTCCACGAACGTCACCGCTCCAAACGCAGCAAAACCCGCGCGCGACCCGAAGTTCCAGGCCTTATCCTTCACCTCAAGATCGCGCACGCGCAGACCATTTTCCTCTGCCAGAGTGCTGTATTCATCCAGGGTCAGGTGAAGGTATGGATCATGAAACTCGTTGAAGTATTCACTCCACCTCTGCGACTTTCGAGTCTCCTCGATCACATCTTCCAGGCTCTTACGCCGACCCTTCGGCACTAGCCGCAACTGCGCGCAGGCACCTTTCTTCATTGCAGAACAGATCGTTCGCAGCGCCTCGCTCTGCTCTGGAATCCAGTGAAGGGCATTGAACGACACCACACCGTCGAATTCCTCCCGAAACGTAAGCCGTCGAATATCTCCCATCTGAAACCGAAGGTTCGGAAAGGTTGCCTCGGGAAAATGCTCTGATGCGAAGGCAATCATCTCTGCGGAAGCATCCACCCCGACGATGCTTCCCTGCTTGAGCCGTTCCGCAATCCCTGCCGTGATCCTGCCATTGCCGCAGCCGAGGTCGAGAACCCGTTCCGTGCCTTGCAGATCGGCTAGCGAAAGGGCCTCCGCTGCCATTGCCTGTTGCAGGGCGGAGATCCTTGCATACTCCGGCGCATTCCATTCCGTCATGCCATGCTCCCGTCTCAGCCATCAAACCCATCTTCTTTTCTGCCGTCAACGAAAATCCCTTGGCACAGGTCTCCTCTGTCAGCGAGAATGCACCGCATCTTTGTTCATGGGAGTAACCCGGTGCCATCCCCTCTATATATCGATCGCCTTGGCCAGGCTGTCCTGCTGGCTGGTCTTCTCTCCCTGAACTGCGCCGCACAACAACCTGAATCTCCTTCCCTCAATGACATCCTAGTCCGTATGCAGGCCAACCTGTCGGACTACCTCCACAACGTCCCGAACTTCTTCTGCGACGAGCGCGTCGATTCGCGCCTTCAACAACCGGGAGCCTCTGAGCAAAAGACCGTCACTGACTCCATCTTCCGGCTTCGACGATCCGTCACCCCCACAGACGAGTGGCAGTTCAGTGAAAGCCGCGAGATCAAAACCGTTAACAAGCAGGTCGCCAAAGGAGAGGACATTCAGGGCCCCGCCATCTTCAGCGGAGCCTTCACCAACGCCGCCGCCGTCGTCTCTCTCGAACTCTCCCACTGTTACGACTACAACCTCATCCCAGACGCCCGTCTCGGAAAATCGCCTGTCCTTCTCGTCGAGTTCGCTACGCAGGAGTCCGCAATCGGCGATAAATCCTGCCCAACCTCTGAGCGCGAAACTGGTCGCGCCTGGATCGATCCCAACAACTTTCATCTCCTTCGCGTCGAAGCCCGCATCCCCAACCACGAGGCCGTCGATGGAATCCTCGCTCTCTGGACCTGGGAGATCGAATACGCTCCCGTCACCTTCGATTCGCGGCAGTTCTGGATGCCCAAGACCATCGCCTCCAAGGCCGAAGCCAACGACAACCGCGCTGTCTGGTCGTTTACGGCGAACTACCGCAACTATCACAAGCTCACCGTCACCTCGCACATCATTACCGATGTCGACAAGAATCCTCCTTCCCCACCGCAGTAAGAACATCGACAATTGACAAAACCTGCCTAAAGTCAGTCTCATGAACTTCTTCAACGTTTTCAGGAGGACTTATATCCGCATGCGCCGTTGCCTTCTTCTTGTCGTCGCTCTTCTCGTTGCCTCTCTGCCCCTCACCGCTCAGAAACTCGCCGCCACGCCTCCCATGGGCTGGAACAGCTGGAACTGGTTTGCCGGCAAGGTTACCGATGCCGATATCCGCAAAGCAGCCGATCTCATGGTCTCCAGCGGCATGCGCGACGCAGGCTACGTCTACGTCAACATCGACGACACCTGGGAAGGCAAGCGCGACGCCAAGGGCAACATCCAGACCAACGAGAAGTTTCCCGATATGAAGGCGCTCGCCGACTACGTCCACTCCAAGGGACTCAAGATCGGCATCTACTCCTCGCCCGGGCCACAGACCTGCGCTCACTACGAGGGCTCTTTCGGTCACGAAGAGCAGGACGCCAAGACCTACGCCGCATGGGGATTCGACTATCTCAAGTACGACCTCTGCAGCTTCCGCAAGAACATGGAAGACGCTCACCCCGGCGACTACGCCGCGCAGAACCAGATGATGCGCGACGCTTACACCAAAATGCACAATGCGCTCGTAAAGACCGGACGCCCCATCGTCTTCTCGCTCTGCCAGTACGGCTTCGATCAGTCCTGGCAGTGGGCGCCGAGCGTAGGCGGCAATCTGTGGCGCACCACTGATGACATTCGCGCCAACTACGACAGCATGATCCTTATCGGCCTCTCGCAGGCCGGTATGTCGAAGTTCGCCGGGCCCGGCCACTGGAACGACCCCGACATGCTTGAGGTCGGCAACGGCAAGTTCAACCACGACGAAAACATCGCGCACATGACGATGTGGTCGATGCTCGCCGCGCCCCTCATCGCCGGCAACAACTTCACGGAGATGAATGACGACGTCCGCTCCATCCTCACCAATAAAGAAGCCATCGCCATCGATCAGGACAAGCTGGGTCATCAGGGCGATCGTGTCTGGGCCGGGGAAGAGACCGAGATCTGGTCACGCCCACTTGCCGACGGCTCCGTCGCTCTTGCCATCTTCAATCTCGCGAACAATCGCAGCACCATGCGCGGCCTTCGTCTTCATTTGAAAGAAGCAGGCTTCCCCTCCGGGTCAGCCCACGCACGCGATCTGTGGGCTCACAAAGATCTCGGCGTTCTCAAAGACACCGAGGTCTTCACCATTCCTCGCCACGGAGCCGTTCTGCTTAAGCTGACGAAGTAGCTCCTCGTTACAACTCTCATGAGGGCACGGATCATGCCGTGCTCTCTTTTTAAACGCAGTCGTGCTTCAGGTCTCTCTCCACTCTCTTCCCGCGATCTGCGAAAATCACTAACAGCATCACCTAAGGACCGAAGCTATGGTTAGAATCAGCACCTCTGCCCCCCTGCGCCGACTTGCATCCTTCGCCCTCGTTGTTCTTCTTACTCCCCTCGTTCATGCGCAGCAGCAGACCCCTCCTCTTGCCGGAATCGCGCATCTCGCCATCCGTGTTCGCTCCCTCGACGCCGCGCGCGAGTTCTACCAGAAGCTCGGCTTCGAAGAAGCTTTTTTTCTAAAGGACAAGGACGGCAAGCCCCGCGAGAGCTTCTTCAAGATCAACGACCATCAGTTCCTCGAGATCTATCCCTCCAATCCCGACGTTCCTAAAGAAGCCTCCGTCGGCTTCCTGCACGTCTGCTTTGAGGGCGACGACCTGCAGGCCATTCATGACGACTACGTTGCCCACGGCCTCGCTCCTACCGCCGTCCGCAAAGCCGGAGCCGGCAATATGCTCTTTACCCTTGCGGGCCCCATCACCGCGAACGGTACCGCGCAGAACATCGAGTACACCCAGTACATGCCGGACTCCATGCACTCCAAAGATCAGGGGCAGCACCTCGGCTCCGACCGCATCGCCGAATCCATCGGCTCCGTCTCGCTTGCCATGCGCGATCCTGCCGCCGCCCGCGACGTCTATCTCAATCAGCTCTCCTTCAAATCCATCCCCGGCGATCCCATGTTCCTCCACATGCCCGGCAACTCCGGCCAGGAGGTCGAGATCACCACTGCGGCCTCGCTTGGAGAGAAGGGGCGCTTTGTTCTGCGCACGGACAACCTGGCCAAAGCCGCCCGGATTCTCCACAAGCAGCACATCTCCGCGCTCAAATCGAAGGACACGCTCACCATCACCGATCCCGATGGCAACTTCATCATGATCCGGCAGCAATGACCGTTCAACAGGCACTTCAATCAGCCGCGCAGCAGCTTGCCACCGATCCGCTGCTGCGCGACTTTGCTCGCCGCGACGCCGAGACGCTGATGCTGCATCTGCTCACTCTCTCCCGCGCATCGCTGCTCGCCCATCCCGGGCGTGAGCTTACAGCCGATCAGCTTCACTGCTACCAGACATTCATCCAGCGTCGCGTGCGCCATGAGCCGCTGCAATACATCACTGGCACGCAGGAGTTCTACGGCCTGAGCTTCCGCGTCAGCCCGGCTGTGCTCATTCCCCGTCCTGAGACCGAACACCTCGTCGAAGCCGTGCTCGAACGGCTTCCTCACGATCAGCCGCTTGATATCGTCGATATCGGAACCGGTTCAGGAGCCATCGCCATCGCTTTGGCAACACATCTTCCCCATGCGCACCTCACCGCGCTCGATCTCTCCCCAGCTGCGCTTGAGGTCGCACAGTCCAACGCCGCAGTTTTGAACGTTGCCGATCGCATCCGTTTCGAGCTCTCGGATCTTCTGTCCGCCCTTACCTCTCAGAGCGAATCTCGCCTCTTCGACGCCATCGTCAGCAATCCCCCCTACGTCTCCTCTCGAGACGCTCACGAGCTTCACCCCCAGGTTCGTGAGCACGAGCCCGCGACGGCCCTCTTCGCCGGAGACGATGGTCTCGCCATCTATCGCCGCCTCATCCCCCAGGCCCATGCCATGCTCAGGGAAGGTGGGCTGCTCGCTCTTGAGATCGGCCACGGCCAGAGCGAGGCCATCCGCGATCTTCTCGCTGGCTGGAAGAACATCGATCTTCTCGAAGACCTCCAATCTATCCCTCGCGTAGCCATCGCTTACCGCTAGGTCACCTTGCCCGCGATTTGGCTCATACAGAATGGCTGGCCACGTGCTTTTGGTCTGACCAGTCCCAGAGTCGTTACTTGGTTACTTCAAAAGAAGAACTATTCCAGTTGACAATCGAGAAACCGGCTCCCTATATTCCTCCGAACGGCAAAGAGCCTTCCGTAAGCGTAAAAGTAAGGCCATCGCCACGACGAAAATCAACTTTTTGAGGCCAGGATTATGCGAAAAATCTCCCTAAGTGGACCATCCACTCGCGCCTTCCTTTGGATGCTTGTAACCCTCCCGCTCCTCTTCAGTCCCCGGGTAATCCAGGCACAGGCAAGCGGCAGCGCCAGCATTCAGGGCAGCGTCAGCGACCAGACCGGCGCAACCATACCTAACGCCACGGTCACTCTCACCAATGTCAACACTCATGTTGCCCGTGCGACTGTCACGGACGCTTCAGGGCTCTACAGCCTTCCGAACGTTCCCGTCGGCCCGTACTCCCTTGGAGTCGCGGCCACCGGCTTCCAGTCCTACACGCAATCAGGAATCGTCCTTGAGGTCGGCAACAACATCCAGATCAACGCCACCCTTCAGGTCGGCAGCGCCAGCGAGCACATTGAAGTTCAGGCCAACGGCGTAGCCCTCGATACCGAGACCAGTACCTTCAAGCAGGTCATCGACCAGGCACGTATCACCGAGATGCCTCTCAACGGACGCCAGGCCACGCAACTCGTCCTCGTCTCCGGCGGCGCCGTTACCGCGCCCGGCAACGACATGGTCGGCTCCAAGAACTATGCCAGCTCCACCGTCATCGCCGTAGCCGGCAGTCAGGGCAACTACAACAACTACGTCCTCGACGGCGGCTATCACACCGACAACTTCACCAACGTCAATCTGCCTTATCCCTTCCCGGATGCTCTGCGCGAGTTCTCCGTGGAATCGAGTTCGCTTCCCGCGCGGAACGGTCTCCACCCCGGTTCGCTCGTCAACGTCGTCACCAACTCCGGCACCAACCAGTGGCACGGCACCGTCTTCGACTTCGTGCGCAACAACGTCATCAACGCCACCAACTTCTTTTCCACTTCGAAGGACACTGTCAAGCGGAACCAGTTCGGCGGCACCTTCGGCGGAAGGATCATCACCGACAAGCTCTTCTTCTTCGGCGGCTACCAGGGCACGCGCGAGCACAAGACCTCCAGCGCCACCAACTACTGCGTACCCACTCCAGCCATGCTGCAAGGTGACTTCAGCGGAATGCCCACCAGCGGCAACTGCGCCCAGACCACCACCGCCGCCAACTTCAAAGACCCCATTACCGGCGTACCGACTCCGAGCAAAAAGATCCCCACCTCGGAGTTCAGCCCTGCCGCGCTCAACCTCGTCAAAATGCTTCCGCTCTCGCAGGCCAACTCCGTCGGCTTCGTCAGCGTAGCCCTTCCCGGCAACAACACTGAAGACCAGTACATTGGCCGCATCGACTACACCTGGAGCCCGCGTCACTCGCTCTTCGGCCGCTACTACCTCACCAACTACAACGCCCCCAACTACTACTCGCCCACCAACATCCTGCTGACGACCACCGCCGGCAACGATGAGCGCGTGCAGAGCTTTACCCTGGGCGACACCTTCCTCTTCAGCCCTAAGATCGTCAACACCTTCCACGGCACCTACTCCCGTCGCCGTAACAATCGTGGACCGACGTCCGGTGGCATCAATGCCAATGACATCGGCGTGAATATCTTCACCTACACTCCGGTTGACCTGCGCATCCAGATGACCGGAGGCTTCAACACCGGTTGCGGCACCTGCGCCCCCGGCTACTTCAACGTCAATACCGAAGACTTCTCCGATGACGTGGACTGGCTGATCGGCAAGCATCAGATCGCCTTCGGCGGGGAGTTCATCCGTACCGGCGACAACACCCGTACCGGATATCTCTTCAACGGCAGCTATACCTTTGGCGGCAACGGCACCGCCTCCGGCGAGACCCTGGCCGACTTCCTCACCGGCCAGATGAGCTCCTTCGGACAGAGCCGTACGCAGGACACCACCTATCGCCAGAACGTCTTCGGCCTCTATGCGCAGGACACCTGGCATCCTCTCCCCAACCTGACCATCAACTACGGCGCACGTTGGGAGCCCAATTTCTACCAGACCGACAAGTTCGGTCGCGGTGCTACCTTCAGCCAGGACGCCTTCAACGCCAGTCAGCACTCCACCAGATTTCCGAATGCCCCTGCCGGAGCCCTCTACTACGGCGATTCCGGTGTTCCTAAATCTTTCACCAAGAATCAGCTCGGCAACATCTCGCCGCGCGTCGGTCTTACTCTCGATCCTTTCAGCACCG
>DATJJJ010000039.1:0-14259 GCA_035492215.1 Edaphobacter sp. | reverse complement strand
CTCGGTCTTCTCCCTCATCGAGCCGCTCCTGCACCTCAGTTTTATGGGTTGGGTCCCAGGCGTCGACGCCGCTCACCAGACCGTCTACAACATCAACTACGGTCGCGTCCTTATCTACTTCCAGATCGCCTATGGCATCGGTTTCCTCTTCGCCGGACGAATCATTGACCGGCTCGGCACCAAGACCGGATATGCCATCGCCATCCTCGTCTGGGGATGCGCCTCCATCAGCCACTCCCTCGTCTCGAGCGTTGCAGGCTTCTGTATCGCACGTGTCTTCCTCGGTCTGGGAGAATCCGGAAACTTCCCGGCCGCCATCAAAGCCACCAGCGAGTGGTTTCCCTCTGAAGAACGAGCCCTCGCCACCGGACTCTTCAACTCCGGCTCCAACGCCTCCGCCTTCGTCGCCCCCATTCTCATCGCCGCCGTCACCATGCGCTGGGGCTGGCACGCGGCCTTCATCACCACCGGCTCTATGGGCCTCATCTGGTGCGTTGTCTGGCTGCTGTTCCCCTACAACAAGCTCCGTCGCGGACTCACTCAGACCCAGGCCAACCTCGCCCCAGTCACCCAGGGAAAGCCCATTTACTCCGTCCTCGTCCGACACCGCGGCTTCTGGGCCTTCTGCATCGGCAAAGGACTCACCGACCCCATCTGGTGGTTCTATCTCTTCTATCTCCCCAAATTCCTCAACGACAACTACGGCCTCGATCTCAACCACGTCAAATATCCGCTTATCGTCATCTACACCATGGCCAGTGTTGGCTCCATCGCAGGCGGCTGGCTCTCCGGCTTCCTCATGAAGCATGGCCGCAGCGTCAACTCAGGCCGCAAGATCGCAATGCTCCTCTGCGCCCTCTGCGTTCTGCCCATCATGCTCGTGCCCCACATGCACACGCTCTTCCCCAACAACGCCTGGCCTGCCATTAGTCTCTTCTGCCTGGCGACCGCTGCCCATCAGGGCTGGTCCGCAAATCTCTTCTCGACCCCTCCCGACATGTTCCCCTCCACCAGCATCAGCACTGTCGTCGGTATCGGAGGCACAGCAGGAGCCATCGGAGGAGCCGTCTTCACCTGGATCGTCTCCCACTACTTCTCCCTGCACCCGCTTCCCATCTTCGCTCTCGCCGGCTTCGCCTACGTCACCGCGCTGGTCATCTTCCAGATCCTTGTCCCGCGCCTCGGCCAGCCCCAGACTGCCTGAGAAAAATCAAAGAGGGCTCGAGCTCTGTCTCATGACAGGTCGAGCCCTTTCTGCTGCACCCCCTCCGAATGGTTTAGAGCACAAACTCTCAGGCGATTCTTCTTGCTGAGCCTGCATCCAACTCCCTGTCCGAAAATTTAATGGGAGCCCTCCGGCACCGCAATGAAAAGCATTTTGCATTCAATTCTTGACCGCCTTCGGGACTGGTTTTCGGATAAGTGTCCTGTGTGCAATCGGAAGATCGGCGCCAATATGATCTGTCCTCACTGCATCGAATACGAGTACAACCGACAGAACTTCACCCTCTAGCCCGCCGGATCGCATAATCGTTGACCTTTCTCCCAGCCTCGCGTCGTAACATTAAGTCAG
Organism: Edaphobacter sp.; assembly: GCA_035492215.1. Classification (GTDB taxonomy): domain Bacteria; phylum Acidobacteriota; class Terriglobia; order Terriglobales; family Acidobacteriaceae; genus Edaphobacter. The sequence continues at coordinate 12,686 of DATJJJ010000039.1, read as the reverse complement.
CCTTCCAACATGCGCACCCCGAGGCCAACTCGACTCTCCATCTTCCTCTGCCTCGCTGCGCCCCTCTGCGCTCAAACCCATCGGCCTGTCCCCCAAACCATCCCTTCAACTCCCCCTACGGCCCCGGTCGCTCCGCCCACTCCCGCTCAATCGCCGGCTCAGCCCGCCACCATCATCTATACAGGCGACGAGGTCACCGTTCAGGCCAACAACTCCAGCCTCAATCAGATCCTCGGCAAAATCGCGCAGTTCACCGGAGTCGTCATCACCGGTGGCGTCACCGATGAGCGCGTCTTCGGCAACTACGGTCCCGCCCCGCTCTCTCAGGTGCTCAACCAGCTCCTCGACGGCACCTCGAGCAACATGTTTTTCATCGCCGCGACCGACGACAAACCGGCGCAGCTCATTCTCACAGCACGCAACGGGAGCCCCACGCCTCCCTCTCCCGCGCGCACACAGCAAGAGCCTGCCCCTGTCAATCCGCCGCCGCCACCCGACGACTCTTACGATCCCGGAGCCGCACCACCGGCTCCTGCTTCTGCACAACAGCAGCCATCCACACCCCCTGCCGAAGCCCAGCCTGCGACCCCCACCACACCTCCGTCCAACAACAACTCAACTGACCAGCAGCAATCTCCCAACGGGGTCAAGACTCCGCAGCAGATCTACAACGATCTCATGAAGCTCCGTCAGCAGCAGCAACAGCAACAACCGCAGAGATAAATCCTCTGACCTCTTCTTAAAAAGAAAGGGCGGCTCGAAACCGAGCCGCCCTTCATGTTTATGGCTGCCGTCTTACGCGGAGGCGTGAATCACTTCCTCCCGCACTGCCTCATCCTCGGCCTCTTCCTGCACCGTCTTCGGCAGCGCGACCGCCAGCACCTCTTCAATCCGCGTCGCGTAGTGGATCGTCACATTGTCGATCTGATCCGGCGTCAGGTCTTCGTCCACCTGAGTCTTGCACTCCAGTGGAAGAATCACATCCCGCACTCCCGCGCGCTTGGCCGCAAGAAACTTCTCCTTGATGCCTCCCACCGGCAGCACGTTGCCGCTCAGCGTAATCTCGCCAGTCATCGCCGTCAGCGGATGCACCGGAGTATCCGTCAACAGACTCACCAGTGCTGTCGCCATCGTGATACCCGCCGAGGGTCCGTCCTTCGGAATCGCTCCCGCCGGAACATGGATATGGATATCCGTGTCCTTCGTGAAGTCCTGCTCCAGTCCGAACTGCCCTGCGTTCGAGCGCACCCAGGTCAACGCGGCCTGCATGCTCTCCTTCATCACATCGCCAATCTGGCCGGTGATCGTGAAGCCGCCCTTGCCCTTCATCTTGTTCGCCTCGATGAAGAGAACGTCTCCGCCCGCCGGAGTCCACGCCAGGCCTACCGCCACGCCCGGCCGCTTCGTCCGTTCGGCGATCTCCGTATCCACGCGCACTTTGATCCCGCCCAGAAACTCGTGGACCACCTCAGGCGTAATCGTGACCTTCTCCGTCGCGCCCTCCGCAATCTTGCGAGCCACCTTGCGAACCACCGTGCCGATCTGCTGTTCCAGTCTGCGCACGCCGGCCTCACGCGTATAGTGCCGCGCTACCAGCGCCACGCTCGCGGTCGGAAACTCGATCATCGCGGCATCCACGCCGTTCTCCTTCAGCTGCCGCGGAACAAGGTACCGCTCCGCGATATTGACCTTCTCCTCTTCGGTGTAACCCGTCAATTCGATGATCTCCATACGATCCAGCAGCGGTCCCGGAATCGTGTCCAGCTGGTTCGCTGTGCAGATAAACAGAACCTTGCTCAGATCGAACGGCTGATCGAGATAGTTGTCGCGGAACGTGTTGTTCTGCTCCGGGTCCAGCGTCTCGAGCAACGCGCTCGCCGGATCTCCCCGAAAGTCGCGTCCCAGCTTGTCGATCTCATCCAGCATGAAGACCGGATCGTTCACCTCCACCCTCTTCAGGTGTTGAATGATCTGTCCCGGCAACGCGCCGATATAGGTGCGCCGATGTCCGCGGATCTCCGCCTCGTCATGCATGCCGCCCAGCGAAATACGCGAGAACTTCCGCCCCAACGCCTTCGCGATCGACCGCCCCAGCGAGGTCTTACCCACGCCTGGAGGCCCGACGAAGCAAAGAATCGGTCCCTTCATATCCGGCTTCAACCGCCGAACCGACAGGTAATCCAGAATGCGGTCCTTCACCTTCTTCAGGCCATAGTGGTCCGTATCCAGAATCTCCTTCGCCTTCTTGATGTCCACCTCGCCCGCAGAGCCCTTCGACCACGGCAGAACCGCCAGCCACTCCACGTAGTTCCGTGTCAGGCTGTAATCGGCGGCCATCGCGTTCATCCGGCTCAAACGGCCAAGCTCCTTCAGAGCGTCTTTCTTCACCTCATCCGGCATTCCGGCGGCTTCGATCTTCTCCTTCAGCTCAGCGATGTCTTTCTGGCTCTCGTCCACATCGCCCAGCTCCTTCTGGATCGCCTTCAACTGTTCGCGCAGGTAGTAGTCCCTCTGCGACTGCTGTACAGAGTCCTGCACCTCGGTCTGGATCTTGTTCCGCAGCTGCTGAACTTCGATCTCCTTCGCCAGATGCTGGTTGATGCGCTCCATCCGCTTGATCACATCAGGAGTCTCCAGCAGCTCCTGCTTATCCGTCGTCGTCAGAAACGGAAGCGACGCGGCAATAAAGTCCACCAGCCGTCCCGGCTCCTCGATGTTGATCGCGATCGTCTGCAGATCATCCGACAATGTCGGCGAAGAGGTCACAATCTGCTGGAACTGGCTCACCACATTCCGCTGCAGCGCTTCAAACTCAGGAGTGATCTCAGGCTCCACCTCGATGATCGCCTCGAAATCCGCCTCCATGAACGGCTGTAGCTGCGAAAACTCGCCCAGATGCACACGCTCATTGCCCTCGGTAAAGACAAAGAGACTCTGGTTCGGCATCTTCACAACCTTATGGACGGTCGCGCGTGTTCCCACGGCGTAAAGATCGCCGGGCTGCGGTGTGTCCTGACGGGCGTCCCGCTGCGCCACCACAAGAATCGACTTCTCCTCGCCCAGAGATTGAATCAGCTGGATGGAGCTGTCCCTCCCTACAGTCAAAGGAAGCACCGCATGAGGAAAAAGGACCGTATCACGGACTGGCAAAACCGGAACTGGCCGCTTGCCGTTCGCGCCCTCACTTCCCTCGGAGTTCTTTGCTGTGGGTTTAATTACACTTACAAAGTCGTTTGCCATTGAGTGCCCTTCTATCAAATTATCAGCTATTCGATGCAGCAACTGTTGTATAAGTCGCAAACATCAAAATCAACCCCGAAAGACCGAAAAAACACGAGCCCAGCCGATAAACTCTCATGACTCTGTTCGACGCCGCCTCTCCCTCTCCCGTCATCGGCAGCCGTCCCTAAATCAACAGGAGATTTCCACCGCCTTCATGCAAGCTTCTACCCGCCCCACATCCCCTACGAATTAAGATCAACTACCACCCACCACGGTTTCGTCAGTTCGGTCTCCACCGTGCGTCATTCTGCGGCGAAGCCGAAGAGTCCCCGTCTCTTTGCGCAAACCTTCCGGACTGCCGACCCTTGTCAAGCTCCACCACCGCCTAAGCACAACAAAATAAACAGGAAATGCAACGCCGATTCATTCCCTTCCACAAGCTAAAATAGAAGAGACAAAAAAAGATCCGGGATAACATCCCGGGATCTTCCTTTTAAATCAATAGGTTGCTCGCAAACACCCTCAAATCAATAACTTGAATTCAAGGTCCAAAGATAAAGCCTTGCAAATCAAGATTTTGCATACATCCACCGGAGGGGGGAGGTTCTAGTTGAACATCTCCTTCACCTTGTCGAAGATTCCCCGCGAGGTCGGAACATTGTCCACCTCCAGGGTCTCTCCCAGCTGCCGCAGTAGCTCTTTCTGCTGCTTGCTCAGCTTGGCGGGAGTCTGAACCCGGATCTCCACGATCAGGTCGCCCTTGCCCCGCTCATTCAGGTGCGGCACGCCCTTGCCCCGGAGCTTGAACTCCCGGCCGCTCTGTGTGCCTTCGGGAACCTTGATGGTCTCAATGCCCTCAAGCGTCTGAATCTCAAGCTCCGTTCCCAGCGCCGCCTGCGGAAACGAGATCGGCATCACGCAATGCAGGTCGTCGCCCTCACGCTCGAAGAACTTATGATCCTTCACGTTCAGAACGACGTAAAGATCGCCCGCCGGTCCACCGAACCGTCCGGCCTCGCCCTCGCCCTGGTAGCGGATACGCGTATCCTGCTCGACGCCCGCCGGAACCTTGACCAGAATCTTGTGCTCCGCGGGAACCCTGGTCTCGCCATGGCAGGTCGAGCACGGGTCCACAATCAGCGTGCCGGTTCCGCCGCAGGCCGAGCAGGTTCTCGCCACTGAGAAGAAGCCCTGCTGATACCGCTGCTGGCCTCGCCCGCCGCACTGCGTGCAGGTGATCGGCTGCTTGCCGCGAGCGGCGCCCGTTCCGTGGCAGTCCGTGCAGGTCTCGCTGCGCCGGATCTTGATCTCACGCTCCATGCCGAAGACGGCTTCCTCGAACTCGAGCGTTAGGTCGTACCGCAGATCGCGGCCACGCTGAGCCCGGGAGGCCTTGCCTCCACGAGCCGAGCCGCCCATGTTGAACATCTCGCCGAACAGGTCGCCGAAGATGTCGCCCAGATCCTGTGCTCCGCCGAATCCGCCGCCGAACGGTCCCGCACCGGCGCCGCTCGAGCTTCCGTTGAACGCCGCGTGCCCGTAGCGATCGTAGGCCGCACGCTTATCCGGATCGCTCAGAACCTGGTAAGCCTCGCTGCACTCCTTGAACTTCTCCTCCGCAGCCGAATCGCCCGGATTGCGGTCCGGGTGATACTGCATCGCCAGCTTGCGATAGGCCGTCTTCAACTCCTGATCGGAAGCGTCACGGGAGACACTCAGCACTTCATAGAAATCAACTTTAGTCACGTTTGCCGTAGCACTCATCCTTTAACAACCTTCTACCTGCTTCAAAACTAGTCGTTCACGACCGCATGATTCGAAGCAATCTTGACCAGGGCCGGACGCAGCAGCTTCTCGCGGATCTTATACCCGCGGCGAATCTCCTCCAGTACCTGATGATCGGGGAACTCCTTGGTTTCAACGCTTCCGAGAGCCTCATGAACCCGAGGGTCGAACTGCTCCCCCACGCTCTCCACCGGAACCACGTTCAGGCCGCGCAGAACGTCTTCCATCTGCTTCAGAATCAGCTCCACACCAGACCGAAGCTGCTCTGCCGAGCCGCCCGACTTGAGCGCCAGCTGAAAGTTGTCCATCACCCCCAGAAACGGCTCCACGGTGCTCGAAACCGTATAGTCGCGGGCATCCTGCCGCTCCTTGGCCTCGCGCTTGCGAGCATTGTCAAACTCCGCCTGCAGCCGCGCCAGCCGATCCAGCAACTGATCTCTCTCACCCTTCACCTGCTCCAGCTCAACCTGCGCCGCTGAAGCTCCGTCCTGTGCCGACTGCTGTTCGTCGGAGCCGGCCACAACCTCGCCCTCCTGTACAGCCTGCACAGTCGTCTCGTCCTGCATGGAATTATGTCTCCTCATTGATCGTTTCCTCTTCTATTATCGCTGATCGCGCAAGTCCCGACGAAACGCCTGAAACAGGGGCCGCAGCAAAGGTCAGAACCCGCCGTTACTCGTTCGGATGCGGCAGAATGCGGTCGAAGACACGAGAAAGATAGCTCACCGCGTTCATCGTGTTCTCATAGTCCATTCTCGTGGTCCCGATCACCCCGATGGTTCCGCGATTCTCTCCCGCCGCTCTCGTCGGAGCCGCAATCAGCACCAGCCCCGCCATCTGCGGAGCCTGCTCCTCCAGATCGAAGACCACGCGGACACTCTCCTGGTGCGAATCGATATAAGCATTCAGCAGCTCCACCAGACGCTGCTTGGCCTCAAGAGCCGCCAGCATCTCCCGCAGACGCTCACCGTCGACGTTCGAGCCCACAAGGTTTGCCACTCCCTCCACGTAGACCGAGGGTGTCGCCGTATCGCTCGGAGGAACAGCCTTCACCCACAGCTGCTGAACCGAGTTCAGCAGACGGTGATACTCGGTTCGCTCCCGCTCCACCAGCCTGGCAATCTCCAACCGGACCCTTTCAACGCTCCAGCCGCGAAAATTCTCGTTCAGGAAGTTTGTGGCCGTCGTAAGTTCCACCGGAGTCAGGTCGCGGTCCAGCGACAACACACGGTCCCGAACCATCCCTGATCGCGTCACTACGACTGCCAGCACGCTCGCCGGAGCCAGCCGCGAAAAGTGGACATGCTCCAACAGATCGCCCTCCGAAGCCGTGGCGATGGCCAAACCCACTCCGCTCGAGAGCGTCGCCAATACATGCGAGGTCCGCTCCAAAACAGCCTGCGTTCCAGCAATCCCAACGAAACTGGAGTCTATCTGTTGCCGCGAATGCGCAGGCAATCGCTTCGCGCTGATCCTCGGATGCGCTCCCCCGCTCAACTGTTCGACGTAAAGCCGAAAGGCCTTCGCCGTCGGGACACGGCCTGCAGAAGTGTGCGGCTGTTCCAGAAGCCCTGCATCCGAAAGCTCAGACATCTCATTGCGAATTGTGGCAGGACTCATCCCCGAGACATCGCGGCTCTGCAACCGCGCGATCGTGCCCGAACCCACCGGCTCGCCCGTCTCGATATAACTCTCAATGACGGCAGTTAGGATGGCTCGTTGCCGTGCCGTCATCCTCCATGGCTCCGCCATCTTGCCCTCCCACACGCAACCAGTCTACCGTCCGCGTCAAGCCGCCAGCCAACCAGTCCGGCTTACCTAGCTGATCTCAAAGACATTCTCTGTTTTGGAAGCTACCGCCTTCGCCTTATCCGCCACTCGGCGCGCAACTCCATACACCTCTGCGGCCAGCTTCGAATCAGGCCCTGCCAACGCAATCGGCATTCCCTTGTCTCCACCCTCGCGGATCTGTGGATTCAACTCCAGCGCACCCAGAAAGTCCAGACCGAACTGAGCCGCCGTTCGCTCCGTTCCACCCGCGCCGAAGACGTCGATCACCTCGCCGTTCGGCAGCGTCATCTGCGACATGTTCTCCACCAGTCCCAACACATCCACCTTTACCTGGTGGAACATCTCGAGCGCCTTGCGCGCATCCTCCAGAGCCACGTTCGATCCGGTGGACACAACAATCGCTCCAGTCAACGGCACCGTCTGCACCAGCGAGATCACCACGTCTCCAGTTCCCGGAGGCAGATCGATGATCAGGAAGTCCAGCTCGCCCCACTCCACCTGCTGCAGAAACTGGCGGATGATCTGGTGCAGCATCGGTCCGCGCATCACCATCGGCTTGTCGCCGGGCGAGATCAGACCGATCGAGATGAATTTCACTCCGTGCGCCAGAACAGGCTCAATGCGGTTCTCGCCGACGATATTCGGCTGACGCGTCGCTCCCAGCATCGTCGGCACGTTCGGTCCATAGATATCGGCATCGATCAGGCCGACTTTATATCCCAGCTTCGCCAGCGCAACGGAAAGGTTAACCGCTACCGTGGTTTTTCCTACGCCACCCTTGCCGCTGCCAACCGCTACAACGTGCGCCACACCCGGCAGAGGCTGCGGCCCCTGCGGTACACCCGCTCCCATATGTCCCATACCAATTCTCCGATCTCTCTAAACGTGCCACTCGTCGCCAAGCGCCGCACGCATCTCTTTCTTACGCTGCGTCTCGCCGGACCGCATTTCGCGGCGGCGTCCTGCATCCTCATACCGGCGCATCTGATGCTCCGTCTCCGGAATCACCTGCGGAACCGTAAGCCTGTTTCCGTCTTTGTCTACAGCCACATACGTTAGATAGGCCGAGGAGACATGGCGCATCCGGTTATGCCGTACATCCTCCACCATCGCCTTCACCCCAACCTCCATCGACGTTCGGTAGGCGCGGTTGACGCTGGCCTTCAGGATCAGCAGGTCGCCCACACGAACCGGCGCCAGAAAATCCAGGTGATCCATGCTCGCGGTCACCGTAATAGCCCTTGCATGACGGCTCGCTGCCATCGCTCCAACCAGATCGATGTACTGCATTAACCTTCCGCCGAAGAGATTTCCCAACGCATTGGCATCCGAAGGAAAGATAATTTCGCTGCGCTCAGACTGCGACTCCAGCACCGTTCTTGCCAAAACCACTTCGCTCATTCCTTCCAGTGTAAATCTCCGGGCGGCTTGCCAACTGCCTGCAGCTCATCGGAACATCGACGCATGGACCGAATCGCCCTTCTTACCCAGGTGCTCGAGCAGAACCCCTCCGATGCCTTTGCCCGTTATGGACTTGCCATGGCTCACCTCTCTGAGGAAAACACTGAAGCCGCGCTCGCCGAGTTCAGCAAACTCATCGAGCACAACCCCGACTACGTTCCCGGCTATCAGATGTCCGCGCAGACCCTGGCGAAACAGGGCCGCACAGATGAGGCGCTCGAAAGGCTGCACACCGGAATCGCCGCCGCCAACCGCACCGGAAACCAGCACGCCCTGGCCGAGATGGAGGCCTTGCGGGAAGACCTCCGCCGCTGATTCCACATCTAACCGGCTATGCCGGTTGTCCTTCCATGGGAGCAAGTCGCCCTCCGCGTTCTACTGGCTGCCATCGCCAGCTTTCTCATCGGATATAACCGAGACGAGCGCGGCAAGCGCCTCGGCATCCGAACCACGATGCTGGTCTGCCTCGCAGCAACCCTCTCCATGCTGCAGGCGAATCTGCTGATGAACACGACCGGGAAGCCCTCGGACTCCTTTGTCGTGCTAGACCTGATGCGTCTTCCCCTCGGCATTCTGTCCGGTATCGGCTTCATCGGAGCCGGCGCGATCCTTCGGAAGGACGGCCTGGTCCGAGGCGTCACTACGGCAGCGACCATCTGGTACGTCACCATTCTGGGTCTCATCTTCGGCGGTGGCCAGCTGATCCTGGGCTGCGCGGGGACCGTACTTGCGCTCTTTATTCTTTGGGCTCTACGAACCGTCGAGATGCACATGCCAACGCACCGAACCGGTACGCTTTCCATTCACTTCAAAGAGACCGCCGCCCCCGACCTGTCGCATGAGGAAATGGAGCTTCGAGTTCGCCTTCGGACGGCAGGATATGTAGTCAAGGACTGGACCGCTCATTATTCCGGGCACGAACTTCGTTCCCTCAGCTGCGACCTCGAGTGGCCTGTAAAGGGGCATGCGCAACCCGAAACCCCTGATCTGATTCGCGAACTTGCACGACTTCCCTCCGTCTCCTCGCTCGTGTGGCGTGGCTAGTCCTACCTCTTTGCGCCCTCCCGCCGCCGCTAAACATCTATACTTCCCATATGGCGAACTCACTTCCCACGACCCTCGGCGCTCTCCGCAGCAGCGAATACACCCCGGAACGGCTTGCACGCAGCGTAAAGGACGAGCTTCGTGAGAATCTCATCGCCCGTCTGCGTTCCAAAGAACCCCTCTTCCCCGGCATCGTCGGCTACGAGGACACCGTCGTTCCGCAGATCGTTAACGCTGTGCTCTCGCGCCACAACTTCATCCTGCTCGGGCTACGCGGACAGGCGAAGTCGCGCATCCTGCGCTCACTGACAAACCTGCTCGATCCACACACGCCGTATGTCGCAGGCTCCGAGGTTCGCGACAATCCTTACGCGCCCATCAGCAAATATTCGCGCGACCTGATCGCAAAGATGGGAGACGAGACGCCCATCGCATGGATGACACCGGATGACCGTTTCGTCGAAAAGCTCGCCACGCCCGACGTTACCGTCGCCGACCTCGTGGGTGACATCGACCCCATCAAGGCAGCCCGCTCCAATCAGGACCTCGGCTCCGAGCTGACCATGCACTACGGTCTGCTTCCACGCGCCAATCGCGGCATCTTCGCCATCAACGAAATTCCTGACCTCGCCGGAAAGATTCAGGTCGCGCTCTTCAACATCATGCAGGAGGGCGATGTGCAGATTAAGGGTTACCCCGTGCGCCTCCCGCTCGATGTCGCCATCGTCTTCAGCGCAAACCCCGAGGACTACACCGCGCGCGGTAAGATCGTCACGCCGCTTAAGGACCGCATCGGCTCCGAGATTCGCACCCACTACCCTGAGGACATCGAAGAGGGCATCCGCATCACCTCGCAGGAGGCGTGGTCCGTACGCCCCGCTGCGAAGATCGAGATTCCGCACTACATCCGTCAGATCGTCGAGCAGATCGCCTTCAGCGCCCGCGAAGACAAGAAGGTCGACAAGCGCAGCGGCGTCTCGCAGCGGCTCCCCATCACGACGATGGAGCTTGTGCTCTCGAACGCAGAGCGCCGCGCCCTCCTCCACGACGAACAGCTCGTCGTCCCCCGCGTCGGCGATATCTACGCCGCTCTCCCCGGCATCACCGGCAAGATCGAACTCGAGTACGAGGGCGAGATGCGTGGAGCCGATACCGTCATCCGAGAGATCATCCGCACCGCCGTTGCAGCCGTCTTCGACAAGTACTTCGCTGGTACCGACACACAGCAGATCGAACAGTGGTTCAATCTTGGCGGCACCGTGCAGCTCAACGACACACAACCTGCGGCGGCCTCGCTCGCCGAGCTGAAGCAGATTCAGGGCCTCCTCGAGAAGCTCTCCCCGCTCAGCATCAACGGCAAGACGTCGGCGGAGACCGCCGTCAGCGGCGCAGAGTTTTTGCTCGAAGGCATGACCGCCCACAAACGCATCAGCCGCGCCGAGGAGCGAGTCTTCACTGCTGCCGAGAAGAAGCAGCGCGTCGATCAGGCCGCTCAATATGCCGAACGGATGCAGGAGGAGTTCAGCTCCCGCAACCGGACCCGGCGCGGCTTCAACTAAACCCCGATCCGGTCATTGGCTTTTCTTATGAAGATCCGCTTTTAAATAAACATTATTTATGTTTATGAGGCTGGGATATTCATGAATCTCCCCGGCAGGTATTTAGCGCGACAGCTTCCACCTGCGACGCCGATCGTTCGTTGAATCGCACCGCGCGCAAAAACCGTCTAATCTGAAAGCAGCAGGCAGGGTTCAGCCATGAAACGCGTCCGTTACACCAAGTTCACCGGCGATCTCTCTTCGAGCTTTGATCTCGAAGACCTCATGCAGGCTCTGTCCGATTTCCTGCTCGACTCCGGCTTTAACGATCCCTACTCCACCTTCAGCGAGTTCAACGACCAGACCCTCGACAGCCTGCGCGATGCAATCCGTCAGGCCCTCGAATCCGGCGAGCTCTTCGACGAAGAAGCACAAGAAAAATACGAGACACTCAACGACGAACAGATCGAAGAACTCATCGACAAGATCATCCAGAAAATGCAGGATCAGAACTACATCAACGCCGAGATGCCCCAGCAGGGTCAGGGTGAGTACGGCGATACCGGCGAAAACGCCCGCTTCGAAGTCACCGACAAAGGCATGGACTTTCTCGGCTACAAGGCTCTTCGCGATCTGCTTGGCACGCTGGGAAAGTCGAACTTCGGCAGGCACGACACCCGTCACGAAGCCGCAGGCGTCGAGATCAACGGCTCCTCCAAGCTCTACGAGTTCGGCGACACCCTCAACCTCGACGTTACCGCCACCTTCTCAAGCGTCTTCGGCCGCGAAGGCATTCGCACCGCCGTCGAAGGCGAAGAACACACTCCGCTCAACGTCGAATACTCCGATCTTTACGTCCACCAGTCCGACTACCAGTCCTCCTGCGCGACCGTCGTCCTGCTCGACTGCTCGCACTCAATGATCCTCTATGGCGAAGACCGCTTCACACCGGCCAAGCGCGTCGCCATGGCGCTCTCGCATCTCATCCGTACGCAGTTCCCCGGCGACACTCTCAATCTCGTGCTCTTCCACGACACCGCCGAGGAGATCCCCGTCTCGCAGCTCTCCCGCGTCAAGGTTGGCCCGCATTACACCAACACCCGTGACGGTCTGCGTCTCGCACAGCGCATCCTTGCCAAACAGAACAAGGACATGAAGCAGATCGTAATGATCACCGATGGCAAACCCTCCGCGCTGACGCTGCCCGACGGCCGCGTCTACAAGAACGCCTTTGGCCTCGATCCCCTGGTCATCGAAGAGACGCTCGAAGAGGTCTCGCGCTGCAAGCGTGCCGGAATCATGATCAACACCTTCATGCTGGCCAACGACTTCACGCTGATGCAGTTCGTCCAGAAGGTCAGCGCCATGTGCCGCGGCAAGGCTTACTTCACTACACCCCAAACTCTTGGCAACTATCTGCTCATGGACTTCATGTCCCGCAGAATGAAGACCGTACACTAAGTTAAATCCCCGACATACAACATTCACACGGAAACGGAACTCTCCTTCTATCCTTTCCGTATCTTTCTGCGTCATACTTGCCAGCGCACGAACGCATTTTCGTGCACAAAGGAGCTCCATGACACCGCAAGAACAGGAGATGCTCCAGGGTTTGATTCAACGCGTCAATCAGACCCAGCTTTCGGAAAAAGACTTTGACGCCGAAGAGATGCTTCAGCAAACGTTAGGCCGCAATCCCGACGCGCTCTACGTCCTCGCTCAAACCGTGCTTGTGCAGCAGTACGCTCTCGACCAGGCGCAGCAACAGCTCGACCAGCTTCGTCAGCAGCAGCCAAAACGTGCAACGAGCTTTCTCGGCAGTTTGCTCGGACGGGATGAAGAGCC
>DATJJJ010000038.1:0-4749 GCA_035492215.1 Edaphobacter sp. | reverse complement strand
CATTCTGGTCGTAAACCTTGCCATCGGCTCCCTTTCGTCCCGCGTATGGCGGCCCATACCAGCTCGCCAGTCCCGTCTCGACCAACGTAGGCTTGCCATGCAGATTCGGAGGCATCGGCGCTGGCGCCGGTCCGCTCTCCCTCCCTGCGGATTCTGTACTTCCACGCGAAGGTTGCGGATTTCGTCCTGCATTCGTAGCAGGTGCAGTAGGAGGCGGATGATACGCTCGCACACGCTTCTTATGGCATCCCGTCATCGCCAGCACAAGGACCGGAGTTAAGGCCGCGAAGACGAAGCGCGCTCGATTCACGGTTTGGGCGTGTCCTTTGGAGAAGGCGGAGTTCGCCCGGCCCGTTCATCCATCTTCTGGGCCATTCGGTTTAACTCACGCGCCGCAGCTCGCAGTGCCTCCGAGCCGTTTCTCCGCAGATCAGGCACAATCTCATCGTTGAAGTAACGAATCACCTCGCGCACATCTTCTTCAATCCGGGAACCGGTCTCATGCAACCGCTCCTCCCAGGGACGCTTTGGATTCTCGTTCGCCATAGGCAAGCTTCTCCACCTTCCATTATCGAAATGCGGAAAACCGAGGGTCAATGACTCTTCATCATGTATTCCCAATACGGTGCCGAGGTGGTAACGTCGTGAAACAGCCACGGCAATCGCATTTCGTAAATACAACGCGACTCTTCCAACCGGCGTCCTTCCTTACAGGACGCCAATAACAAGAGCGTCGGGCCAGGTATTCGCTGCTTCGTTTTCCCGGGAAGATGCGAGACCGATAGCTTATTTTCACGAGGGTATTTTTTTGACCGCTTCGGAATCTCGCCTCTGCTTCTCGCACTTTCTCCCGTTGGTGATCCTCTTTCTCGCTTCAGCACTTGTGGCACAATCCGCGACGGCTCCTACTTCGGAATCTCTTGTCGCAGAACTGACATCGCCCCTTCCCGATTCGCCGGGTACAGTCTATTCAAGCAGCCTCTCAGGCGATTCTCATACCTCCGGCGCTCAGCCCAAAAGTAACGCCGGTCAGTCGTCCACCTTGCCGCCTGCACTACCGCGCGTTAAGTTCATTTCCGCTGGCCGAACTGCGCCGCCGCAACGGGCAAAAGATAAGGTCATACTCGGCCTGCGTGAAACCCTAACTCCCTACAGCATTGGAGGTTGGTTCCTCTCTGCTGGATGGGCGCACCTGATCGACGGCGTTCCTAACTATGGCGTCAACAGCGAAGCCTTCGCCCAGCGACTCGGTGCTGCTGCCGTCCTTGGATCCAGCAAAGAGATCTTCAGCGACTCCATCATGGCCCCCATCCTCCACCAGGATCCGCGCTACTATCAGCTCGGTCGCAGCCACAAGTTCTTCAATCGTGCCCTCTATGCCGGCACGCGCCCCATCATCGGACGCACCGACAGCGGTAAAACCATTCCGAACTATGCCTACATGATCGGAACCGCGGCAGCTGCAGGACTCACCCAGGCTTACTATCCTGATCGCAATGTCGGTGCGGGACAAGTGGCCCGCGCCTGGGCCACCTCACTCGGCGGTTCTGCACTCGGCGACCTCGCCACCGAATTCGGGGGAGAGATCATTCAGTGGCTTCACCTTCCCAAGTATGAGTGAATCCTTCGCGTCCTGGGTTATATACAGATCAGTACGATGAGGAGTTCATGTACAGGGCTCTGATCCTGTGGTTTTTGATGTCGACGGCAGCCATGGCGCAAACGACGCCATCTGTGCCGCCTGCTCCCTCTCCTGTGCCTGATCTTCCCTCTGCGCCCTCCCAGCCCCTCAACGATCTTCCCGATGCCCCCAGCGCAATCGCCGAGCAGCAGCAGGACGTTGTTGCCATTAACCATGCCATCATGAGGGCTCAGGGAAAGAAACCCGGCTCCTGCGATCTGTGGCACGCAGCAGGCCTCATCTACGTCAGCTCCGAAAGGGAAGCCGAGCAGCGTCCCCCTTGCAGCGAACTGGTCTATCCCTATCAGCGCTTCCTCAGTACTAACGTCGCCATTCCCCTCAATTGGAAGGAGAAGGGCTACCTCGCCATCCACTACACCACCGACCCCGCCGGCCTCGGCACAATCGTCGGCATCTCCGCCATCAACATCGCCGTCGATTCTCACACCGCCTACGGCCCCGGCTTAAAGGGCTTCGGAAAACTCGCCGGCGTCAGTGTGCTGCAAAATGCCACGGCCGAGTTCTTCGGTACCTTCGCCGTACCCGCGCTCGCCCATCAGGACCCCCGCTACTACCGAATGCCGCACATGCCTTTTCGCAAGCGCTTTCTCTACTCCGTCACGCGCAGCTACGTCTCCCGCAGCGACGACGGCCACACCATCCCCAACTATGGAACCCTTTCCGCCTACCCCATCGTCGCCGAGCTGAGCAATTTTTATGTCCCCGGAATCGAAAGCGACGGCCTCTCCACCACGAAGCGAATCATTACCGGACTCGCACTCGATCCGGTGAATAATCTCGTCAACGAATTCCTTCCCGACGTCGCTCGCCACGTTCATGTGCGCATCATCTTCGTTCAGCAGATCCTGAACAACATCGCCTATTCCCAGGGCGGCCTTCCGTAAGCCGGAAATCTTCACCTTTTCACCTGCCCCACTCAGGGGAACAAGGGTACCGTTCAATGCAGGATTCTGCCATTCGCTTGGATCGGCTTCGATCCGGACCCCTATCTGAGTACGCTTAACAAGGTTCAACTCCTTGCCCGTCACCGATTTATCGGTGGACAACCAATGGGGGTTGAATCAGGGTGTTCACTTCCGAAGACGCCCTTGGGCCGAATAAGCTCACAGAGGTAGCTGTTCAGGCTTCACCAAGTTTTGTAAGACGGAATCAGGAGATACCAAAGCATATGGCAAAGTCCACGAAATTGGCCGAGAAGGCTATCACGCTTGGAGCAAAGGCTGGTTGGGCACTGTTCGATAAGCTGAACTCGATCTCGCCCAACCCCAGTTTCACCCCCAAATGGAGCGATAAGCCCCTCCTGAAGTCGTACCAGAAAGAGAAGCCCCCGCTAGGCTGGCCCCGCACCACCGACTCCCTCTGCCCCAAGTGCGTTCCGGAGATCCGTCAGCAGATCGTCGATGGCAAGCTGCCCCACGAGATCCTTCTCAACGAGAAGGTCGGCGAGATCAAGGCTCAGATCATCGAGCGCGACGGCCAGATCCTGATGGTGAAGGACTGCCCGATCCACGGCCACTTCGAAGACGTCATGTCCATCGATCCGCCGATGATGAAGCACCTCGAAGACGTCTTCCCCGGCCGCGACATCCGCGCTCACAACGATGAGAAGCTCCATAACCACGGCACCTCCACCGTGACGCACGGCCGCGGTTCGGTTCTCACCATCGACCTCACCAACCGCTGCAACATGATGTGCGATCCCTGCTTCATGGACGCCAATCAGGTCGGCTTCGTCCACGAGCTCACCTGGGACGAGATCAAGACCATGCTCGACAACGCGATCACCATCAAGCCGCGTCGTCAGATGTCCGTTCAGTTCTCCGGCGGCGAGCCCACGCTCTCACCCTACTTCCTCGACGCCGTCGCCTACGCCCGCAAGGTTGGTTACAACTCCGTGCAGGCTGCGACCAACGGCATCGAGTTCGCGAAATCGAAGGAGTTCGCCAAGGCCGCTGCTGAGGCTGGTCTGCGTTACGCCTACCTGCAGTTCGACGGTATCGGCAACGCCGCCAACTCCCACCGCAAGGTCGGCAACGCGTTCGACGTGAAGCTCCAGGCCATCCACAACCTGCACGAGGCTGGTGTCGACATCGTTCCGGTCACCACGATCGTCAACGGCATCAACAACGAGCAGGTGGGCCGCATTATCGAGTTCGCGCTCGACAACCCCAAGAAGATCAACTTCCTCTCCTTCCAGCCCGTCTCCTTCACCGGCCGCGACGAAGAGGTTTCGGACGAGCGCCGCGCCGCACAGCGCTACACGCTGTCGCACCTCGCGCACGACATCCGCAACCAGACCGGCCTCGGCGAATCGACCCGCGACTGGTTCCCCATCTCCTTCATGTCCACCTTCTCCGACTGGGCCGACCTGGTTCACGGACCGGATCATGACTGGGGTCAGCTCTCCTGCGGTTGCCACCCGAACTGCGGTATCGGTATGGCGCTGATGATCGACAAGGAGACCAAGGAAGCCGTTCCCGTCACCGCGTTCCTCGACGCCGTGCAGCTCGCCAAGGACGTCGCCCGCATCAACGACGCCGCCCGCGGCAAGTTCCTCTCCATCGTCGGCGTCTCGCTCGCTCTCTTGCGCAATTACAACCCCTCGAACGCTCCTACGCACTTCAAGATCGTGGACCTGCTGCAGAAGTTTGATAAGTGCTTCGGCGCGACTGGTCGCGACTACGGTAAAGTCACCGGCGACCGCACGATGGAAGACATCAAGAAGCGCCGCGCCGACCGCTGGAACTTCCTGTTCATCGCAGGCATGTGGTTCCAGGACCTGTTCAACTACGACTTCCGCCGCACGGAGCAGTGCATTATTCCGTACGCGACCCAGGAGGGCGAGATCAGCTTCTGCGCGTATAACACGGGCGTGGGCTGGAGGAACATCATCGAGAAGATGCACATGACCGCTACTCTCACCAAGTGGTATGAGGAGCACGGCCGTCATGAGATCTTCGCCGGCGGCAAGAAGGTCAACATGGAAGACCCGAGCCACAAGCTGAAGCTCAACGCCGAAGACGTGGCCCGTGGCAAGCAGGGCGATC
>DATJJJ010000037.1:0-32140 GCA_035492215.1 Edaphobacter sp. | reverse complement strand
GCCCCCACAACAGGAATCGATATCGGGCCGGGCGACGAAGAGATTCTGGAGTTGAAGGTTTATTCCGACGCGAGCGCTCCACAGAAGCTGATCTGGGTCGAGACCTATCGGGGACAGAAGGACAGGCCCTGGCCGGCCAATGTTCATGCAGCCATCGAACAATTCCGCAAGAAAGTGGAAAAGAGCCGCACACCCGCTAAAGGATAAGCATGCAGTCCCCGTAGGAGAAGAAGCGGTAGCGCTCGCGAACGGCGTGATGGTATGCCGCGAGAACCGCCTCGGTTCCTGCGAAGGCGCTGACCAGCATCAACAGCGTCGACTGCGGAAGATGGAAGTTGGTGAGCAGTCCGCTGATGACGCGAAACTTATAGCCGGGACTGAGAAAGATGCTCGTCTCGCCGGAGTGTGGATGAAGGCGAACACCTGCATGAGGCTCAAAGGTGTCGGCGGTCGCCACGTGGGCACAGTGCTCGAGCGTGCGTGTCGTGGTGGTTCCGGCTGCGATGATGCGACGCTTCTCGC
This sequence comes from Edaphobacter sp., assembly GCA_035492215.1. GTDB lineage: Bacteria > Acidobacteriota > Terriglobia > Terriglobales > Acidobacteriaceae > Edaphobacter. The sequence continues at coordinate 31,618 of DATJJJ010000037.1, read as the reverse complement.
GCAGAGCGGCATTGATCGCATCGGCCGTAGCCGCGGGCAGCGTGTAATGCTCGGCGTGCAGATGAATGTCTTCGACATTTTCCGCACGTACCGGCTGAAAGGTACCGAGGCCGACGTGAAGCGTAATGGTCTCGATCTGGACCCCACGAAGGCGTAGCTGATCGAGAATCTCCGGGGTGAAGTGAAGCCCTGCGGTAGGCGCCGCGGCGGAGCCGGGCTGATGCGAGAAGACTGTCTGGTAGCGCTCGCGGTCCTCCTGCGTATCGTCGCGATGAATGTATGGTGGCAAAGGCATGTGGCCGATACGATCGAGAATGGCGCGAAAGCTGTCCGTCGGGTTAAATCGGAGCGTTCGCTCGCCATACTCGGCAGCTTCGATCACCTCCGCTTCGAGGAGCGGTGTGGAATCTCCTGGAGCTGCGAAATGCAGACGCTCTCCGGGCTGCACCTTGCGTCCGGGGCGGACGAGCGCAGTCCACTCGTGCGGTCTCAGTTGCTGGGTAAGAAGCACCTCGATTCGGCCTGTGGGATCGGGCGAACCGGCCTGAGTCTGCGGACCACGTGCGCGCGTGGCGTAGAGACGCGCCGGGATAACGCGGCTGTCGTTGAGGATCAGTAGATCGCCAGGATGAAGAATCTCGGGGAGATTGCGAAAGAAGTTGTCGCGATACTCCCCCGCTGCGCGATTGAGGACGAGCATGCGGCTGGAGCCGCGAACCGGAGGAGGTGTCTGCGCGATCAGCTCTTCGGGCAAGTCGAAATGGAAATCGGAGACGCGCACTGTTTGATTTTAACGGGGTGACTTCATTTCTACGAATTGAATGGTCCTAAGGCTATGCCTGCGGGTTGCGGGATTCGGCAATCTTCACCGCATGATCGAGCGCGCCCTGGACGGCCTCTCGCTCAGCGACAACCGGCATCGTCCATCCCACGGTGACCCGCGAAAAAGGCTTGGGAATCATGAAGCGATCCCACGAGCGGAAGACCCAGGCGCGGCTGGGGTGCAGATAAACGGCTCCCACAGGAGCACCCACCAGCGCGGCAAGCTGCGTCACGCCGGGCTTGGCCACCTGCGCCGGTCCTCGCGGACCATCCGCCGTGATGGCAATATAGTTTTTCTCTTCGTAGGCACGCTGCAGGTTGCGTAGCCCAACTGCGCCATCCCGTGAGCTGGAGCCGCGCACGGCCACAAAGCCGAGACGTTCCACGGTGCGGGCGATCAGTTCGCCGTCAAAGCTGCGGCTTATAAGGATGTGCAGATTGCCGTTGCGAAATCTCCAGGCGCAAGCCAGAAGGCAGCGATGCCAGATGGCGTAGATGAGCGGAGGAGGCGTGTGGTATTGCGGGATCATCCCCGGCTCGCAGATGTCCTCGTACCGCAGCGTTACGCCAAGCAGACAGATGATCACGTATGCCAGCGGCGGAACGATGGCGAGCAGAAGACGCTGCTTGAAGGTAAACCGTTGGGCTGCTGGCTCGATCACGGGTTGAGTTTACTTTCCTGCCCGGCCAGATCGCAGCATCGAGCAGCGTTTCGTTAGCTGTATTTAAGCCAGCGCAGAATCTCAGGCAGATTGGGCCGCTTGCCGTACATCAGGATGCCAACGCGATAGATGCGGCTGGCGACCCACAGGATGGCATAGATGGTCACGATCATCAGCACGATGGAGAGGCCGATCTCCCACGCTGGCGGCGTTGCCAGGGAGATGCGCAGATACATGATCAGCGGCGTGCAGAACGGAATCAACGAAATGACGCGAGAGATGATCCCATTGGGATTGCTGATCACCGGAGCCAATGCAAACATGCAGCCTGCCAGCGGCATCACAAGAAACATATTGAGCTGCTGCAACTCCTGCTCGGAGTTGACCATCGCTCCCAGCGCAGCCGCGATCGACGAGTAGAGCAGATAGCCGAGCAGAAAGTAGACGACGAAGAAGATGATCTGCAACGGGCTGAGCGAGACGTGAACCTTGCCCCCGGCAATCGCCCCGACAAACGAGCCGCTGGTCAGCAAAACTGCCGTCAGCAACCATACCGCGACCTGCGTAAGACCGACCGAGCCCACTCCAATCACTTTGCCGGCCATCATCTCCTCAGGAGTGATGGTCGCCAGCAGCACCTCAAAGACACGCGAGGTCTTCTCTTCAATGATGGATCGAGCGACGTTCATCCCATAAAGCAGGATGACCATATACATGAGGAAGAAGAGCACGTAGATCGCGACGAAGCTCGATGTCGTATCGGCATTTTTGCCTGCCTGCGTGGTATCGACCTCGACAGGCGCCATCAGCGAATTCACTTCGCTCGCCACCACACCGTCATGGGTCAGGCGTTCGCGCATCAAGACAGCCTTCAGCGCCGTAGTAATGGTGTTCTTGGTCCCGATATCGGCCGTCGAACGCGGCGTGTAAGAGAATATGGGGCGCGCACTCTCATTCTCACCCGGCGTGATCCACAGATAGCCGTCGAGCTGTTTGTCGGCCAGCATGGAGTCCAGAGTCGGGCGAGTCGTGCTGTTGCCAGGCGAGATAATGTCCACAGTCATCTCGCTGTCTTTCCCGTTTTCCAGCTCTTTTTTAAGATCGATTGCCAGTTGCTGATCTGGAGAAACAATGGTGATGTGCGAGGTCGATTTGGCTCGAACGCCTAACAGGATCGAGCCGACGATGCCTCCTCCCATCAGCAGCGGAATCATCAGCGTGGAGATGAGAAAAGCCTTGGTGCGGACACGCTCCAGGTACTCGCGTTTGGCAATTAGCCATATGTTATGCATCGACCCGGTCTCCTACGGTTTCAATAAAGATCTCTTCGAGTGTGGGCTCCTTCACTTCAAAGCGCGAGATGCTGGCCTTTGTTATGGCCTCAGCAAGTAGTGACTGCGCGTCGGCACCGTCATGGAGCCGGATCTCGGCCATACCGTTATAGTTCTTCGCACTTTCAACAACAGGGTTGTTCAGAAAAGAAGCGTCGCCCTCAAAGACCATCTGTACACGGTTCTTGGGATAACGCGATTTGATCTCCTGCATTCCGCCGGAGAGAACAGGATGACCACGGTGAATCAGGCAGATCGTGTCGCAGAGCTTCTCCACCTGGTCCATGCGATGCGTCGAGAAGAGTACCGTGCGGCCCCGTCGATGCAGATCGACAAGGGTGTCCTGCAGCAAGGTGGCGTTTACAGGGTCCAGACCGCTGAAGGGCTCGTCCATAATAATCAGCTCGGGCTCATGCAGAAGCGCTGCAATGAACTGAATCTTCTGCTGCATGCCTTTGGAGAGCTCTTCAGTTTTCTTGGGAATCGCTTCGGTAATCTCCATCCGCTCGCACCATGCGTGGGCACGCTTGCTGGCGGTTGTGGCATCAAGGCCATGCAGCTGTCCAAGAAAGACGAGCTGGTCGATGACCTTCATCTTCTTATAAAGGCCGCGCTCTTCGGGCAGATACCCGACGCGATGGAGGTTTTTGCGGTCAAAGGGCTGATCGAACAAGGTGACGGAGCCGGAGTCCGGCAACGTCATCCCGATCATCATGCGAATCGACGAAGTCTTGCCCGAGCCGTTCGGGCCGAGCAGGCCGAACATGCTTCCCTGTTCAATGCGAAAGCTCAGATCGTCGACCGCAACCTTGGTGTCGTACGCTTTGCGAACCTTTTGGAGCTCAACAATAGCCATGGATTCCTATGGCCAGTTTAGCAGGGCGAGTTTCAGCGGCGACGAGATTCTTCTATCGCCTCCCTAGCCTGCTGGAGCTGGCGATACATCGAGGCAAAGTCGAAGCAGTTCCAGGTTTCAGCAAGCTTGCCACCCTCAATCCGGGCCATGCACATGCCGGTAAATGTCACCTGCTTCCCCGTTGCGGGCCAGCCCAGCCCGTCACCGGAGTGAACGCCAGAGACCACGCAATACCCTGCGATCAGGTCATCCTGCGCTACCATGCGCTCTACCTTGACGTTGATCGAAGAAAAGCTCGCCTGAAACTGCTTGTGAAAGGCTTTGAACTCCTGCCGGTCCGAGACCTCGGTTCCGTCGGGGTGATTCAGGCCATGACTGACGGCATCAGGTCGGCACATCTCGTCGATTGCTTCCTCACGGCCCTTATTCCACACTTCTTCGAACCATCGCTCTATAAACGTCAAAGCAGAGTTCTCCTTTGCAAAATCAATTGAATGTAGGGGGCCCGGGAAATCGTACAGACAGGAACGTATGAAATTATAGGATTTCTTTTGCCTTGCAGTCACATAAAGGCAGGCTTGATAGCATCGATCTGTGCTGGAACTTTCGACTCCGATCAAGTTTGTTAAGCGTGTAGGAGAACGAGTCGCTGAGGCGCTGGCCAAGCGCGGAGTCGAGACCGTCGAAGATCTGCTCTATCATCTCCCTTTCCGCTACGAAGATCGTCTAAATCCGCTGCCGATCCGCGACCTGAAGGCAGGAGCCATGGCCTCGATCATCGGCGAGGTTCGAGGCTCAGCACTTCTGCGCACACGCTCGATGCCGATCTTCGAGATGACCGTCGGACAAGGCATCGATACCGTCAAATGCATCTGGTTTCACGGCAGCTATCTGCGCGATAAGTTTCACGCCGGCCAGATGGTCGCGCTCTACGGCAAGCTGGAGTCCTCGCGATCCACCGCGGGAAAGTTCAAGATGATCCAGCCGCAGTTCGAGATTCTGCCTGCGGCAGACTCGCCTGAGGCGGAGTTTGTCTCGCTTGAGGTTGGCCGCATCGTTCCGGTCTACGAGTTTCTCGGAGGTACAACCGCATGGGGAGCCAAGCTGACCTCACGCTGGCTGCGCCGCGTTGTCTGGGGATTGCTGGAAGAGCTCGATCAAGACAACAGCAGCGTGCCGGAGACACTGCCCCGCACCTTGCTCGACCGTTTGAAGCTACCGGGCCGGCTCGATGCCTTGCGTACCGTTCACTTTCCCGAGGCAGGTACACCGATCTCCGAGCTGATGTCGGCTTCGACACCGGGACACCGAAGGCTGATCTTCGAAGAGTTGTTCTATCTCGAGCTGGGACTTGAGCTGAAGCGCCGCCGCCTGCGCGAGCGCGAAGGAACAGCCTTCACCACCGGCGAAAACGTACGTCGAGCACTCAAGCAGATTCTTCCCTTTCACCCGACTTCAGCGCAGAAGCGTGTGTTAGGTGAGATTGCCGCCGATATGCGAAAGCCTCAGCCCATGCGCCGTTTGCTGCAGGGCGATGTGGGATCGGGAAAGACGATCGTTGCCATGCAGGCTGCGCTGATTGCCATCGAAAACGGTTGTCAGGCAGCCCTGATGGCCCCCACGGAGATTCTCGCGACCCAGCATTACCTCTCAGCCCGCAAGCTTCTGGCCGATGCGATTTCGCCGCGAACCGGCAAACCCTATCGCATCACTCTGCTCACCGGCTCACTCGATGATGCCGCGAAACGTGAGGCGCGAGGCAGAATCTATCGCGGCGAAACCGAACTAGCTATCGGCACGCACGCCCTGATCGAAGAGAAAGTAGACTTCGCCAACCTTGGCCTCGTCATCGTCGACGAGCAGCATCGCTTCGGCGTGCAGCAGCGCTTCACTCTGATGAAGAAGCCAGGACAGGATGGCCGCTCCGCCGAGCCCGATGTCCTGGTCATGACCGCCACTCCGATTCCACGAACGCTCGCACTCACGCTATACGGCGATCTTGAGACCAGCGTGATCGACGAGCTTCCGCCCGGCCGCACGCCGATCGTCACACGACGCACGACAGAGGAACGCGCCGACGATGTCTGGGGCTTCGTGCGAAAGCAGGTCGCCGCCGGGCAACAGGCTTATATTGTCTATCCCGTGATCGAAGGTGCGCGCGACGATCAGCCCGAGCTGGACTTCGCTCACGACGAGCCCAAGGACGAAGCTGCCGTTAAAGCTCCCGAAACCACTTCGCGCCGCACTGCTTCGGTAGGTAAAAAAACGAAGAAGGCACCAAAGACCGAGAAGCTCTTCCCGAAGAAACCTCTGCGCGCCGCGACCGATATGCACGAAGAGCTCCGCTCCGGCGCGCTCTCCGGGTTACGCCTGGGGCTGCTGCACGGTCGCCTGAGCGCCGACGAAAAAGAGATCGTCATGCGTCGATTCCAGCGCGGCGAGATCGACGTTCTGATCGCAACGACCGTCATCGAAGTCGGCGTCGATGTTCCCAACGCATCCGTCATGGTGATCGAGCACGCCGAGCGATTCGGTCTGGCTCAGATGCATCAGCTTCGCGGGCGTGTAGGGCGCGGCGCGGCGAAGAGCTACTGCATCCTGATGACCGGAGGCCGCGTAAGCGAGCAGGCCGAAGCCCGCTTGAATGCCATGGTCTCTACTCAAAATGGCTTCGAGCTTGCGGAGCTCGATCTCGAGCAACGCGGGCCGGGAGAGTTCTTTGGAACCCGTCAGGCTGGCATGCCGGAGTTTCGTGTCGCCAACCTGGTGCGTGATCGCAACACGCTGGAGCTGGCTAAATCAGAGGCCGCCCGATTTGCGGGGCAGCCTGATCCTGCGATGAGCAAAGAAGAACGCGACGCCATCTGGGCCAGATTGAAGCAGCAATGGCAACGTCGCTATGGGCTGGTCGAGGCCTAGCAAGCATTTCCTGCAGGCCTCTTCTTATGCCGGTCTACGAGGCTACTGCCGTGGTCAGTACCGTGTGTTGCACCGCATGAATCTTCTTGGGGCCGCGCTTGCGAGCGACAAGGATGCGGATACGCTCAATCATCTCGGCGGGAGAGCTGGCTCCCTTCGGCAGAAAGACATCCGCGCAGCAGGCACGCTCCGTAGAGCCTGTGGTTCCGGAGACGATCATCGCCGGCAGCGCGGGTTGCAGTTGCTTGGCGCGACGGACGAGTTCGTTGCCGTCCATCTGGGGCATGTTCAGGTCGCTGAGCAGAAGATCGAGCGAGCCGGGAGTGGACTGCTCGACAACCTCAAGCGCATGTTGAGGAGAGAGTGCTGGAATCACGCGGTAACCGCGGGTCTCAAGCAGAAAGGTGCGGACAGAGAGGGTTTGTTCGTTATCGTCTACGCAGAGAATCGTTTTTTTCGGCCGCAAGGCTATCTTTCTCTCTTCTGCCGGTGGCCCCCGTAACGAAGGCTCCGGCCGATGGGCCAGGCTCGCGGATCGTCTGGTTTGCGATCCGCGGCCCGGATGGTTCAGGCACTCCCCGCGATCCGGGCCGCAATGGCTCGAAGGCATACGGTGGCTGCCCGTTCCCGTGGGCAGCAGGCCGAAGAGACAAAAGCTCTCCGGCTGCTCCCACGAAGGAACAGTTCCACCGCCCGGCATATTGGGCCGGACCGAGGGTGTGAGAGAGTTCCGCGCCGGCGCAGGTTGCCACGCGAAGGATTCCAATTGAACGCAAACAATCGATCTGTGCGGATGCAATCTGTACGGAGCAGCAAGGTTGTGCGCTCGGCGAATGACTGCGTTTGCAGGTAACGATGGTGCGTTGCAAGGGCTCGCGTCTGTGCGGCTGCGGGCTTCTCTCAACTCAGGTTGTCAGTAATACAGGCGAAAGACTCATCAGCGATCTCTCACACGTTGCATGCGAGAACATCGTTAACGCTTGCCAAGAGTATGAAGAGATAGCGTGCAATGCAACGGCGAAGTAAGAGCGAAAAGACATAGGATTAGAACTTGCGCATCCACCGTTAAGTGAAACAGGTGCGAATTTATTGACGATTCACATGAAGGGCCTGTTGAAATTAAGTGCATCACGGCAGGAAAAAGCGTCCCATTGCAACAGGAATGGTGCGCCCCCCGACAAACACTTCACTCACCCGGTTGTTGATAAGTTTCGCGGAGACATGGAGTCGGCTCGGTCGTAACATCTCGACTCCCTGTTCGATCACCACGGTCTCTCCACTGCCAACACATCCATGCTGCACAAGCCACGCAATTGCAGGTCCGGCTGCAGACCCCGTCGCAGGATCTTCACCGTTCGAGAACTGCATCCGCGCGTGCCATTGCGCCCGGCCTCCTGCCTGCGCTCGTGTCAGGAAGTAAAAAAACTTTGCACCATGTTGCTCCAGCCACGCCCGCGCCTGCGGAGTCTGCGGAACTACCAGCCTGTGAGCTGCCTCGAGCGAACGCAGGGGAACCATGCAGAAAGGATTGCCCGTGCTGACCGTCTGGATAGGAATCTCAGGATCGATCTCTTCCACCGGAAGTCCGAGCACCTTCGCCGCATCCGCGCGATCGCACTCCGGTCCGAAGAAAGGATCGTTCTGCCGCATCGTGCCGAACACACCCTGCTTCTCCGGCTTGGCAGCAGCGAAGCGAACTGGAATGCTGCCTACCCGAAGATCAAGCGAGATCGTCTCCGCTCCCTGCAGGCGGGGATGACTCCAGTAAAGCCAGCTCGCCGTACCGAGAGTCGGATGTCCGGCAAAGGGCAGCTCCTCCTCGGTAGTAAAGATACGAACCTGTACACCGTGTTCCTGCTCGATCTCCGGACTACGGGGAAGGACAAACGTCGTCTCGGACAACCGGGTCTCTCGAGCCAGCGCCTGCATCTCCTCGTCCGATAGTCCTCGTGCGTCGGGAAAGATCGCCAGCTGATTCCCCTCCAGCGGCCTTTCTGCAAACACGTCGACCAGCGCGTAATCATAGGCTTTATGCGCCTGGGAAGAGAAAGTAGATACAAATGAGGTATTTGACATAACCAGCTCCCGGGACTATGGTTTGGTTAGACCGCAGTCAGGCCAACCTGCTTGATGCTAGCCTGTGCTAGCCGCGGTACGAAATCTTTCGACGCAAAATGATGATGACGCCCAACATGACCTCAATGTGCTGCTGCTGTTGCTGTAGCCCTGAGAGGGTGTGTGAATGAGCGAATCGGAGTAAGCGTCTTCCGAGTAGCGCAGAACCCACCCAAGCCACTGAGCCGGGTGGGTTTTCTGTTGGGCCCAAGGATCAAACATCGAGGGGTTAAATCCCCGGAAAGTAGAACGAAAACATGTCACTGCGTATCAATGATGTAGCTCCGGATTTCACCGCGGAAACCACCCAGGGCACGATCCGTTTCCATGAATGGATCGGAGACAACTGGGCTGTTCTCTTCTCCCACCCGAAGGACTTTACTCCGGTCTGCACCACTGAGCTAGGCGCCGTAGGATCTCTCGAGCAGCAGTTCGCCGCCCGTGGCGCCAAGGTCATCGGCCTCAGCATCGACCCGGTGGAGAACCACGGCAAGTGGGCGAAGGACATTGAAGAGGTCACCGGCTCGCCTGTGAACTTCCCCGTCATCGGCGATACCGAACTCAAGGTAGCCAAGCTGTACGACATGCTTCCGGGCGACTCTGGCGACAGCTGCGAGGGCCGCACGCCTGCCGATAACGCAACCGTTCGCATGGTCTTCGTCATCGGTCCCGACAAGCGCATCAAGCTCACGATGGCCTACCCCATGACCACTGGACGCAACTTCGACGAGATCGTCCGCGTGCTCGACTCGATGCAGCTGACCGCCAAGCACAAGGTGGCAACGCCGGCAAACTGGAAGCAGGGCGAAGATATCATCATCACCGGCGCAGTCTCCAACGACGAAGCCGACAAGCTCTTCCCGGGCTACAAGACGGTCAAGCCGTATCTCCGCACGGCGGCACAGCCAAAGTAAGGTAATCTGTTGTTCACAACCCTTCGCCGTACTCTCCGTACGGCGAAGAGATAAGCACCGATGGCGAAGTGGCTAACGCGCTGGTCTGCAAAACCAGTATTCGCGGGTTCGATTCCCGCTCGGTGCTCCAAAAGATTCATAACAAAGCCGACCTCCTAAGGTCGGCTTTGTTATGAATGGATGCAGAAATCCAGGAGAACCTTTCTCTTCCCCCACTCATCCTCAGAACTCGCGGTTCTCGTTTAGATCATTGCTGAATCGTTATAGGAATCGTAGTCACGTGAGAGATCGTACTTCCGGTCGCGGTCGCCTGGATCTGCACGTTATAGGTCTTCGAAGAAGGAGAGGAAGATGCACCGCCGCATCCAGTGATCGAGACCAGGAACAGGGCACACAGGCAGGCTGCCCAACGCCTGCGACGGAAAATCACAAAAGGAAACAGCATCGACGCCCAGGAGATCGTCTGTCCGAATTCGTTGAACAATTCTTTTTTGTTTGAGACATGATTTGGTACCAGATTCAACGTTACCTTCGCACTCGCACCGGGATCGAGATGCAGTGTGTTGGGTGACAGCGTCGCCGAAAAAGTATCGGGAACATTCGTAACCGTCAACGTAAGGTCTTCTGAAAAGTCTCCCACGCTCGCTAATGTGAAGCTTACCTGCGTTTCTCGTCCAGGCGCGGCCACCACGGTTCCAGACGTCGTCGTGTTAATTGAAAAATCGTAGGGTTGAATTGTTTCGACAATAACGGCTGAGCTCGAGGGCGCATTGTTGCCATCACCACTGTAGACAGCTGTGATGCTATGAGAACCAACCGCAAGGTTGCTCGTCGAATAAACAGCTCTTTCGCCTACCAGGGTCGCCTTCGCAAGAACGGTGCTTCCATCCAGAAAGTTCACCGTGCCTGTTGTTAAGCCAAGCGTTCCGGTTACGATCGCAGTGATGCTCACAGGATGAAATTGATAGGCAGGAATCGGATCGACCCTGAGAGTCGTAACTGAGGGAGGCGGAATGACGACCTGCGTTACGGTACCTGACGTACTGCTCAGCAGGTTTGAATCGCCGGAGAACGTCGCCGTTACGGAATAAGAACCCGGAGCAATCGTTCCAATTGCAGAAGTGGAGATCACTGCGGGAGTATTCGCCGGCGAACCCGCGGGAAATGTCACCGGCACGGTGATCGGATTGCCAGGCAGCCCACGAAAGGTTACGGTCCCCAAAATCGAAGAAGGCAGGAAAGGAACTCCCTCCCCGATTCCCGGTTGAACCGTTGCCGTCAAGAGAATCGACTGCCCGTATTGACTCGAATTCGGTGAAGTCTGAAGCAAAACCGTGCTGGGAGCAGCATTGACCACTTCGCTGAAGTGGCTCGTAGCCGCAGAGTGATTGGCATCGCCACTGTAGTTCACCGTCAGCGCATGCGTTCCCGCCGGCAGATAAATTCCCGTCACGCTGTAGCTGTTGGTCGTTTCAGAGACATTGCCGTTTGCGATCACGGTGCTTCCATCCAGAAGGGTGTACGTTCCTGTGGGCAACGGCAGGCCTTCATTCGAAACCGAACTGGCGAGGGAAAAACTCACGTTGATCTTCTGTCCCACCGTCACCGGATTCGGATCCGCCTTAAGATCGATCGCAACAGGGATAAGCGTCACAGCATGTTGTGTGCTGAAGATCATTGACGGATAGTTCGCATCTCCTGGCCAATAGGCGGAGATACGATGGTTCCCGATCGAAAGCCCCGAATTGAGCTCGAAAGTAGCCGTTCCATTAGAAAGAACCGCGCTCCCCACTGCCACGCGATCGATGGAAAACGTAATGGCGCCCGTAGGCAACACAGTCGAACCGGATGGCGCTCCCAAAGTAGCCGTCAGCGTGACAGGCTCGTCAATGACCGAAGGCTCCCTCTGCACCGTGAGCTGGCGAGTCACCACCGGACCAGGATCATTCCTCAACATCGTAAAGGTATGACCGCTGTAGCCGGCCAGCAATTCAGGAAATCCATCTCCATTAAAATCCGCGGGAAATAATAGCCCAACGCGATTCGGACCGGCGATATAGTTCGTCGCCGATCCAAACGTTCGATGATCCAAAGCGTGAAAAATCGTGATTCCGAAATACATCTCGGAATTGCCTTCTAGATCAAGAATGAGATCGGATCGTCCATCTCCATCGAGATCTGCCGTACGCAGAAGAGAGTAGGAGTGCTTCGGGGTGTCGACAACTACAGGAGTTGAGAATCCACCGGTTCCATCACCGTAGAAAACGACAATCTCTGACCCCGGCGAGTCTCCAATAAGAGCAGCCAGATCAGGATTTCCGTCTCCATCAAAGTCGCCGGTCTTTAGATCCAGAGGAAAGGCATAAGATTCAACCCCTGGAATCGGAAGAGGTTGTCCCGTGGAGACAAAACTCCCATCGCCCTTTCCTGCTAACAGATAGATCGCATCCGAACCAACAACAATGTCAGGCCTGCCATCTTGATTAAAATCCGCTACCGTATACTCAGCAATCCAGGTCGCCGAATAGCTGGAGGGGAGATAGCTCTTCACTGGCGAAGAGAATGAGCCATCGGATTGCGAAGCCTGCACGGAGATGTAGCTTGTCGATGTTTCGGTTGATAATCCGGTGTTTAGAAGATCACTCCGGCCATCATTATTTACATCCGTAACAAGGGTGTTTGAGGAAAGATCGGGTGCCACTCCGGGTACAGCAACGGGCGGGGTGAAGCTGCCATCGCCGTTTCCATTCAGCAGATACTCCTTCACGGTCGAAGGATCAGCAAAACTCGACATAAGGATGTCCTGATTGCCATCCCCATTGAAGTCCCCCGCAGCAAATACGTTGGAGGTACTGATAGAAATCCCATCGGTTGAGATCTCGACAGGATCTTCAAGCGAACCCTTGCGGCTGCCTAAGCTCAGGGAGAGCGTTGAACCTCCAGATGTCAGCAGATCGGAAAGACCGTCCTTATTGAAGTCCGCTGCCCTTCCCTCGACGATATCCTTTTGACCGATCGTGAAATTCGCCACCGCATCGAAGGTGCCGTCACTACGGCCATACGTGATGTAGATGCCGTTAATGCCTGCAGCGACAAAGTCCAGATTGCCGTCGCCATCGAGGTCCGCAACATCGGACGCATGATGCACGAGATAATTATTTCCAGTTAAGTTGTAGTGAACCGGACTGGAAAACTGAAGGTTCCCTTTACCGAGAAGAACTGTATACCCCGTAGAAGCATTTGAAAGAATATCTACGGTTCCGTCGTGATTGAGGTCGACTGCCTTTAGAGGAAAACCAAAATCCGTCGCCTCGGGTAAAGGCACAATCACAGGCTGGTCTACATCAAAACTTCCGTCGCCCTTGCCGCGTAAGATCTCGAAAGTGGATGTTCCATCGATCTTGGAGCACAACGCGTCCACATGATTATCTCCATCCACATCCGCAAAGCTACAAAGTGCACCCGCGATAGCTCCCCCAGGCCTGGAAACCTCGACAAAACTCCCGTCTCCATTACTCAACAACGTTTGCGGTCCCGTCGGGCCTAAAATATCCGGTTTACCATCCGAGTTAGCATCGGCCACAGTAAAGAAGTTCCCGGGATCCACAGCAGGCACCGCGTGTTTTGAAAATCGTCCGGTCCCATCTCCCAAAAGCAGCGCCGCCCCTCCCGTCCCACCGCCCACAAAGACCTCGACCGCGAGATCCACATTTCCATCGTTATTGAAGTCAGCACTGCCTTTGGCCAAAAACCCTTGCCCTACACCGAGCACGGAGGCAATCGCCGGCTGAAAAGTCCCGTCGCCATTTCCGAGCAAGGTCTCCGCTGAAAAACTGCTTGAGCCATCGGAGTTTACGGTTGTACACACAAGATCGAGATTGTGATCATGGTTAACATCGACAGCCAAACAGTCCCCGAGGGCTGTGGAAGGAAGCACGTAAGGAGCGAGCGATTCATACGTGCCATCCCCCTTTGCAAGCATGACGTAGATCGAATCGGGGGAATTATAAGATGTGCGATATATGCTGCTGAAATAGATGTCCGGACGACCGTCGTTATTCAGGTCGGCCACATAAACACCAATATCGCTAGTTGGCGCAGGAAGAACCTTAGGATTCGGAAAGGTCTCGGCGCTCAGCGTCAGAGCGCAGCAAAACAGAAAGAGCAGAATTGACAAATGCCGCAAAGGTGGCTCCAATGGGCAACTCGGTACCCGGACGGAAAGATGAGATTTTGCTTGAGAAGCAGTCTTATCCTAAAGCACCCATCCAACAAATGCCGCGTTAATAGAAAGAGATTTCGGAGATTCGCTCTAACTTCAGCGGCTTAACTCGTTCTTAATCAGGCGAACCCACAAGGCTCGTTTTTCCATTCGATCTGATTTTTTAAGCCCCACCGCTTAGTGAGCCGTCATATTCAGGGCGTGAGTTTCAATGGCTGCGCGATGTCGAAGGATCGCCGCACTCAGGTGTTCTTGAATCGCGCGCCTCGCCTCCTCGGGCTCGCCTTTCGAGACCGCCTGCAGAATCGCCCGATGCTCCTTTACAGAGAGCGGCATTGCCTGAGGCAGTTGAAGAACCTTGGATACGCCGCGCTCCAGTTGACCACGTATCACCGCGACCAGATCGAGAATCAGCTTATTGTTGCTGGCACGCGCCAGCCCGAGATGAAAGTCCAGATCGAGCGCGGCAAAACGTTTGGCGTCGTCAACGGAGTCTTCCATCTTCGCCACCAGATCTTCAAGCCTCTTCAACTCAGCCGGCTGAATATTTCGCGCAGCACTTGCAGCCGTCACGCCTTCCAGTGCAATGCGGACCTCCATCAGGTCTTCGATATCGTGCTGCTCGGTGCTCATCCGCCATTGCAGCACCGTCTCCATAAACTTCGAGCCGTCCATGGCCACCGAAGTTCCTTCACCTGGGCGTGCCGAAAGCACTCCCATAATGGAAAGACATCGGAGCGCCTCTCGCAGCGAAGAACGGCTGGCGGCAAACTTCACGCACAGATCCCGCTCCGACGGTAACCGCTGTCCTGCCTTCAGATCTCCGTTGGAGATCAAGGTGATGATTTGCTGAACAATATCGTCGCTGATCGAACTCTTGCGGATCGGCCGCACTTTCAGGCGCATGATCTTCTCTCGTTGCTTCTGGTCCGGGCTCATCGTCGAACCTTCTCCACAATACATCATGGGCTGCCAATCGGCGCCTGCAAGAAATTCTAGCTTGACAATGGTCTGACAATATGACAATCTTCCGAAATAAATTCCTCCCGAATCGCTTCTTCCTCTCCTCGATGCCTTTCGCGGTGGAACTTTCTCCCAGGAGTTGCTCGTGGCGAACGTTGGTTTTCTGGGCCTTGGCATTATGGGTGCCCCCATGGCTGGCCATCTCATCTCGGCGGGTCATCAGGTCACCGTGTGGTCACACAATACCGCTAAGGCTCAGAAGTTCGCCAAACAGCATGATTGCGCACTCGCCAAAACACCGGCCGAAGTCGCAAACAACAGCGACACCACCTTCCTTTGTGTCGGCAATACGGAGATGTCCCGTGAAGTCATCCTCGGCAAAGACGGCCTCATCCACGGTGCAGCCCCAGGCACTTTAATTGTCGATTGCAGTACCGTCTCTCCCACCGCCAGCAAGCAGATCGCAGCCGAGCTGGCCCAAAAAGATATTCGTTTCCTCGATGCACCCTGCACCGGCTCCAAGGCCGGGGCAGAGAGCGGAACGCTCTCCTTCATGATCGGAGGCGACCGCAAAACATTCGAGCAGACCCGGCCCTTGTTTGAAGTCATGGGCAAAGCCCTCTACTACTGTGGAGAACAGGGCATGGGACTGCACGCCAAGGTCACGCAAAACCTCATCCTCGGCAACATCTTGCAAGCCTTCAACGAGGGCCTTGTGCTGAGTACGAAGGGGGGCGTTGACCCAGAGGTCATGATCGAGATCCTCAATAACACGGGGGCTAGATCCGGCTACGTCGCTGCCAAAGCAGACGCTGTTCTGCGCGGTGACTTCTCGACCACCTTTTCGGTGCGTTGGCTGGAGAAGGATCTCGGTCTTGCCCTCGAGGTGGCTTCCGAGCTGGGAGTTCCGCTCGTAACTACCTCCGCATCACAACAGCAATTGCGAGCAGCCATTGCGATGGGCTATGGCGATGAAGATATCAGTGGCTCTATTCGAGCGCTGGAAGAGATCGCGGCATGCCGCGTACGCAGTGTCAAAGAGACCACACCGGCATAAGCCTGCAGAGTTTCTAAAAAAAAATAAATTGCTTTTCGATTGAAGGAGGTTGTATGTACCGCAAACTGCTTCCTGCATTCCTCGTAGTCGTCACAGCATTCGTGTGCGCGACCGCTCCCGGTCTGTATGCTCAGAGCACCACCGCTTCTTTGCTTGGTGTCGTGCACGATCCCAGTGGCTCCGTCCTTCCCGGCGCGGAGGTCACGGCGACCAACACACAAACCTCCTTCACCCGCACCACCCAGACCGATGGCGAAGGCAACTACCTCTTCACCAACATGCCCATCGGGCCTTACCAGCTCAAGGTCACCATGTCCGGCTTTGAGACCTTCTTGCAGACCGGCATCACACTGGTCGTCAATCAGAACGCCCGCGTCGATGCCGCTCTTTCGCTCGGCTCTACCTCGCAGACCGTTCAGGTCGACGCGCAGGCCTCCGGCGTAGATACGCACTCCTCGACCATGGGAGAGCTCGTCAGCCGCGAGCGCATTCAGGAGCTTCCTCTCAATGGCCGCAACGCTCTTACCCTTGCAGCCGTTGTGCCCGGTGTGACCAACATCATCAATCCGCCCACCGTGCAGACTCAGAGCCGCGGCGGTGCAGGAATCACCGTTGCCGGTGGTCGCGATACCCAGAACGAGTTCCGCTTCGACGGGGCCTCGTGGAAGAACATCACGCAGAACACCTCGCTCAATCTTCCCAATCCCGACGCGCTTCAAGAGTTTCAGATCTTCACCAGCAGCCCCAGCGCGGAGTACGGACGCAACTCCGGCGGCATCTTCATCGCCGTCACCCGCTCCGGAACCAACAAGTTCCACGGCTCTGCCTACGATTACTTGCGCAACACCGTATTGAACGCGCGCAATTACTTCACTCGCCTGCCTGTTGCCAAGCCATCGCTCAAGCAGAACCAGTTCGGCGGTACCTTCGGTGGACCGATCCTGCACGACAAGCTCTTCTTCTTCGGTTCTTATCAGGGCACACGCATTCGTCAATCGCAGATCATCTCGCCCGCGTTTATTCCTACAGCCGCGCAGCGGACCGGTTTCTTCGGATCGAGCACCGTCCTCAAAGATCCCATCCACGGCGGGAACTATCCTAACGGTCAGGTCAACCCGGCCGACTTCGATCCCGTCTCCCTCAATCTGATGAACGAGTTCATTCCCACCTCGCCCACCGGGGCAGGGGTCGTTCAACTCATTCCAAGCCCCACCAACGACGATCAGTACGTCATTCGCGGCGATTACAACCTCTCGGAAAAAAATCTTTTCTTCGTCCGCTACTTCCGCGACAAGGGAATCCTGACCAGTCAGGCCGGCACGCTTACACCCTATGCTCCCAGCGACACCAGCCTGAACTTGCAGAACTGGGCCTCGCAGTTCACTCACACCTTCAGTCCCTCTCTGCTCAATGAGTTTCGACTCGCTGTCTCCCGCGTCGACTCCAACGTCACCCAGAAAGACAATCGCCAACTCTCCGACTTCGGGGCCAAGTTTCCCGGCGTCATTACGCCGCAGCTTCCCAACCTCAACATCAGCGGCTTCGTGAACATGAACACCACCGATCTGTTCAACGAGCACGACAACATCTATCAGCTCGGCGACACCATCCGTTGGAACCGTGGCAAACACTCCATCAGCATCGGCGGCGAAATCGAGCGGCTCGAGCTCTACAACTTCGGCTCCTCCGGCAACAACGGAACCTTCACCTTCGACGGCTCGCAGACCGGCAACGCCTTCGCAGACTTCCTCATCGGCCGCCCTGTCCGCCTTCTGCAGGCCAGCCCCTACCACCGCAACGCCAAAACCTGGGACGGCTACCTCTTCGCGCAGGACGACTTCCGCGTCACCAACCGCCTCACCCTCAACCTCGGCCTGCGTTACTCCATCTTCCAACCCTTCGGCATTACCCAGAACCACACCAACACCTTCCGCGCCGGACAGAAATCCACCGTCAACCCCAACGCTCCTATCGGCATGGTCTTCCCCGGCGACACCGGCATTCCCAGCGGACTGGTTCCCAGCGACTACAACAACATCGCTCCGCGCATCGGTATCGCCTTCGATCCTCGTGGCGATGGCCGCACCAGCCTTCGCGCAAGCTATGGCATGTTCTTTGAAGATCTCCGCTCCGACGTCTTCACCTACGCCGCCGTCAATCAGCCCTTCGTCATCTCCAACACCGTCAACGCTCCTCGCAGCATGGTCGATCCCTACGCCGGAACTGTGGATCCGTTCCCCTACGTCTACTCGCCCCAGAACTCCAAATTCACCTTCCCCATGAGCCTCTTCACCGTGCCTACTCCCACGCTGAACGCTCCTTACGTCCACAACTTCAGCGCCTCCATCCAGCAACAGCTTCCCGGCGGAATGCAGTTCAATCTCGGCTACGTCGGCAAGCTCGAACACGGCCTGATCCGTATGCTGCAGGCAAATCCTGCCGTCTACACCGGCCCCTCGTCGACGATCGCGAACACCGATTCCCGCCGTCCTCTCCTCCCCGGAACCTACGGTAGCGTGCGCACCATCTGCACCTGCTCCAATGCCACCTACCACTCCATGCAGGCATCGCTCTCCAAGCGATACGACAACGGTCTCACCTTCATGGCGGCCTATACCTACGGCAAGTTGCTGGACTACTACTCCGCAACCAACCTCGGTCAAACCCCTCAGGACCCCGCGCATCCCGAGAGAGAACGTGCTCCTTCAGACTTCGACCGCCGTCACGTCTTCGCCGGCTCCATCGTCTATCAGATTCCGTTCTATCAAGACGCCAATGCCGTTCTGCGCGGAGTCTTTTCGCACTGGGCAGTCGACAGCCTCATTCAGCTCTCCAGCGGCATTCCCTTCAATATCGTCACCGGGCGCGATGCCTCCCTCACCGGCGTCAACTTCGATCGCCCCAATGTCACCGGCATCCCCTATCGCGCTTCGTATCTCAACAAGACCGACAAGATCAGTCGCTACTTCAACACCTCGGCCTTTACCGCGAATCTCCCCGGAACCTATGGCAACTCGAGGCGCAATCCTCTCTATGGTCCCGGCCTCGCCAACGTCAATCTCTCCCTGGTCCGCAGCTTCCCCATCACAGAAACCTTCGGCACCATTCAGTTCCGTGCCGAGTTCTTCAACGCTCTCAACCACGCCAACCTCGGTCAGCCGGACGGCAACCTGGCCAATGCCTCCACCTCCTTCGGCAAGATCACAACCGCCAGCGACCCGCGCATCATGCAGTTCGCGCTTCGCTATCAGTTCTAACCTTCAACCTCCGGGCTGTCTTGCTTGAGCAAAGACAGCCCGGATGAAAAAATAGATCCTCTTCGAAATCGATCCCGGAGATTTATTTCATGCTGACTCGCAGAGACTTCCTTCAGACCACCGCGGCGGCCGCAGCCTTCGCTATGACCTCACCGGGAGGCGCCGCGCCTCTGTCCTCTGCCGACTCCGAGTGGTTCGATCGCCCCATGCGCTGGGCGCAGCTCAACCTCACCGAAGACGATCCCGCCAAGATGGATCGCGCCTTCTGGCTCGACTACTTCCGTCGCATCCACGCCGACGGGGCCTGTCTCTCCGCCGGAGGAGTCGTCGCCTTTTATCCCACAAAGATCAAGTATCACCATCGCAGCAAATGGCTCCCCGGCAACGAAAGCTTCTACGCCGACATGGTGGATGGCTGCAGCAAGCAGAACATCGTCGTGCTCGCCCGCACCGATCCCCACGCCACCTATCAGGATGTCTACGAGGCACACCCCGACTGGATCTCCGTCGATGCCAACGGCAAGAAGCGCCCGCATCCCGACTATCCCGGCATGTGGCTCACCTGCACACTCGGCCCCTACAATCTCGACTTCATGACCGATGTCACCCAGGAGATCGTCGAGATGTACAACGTCGGCGGCATCTTCTCCAACCGCTGGACCGGCAACGGCATGTGCTACTGCGAGCACTGCGTCCACGACTTCCGCCAGGCCTACAACGAAGATCTTCCTCGCGACCGCAACCCGCGCAACCCCGTCTACCGCCACTACCTCGCGTGGGAGCAGGCTCGTCGCTTCGAGATCTGGGAACGTTGGGACAAGGTCGTTCGCAAAGCTCGCCCCGATGCCCGCTACATCGCCAACTCCGGCGGCGGAGCCCTCAGCGGTCTCGACATGAAGAAGGTCGGCGAGCTCTCTCCTACACTCTTCGCCGATCGTCAGTGCCGCGAGCGCGTCATGGTCCCGTGGGCCAACGGCAAAAACGGCAAGGAGTATCGCTCCACCCTCGGCAACAAAGCCATCGGCGGCATCTTCAACGTCGGTATCGTCTCGCCGTATCGCTGGCTCAACTCCACCAAGAGCCCCGCGGAAACCCGAGTCTGGGTGCAGGACGGCGTCGCCAACGGTCTGCGTCCCTGGTTCAACATGGTCTCTGGACAGCTCCACGACCGCCGCGGCCTCAAGGTCATCGAAGACCTCTACGTCTGGCACTACAAAAACGAGCGCTACCTTCGCAACACCGCTCCCATCGCCCGTGTCGGTATGGTCTATTCGCAGCAGACCGCGGAGCTATACGCCGGTGCCGCGGACGCTCATCGTCTTGTCGAAGACCCGCAGCTCGGCTTCTATCAGGCTCTCATCGAAGCACGCATCCCCTTCGAGATGGTGCACGACCACACCCTCACCCCCGACAACATCGGCCGCTTCAAAACTCTCATCCTTCCCAACATCGCCGCGCTCTCCGACGAGCAGTGCCAGCAGCTGCGCGACTTCGTCCATCGCGGTGGAAGCATCGTCGCCACCTACGAGACCTCGCTCTGCGACGAAGAGGGCAATCCCCGCAAAGACTTCGGCCTCGCCGATCTCTTCGGCGCCTCCTTCGTCTCGCGCGTCAACACCAAGACGGCCGTCCAGAACACCTACCTCTATCCTCAGAAGCAGAATCCTCTTTATCCCACACTGCTCAAAGGCATGGAAGACGCCGAGACTCTCATCGGAGGCACGTGGCAGCTCAACGTCACGGCGCATCCCAACGCTGCGCAGCAGCCGCTCTCACGCATTCCCGCCGTTGCCAATCTCCCCATGGAGAAGACCTTCTGGACCATCGACAAGACCGACATCCCCGACGTCTATATGAATCAGGTCGGCGAAGGCCGCGTCGTCTACTTCCCCTGGGATATCGACCGCGTCTACTGGGACGTAATGGCTCACGATCACGGACGGCTGATCCTCAACTCCCTCGAGTGGGCCACCAACGAGCCTTCGCCGCTCCGCGTCACCGGACAGGGAATGTTCGACGCCACCGTGTGGACGCAGAAAAATTCCATGACCGTGCACCTCGTCAACCTCACCAATCCCATGGCTATGCGCCCGCAGATGCACGAGCTGATCGCCTCACCTCCGCAGTCTGTCGAGGTCGATCTTCCCAAGGGCAAGCGCGTCGCCCGGGTTCACACCTTGGTCAAAGAGGGCCCCATGCAGCACACTGTAACCGGCAGCACACTCAAGTTCCACGTTCCCTCCGTGCTCGACTACGAGGTGATCGCAATCGACTTTGCATAATTAACCGAAACACACCGTTCAACCATCATGCATAAACCATCTCTCTCTGCCGTTGCCATTGGTCTCATCCCGTTCCTCGGCATGTGTTTTTCCGTGCCATGGTGGGACCGCGTCCATCCAATGATTCTTGGCCTGCCTTTCAACCTCTTCTGGCTCGTTCTTTGGATCGTGCTCAGCAGCGTTTGTATGGCATTAGCGAACCGCATCGAAGAACGACACAAGAAGAAAGGATCGATGATTTCATGACGCCTGCCGTCGTTGCGATGAGCGTCATCTTCTCCATCGTCTTTCTTGGCAGCTTCGTCGGCTTCCTCGCCGGCAAAGGCCGTCAGATGAACCTCGAGGAGTGGTCCATCGCCGGACGAAGCTTCGGTCTGCTGTTCATGTGGCTCCTGATGGCGGGAGAGATCTACACCACCTTCGCCTTCCTCGGAGCCAGCGGCTGGGCCTACTCCCGTGGAGGCCCAGCCCTCTACATCATGGCCTACATCACGCTGGGCTATGTCGTCTCGTTCTACATCCTCCCCTACATCTGGGAGCTCGGCCATCGCCACGGCCTTCAGACGCAATCCGATTTCTTCGAGAAACGCTACCGCAGCAAATTCCTTCCACTCTTCGTCTCTCTCGTCGGCGTGCTCTTCGTCATCCCCTATCTGCAGATTCAGCTCACCGGACTCGGCATCATCGTTCAGGTCGCCAGCTTCGACCAGATTCCCCGCAGCTTATCGATGCTCATCGCCGTCTCCGTCGTCGCCATGTTCGTTTACGTCGGCGGCATGCGCTCCGTCGCCTGGGTCAGTGTCCTCAAAGACTTCCTCATGATCCTCGCCGCGCTCTCCATCGGCATCTACGTTCCGATGCACTACTTCGGTGGCTTCTCACCTCTCTTCCACACCCTCGCCGCAACTCATCCGACACATCTCGTCATGCCCGGCGCCACCAAAACGATGGGGCACTCCTGGTTCATCTCCACCGTCATTCTCAGCGCCTGCGGGTTCTACATGTGGCCCCACACCTTCGGCGCGGCTTTTACCGCAAAGAGCGGCCATATCCTGCGCCGCAACGCCATCGTTACCCCGCTCTACACCATCAGCCTTGTCTTCATCTTCATCGCAGGCTTTGCGGCGCTGCTGCTCGTTCCCGGCCTTACCAACGGCGATATGTCGCTACTCATGCTCGCCCGCAAGACCTTCCCCGCGTGGTTCCTCGGAGTCATCGGCGGCGCAGGCGCTCTCACTGCCATGGTCCCCTCGGCCATCATCCTGCTGACCGCATCCACACTCTTCGCCAAGAACGTCTTTCGTCCACTCTTTGCGCCGCAGATGTCCGAAGATCGCGTCGCCCGCCTCGCGAAGATTATGGTCCTCATCCTCGCGCTCAGCAGCTTCGGCCTTGCACTGCACAGCTCCACCACGCTCGTCGCGCTTCTTCTCCTCGGCTACGCTGGAGTCACCCAGTTCTTCCCCGGAGTGGTCTTCGGCCTCTTCTGGCCGCGCGTCACCTCGTGGGGCGTCATCGCCGGACTTCTCTCCGGCCTCACCGTCGCGTCAACACTCATGCTCTCTCACCGTGATCCCTTCCACGGCTTCAACGCAGGCTTTCTCGCCCTCCTGCTCAACTTCGCCGTGACCATCCTCGTCAGTCTTATGACCCCAGCCCAGATCAATCCTCTTCCACTAACAAAGAACGAAGAGGGAGTTCCCACGGCCACTCTCTCTCCCGCAACTGCGCATCTCCTTGCGACTGCACCCGTCGAACGCCGCTCGGCCTCGAAGAATTAACATCTCCTTCACCCACAGCGAAAACGTTCAGCGCAAGCGCATCCGAGCTAAAGAACGTCAGGGCAACACTACGGCTGCAAATAATTTCAGCTTCGTTATCGATTGGAGTCATCCTCTCGTCTCCGTTCACAACACATCTCTCCTATCTCTCATCTCAGGAATAGAATCGTATGCAGAATTTGCAGGAAGGGAGAGCAACGCTTCATCATGAAGATGCCGGGTTGGTACTCGCAGAGATCTTCTCCCGCGATCGCATTCGGGCTTATGTTGAGTCTCTGTTCCGCTCTCCCCGCTCAGCAATCCGACAAATCCTCTGCTCCTGCCTCGCAGAAGTCCACGGCCCCGTCTGAAGCGGAAAAAACGAAGACGCCTCTCAGCCCCGAAGAAAAGAAGCGCGCCGATCTTCGCGCCGACACTGAAAAGCTCTACAAGCTTACGCAGGAGCTTAAAACCGAAGTCGAAAAAAGTAACAAAGACACACTCTCCGTCTCTGTCATCAAAAAAGCTCAGGAGATCGAGCAACTCGCCAAAAGCATCCGGGAACGCTCAAAGAATCAATAGTCCAAACACGTTGCGAATCGCTGCCCTCTCCTTCAACCTTCACTCGGTATGCTGGTGAGGCCTTCACTGTAAGCCTGCTCCCAGGAGGCAACTCCGCGTGAATCCACAACGCGCTCAAAGCAACTGGGCCCCCGTAGTCGTCGCCAGCGTCTTTCAAACCGGCTTGAACCTCATGCGCGACCTTTTGCGCCGTGGCGTTCGCACCGTCGGCGTCGACTGCCACGCCGATCACGAAGGTTTTCGCTCCTCTTACGGCAAGTCCTACCTCTGCCCCAATCCCGACACGCACCCCGCAGAATGGGTTGCCTTCATGATCGACCTCGCCAAAGACCTTGGCGCCAAGCCCGTCATCATCCCCGCCGCCGACATCTTCGTCTCCGCGCTCGGCAAACACGTCGAAGTCCTCAAAGAGCACTACATCTTCTCGCTCGACTCCATCGCTGTACAGGCCGCCCTTGCCACCAAGGAGCAGCAGTACGCCCTCGCTGCGCAGCACGGCCTTCCCATCCCCCGCAGCGCCTACATTCAGTCTCGCGCCGATCTCGAAGGCTTCGCCGCTCAGGCGCGTTTCCCCTGTCTCATCAAGCCGCGCCATCAACGCGAGTGGGACGCGCTGCCAGAAGACAACCCTCTTCGCGGCCTCAAGCTCTTCACCGCCGACACCCGCGAAGAACTCTTCGCCCAGTACGCCTATACCGAAGCTCTGCGCCCCGAAGTCGTCGCGCAGGAGATCATCGCAGGTGGCGACGACGCCAAGTACTGCTACCTCTCCGTTTACGGCTCCGGCGGCCGCCGCATCGGTCACACTGTCGTGCACGAGCTCCGCGCCCACCCCGTTCTCTTCGGCTCCGGCTCCATCGTCGAGCCTGTACGCGATCCCGAGATCGCCGCTCTTTGCGATAACTTCCTGCGTGGCATCGGTTACGTCGGCATCTGCGAGATCGAGGTCAAGCGCGACACGCGCGACGGCATCGTTCGTCTTATCGAAGCCAACCCACGCTACAGCGTCACTGCCGACGCCTCCGTCTATGCTGGCGTCGATATCGGCTGGCTGCACTATCTCGATCTCATCGGCCAGCCCGTCGAGCCCGTCGAAGCCACGCGTTTCAACTTCCGCCACATCGTTCTTCGTCGCGATATTCCCGCCTTACCGCGATACGTCGATCGCGGACTGCTGACCTGGGGTCAGATACGCGAAACCTACCGCGGCCAACTTGCTTTCTTCGACTTCGATCGTCACGACTGGCGACCCACCGCCATCACGCTCAAAGGCTGCGCTCGCGTCGCCGCCGGAACTCTTCTCCGCTCTCTTGGACTTCGACGTCCTCTGCCCTGAAGGCAACGCAACCACCCTCATTCTTCTCACACCATTAGTACTCCCAGGAGAAGTCTCCCCGAATGTCGAAGAGAGAACTAGCTGCTAATATCCTCCAACGATCCGGGGCTCTAAGCCTCCTCGAGAGATTTCGGTCCAAACCGGCCATCCTCATCGTCAATCATCACCGCGTCGGCAACGCGGCTGCCTCCCGTTTCGATCGCGACGTCTTCAGCGCCTCGGCTGAAGGCTTCGAGATGCAGCTCAAGTACTTCAAGCGGTACTTCCCCATCGTCGCCGGACAGGAACTTGAAGATCTCGTCTCCGGAACGACCCCGCTCAAGCGCACGCACATCGCCATCACCTTCGACGATGGCTATCGCAACGACTACACCACCTCGTTTGAAATCCTCAAAGCCAACAACGCCGTTGGAACCTTCTTTCTCGTTCCCGAGTATGTCGGTACCGCAACCATTCCCTGGTGGGACGAGATCGCCTACCTCGTCCGCAACTCACCGCGCTCCGAGATCGTCTTTGAATTTCCTGCACCCCTCACCATCAGCCTCGACGACGATCGCGAGCAGGCCATTCGCGATGTTCTGCGCCACTACAAGCGCCCCGACAACACCGACAGCGAGCGCTTCATGAACGAGCTGCGCCAGCAGGCCTGCTGCACTCTGCCCGCAGTAGACCGCCGATTCATCACCTGGGAAGAGGCCCGCGAGATGCAGGCAGCCGGCATGACCATCGGCTCTCACACCCAGACCCACGGTATCCTCGGCCAGATGCCTGCCGAGGCTCAGCAGTGGGAGCTCGTCGAATCGCGGAAAAACATCGAAGCCCATCTTGGCACTCCCGTCCGCACCCTCGCATATCCCGTAGGTATCCACGGCGCCTTCACCGAGACCACCGAAAAGATCGCCCGCGACCTCGGCTATACGCTCTGCTTCTCCTTCTACGGAGGCATCAATATGCTCGGTCACATGCAGCCCACCAACCTGCTTCGCATGGCCACGAACCGCAATCCTCTTCTCTTCCGCGCTGAAACCGTGTTGCTCTCGCGCCTCGGCAAGCTGCCTTACTAAGAAGCCGCCACCCTGGCTGGATTAGGCACCTTCGGCTGCAAAGCGCTTCGTGAGCTGTACGCCCGCACCAGCGCCGCCACAGGCTCCGGCATGCGCGCATCTGCGCGATACGCTCCCCCACGATTCCTCCATCCATCCCACAGTCCCGCCAGGATTGCCGCTTCGCTCTCGGGTCTCGCATCCTTCACGCGATTGCGATGCCGCAGAAATCCATTGAAGCTGTACCACGCCGGGCGCAGACTGCTCTTCAGCCCAAGATGCTTTCTCCAGAACCTGCTCTCATTCCTCGCCATGTAGTACCAGTAGTGCGGTTTGATCTCCAGCGGCATCGTGTTGCGGTTCTTCTCAAGATGCCGCACCGTCGAGTTCCCATCCACAACATTGCGAAACCCTGCAGCCGCGCTCCGCGCCGAATAGTCGATGTCCTCGAAGTAAGCAAAGAAACCCTCATCCAGCATGCCGATCTTCCGGATCAGCTCCACGCGCACCAGCATCGCCGTTCCGATCACCAGCCCGGCCTCCGGATACTTCGCGCTCCACTCCGCAGCCTCTGCCGGATCGTGCGTCTCGTTGTACATCGTCTTCGGAATCGAGATCACGCCCCCTGCAAAGGTCAGACGGTCCTCATCCAGAGCCGCAATCCGCGGTGTCACCAGCCCGATCGACGCATCCGTCTCTGCCAGTGCCACAATGGACGACAGCGCACCCTCATCCACAATCGCATCGTTATTCAACAGCCATACATAATCGGCGTCCATCTCCAGCGCGCGACGCATCCCCAGGTTGCATCCGCCCGTATAGCCCGTATTGACCGGCGACTCCAACAGTTCGAGCCCCTCTCTCACCAGGGGACGCAGCCACTCCACCGAATCGTCCTGCGACCCGTTGTCCACAATCAGAATGCTGACATTCGGATAGTCCATCTTCTCGACAGAGGCAATTGCCTCAATCGTCTCCTCCGCATTGTTCCAGTTCAGCAGAACAACGAGGACGCGGGGAGCGCTGCCTGACGAGCTTTTTTGCCATGGGTGAGGGGTCGACATGTTAGCCCTCTCAGATGCAGAAAGACCACTCGCAGGCCGTATCGCGGACACCGATGCCCTATCTATTTACGCTTTGCAATTTACAGGTGTAGGCCCAATCGACCATACTGGTCGTCATTCAATTTAGCGCGGGGGCGTTACATTACAAATCTTATGGCCATTCAAGCCTTTTCTTTCCACGGCTCTGTACACCTGTGCACTTTTTTGCAATCATCGGCAACCTGGGCTCAAAGTTACGATCCGGCTCATCACTGGCTTCTCTCCGCGGCATGGGCCGCGGCGCCGCTCTGCGTCCTGCTCGTCACCATGGGGGTCTTCCGCGTTAAGGGCCATCTGGCAGCCCTTGCTGGACTCGCAGCAGCCGTTCTCATCGCGATCGCCGTCTTTCATCTCCCCATCCATCTCGGCCTGCTCGCCACTCTCTACGGCGCGGCCTATGGACTCTTCCCTATCGCCTGGATCGTCTTCCCCGTCCTCTTCCTCTACCACCTCACGCATCAATCAGGAAGCTTCCAGCTCCTCCAGAAAAGCCTCATCGGCGTCACCCAGGACAGCCGCCTTCAGCTCCTCCTCATCGCCTTCGCCTTCGGTGCTTTCTTCGAGGGCTCAGCAGGCTTCGGCACTCCCGTCGCCATCTGCGGAACCATCCTCATCGGCCTCGGCTTCCCTCCACTTCAGGCCGCCGGACTCGCCCTGCTCGCCAACACCGCTCCCGTTGCCTTCGGCGGACTCGGAATCCCCATGGTCGCGCTCCACGGCATCACCGGCCTCGACACCCTTCTGCTCACCCGTGTCGCCGCCCGCATGATCGCTCCCTTCTGCGTCATCGTTCCCTTCTGGCTCATCTGCGCCTACGCCGGGTGGGCCGCCATGCTCGAGATCTGGCCCGCCATCCTCGTCGCAGGAGGCGTCTACAGCCTTACCCTGCTTCTCGTAGCCACCTTCCATGGCCCCTGGCTGGTCGATATCTTCTCCTCCAGCTTCACCATCATCGCCATGCTTCTCCTTCTGCGCGTCTGGAAGCCCAAGCGCATCCTCAATCAGACCCTCCAGCCCATTACCCCCGCTCCTGCCTCGGAGGTCAAACGCGACAAGGGCTTCCTTCGCGACGCCATCCTACCCTGGGCCATCCTCTCTCTCTTCATTGTTCTCTGGGGACTTCCCTTCTGGTCGCGCTGGCTCGATTCCTTCAGCACCTTCCACATCACCATCACCGGACTGCATCAGGCCGTCACCCGCATGCCTCCCGCCGTCCCCAAGCCCGTAGCGGAGCCGGCCATCTTCAACTTCAACTGGCTCTCCGCCACCGGAACCGGCATCTTTATCGCCGCCATCGTCGCCGGACTGGCTATGAAAATCAAACCGTCCGTCATCGTTAAGACCTGTGGCGAGACCTTCGTCACCATGCGGTTCACCTTCATCACCATCGCCGCGCTCATGGCCCTCGGCTTCGTCACCCGCTATGCAGGCATGGACGCCACCCTCGGCCTCGCCTTCGCCCGCACCGGCAAGCTCTATCCCTTCTTCGGAACCCTCATCGGCTGGATCGGCACCGCCTCCACCGGCTCCGATACCTCCTCCAACGTCCTCTTCGGCAGCCTGCAGAAGCTCACCGCCCAGCAGCTTGGCATCTCGGCCTATCTCATGGCCGCAGCCAACTCCGCCGGAGGCGTCATGGGCAAGATGATCGCTCCCCAGAGCATCGTCGTCGCCACCACCGCCACCGACCACTACGGCAAAGAAGGAACGCTGCTGCGCTTCGTCATCACGCACAGCATCGCCCTCGCCTGCCTCGCCGGACTGCTCGTCCTCCTCTACACCTCAGTCCCGGCCATCACCAATCTCGTACTCCGCTAACAGCGAAGGAGGCCGCACAACGGCCTCCTTCCCCCTTCCAGTCAGCGCCGCTCTACTCCGCCCGCAGAGTCGTCATCGGGTCGGCAAGCGCAGCTCTCCGTGCCGGAGCATACGAAGCCACTAGCGCGACCGTCAGCACTACCAGAATCACTCCGCCGAAGATCATCGGATCTCCCGGCTTCACTCCATACAGCAGCGTCTCGACCACATGCCCCAGGCTCACGGCACATAACAGCCCAAGAATCGTGCCCGGCACGGCCAGCCGCGCGCTCTGCACCAGCACCATCCGCAACAGGTCTCCGCGCTGTGCCCCAAGAGCCAGACGCAGCCCGAACTCCTGAATCCTCTGCGCGACCGTATACGCAATCACGCCGTAAGCTCCCATCCCGGCAAGCAGCGTCGCCAATCCCGCAAACAGCCCCACCAGAATGAACGTGAACCGAGGCGTGGAGATCGACGCATTCACCACCTGATCCATCAGCTTCACATCGGCAACCGCAAGGGTCGGATCGATCCGCCGCACCGCCTCACGAAGCCCCTCGACCACCTGCCGCGTATCCGAGTGCGTACGGATCGCAACCGACATATCCGACACCCACGTCTGCGGCTCCGACCACCAGAACGCAGGTTCGGCGCTCACGCTGTTCGGCTGATCCTTTACATCGCCCACAACGCCAACGATCGTCATCCAGTCCGAATCCTTCTTCGGCGCATTCTCAAACGAAATCCGCTTGCCAAGGATCTCTTCATGCGGCCAGTAACGCTCCGCCAGCGCTCGATTGACGATCACCACCCCGGGCGCGCCTTGCTTGTCCGCTTCAGTAAAAAACCGGCCACGGACCAACGGTATCCCCAGTGTCCTGAAGTAGCCCGCAGTCGCCGTGTGATACCTCCCATGAAACTCATCGTGAAGAGGAGGCTTCTTGCCCTCAATCGTGAAGTTCGTATTCTCGTCGTAGCCCGTCCACGGCAGGTCGCTGCCCGAACCCACACTCTCCACTCCCGGCAACTCCTTCAGGCTCGTCTCCAGCCTGCTATAAAAATCCGCCATCTGCTCCTTGGTTCGATATCTCGAATGAGGAAGCGCAAGGCTCGCCGTGATGACATGGTCCTCCTGAAAGCCAGGATCGAGTCGAAGCAGGTTAACAAACGTCCGCAACATCAACCCCGCGCCCACCAGCAGAATGCAGGCCAGACTCACCTCGGCAATCACCAGCACGCTACGCAACCGGTTCTGCTGACGGCTCGCCGTCGCAGTCCTTCCTCCAGCCTGCAGTCCCTGCTTCGGATCGATCCGCGAGGCCTGCACCGCCGGTGCCAGCCCAAACAGAACTCCCGTCAACACGCTCACTACCAGCGTGAAAGCCAGCACCGGCGCGCTTACATGAATATCCTGCGCGCGTGGAAAATCGGAGGGCAACAGCACAACCAGCGCACGCACTCCGGCAAAGGCGACCGCGAGTCCAAGCGCGCCTCCCGTCAGCGAAAGAAGCAGGCTCTCCGTCAGAAGCTGGCGAATCACCCGCAGCCGCGACGCCCCCATCGCCAGCCTCACCGCAATCTCGCGCTGCCGCGCCGAAGCGCGGGCAAGCAGCAGATTGGCCGTGTTCACACAGGCGATCAACAACACCATCCCCACCGCGCCCAGAAGAACCAGCAGCATCGTGCGGCTCGCGCCCACAATCTCCGCGCTCAGAGGAACCACAAGCACCGTCCACCCCTGATCGTAGTTCGGATGTTCGCGGCCAAGCTGCCCCATGATCGAGTTCATCTCCGCACGTGCCTGCTCCACGCTTACGCCCGGCTTCAAACGCCCGATGCCTTCGATAAAATGCGCCCCACGGTGACTCGGATCTCCCGCAAAAGAAAACGGCCACCACACATCCACATTCTCGCCATACGAAACCGCGTGATAGTCATTGCCCGGATGCTCCGTCCCCGCAGGCATCACTCCGATCACCGTAAAAGGCTGCGAGTTCAGCGTCACCTTGCTGCCAACGATCTGCGGATCGGCATGGAACTGCGTGCGCCACACCCGATCGCTCAAAATAATCTGAAAGCCGTTCCCGGGAATCTCCGCCTTGCTGTCGAACTCACGCCCGAGCTGTGGATGCACCCCCAGCACATGAAAGTAGCCCGACGTGATGCCGAAGCCGTTCAGGTGAACCGGCTCACCCGCGCCCGAGAGCTGTACATCGCCGCGCGTGAAGGCGGCTATCGACTCAAACGAGTGGTTGCGCGCTCTGAAGTCGAGAAAATCGAAGGGATTCAGCGCAAACTTGGGATACAGCGGGTTGGAAAGAAACAGCCGCATCAGCCGGTCGGGCTCCGGGTACGGCAGCCGCTTGAACATCACTCCATGAATCACGCTGAAGATGGCGCTGTTCGCTCCAATGCTGAGCGCAAGCGTCAGAATCATCACCAGCGCAAACGTACGGTTCTCGTTCAACTGCCGCAGAGCATAGCGAACATCATCGAGCGTCCGCTCGATCATCGCAGTACCGTGCGCCTCACGGCAGTTCTCCTTCGCCTGCTCGTGTCCGCCAAACGCAAGCCGTGCCCGCCGCCGTGCCTCT
>DATJJJ010000036.1:0-5154 GCA_035492215.1 Edaphobacter sp. | reverse complement strand
GATGGTGATTGAGCAGACGAGTCGGGGCGAACGTGCCTACGATATCTACAGCCGTCTGCTGCGCGACAACATCATTTTTCTGGGAACACCGATCGACGACAACATCGCCAATGTGATCATTGCGCAGATGCTGTTTTTGAGCGGGGAGGATCCGGAGAAGGACATTCAGCTCTATATCAACTCTCCCGGTGGCTCGATCACCGCGGGACTGGCCATCTACGACACGATGCAGTACATCAAGAATGATGTGGTGACGTTCTGCATCGGCCAGGCCGCCAGCATGGGAGCCTTCCTGCTGATGGCCGGCAAAAAGGGCAAGCGATTCGCCCTGCCGAACTCGCGCATCCTGATCCATCAGCCTTCGATGGGCGGATTGAGCGGACAGGCCACCGATATCGACATCCATGCACGGGAGATTCTGCGGATTCGCGAGATCACCAACAAGCTGATGAGCGCCAGCACGGGCCAGACGCTGGAACGGATCGAGCGCGACGTCGAGCGCGACTTCATCATGACCGCCGCGCAGTCGAAAGAGTACGGGATCATCGACGATATTATCGACCGGCCACGAACATAAAGCGATGGAATCAAAGGCGAAGCCCGGGCCAGTGGTCCGGGCTTCGCCTTTAGATCACCAATTCGATGTATAGCGACAGGCACCCTGTCCACGATTTCCAAGTTGAAACGGGTGTAAACTTCTGCTTGTACCTATGCACGGATTTACCCAGGAGTTGCCGTACTTATGAAAACGTCCCGAGGCACAGACGAATCTCTTCGCTGCTCGTTTTGCCACAAGTCGCAGGATGCCGTTGCGAAGCTCATCTCCTCTCCATCGGACTATCCGCGAGCTTACATCTGCGACGAGTGCGTTGCCGTCTGCAACTCCATCCTTGAGGACGATCGTGCCGAGGTGCAGCCCGGTGCCGCTCCCGCGCACCTGCCCAAGCCGCAGGAGGTCAAGGCGTTTCTCGATGAGTACGTCATCGGACAGGACCAGACCAAGAAGAAGCTCGCCGTTGCCGTCTATAACCACTACAAACGGATTCAGATGAACAAGACCCGGGGCAACGATGTCGAGCTGGCAAAGTCGAACATTCTGCTGGTGGGACCGACCGGATCGGGCAAGACCCTGCTGGCGCAGACGATGGCGAAGATGCTGGACGTGCCGTTTGCGATCGTCGATGCGACGACGCTGACCGAAGCGGGATACGTGGGCGAAGACGTCGAGAACATTATTCTCAAGCTGTTGCAGGCAGCCGAGGGCGATGTGCAGCGCGCCCAGAGCGGCATCATCTATATCGACGAGATCGACAAGATCGGGCGCAAGGACGAGAACCCTTCGATTACGCGGGACGTCTCCGGCGAAGGCGTACAGCAGGCTCTGCTGAAACTCCTCGAAGGCACTGTCGCCAACGTTCCACCGCAGGGTGGACGCAAGCATCCACACCAGGAATTTACTGCTGTCGATACGACCAACATCCTCTTCATCTGCGGCGGGGCATTTGTCGGCCTCGAAAAGGTCATTGGCCGCCGTGTCGGCAAGAAAGCGCTGGGATTCAAGGCAGTGATCGATCCTGAAGCGAAGGTCGATGACGTGACCCCGATCCGGGCCCAACGCGATGCGGAACTACTGCGCCAGGCCGAGCCTCAGGACCTGTTGAAGTACGGCCTGATTCCCGAGTTTGTAGGACGGCTGCCGGTCATGGGAATTCTCGACGAGTTGGATGAAGCTGCGCTCATCGAAATTTTGACCAAGCCACGCAATGCCATCCTCAAGCAGTACACGAAGCTGTTCGACTTCGAGGGCGTCAAGGTGACGTTCACGGACG
This sequence comes from Edaphobacter sp., assembly GCA_035492215.1. GTDB lineage: Bacteria > Acidobacteriota > Terriglobia > Terriglobales > Acidobacteriaceae > Edaphobacter. Next base: position 3,325 of record DATJJJ010000036.1, on the reverse strand, counting down.
AGGCAGCACGAGAGATTGCCCGCGAGGCGCTGCAAAGGAAGGTGGGCGCACGCGGCCTGCGGATGATCCTCGAAGAGCTGATGCTCGACCTGATGTACTTCGTCCCCGGCAACAAGAAGGTCAAGGAGTTGTCCATCACCGCTGAGATGGTGAAAAAACACAGCCTGACGCTTCCCATGCTGCTGGAAAAAGCGGGCTGAAAAAGGTCTCCGCTGCATCACGATTGCTCTTCGTGCAGTCGTGCCAAACCTGGTTGGCACGAATATTGCCTATCGCTTTACTGAATACATCTGCCCTCCCAACGAATTACAATCACCTCAAGCCGCAGACGCTCGCATCGTTATCGATGTTTGATCGTCTAATTGGAGAGCGATGACAAATCAAATCAAAGAAGCACTGAGCGGCGACGTTCTCAAGTTACCCATGATGCCCATTCGCGACATGGTCATCTTCCCCCACATGATGACCCCATTTGTCGTGGGCCGCGAGTCCAGCGTGCGCGCACTCGAAGAGGCGTTGTCGGGCGACCGCAGGATCTTTCTAGCGACCCAGCACGACGCCTCCATCGATGAGCCCAATGCCGACGACATCTATGAGACCGGCACCATCGGCAACATCGTCCAAAGCGTCAAGATGCCCGACGGAAACATCAAGGTGCTGGTTGAAGGAGTCGAGCGGGGGCGGGCGACGGCCATCAACGACGTCGATGGCTTTTTTGTGGCGACGGTGCGCACCGGTAAAACTCATCTCGAACTGACTGCACAGGTCGAGCAACTGATGCAGCGCGTCCACACTCTCTTTGAGCAGTACGTAAAACTGCAACAGTCCCTGAACTACGAGACGATGGCCGCCAGTGTTCGCGCCGATGAACCGGCGAAGCTGGCAGACACAATCGCAGCGAACCTGCAACTCTCGATTGAAGAGAAGCAGCAGCTGCTGGAGGTGTTTGATCCGGAGCTGCGACTGTCCCGTGTGGCCGACGTGCTCGACGTGGCGATTGAGAAGTTGAACATGGACCGCACCATCCAGTCTCGTGTGAAGCGCCAGATGGAGAAGGCGCAGAAAGAGTATTACCTCAACGAGAAGATCAAGGCCATTCAGAAGGAACTTGGCCGCGGCGAGAAGTCCGAGTTCGACGAACTGAAGAAGAAGATCGAAGCGGCAGGAATGCCGAAGGACGTGCTCGAAAAATCGCTGCAGGAGTTGAAGAAGCTCGAAGCCATGCCGCCCATGTCGGCCGAGTCCACCGTCTCGCGGAACTACCTTGACTGGCTGCTCGCTGTGCCGTGGAAGAAGCGCTCCAAGGAGATCCGCTCCATCGAACATGCCGAGCAGATCCTTAACGAGGACCATTACGGCCTCGAAAAGATCAAGGAACGTATTCTCGAATTTCTGGCCGTCCGGCAGTTGGTGAAGAATCCCAAAGGTTCGATCCTGTGCTTTGTCGGGCCTCCGGGAGTGGGTAAAACTTCGCTCGGAATGTCGATTGCCAAGGCCACGGGCCGCAAGTTCGTCCGCATGTCGCTGGGCGGAGTCCGAGATGAAGCTGAGATCCGCGGCCACCGGCGCACCTATATCGGCGCCCTCCCTGGGCAGATCATTCAGGCGATGAAGAAGGCGGGAACGAAAAATCCAGTCTTCATGCTGGACGAGATCGACAAGATGGCTTCGGACTTTCGCGGCGATCCGGCGAGTGCGCTGTTGGAGGTTCTCGACCCGGAGCAGAATACCTCCTTCCAGGACCACTACCTCGATGTGGAGTATGACCTGTCGCAGGTACTGTTCGTCGCCACCGCCAATGTATTGCATACGATTCCGGGGCCGTTACAGGACCGCATGGAGATCCTGCGCCTGCATGGCTATACCGAACTGGAAAAGTTGGAGATCGCGAAGCAGTATCTGGTAAAGAAACAGCGCGAAGGCACAGGCTTAGCCGAGGGACAGGCCATCTTTGACGATGATGCCCTGCGTCAGATCATTCGCGGATACACCCGCGAGGCAGGCGTGAGAAATCTTGAACGCGAGATCGGCAACGTGTGCCGCAAGATTGCGCGCCGCGTCGTAAAGAATGGTGCCAAATATCAGGAGACCGTAACCGGAGAAAACATCGGCGAGATTCTCGGTGTGGCCAAATTCCGCGACTCTCAGGTCCATGAAAAGAGCGAGGTCGGTCTGGTCACCGGGCTTGCCTGGACCGAGATGGGCGGTACGATCCTGCAGACCGAAGTGCAGGTCCTCGACGGTAAAGGCAAGATGACAGCCACCGGTCAGCTCGGCGATGTGATGCAGGAGTCCGCGCAGGCCGCGCTGAGTTACATCCGCTCCCGGGCGAATCATCTTGGACTTCCGAGAGACTTTTACCGTAACGTTGATATCCATGTCCACGTACCGGAGGGCGCTATTCCCAAGGATGGCCCATCGGCTGGAATCACGCTCGCGACCGGTCTAGCCAGCGCGCTGACAAAGATCAAGGTGCGCCGCGATATCGCCATGACCGGCGAGATTACGCTGCGCGGCAAGGTGCTTCCGATTGGCGGCCTTAAGGAGAAGCTATTGGCGGCACATCGCGCCGGCATCTTCGAGGCGATCCTGCCGGAGGACAACCGCAAAGACCTCGCTGAACTTCCGGAGCTGTTGAAGACAACAATGAAACTGCATTTCGTAGAGGAGATGGATCAGGTGCTACAGATCGCTCTCGAAGAAAAGCTTCCCGAGCTTCACGAAGAGACGCCCAGCGCACTGGGAACGGTACTGCCGCCGCCCCTCGATGCCCCGCAACCAGCCGCACATCAGTAAGCCGTACATCAATAAAGAGATCAGCTATTCATCTATAAAGAAGAAGGCCGAGCCTCAAGGGCTCGGCCTTCTTCTTGCGGCTGGGAATATCGCTCAGGCCGATCGCTTGCCGGTGACGAAGTGCATGATGAACGAGATCACCGCAAAGATGATGAGCAGGTGAATCAAAAAACTGCTGATATGCAGGACGAAGAATCCACCCAGCCAGAGAATAATGAGCACCACAGCCAATATAATATACATGCAGAACCTACTTTCTTCTCTTGATATATCGCGTCAAGCGCGAGCGTTCACAGGTGATAAGAGACGCGAAGAGTCGCATCCGTTGTATCTACAACGAAATATATCCCGGGCGAAACAGATAAGGCGGCCAATGACTTCTGGCCGCCTTAGAGGTCTCATAGAGTTCTGGTATGGAACGACACGCTGCCGTTTAGAACAGATTTGCTGTTGGTGTCGAGGAAGGCAACCGCAGATTCCCTTCGGAAATGACAAACAAAGGGCTCAGCAGACTCTACACCAACTGCTA
>DATJJJ010000035.1:0-6726 GCA_035492215.1 Edaphobacter sp. | reverse complement strand
AGAGCGGCCTCCGCATACTCAGCCCGGCTCCGATCCGCGTCCAGATCCTCCATACGCATGACCAGGACCCCACCAGCCTCTCGCGCTCGCATCCAGGCGCGGTGGAACGTGCGCGCATGCCCGAGGTGAAGATAGCCGGTGGGAGAGGGGGCGAGCCTGCCCCGGTAGAGATTGGAAGACACAGTCAACGACAGTGTAAGAGCCGCGACCGGAGAATTGAAGGATTGTACCTCGCGATCAAGTACTTACATCGCCAGTTTCGGCTCGCTCAAGTACCCTATTTCGCGGTGACCTCTTTCCTTCCTTCGAAGTGACGGAAAGGACCTTACACGTTTGGGGAATCGCGGCTAACATGAACGAGTAAGAAAAAGTTCATAGCTGTACCCGCCGAAGGAATCGAGAAAGAGAAAGCAAGAAAACCCAGGCGAGGCACGCAGGACCTTCACCCCAGGAGAGCCGCACCCATGTCTCAGGATCGGAAACCAACCTTCTTTGCTTCCATTTTCGGCTCCAAGAAAAAGACCGACGAAGAAATCCAGGCCGAACAACAATCCCGTCAGAAACTCGAGGATCGCATCCGCGAAGTCCTCACCGTCATCGAATCCCCCAATCCAGATCACGCCTGAAAGTTCAGCACTCACTTAGATTCAGGTCGGCAGAACTGCGCTGACCTGAGTCTTACCTTGCTCCCTAATCACCTCTGATCCGTCCAACTCTCGTACGCTCTAGCCGTTCGCTGCGCCCGGCTCCGCCGGATACAATGGGAGTACGCGCGAAAACCGGGCGATTGACGACTTCTTTTTACATTTGGAGCAGGTGCACGTGATACGTATGTTCCGCCATCGGGTTGCAGTCTATCTCTGCGCCATCGCAGTGCCGGCGCTGGCAGCCCCGGCCGCAGTTAAGCAACAACCCACGCAGACCACGCTCCTCGTCGACACGCGCGATGTCAACGGACGAACCGAAGCAAACATCTCCGTCGCTGTAATCGGCGAAGACGGTTCGGGAGCTCCCGGTTCCATCACCATCGCAGACGACGGTAAGTCCCTGGCAGGAATAGTCCTCAACTCTCAGGGCCAGGCTACTTCCACCATCACCCTCCCCGGCGGCCCACACTCGCTCCGCGCCATTTACTCGGGTAACTCCACCCATGCGGCCTCCAATTCAGCACTTTCCACTCTCGCGGCAACTGCCGGAACCACTCCGGACTTCTCCATCGCGGTAGCCCCCGGATCCATCAGCCTCAAGCAGGGTCAATCCGGATCGGCAGTGGTTACGATCACCCCCATCAATGCGGCCTCGCTCGCCGCGCCGATGTTTGTCACTATCTCCTGCGCAGGCCTGCCCGACCAAAGCTCATGCACCTTCACGCCTGAGAACATCGAGATTCCGATGGGAGCCTCAAAGGGAATCACGAGTTCGATGGTCCTCGCCACCCAGGGACCGTCCATCGCTCATGGCCAGTCAGTCACGGTCCGCGGCGCACATCCTGTCGCATGGGCAGTCCTCCTCCCCGGCACCTTAACGCTCGGAGGGCTCGCCTTCGGGCTGCGCCGTCGCCAGTTTCTTAGCCGCATCTTATTGATGGCGCTCTTGGCATTCGCTGGCGTGCTCGGCTCCACTGCCTGCTCACCGCTATACAATTACCGAAATCACGGCCCCCCAACGAACCTGCCCACACCGGCTGGAACTTATAACGTCATGATCTCTGCCCAGTCGAGCAATGGAGTCAGCGCCACTACCCACACCACCACCGTCGCCGTGACCGTCACCAAGTAGCTTCGATTCGAGGCCGGATGCATGACCCTCTGGCATCCCCTGCCGCCGCAGATTTTCGAATACATCGAGCACACGCCGGGGACGGTACTCCTCCATAGCTCCCGTCCCGGCAAAACTTCCTTCAGCCGCTTCTTTACGTCTCCTCTGCAGATCATCGAGGTCCGCGAGCTGAAAGACTTGCCTGCACTCTTCTACCGAATCGAAAAAGCCATCGCACACGGCCTGCTCGCAGCAGGCTACTTCGCCTACGAGTGCGCGAATTACTTCGAGCCTGCCGCCTCCGTCCGGCTTCGACGTGACTCAGATCTTCTCGCGTGGTTCGGCATTTACGGCTCGTGCCATACCTTCGACCACAGTCTCGGAACCTTCGATTCCGATCTCCTGCTCCCAAGATCCCTTGAGCGCGGCAAGGACGGCCACGGTCCCACCCTCTCGCCAGCTATAGGCTTCCGCCTCGATGAACAGCAGTTCACATCTCGCATTGATCAAATACACGACTGGATCCGTGCAGGAGATGTATATCAGCTCAATTTCACCTTTCCGTTTCGCGCCCAATTCGCCGAATCAGCTTCCGCACTATACTCCCGTTTGGCACTCGCTCAGCCTGTGGAGTACGGGGCCTTCCTTCACACTGAGCCGCTACACCATATCCTCTCCTTTTCACCCGAACTCTTCTTCCGCATCGACAAGAATCGCCGGATTACAACCCAGCCAATGAAAGGCACTGCCTCCAGAGGCAGAACCACATCCGAAGACGGCGCCATCGCCAAGTGGCTCGCCCACGATCCAAAAAATCGCGCTGAAAACGTAATGATCGTCGATCTCATCCGCAATGACCTTGGACGCATTTGCTCCTTCGGATCCGTGAACGTCGAGAAGCTGTTTGAGGTCGAGCACTACCCATCACTCTGGCAAATGACTTCTCGCATTTCTGGCGATCTTCTGTCGAGCATCGGCTACAAAGAGATCTTCCGCGCATTGTTTCCGTGTGGCTCAGTCACCGGTGCGCCGAAAATCCGTGCCATGCAGTTGATCGCGCAGATCGAGGAGGAGTCCCGCGGCGTTTATACCGGCGCAATCGGCTACTTCTCCCTTGAAGAGACCATCTTCAACGTCGCCATCAGAACGCTGGTACTCGAGAATGGCACCGCCAGCGGAGGCATCGGCAGCGGCATCGTCATCGATTCCAGGTCCGGCGACGAATACCGCGAGTGCCAGCTCAAGGCCGAATTCCTAACCCGATCAACCGAAGAGTTCTCGCTCATCGAAACAATGCTCTGGAATGGCAGCTTTCCCTATCTCGAGCTTCACCTGGACCGCCTGGCAGACTCTGCCAGCTACTTCAATGTTCAATGGGATCGTGACGCCATTCGCGATAAGCTGCTGATCCAGGGCTCCCGTCTCTCCGGTAACCAGCCGCGCAAATTTCGACTGCTTCTCCGTTCGAACGGCGCCAGCGACTTGGAGATCGAACCTCTGCCAAATCTCAACCAGAACGACGCCCTTCGCGTATGCATCGCAAAGTGTCGAACCGATCCCGCTGATCTCTTCCTCTTCCACAAGACGACCCGACGTGCTCTCTACAACCGAGCATATGCCACTGCATGTTCTTCGGGCTTCGCTGACGTACTCTTCTTCAACACTCGCGACGAAGTCACTGAAGGTGCAGTCAACAACGTGTTCATCGAGAAATCAGGCCTCTGGTACACGCCCCCGCTCGATTGCGGCGTTCTCCCCGGCGTCTATCGCCGCCATCTCCTCTCAACGCACCCGGAAATCGAAGAAGAGATTCTTGACCTCAATGACTTGAAGGCCGCGGACGGCGTCTACATCTGCAATGCCGTCCACGGCCTTCGCCGTGTCATCATTGATTGGGATGCCAGCCTGCATTACTGAAGACTGGCGTCCGATTTAGAACGTCCTCGAGATTCCTGTGATCACGGTGTAATCCGCGAAGGCAGCATCTCCGTGGCTATGGTTCGCAATGTCGGTCACGCTGATCTTCCGGTTCCGTTCCATCGCCCACGGGCCGCTGGCATAGAATCCCCACCGTCCATGGCTGTACATCATTCCTGGCTCAATCGAAATCACGTATCCCGGACGCCTGAATCCATTGCTCGCGCCGAACGCGTCGCGCACTGGCACGCCTTCCATCCGTCCTCCGAAACTGAGCGCCATCCCGCGCAGCAGCTTCACGCCGGTAACCGGCCGTGAAAATCCACCTCGCCACAGATACTGGTCCGTTGCAGAGATCACATTCTCACCCGGAGCCGAACGAGCCTGCCGAACCCCAGTCGTATCCTGCGGGCTGAACAACCAGGAACCAGTAAAGTAGGCAGATGTCCGCCAGTGAATTTCGCGATACGCCTCGGTAGCCAGCGCGAATCCATAAGTGCCATCACCCGGCTGGATAGACTCATCAAACGGTTGCGTCGATGACGTCCCGTTCTTCGCAACTGTGGTTCCCTTGGCGTCGTTAATTCCGGTTGGCAACTTCAACTGCGCTGATATCGCCACGTTCCCGTGACTCTCTGTGGGTGGACGCCAAACCCATGCTTGCGCACCCACCGTTACGTCTCCAATTCCACCTGAGCGGTAGAAGTTTGTCGCACTCGACTGACCATGACGCGTCGCCTCCATGGCCGGAATCGTGGCGATGACGCTCCACCGTGGCGTGAGCTGATAATTCAAATCCAGCTCGAATAGATTTACGTGGTTCACGACCGCGTTGTGAAGTGCTTGTCGCTGTGCCTGGTAATCCGTCCCGACGTAATGCCGATACGAGTTGTAGACGCGATAACCCGTTGAGATCGTCAGGCCATGCAGAAAGTTCGTTCCAGCTGAGTGCGCAATAGCAGCCTGGTTCGTCGGATCCAGTCCCGAGATAACGGGCTGGGGAGAGTGAGCAGCAACGCAACCCTGCGCGTGTGCGGCCGTTTGCATGCAGAACAGCGATAACGTCAGAGACGCGGCCGGAACCGCGCTCCGCAGCAGGAGCTTTTTCATCTTGTTGTCTCCATTCAGGAAGGGAAAAACTGACCTCAAAATTCCCACTGGGGTCTGACCACAGGGATGGGAATGCCCTGCGTGGTTAATCCACACGAAAATACCAGTGCGCTGGCGCAATTGCGTCGCCCATCGTATTGAAAAGGCTCTCCAACTTCCGGTTGAGTTCAGATGATCTCAGCCTCGTTAATGTCGAGAGACAATGCAGCCCTCGTCCGTTCGTAAGCGCATCGCGGTTCTGCTGTATCTCTCATTGTTCCCAGCGGTGGCCTACGCCAAGCGCGTCCCTGACCCAACCTTCAAAACCTTCGACGGCAAATCGCATAAGCTCTCCACATTCCGCGGCCAGATTGTCGTCGTGAACTTCTGGGCCACGTGGTGCGGCCCCTGCCAGGAAGAGCTGCCGCGCCTCTCGCAGATCGCCGCCTCTTACTCCGGCAAGCCGGTCAATTTTGTCTTCATCTCCATCGACGATCCCAAAGACCGCAGCAAAATCCCCTCCACTCTTGCCAAACTTCACGTCGACTTCGCCACTTGGATCGGCGCTGATACCGATACCCTCGACAGCTTCGGCCTCGGCAACATCGTTCCCGGAACCATCGTCCTCGATGACACTGGCTCACCGGTCGCCCGCGTAATGGGCGAAGCCAAAGAAGATGACGTCCGCAAGCCAGTCGACTGGTTACTGGGCGGGAAAAAGGGCGATCCTCCGCAGGCTCTGACAAAACGCTACTGAATCCGTAAAACAAAGTCATTTGAGCCGCAGAGACATAGAATGAGTCCGTGAAACATATCCGGCATTCGAGACTACTCGCGCTTCTCGCCGTTCTGTTCTCCGCTATTTCTTCCGTAATTGGACAGACCGCTGACCAAGCTTGGCTGAAGTACGAGTTGAAGGGGAGAGTTCACTCTTTCTTCCCGATTGCAGTCCGCGCACTCGGCTCCGATGTGGTCGAACAGGCTGCGATGGCTGAATTGAATCGCAATCTCGGTTTGCTAGTAGGCCAGGATGCCTCAAAGATGACCGCCCGACTGAAGGAAACTCTTTCAGGCGAAACGGTTCTAGGAACGGTCGATGAGATACAGAAGAGTTTCCCAAATATACATGTTTCCCAACACTTGGGACCCGAAGACTTCTGGATATGGGGAAACCACGAGCATGGCGCAAAGCAATTGCTAATCATTTGCGGTGGCACCTCCAGAGGCGTCCTCTACGGTGCTTTCGAACTCCTTCGCAGACCGGTCGTCGCTCCGAATTTAGGACTTCCTAAAGAAGGTTTGATCGGTAGACCCGCCATGCCCATCCGCTGGGTCGACGAATGGGACAACATCGACGGTTCCATCGAGCGCGGGTACGGCGGTCGCAGCATCTTCTTCGATGCAGGTCACATTCGCACCGATCTCGCTCCCGCCACGGAATACGCTCGTCTCCTCGCCTCAGTCGGTATCAACGGATGCAATCTCAACAACGTCAACAGCGCGTCCGCCTTCTTCACTCCCGAAATGCTGAAGGAAGTCGCCCGTATTGCCGACGCGATGCGCCCCTACGGTGTCCGTGTCTCCCTCTCCGCCGACATCGCCAGCCCGCAAAAACTCGGCGGGCTCCCCACCTTTGACCCCCTCGATCCCGCAGTAAGAAAATGGTGGAACGACAAGGTCAACGAGATCTACGCCCTCATTCCCGACTTCGGCGGGTTCACCGTCAAAGCAGACTCCGAAGGCCAGCCCGGCCCAGCGAGCTACGGACGTTCCCCCGCTGATGCCGCCAACACCCTCGCCGCCGCTCTCGCGCCACATAATGGCGTCGTCCTCTATCGCGCTTTCGTCTACAACCATCACCTCGACTGGACCGATCCCAAGGCCGATCGCGCCCGCGCCGCTTACGACATCTTTCATCCTCTCGATGGCAAGTTCGCACCCAATGTCGTCATCCAGACCAAG
>DATJJJ010000034.1:0-33939 GCA_035492215.1 Edaphobacter sp. | reverse complement strand
CCCCGCACGGTTCAACCGCTCGATTCTCTCCGGAGTCAGCAGATAGCCGTTCGTAATGATCGTGGCAATAATGTCGTGCGAACGGATCGCGCGAAGAATCTCGTCGAGCTCAGGATGCAGCAGCGGCTCGCCGCCTGAGATCGTAATGATGCCCGTCCCCAGCTTCGCCAGCAGATCAATCCGTCGCTTCATCTCCTCCAGCGCCACCGGCTCCGATACTTTGTCGAACTCGTTGCAGTACGTGCAGGAGAGATTGCACCGTCGCATGGGAATGATGTGCGCAAGAATCGGATGATGTTTCGACTGAAAGGCGCGTGCCACCATACGAGCCTGTCGTAGCCGTCGCTGGTAAAACCGGAGGTTCTTCCCCGTAGGAGCAAGCCGCATTCTGCCTCCAGATCAGCAAATCACGGCATAAGTCTAGCTTCTCCTTATAAAAGAGACTGCAAATATCCCTCTTGCAGCATTCCACAGCAACTGCCGGAAAAATTTTGCGTTTCTTTTAATAGACAATCGAACGGCTCGCGATTGTGGTTTATTCTTGAGGTAATTGCTTATTTTACAGGGACTTATACTCGGCAACGAGGGTACTTGATTTCCCCTTCCTTGCATATATTTCTCACTGAAGACAACTAACCGGCGTAGATTTCAATCTATAAATCTGACTTTATTTGCAACATTGCAACACTTTGCAGTTCTTTCCCGGTGGTCGTACAGGAGGGCTTTGGTGTCTCTGGTTGGAGAAATTCCCAATCGAATGGAGGCGTATCGCAGCTTCTCTGTGCGGAACGACCAAATAAATGAAAAACAAAATATGGGCTCTTTTCCTGGTAGTGAGTTTTGTAACTGCCGGGGTTGGAATTTTAGCTTGTGGCGGTAGTTCTTCTTCTTCATCGTCTACCGGAATGGGAATGGCAACGGTCAGCATCAGCGATCCGGCAACCTGTGCGGGTCCGAGCGGACCGTTTTCTCATGTGTACGTGACCATCACCGATGTTCAGGCCAATGTGAACTCTTCCGCGGGAGACAACGACTCCGGCTGGAAAGATCTGACGCCCAATCTCTCGAAGCAGCCGAAACAGATCGATCTGCTCGGTCAGGCCAACAATCAATGCTTCCTTGCGACCCTCGGAGACGCGCAGCAGCTACAGGCAGGAAAGTATCAGCAGATCCGCCTCATCCTCGCAGACAACGGTGTCTCCATCGCCAATAATCCCTGCGGAAACTCGGCCAACTGCGTCGTCCTCTCCTCTGACAACAGCCCCCACACTCTTCAGCTTTCAAGCGAATCCAAAACCGGGCTGAAGATTCCATCAGGTCAGATCGCCTCTGGCGGCTTCGATATTGGCCCCGGGCAAACCAAGGACCTCAACGTCGACTTCGACACTTGCGCTTCCATCGTGCAGGAGGGCAATGGCCAGTATCGGCTAAAGCCCGTGCTGCATGCCGGTGAAGTCAGCACGACCTCCACCTCCATCAACGGAAAGATCCTCGATCAATCCACCGGCAATCCAGTGAATGGCACCGTCCTGGTGGCATTGGAGCAGAAAGACGCAACCGGCATCGACCGTATCGTGATGTCAACCCTTGCAAACACCGACGGCACTTTTGTCTTCTGCCCCATTCCCACGGGAACCTACGACGTCGTCATTGTTGGCATGCGTGCTGACGGAGTGGCCTATCAGTCCTCCATCGTCACCTCCATCAGCAATGGACAAACGACAGGAAACGTCACTTTGTATACGTCGCCCGTAGGGACAAACGGAAGTGTGACCTTCAGCGGTGCAGTCACATCCCAGAACAGCTCAAACAGCGGTACCGTGGCGGATGTTCAGTTGAGTGCCCTCCAGCCCGTCGGAGTCACCAGCCCGGCTACCTACACCATCCCGCTCCTTCCCACTCCGCAGCAGAGCTCGGCTACGCTTGTCGTAACCACGGCCTCGTCGTCGACCTGTCCCAATGGAGTGGATTGTGTGAACTACACCATGACGCTGCCGGCAGGTGGACCTTACATCGGGGCATACTCGGCAAGCGGAGTGTCATTGACCCAGAGCGCTCAGCTGGCCACTTATGCAATCGATGGGCTGGCCTTTGTGCCCTCCTCCGGAGGAGTTGCAAACTGCAATCCCTCGGAGCTGAAGTCACAGACCTATGCTCTATCGAATACCTTCTCGCTCTCCGTAGGAGCTCTCTCTTTTACGCAGTGCCAGTAACCAAACCCTAGCCAAAGGGCGGAAGTCCTCGTGGACTTCCGCCCTTTGTTGATTGAAAAAACTGCCGTCCCGAATCCAAAACGGTCCGTTACTTAATCCCGATCACCATGGAATCCGGCCCGACAAGATGCTCCACTCTCGCCTCGCGGAAGCCCGCCTCCTTCATCCATCCAATGCACTCCGCTCCTGTGTAATCGAATCCGCCCTCGGTCTCGATCAGCATATTCAGGCTCATCATCAGTCCGAATGCGTTCTTCGATCGATCGTCGTCGATGATGGAGTCATACACCACCAGCGCTCCGCCAGGATTCAAAGCATCGAACGACTTCTTCACCAGCAGCTTCTTCTCTTCCAGGTTCCAGTCGTGCAGAATGTGTCCCATCGTGATCACATCGACCTGCGGGATGGAATCTGTGAAAAAGCTACCCGGCTGAAATCTCACGCGATCGCTCACCTTGTTGGCCGCAACATATTCCTCAAAGATCGGTCCGCACTCTGCAAGATCCAGTCCGATGCCCTTCAGGTGAGGATTCGCCAGCGCAATCTGCACGGCGAGATCGCCCTGAGCCGCTCCAAGGTCCGCGAAGGTCTTGTACTTCGCCCACGGAACCTGCTTCGCGATGGCCATGTTCGCTCCGTGGCTGATCCCCGACATCGCTGCCAGAAATCCCCGCAGACGCGCCGGGTCCGCATACAGCGCCTCGAAGGTAGGCGCCATCGCGCCGTTCTTGGCCTCATTTTGCTGCAAGCCCGTCCGGAGCGCCTCGGTCAGATGGCCCCAGAATCCATAGAGCCTGACACTGGCCATCTCCAGAATCCCGCCGATGTAGCTCGGCTTGCGCCGGTCGAGAAACAGGTCCGTCTCCGGGGTGTTGCAATAGGTGTCGCCCGTGCGGCTGAGAAGTTTGAGGGCGACCAGGGCGTCCAGAAAATCGCGCGCCGACCGCGCATGCAGGCCCAGTCTTCCCCTCAATCGCTCGAACGTCTCCGGGCCCTCGGCCAGCTCGGTAAATACGCCCATCTCCACCGCGCTCAAAAGTGTCTTCGACGCCCAGAACCCGAATCCGGTTTGCAAAATGTGATCTGGTGTCAGCTCACCTGTCTGTGTGCTCAAAACTTCCCTCCTTTATTGAAGTAAGCTTACGGTCTCATGACGTACTTGTTGTCAAGGACAGCAGCTTTCGCCGAAAGCTTTGCTCTTCTCTCGGAAACTTGTTGTCAAGAGGGCCCCGGTGAAGGAAACCGGCGAATGTAGTGCAAATCATTCAAAAGAATAAGCTTGCAGGCGGGAATTAGACGAGGGAAGAACGCCGATTGGTTCAGGCAAATCCTCTAAAATTTAACTATCCCAAGCAGACTGAACAGAAAGTGGTTCGAACCAGCCCCTCCTAATACCCTCGAAGGAAGTTAGGTTGGTCGGTATCAGGAAGTACCAGGCTAAGAACTTATTTTTGAATACTTTGCGCAAGAATGGTGGGGGGAGGGTGGTACAAAAAAACGCACCCGAACCATCAGGCTCGGGTGCGTTCTCGGTTCTTTGAATGAAGCTTGCTTACTCCGCTTCGGTGGTGGCAGCGGCGGCAACCGCATCGGGCTGGTCGCTCTTCACCACAACCTTCACGTGGCTGGTCACCTCGCGGTGCAGCTTCACGGGAACGTGGTACTCGCCCAGGGTCTTCAGGGGCTCATCGAGCGAGATCTTGCGGCGGTCGATGGTGTAGCCCTTGGCCTCAAGCTCATGTGCGATGTCGCTCGACGTGACCGAGCCGAACAGGTGGTCGTGCTCTCCCACCTTGCGCTCGAACACCAGCTCGACCTCGCCCAGCTGAGCCGAAAACGCCTCGGCGTCGACCTTCTCTTTGGCAGACTTGCGAACCGCCGATGCCTTCATCTGTTCGATGACGGCCTTGTTGGACGCAGTCGCTTCAATCGCGAGCTTCTGCGGCAGCAGGTAGTTGCGCCCGTAGCCGTCCGCGACCTTAACCACATCGCCGCGATGGCCGAGCTTGTTGATGTCTTCCTTCAGAATGACTTCCATTGCAATGTCTCCGATCCGTTCTCAGGCCGCGCCTTCGCAGCGGCCCGGCAATAAGTTAGAAGCGTGTGGCAAAGGCCAGCAGGGCGATATTGCGCGACTGCTTGATGGCGGCGCTCAGGCGGCGCTGATGGCGCGTGCAGACACCGGTCAGACGACGCGGAACGATCTTGCCGCGCTCGGCCACAAACGGCTGCAGCAGGCGAACGTCGCGATAGGAGATCGCGTCGATCTTCTCGGTGCAGAACTTGCAAACCTTCTTGCGGCGGAAGAACTTGCGTCCGCCAGGGCCTCCAGGTCCGCCAGGGCCGCCGCCGGGACGCGAAGGACGCGGTCCGCCAGGACCGGAGGGGCGGGATGTGGGAGCTTGCTGCTCAGTGGATGGAGTGCTGGTGGTCTCGTCAGCCATGGTTGATTTCCTCTCTCGTTCGTTAGGCCCTGGCCGCTCCAGACCCGCGATGGAGTCTCTGGACATCCCTCCAGCGGAGGGATGGAAGCGGTTTCAGGCGATTGATCTTTAGAAGGTGTGACTGCCCTTCGGCAGCACAGAAACTGATAAGTCGCCGTTAGACGGAGGCTTCGGGAGCAACCTCGGTGGACGCCACAGGAGCGCTCTCGGTAACCTCGGCGGCGGCAGCAGCCGAAGGCTGCGCGCTGCGCTTTACCTTGGTGTCGCGGATCGCCTTGATCTTGGCCAGTCGCTTCTCCTCTTCGTCGATGCGGACGGTGATGAACTTGATCACCTGCTCGGAGACGCGCAGACGGCGCTCGATCTCGCTCACCAGGGAACCGTCGGCGAGGATGGTCATCAGCACATAGAAGCCGTCATTGAACTTGCGAACCGTATAGGCCAGCCGGCGGCGGCCCATCTTCTCGGTCGACTTGATCTCTCCGCCGCCGTCGGTCACGTTCTTCTCAAAGCCCTCGATCAGCTTGTCGAGGTCTGCCTCTTCCACGTCCGGACGGACGATGTACATCACTTCATAAGTACGGCTCATACGCTTCACTTCTTTCTGCGAAGTTCTGCTTCGCACCGCCCGGCGAATGGCTGCCGAGTCGGTATGGAATCTGCTGCGTTTCTACTTCTACTTCCCGCCGTTGGAGTCTTTCTCCTCGCGACGGTTGAACTCGTTCATCGCGGCGCTGACGCCTTGTGTCAGCACCATCTCGATCGCCTGCTTCACGCGGTCGAGCACTTCATCCAGCACCGCAAGCTCCTGCTTGCGCATCGGCGTCAGCAGATAATCCCTGCCTCCCGCCTTAATCTCCCTGCCATCCTCCAGCGGGGGCTTGCCGACCCCGATGCGGATGCGCAGCCAGTCTTCGGTCCCGAGCGAGCTGAGGATCGACTTGATCCCGTTATGCCCGTTGGCCGAACCGCGCTCCGCGATGCGGAAGCGGCCCAGCGGAAAGGCCAGCTCGTCGTAGATCACGATGACGTTCTTTGCGACATCGTCGATCTCAAACTCGCGAACCAGCGCGGCAATCGAAAGCCCGCTCAGGTTCATGAAGGTCTCCGGCTTGGCCAGCAGAACATCCTGTCCTGCAAGCGTTGCCTTCGCCGTAAGCGCCTTGCCTCGCCGGTTGCTGACCGTCACGCCGCAATCCTCGGCGATACGATCGATAGCCAGAAACCCGGCGTTGTGCGGAGTGAACTGATATTCGATCCCTGGGTTTCCAAGTCCGACAATCAGCTTCACGCGAGCGCTTCCTTCCGTCCCAAACCAGAGGCCGTCCCAGGCAAGCCCGGGACGGCGAAATCGTTACTTCTTTGCCGGAGCCTCAGCGGTCTCCGTCTTGCCCTTCTTGGCAACCTCAGGCTCAGTCGCGGCCTCGGCAGCCTCGGCCGGAGCCTCTTCCTTGATGATGGTGACGTGCGCCACGGTCGCGTTCTCGTCGCCGAGGAACTTGATCGAGCCGGAGTGCGGCAGATCGGCGATGCGGACGACACCGTGCAGCTCGAGGCCGGAGATATCGACATCGATGTGGCTCGGAATATCGGCCGGAAGGCACTCGATCTCGACCTCACGCAGAACATGCTCGAGAATGCCGCCCTGGGTTTTGACGCCGGCGGCGACGCCGACCAGCTGGACGGGAACCGAGACGCGCATGGCCTTGTCCATCGCGATGCGCTTCAGATCGATGTGGAGCAGCTTGCCTTTGATCGGCTCATGTTGCCAGTCGACGATCATCGCCTTGGTCAGCGGGCTGCCTTCGACGTTGAGGTCGAAGATGGTGTTGTGGCCCGACTCCGAGTGAAGAATCCTGGTGATGATCTTGGGATCAACCGTAACGGCGACCGAGTCCTGGCCTGCGCCGTAGACCACCGCGGGAATCTTGCCGTCGACGCGAACGCGGCGGGCTGCATTCTTGTTGAACTTGCCCTCGCGGGGCGTGGCTACGACTGCATCAAACGTTGCTACTGCCATGTCATTTCATCCTTTCGGGCACGGAGCAAAGTTGTCGGTTGCTGGTTGCGAGTTGCCAGTTGAAAAGCAATCGATCCAGCTACGAACTTCTTTCTCCACTCCCTTTGCGGCTCTGCCGCCGAATTTGTACTGCACCTGCCAACAACGAACTACCAACCTGCAACTTAGTTGAAGAGCGAGCTGACGCTCGTCTCCATGTGAATGCTTTCAATCGCCCTGCCCAGAAGCC
This sequence comes from Edaphobacter sp., assembly GCA_035492215.1. GTDB lineage: Bacteria > Acidobacteriota > Terriglobia > Terriglobales > Acidobacteriaceae > Edaphobacter. Next base: position 27,033 of record DATJJJ010000034.1, on the reverse strand, counting down.
CGGCGATGGAGAGCACCTTGATCTTCGACACCTTCTTCGCCTCCTCGCGGAGGGGAATGGTGTTGGTCACAACCACTTCCTCCAGCCGTGACTCCGCAATGCGCTCGATGGCCGGGCCCGAGAGCACCGGATGCGTGGCGCACGCATAAACCTTCTTCGCCCCCTGATCGAGCAGGGCATCGGCCGTCTTTACCAGCGTTCCGGCCGTATCGATAATGTCATCCACGATCAGGCAAGTTCGGCCTTCCACATCGCCGATTACGTTCATCACCTCGGTGACATTAATGTCTGTCCGCCGTTTATCCACGATGGCCAGCGGCACATCGAGCTTCTTGGCGAAATGCCGCGCGCGCTCGACGCCGCCTGCGTCCGGTGAAACCACCGTCAGGTTCGGCAGATCGATATCCCGGAAGTAGCTCACCAGTACCGGGCTGGCAAACATGTGGTCCACCGGAATATTGAAAAAACCCTGAATCTGCGCTGCGTGCAGATCGACAAACAACGCCCGGTTCGCTCCGGCTGTTGTCAGCAGATCGGCAACCAGCTTCGACGTGATGGCGACGCGAGGACGATCTTTCCGGTCCTGGCGGGCGTAGCCATAGTACGGAACCACAGCCGTAATTCTTCCGGCGGAGGCGCGCTTCAGCGCGTCGATCATAATCAGCAGCTCCACGAGGTGCTGATCCACCGGAAAACACGTCGGCTGCACGAGAAAGACGTCCGTACCGCGAACGTTCTCGAGCAGCTGAAAGTGAACCTCTCCGTCGGAGAACCGTTGCAGGCGAGCTTCGCCCATCGGAACCCCGACAAACTTGCAGATCTCCTCGCACAAGGCAATGTTGGACGATCCACAAAAAATCTTCATGCGCTTATTCTCATTTGTCCGCGAAGCGCGCTTTTTCTCCGCTGGCTTCGGCTGCGAGCCGGTTTGAGCTGGTGCAGGCTGGGAGCTGGTTTCCTGCTCCGCAACCTGCCCCTGAATAGGGGAAAGAACTGCAGTCGCGTCTTGATCACTCACGATGAAACCTCCAGGTTGGTTGACCTTGAATAGTTCCTGCTGCGTTGTCCTGAATGGAGTCTTGTTGCGACTCCATCTTTCATCAAAAATCCTTGTTGCGAACTCTTGAAACTTCCAAGACTTTCCTTCTAAAGCCTCTGAATCCCGCAAGGTGTCCGTTCTTTTGTTGTTTTCTGCGGACTTGCGTGACCCTGATGCCTTTTCTGCTGCGACGGCCAGTTACGCCGCCAAGAACCCTAAAGCTACTTTTTCGCTGGCGAACGACCTTGTTGGCTGGGCGACTAGGATTCGAACCTAGACAAAGTGCGTCAAAGGCACTTGACCTACCGTTAGTCGATCGCCCAGTAATCGGCCGCGCTGGTTCACTTCGGCCGGGTCACTCCTGCGAACATTCTCGTCCAGTACTCGCTGCGGGGCAAGGTCGTCGTCATCAGAGCCTTGACACCCGCGTGCTGGACGCGTTGTTGAGCTGCCTGAGCATCTTTTTCGGACCGGTAAAGTCCGAAAAGAGCCGAGCCCGAACCCGAGAGAGCAGCATAAAGTGCCGCCTCGGAGCCGGTACCCATTAATTCACGCTTGATTTCACGCAAGGAGGGATCAACAGGAAAGACGACTCGTTCAAAGTCGTTTTCAACCCCGGTGCGGACAAGCGAGAGAAGGGTATTCTCCGCCAGATCATTCTCTTGACCGTTCCGAAGTTGTTCGGAACCTCCCTGCTTGTTTCCAGGGCGCGAGCCACGAATGATACCGGAAGTGCCTGGCTCCGCATACAACGATGCGTAAGCGAGACTCAACTTTTCTAGTCTATCGGCTTCGCTCGCCTGCGTCAATTCAAGAAGATCCCAGTCGCGGAAGGCTTGTGGGGTCGAAACCCCCACCTCGGGGACGGCGACGACACAAGCGAGAGCGGGCAGATCGGGCAGGGGATAGACCTGTTCTCCACGTCCCAGGCCCAAAACCGAGCCACCGAGAAGGAAGAGAGGAACATCCGAGCCCACCTCGGCGGCCAGCCGAAGACGGTCGGGACCAGGAAGGGCCTGGTCGAGTTCGCGTTCGAGTGCGATCAACGCCGCCGCCGCATTGGCGCTTCCCGCTCCCATGCCTCCCTGTACCGGCAGACGTTTTTCGATGTGGATCGCGACCTCGGCGGTGATCTTCATCCGGCCGAGAGCGCGCTCGATCATCTTCCAGGCGGTATTCCGCTCGTCGTTTGGAACGCGTTTGTCATTCGAAGTAATCTGCAGAGCAGTTTTCTCCGCTCGGCGCGCCTCAACGGTGACGAGATCGTGCAGGTCGAGGGTCTGGTAGAGGGTGGTCAGGCCATGAAAACCGTCCTCGCGGACAGGGCCGATGGCGAGGCCGAGGTTGATCTTCGAATACGAACGAACGCGCGTGGACATGCGAGTTCGATTCTATGTGTGCAGCGCTTCCGCTGCTATCGAGGAAGCAACTTCGTTGACGAAGTCTGAGTGTATTCTGCTGAGAATCACCCTTGCCATGGAGATCGGCCCTCGATGCTCAGGAATCTGCAGACCTTGTTTTCTACTCCTCTTGTCGTTCGCGCCTCTGCCGTTCTGGTCTGCTCGTCGCTGATGGTAGCGAGCTCTCAGGCGCAGGAGCCGGGGCTGGAACCGGTGCGAGCTGCGCACGCGATGGTGGTGACAATTCATCACGACGCCTCCGACGCTGGAGTAGAGATTCTCAAAGAGGGCGGCAATGCCGTGGATGCCGCAGTGGCGGTGGGGTTTGCGTTGGCTGTGGTCTATCCGGCTGCGGGGAATATCGGCGGCGGCGGCTTCATGCTGATTCGCAATAAGAATGGGAAGAAGCATTTTCTCGACTACCGCGAGATGGCTCCGGCGGCAGCTTCGCGCGATATGTATCTCGACGCGAAAGGGAACGTGATTCCGGGCATGTCGCTGGTGGGGTATAAGGCTTCGGGCGTGCCGGGAACGGTCGCGGGATTGACCTATGCGCAGAAGCATTACGGCAAGCTGACGCTGGCGCAGGACATGGCTCCGGCGATACGCCTGGCCAGCGAAGGCTTTGTGCTGACCGCCGAAGAAGCCCACAATCTTCACAGCAAGAATCTCTCGCGCTTTCCTGAGTCGGCAAAGATCTTTCAGCGAGACGGCAATTTCTACAATGAAGGCGAGACCTTCAGGCAGCCGGAGCTGGCAGAGACATTGCAGCGCATCGCCAAGGATCCTGACGATTTCTACAAAGGAGCGATGGCGAAGCAGATCGGCGACTTTGAGAAGGCCGGCGGCGGTCTGATCACTGCTAAGGATCTCGCCAACTACGAGGTGAAGGAGCGCAAACCGATTGAGGGCCGGTATCGTGGTTACGACGTCATCACTGCGCCGCCTCCTTCTTCTGGTGGTGTTGTGCTGATCGAGATCCTCAACATTCTCTCGGGCTTCGATCTTCCGAAGCTGGGCGCGGATCGTAGCGCCGCGCAGGTTCACATCATCACCGAGGCCTTTCGGAGGGCCTACATGGATCGTGGCGATTATCTCGGCGATCCTGATTTCAACAAACTTCCCATTAAGCAGATGGAGAACATGAAGTATGCGAAGGCGTGGCGCTCCTCGATTGATCCCGCGAAGCCTACGCCGAGCAAGGATCTGGTGCGCCCTGCCGGATTCATGCCTCCTCCTCCGCAACAGACGGAGGTGAAAGAGTCCACCCAGACGACGCACTTCTCCATCGTCGACGCGGACGGCAACGCGGTGTCGAGCACCTATACGCTCAACGGAGGCTTCGGCTCGGGCGTCACTATCGGCGGGCTGGGCTTTCTGATGAACAACGAGATGGATGACTTCACCTCGAAGGTTGGGGTTCCGAATGTCTACGGCCTCATCCAAAGCTCGGCGAACTCGATTGAGCCGAAGAAGCGGCCGCTCTCGGCGATGACGCCCACGATCATCACGACACACGGCAGCCGGTTTCATCCCGGCACACTGCGGTACGTGATGGGGACGCCGGGTGGCTCGACCATCATCACGACGGTGGCGAACGATGTGATCAGCGCCATCGATAACGGTCTGAACATTCAGCAGGTGGCGGACGCTCCGCGCTTCCACCATCAGTACCTTCCGGATCGTCTGGATCTGGAGAAGAAGTTTCCGGTGCCACCTGCCGAGGCGTTGCAGGCGATGGGCTACACGATCAACCGGCTGGCGGTGGCCGATGAGAAGAACCCCGGGGTGTGGGGGGACAGCGAACTGATCGCCGTCGACCCGAAGTCGGGCGAGCTGCTGGGCGGGCATGACTCACGCAGAAGCTACGGCAAAGCAGCCGGATATTAATTGCAGACTTCGCTGGCGGCCGCGATATGATTCCGCACGGGCCGAGATCGTTCAGCGGAGGTTTTCTGATGCAGAGCTTCACGCGTCGCCGGTTTCTGTTGACTGCCAGTACTTCTTTCGCGGCTGCACCTGTTCTCAGCCGCATGCCTGCCTTCGCCGTACCCACGGCTCCTTCACCCACGCGTTCGGCCGATGCGGTGCTCAAGCAGATGCTTGAGGGAAACCAGCGGTTCGCCGCAGGGCACTCCACCCATCCGCGTCGCACGCCCGCAGACTTTAAGGCTCTCGCTGCGGGGCAGAAGCCGCTGGCCTGCATCGTTGCCTGCGCGGACTCGCGCGTCACGCCGGAGATTCTCTTCGATCTCGGCATCGGCGAGCTGTTCGTGGTTCGCGTTGCGGGGAATTATGTGGATGGAGCCGGCCCGGCGGTGAAAGGCTCAGTCGAATATGCGGTCGCCGAGCTTGGAGTTTCGCTGGTGATGATTCTTGGACACAGCCAGTGCGGAGCGGTCAAAGCGGCGATCCAGCATATTCACGACAAGGATGCGCTGCCGGGCGAAATCAACAATCTGGTTAATGTCATCAAGCCTGCGGTGCTCGCATCGCAGCACGAGCCGGGCGATCCGCTGGAGAATGCGATCAAGGCCAACGTCAAGCGCGGGGTGGACCGTCTCGACGACCTTGCGCCGATCATCGCTCCTGCAGTGCGGGAGGGAAAGCTGAAGGTGGCTGGCGGCGTCTACGATCTGGCGACCGGGCGAGTGAACATGATGTGACCTCGAGCACGCTTCCAGCTCCTGCCTGCTGAGGCTGGAAGCGCGCAACGGGCTGTTCTTTTAGAAGCCCTGGTCGGGGCGGAAGGCGGTTGTCTTGTTGTTGACGAAGGTGACAGCCATGGGCTTGCCCAGGTTGGCGTAGACGACCATGCGGTTGCCGTAGTCGTTGCTGACGCTCTTGCTGACCTGTCCAAGCGAAAGCTGGACCTCGCGTTCGCTCATCCCGAGGATCACCTGGTGGGTGTCGATGGCCTTCCAGACCTCCGGACCCCAGTGCTTGTAGAGCTGGTGCGGGTCGTCGTAGAAGAAGATCTCGTCGAGATAGAAGGTGTACATGCCGTTCTCGTGGTATCCGACGGGGACACCGTAGAGCTGCTCGTGATTGTCGGTGTCGGGCAGGGTGAAGAGCATGAGGACCTGACGGTCGCCGCCGGGGACGCGCTGGGTGGCTGACTTGGGAGCGACCTGCTCGACGAAGTCCTTGACCTGAATCTTCTGGGCGCCGAGCAGCGTGCCTGCGGCCTTGCCGTAGTTGACGTGCTTGCCGGAGGCCGGGTAGTAGTCCATCTGGCCGCCTGCCGAGACCCAGAGGGGCTGGCCGTTGAGGTCTTTGGCGTCGGCCACGGAGGACTGGCGCTTCTTCTTGAGGAAGACGAGATCGTCGTCGGAGACTTTGGGCTCCTCGGAGGTGGCGGTGGCCGGGGTCTTCACGGGTTCATTGCGCTCGCGGTAGATCATGCCGATGCGGACTCCTGCGACGATCAAGAGGATCAGGGTTCCGCCGATAGCGGCCTTCTTTCCGTTCTCCAAGGTGCCTCCCAGGCTGGTTCGGATTTTGCAGATGACGCTAAACGAATTGGTGGAGCGGGTTCAAGTGAGGGTACCCCTCCCCCATACTTGTTTTGTGCAAAGTATTCCAAAAAAAAGATTTAGGTCCGTACCAGACGGTACGAACGTGCCCAAGACCGAGACGGCATTTCTTCTTGCCCTCTCTTTCTATTGTAAGGAATGGAGACGAGAGAATCGGCAGATGGAAGTTGTTGCTTGTGCAGGAGATCGCACTGATTCGCGCTTGACAGGGATTTATGGAGCCGCCCCCGGTGGCCGATGTCAGCGGACTACCGCGTCGAAGGGAAGAAAGATGGTGAAGACCGTGCCGTGACGGGTGGAGGATTGGCTGGAGCGAAGGCGAATCGCTCCCCGATGGCGATGGATGATCTCTTTGCTGACCCAAAGGCCGAGGCCGGTGCCGATGGTTCCCTTGGTGGTGAAGAAGGGCTCGAAGATACGCTGAGCGGTCTCTTTGGCGATGCCGGAGCCGGTATCCGCGATCGTGAAGACGATGCCGCGTTCTCCTGTGGACCAGTGGGTGGCCTCGCGGGTTCGAATGAAGAGGTTTCCGGTAGAGGAGTTCATCGCGTCGAGCGCGTTCGCGATGAGGTTTGCGAGCACCTGGCGAATCTCGCCGTCGAAGCAACGAAGGGTGCTCTTTGCTCGCAGGCGCGTGGAGGTCCGGGCGGTAGAGTTTCGCAGGCGGCCCTGATAGACGTTGAGTGTCTCGCTGACGAGAGCGGCAGAGTCGATCTCGTGCGGGCTGCTGGCCTGGCGATGAAAACGAAGGGTCTGCGCGGCGATGACGGAGATGCGTCGAAGCTCCGCATCGGCGGTTTGCAGAAACTTGCGAGCCTCCTCGAGGGAGCCGCAATGCTGCGCCAGATAGAGAAGATTGGTGACGGCTTCGAGGGGGTTGTTGATCTCGTGAGCGATGGAGGCCGCCAGCCTGCCGACGGCAGCGAGCTTTTCGGTTTGAATCAGCGCCTGCTCGGCCTTTTTCTGCTGCGTGATCTCCTGGGACGCCGCGGTGATTCCCTGAATTCTTCCATCGTGACCGTAGACGGGAAAGTAGCTGACGTTCCAGTAACGATACTCCGACGGATCCGTGACGAGAGTACCTTCGAGCGGATAGTTGACGACGGGTTCGCCGTGGGCGACCTGGTCAAAGAGCTCACGCAGACCGGGGATGGGCGCCATCTGGGTGAGGGTTTTGCCGACGACCTGAGCGGGTTTGAGGCCGAAGAAGGCAGCCTGACGGTCATTCAAGCGCAGGTAGTGATAGTCGTCGAGATCGAAGTAGGCGAGGCCGATGGGCGCTGTGTCGTAGATGGTCTGCAGTTCGGCGTGCTGACGCTCGCTTTCGGCGGACCTGCGGCGGAGCTCTTCGCGATCGGTCTGGAGGGCGCGAAGAACCCGTGCGCGTTCCATGGACTCCCAGCATCGGGCGGCGACCGAAGCGACGAGTGCGATCTCCTGACTGTGCCAACGGCGCGGCCGCATGGTATGGACGGCGAGGACGGCGGTGAGCCGGCCTTCTTTCATGAGCGGGTAAGAGATGGTTGCCTGTACGCCATTGGCGCGAAAGGTTTGGATTCCCGCAACGCAGACGGGGTCGCTCTCTGCATCTTCCACGATGAAGGGCTTGCCCGCGGTGAGCAGGTCATAGGCTGAGCTGGAGAACTGTCGGAGGGTGTAGCTGCCAACCATCGAGGGCAGGCCATCGACGAAGTTGCCGAGGACGGCAAGGCTGTCCTGATTGCGTTCCACCTCGGCGTAGGCACAGCGATTGACGCGGAGGTAACGCCCGAGAAGAGTCGCGGCGCTGAAGGTGATCTCCGCAGGGTCGGTCGCGGCGCGAGTTGCCGCGTCGATCTGCATGAGCATGCTCTCTCGCTCGCGCATGAATTCGAGCTCGCGTTGAAGTTCTGTGATCGGTGCCTGCGAGCCCGTGGCCATGACAATGTCGTTAGATGGTATATCGAATCTCAACAGTGGTTTGTAGGATGCTGGGAGTGGAGATTGATATGCCTCGCCGATAAATTCGGCGACGTTCGTGGAGTATCCGCTGGGCAGAATAGAGATGTTCTCTTTTAGAAGGCTGAAGAGATGCAGACCAGGACTTTTCTTCAGGCTGCTCTGAACGGTAGCCGAATTCATCCGGGGGCGCCGCGGAATCCGGCTGCGATTGCGGAGTCGGCTCGCGGAGCTGTGAATGCCGGCGCACAGTCGGTACATGTTCATGCGTTCGATGAGGCGGGGCGAGAGACTCTCGACGGCAAGGCTTGTGCGGAGGTGCTGCGGGCAATCCGTAGGCTTTGTCCGCAGACAGCGATTTCCTTAACGACGTCGGAGACGATTGTGAGCGATCCTGAAGAGCGTCTTCGGAGGGTGGGGGCGTGGGAGGAGATGCCTGACCTTGTGACGGCGAATCAGGGTGAGGTAGGGATTCGAGAGCTTTGCGAGTTGTTGCTATCGCGAGGCGTGGAGATCGAGGCGGGATTGTTGAGCGCGGAGGATGCTCGAGCCTTTGTGCGTTCGGGGTTGGCAGGGCGGTGTCGGCGTGTTCTGATCGAGCCGCTCGATCTCGATCCTGCGGTAGCGGTACGGCATGCTGCCGAGATGGAAGAGATCGTTACGTCTGCGGGGATCACGCTGGAGCAGGTTCATCACGGCTACGGCATTGCATGTTGGGCGGTGAACCGGCGTGCGCTGAAGCGAGGGCACGGGATTCGTACCGGGATGGAAGATGTGACCGTGGTGCCGGATGGGACGGAGGCGAGGGACAACGCCGAGCTGGTGGCTGCGGCTGTGGGTTTGATTCAGGAGCAGGGGCGTTTTTAGTCGGTTGTCTCGGCAGTGGTCAGTTCGCGGTTGACTTCCATGAGTGATTCGGCGGTGAGGGCGTCGGCCTGACGGAGCTTGGGGAAGAGGACCGAGGCGGAGAGGGTGACGATGACGGAGGCGATGCCGCCGAAGATGACGGCGGGGACGGCTCCCCACCAGCTGGCGGTGAGGCCGCTTTCGAACTCGCCGAACTCGTTGGAGGCACCGACGAAGAGCCAGTTGACGGCGCTGACGCGGCCACGCATCTCGGGCGGTGTGGCGAGCTGGAGCATGCTGGAGCGGACGACGACGGAGACCATGTCGCTGGCACCGGTGACGAGGAGAGCGGCCATGCTGAGCCAGATGTTGCGGGAGAGGCCGAAGACGATGGTGCCGACTCCGAAGATGGCGACGCAGATGAGCATGGTGACACCGGCGCGGCGTTTGAGGGGCCGGATGACGAGGAGGAGTGAGACGAGGAGAGCACCGACGCTGGGCATGGCTCGGAGGAGGCCGAGGCCGCGCGGACCGGCGTGGAGGATGTCGGTGGCGAAGATGGGAAGGAGGGCGACGGCTCCGCCGAGCATGACGGCGAAGAGGTCGAGCGAGATGGAACCGAGCAGGAGCTTGGTGCGCCAGACGTATTCGAGTCCTGCGAGGACGGTTCGGGTGTTGAAGGAGGATGCCTTGCGCTCGACGGGGTCGGGCCGGATCATGGCGATGAGGATGATGAAGCCGATGAGCAGGATGAGGGTGAGGAGGTAGACGATGGGGGCTCCGCGCAGAGGGAGGAGAGCGCCTGCGAGGGGAAGGGTGAAGAGCAGGCCGCCGACGGCAGGGCCGGACATGTTGGCGATCTGGTAGATCGAGGCTCCCCAGGTGACGGCGTTGACGAAGTGATCTTTGGGAACGAGCGAGGGAAGCAGGGCGCTGGAAGCGGGTCCGCTGAAGGCGCGGCCGATGCCGATGCCGATGAGCACGGCGTAGATGGGCCAGATGCGTCCGCCCCGGAGGGTCCACGGATTGAGCGAGAGCCAGAGGAGCATGCCGGTGCAGATGGCCTGCAGGGTATAGCAGACGAGAATGATTCTGCGGCGGTCGTAGCGGTCGGCGGCGTGACCGGCGGTGAGCATGCAGAGGAGCCCGGGCAGGAAGAGGGAGAGACCGGTAAGCCCGAGATCGAGGGCGGAGTGGGTAATCTGATAGACCTGCCAGCCGACGATGACCGATTGGGCCTCGGCCCCGATGATGGCCATCAGTCTTGCGCTTTGGTATAGCCGGAAGTTGCGTGAGCGAAAGGCATCCCCCGCTCGAGTTGGCGTTCGACTCTCACCCTCTGCCATAACTCCTATGCTGTCATACTTTTGATCGATATAGCCGGTTGAGAAAGTGCCGGTGGGATGAATTTTTCGTGGCCGATTTCAGCGTGGAAGAGGCAAAATCGGGGTTCTTTTCTTGTGAAACAGGCAGCCCGGACGGTTTATCGTTTCTATAGTTTTGTTTTGCTGCTGCTGTTTTTTTAGTTACTGCCGGTTCCAGGGAGAGGGCTCTTGAGATTCCAAACAGTCGAGAAGATTCCGGGCAGAGAACCGGATGCGGTGTTACGGGCCATGGAAGAGGGGCTCCGCGAGATCTCGAGCGAGATGGTGCGCGAGGGACAGAGAATTACGCTGATGGGACTGGGCCCATCGCCCCGAGCCAGGAACCGGCGTGACCGCACGGTGATCGATGTGAAGGCGACGGATGGCGTCACTCTCATTGAGGTGGATGTGACGTATCAGGCCTCGGCCTTCCTGGGCGAGGCTTCTCAAAATGTGGTGGTGCAGGAGAAGCTGGATCGCGTCTTTGACGAGATGAGAGCACAGCTGGGGCTGGAGCGCAGCCCGGTGTATGCACGGGAGAGGAACGGCTTCTCGCATGCGAGCGGGCATGCGGATTCCATGGGGAGCGAGACGCCGAAGATGCGTTATTCCGCGGTGGCCCTGGAGGAGATGCCGATTGAGCCGGTGGTTGCTGCCATTGCGGAGCCGGTGGTGGAGGCTGCAGCGCCCGTTGTTGTAGAGGCTGAGTCGGTGGTGGAGTCGAAGCCGACTGAGGTTGCTACAGCGAAGAGCGAATCGGCCGAGGCGGTTGTCGAGATTGCCGCCAGCGCTGCTGCGAAAGAGATTTCGAATACGAAGTTCGAGGTTGAGAACGACGCGACCGAGGTGGTGACGGTTCCTGAGCCTCCGAAGGAGATGGAGCCGGTTGCGAAGAAGGAACCGCCGGTGAAGCCTGCGGTGTCGACGCGGCTTATTGCGGAGAGGCGAAGGCCTGCGGCGGTTTCCCTGGCGAAGGCTCTAGAGACGGATGTGATGGGGCCTGTTGCTTTGGCGGAGATCGAGCCGGTGTCGGAGTCGGCAAGATCTACAGGCTTGCTGATGGGTGTTTCGGAATCTTTTGAGGACGAGAAGAAGTCGAAGCAGTGGATCGCCTGGGTTGTGGCTGTTGTGCTGGTGCTGGCTCCGATGGCGTGGCTGTATCTGCCGAGCCAGTTCCGGGGCGATTCAGAGCAGGCTCCGGTACAGCGGGCTGTTCAGCCAGAGCCGGCGCAGGCTGCGGTTCCAGCGCCGCCTCCGGCTCCGTTGCCGGGGTCTGAGGCGGATCCGGCGGCGATGGTGAAGGAGTGGGAGACGGCGCTGCAGTCGAACGATGCGGCGAAGCAGGCCGCATTTTATGCGGGCACGGTGGATCGCTACTTTCTGCGCCACGACGTAAGCAGGGGCGACATCGAGGCGGATAAGCAGGAGAGGATCGGCAAGCGTCAGGAAGGCTGGACGCTGGCGATGGAGCGCGTGCAGGTGAAGCAGAAGGACGATGCTGCTACGGTGCATCTGGTGAAGCACTATGTGGTGCGGCAGAATGACAAGGTAGTTTCGCAGTGGTTCGTGCCGTCACAGCTGCAGCTGAAGCGCGCCGATGGAAGGTGGCAGATCACCTCGGAGCGCGACCTGGGCTGGGGGACTTCGCTGGAAGAGCTGGGCTATTGAAGTCAGCCCTTATGGGCTGACTTCAGCAGAGCGAGGACCTCTTCGGCGTGGCCTTCGGGCTTGACGTCTTCGTAGGTGTGGATGAGGCGCTGATCTGGACCGATGAGGTAGGTCGTGCGCTTTACGCCTTTTACGAGCTTGCCGTACATGTTCTTGGGCTTGATGAGGTCGTAGCGGTTGATGAGGATCATGTCGGGATCGGCGAGAAGATCGTAGGGGAGATCGTACTTGTCCTTGAACTTCTTCTGAGCCTTGACGGTGTCGCGCGAGATGCCGAGGACGACGATGCCCTGCTTCTTGAATTTGGTGAAGGCGTCGCGGAAGCCGCAGGACTCGATGGTGCAGCCGGGAGTATCGGCGCGGGGATAGAAGAAGAGCACAACGGGCGAGCCCTTGAAGTCGGAGAGCGAGACCTCTTTGCCGTCCTGATTTTGGAGCGTGAAGTTTTCTACGAGATCGCCGGGTTTCATCATTGTTCTCTCCTGTGAATCGGTCAGCGTCCGGAACGGATCATCATCATGGGCGCCTGATTGACGATTTTAATCTCAAAGATCGTCGGCCACTGTTTGCCGGTGACGAAGAGGCGGTCGTGCTCGGCGTCGTAGGCGATTCCGTTGAGGACGGATTCTTCGTCGATCTTCTCGTTGTCGGGGAGTATGCCGCTGAGGTCAATCCAGCCGATGACGTGACCGTCAGCGGGGGAGATGCGGGCGATGCGATCGGAGTGCCAGACGTTGGCGTAGATTTCGCCCTTGATGTACTCGAGCTCGTTGAGGCGGTCGATGGTCTGCTTGCCTTCTTTGACGACGATGTGGCGGGTCTCTTTGAAGGTCTCGGGATCGCGAAATCGCAGAGTGTCGGAGCCATCGCTGGTGATGATCTCTTTTGCGGTGCGGGTCATGCCCCAGCCTTCGCCGGTGTAGGTGAACTGCTTGATGGGGCGCAGGCTGAAGCGGTCGTAGACGAAGCAGAGGTGCGACTGCCAGGTCCACTCGTAGAGGTAAGGCCCCCAGTCGACGATGCCCTCGCCGAAGTAACGGTCGGGGAGGGCGCGGCTCTGGAGGGGCTTGCCGGTTGCAGGCTGAATGGACATGACGGCGGAGCGGCCTACGAGTCCGGTGCCCTCGTAGAAGAGTCCATCGCGAAAGAAGAAGCCTTCGGTATAGCTCTGGGTGGAGTGCGGATACTTCGCCACCACTTTGTAGGTGGCGACAGGAGCGGCGAGGGCTGCGCCGGACGCAGCTGTGAGTGCGGCCAGAGCAAGGCCTCGGGCGAGACGGAGAAGAAGGGATTCGAGCATCACGCGAACGATTTTCCGAACTCAGGTAAGAGCGACGAGGGTCTTTTCGAGCGATGCGCAGTCTTCGACGTTGAGCGAGGGAATGAGTGAGTCCTTGCCGAGGATCTGACGGTTGAGTCCGGTGAGTACTTTGCCGGGGCCGACTTCAATGAAGTGGGTGATTCCCTGAGAGGCGAGGAGCTGGATGCATTCGACCCAGCGGACGGCGCCGGTGACCTGGCGAATGAGACAGGAGCGCGCCTCGGTGCCGGTGGTGACGAGGCGCGCGTCGACGTTGGCGGCAACGGGCATCTTCGGATCGTTGAAGAGGAGCGCGTCGAGGTCTTTGGCGAGCGCATCTTGCGCGGGCTGCATGAGCGAGCAGTGGAAGGGCGCGCTGACGGGAAGCATGACCGTACGCTTGGCTCCGGCTTCTTTGCAGAGCGCGGCGGCGAGCTCGACGGCGGCGGTGGCTCCGGAGATGACGGTCTGGTCGGGAGAGTTGAGGTTGGCGGGCGAGACGACGGCACTGGCGGGAGAGAAATCTTTCGCTTCTGGTGTCGTGGGGAGTGGGGTGAGCTGATCGGAGACCTGGGAGCAGATTTCGCCGATGAGCGGTGCGGCGAGGCCGAGGACGGCGGCCATGGCTCCCTGACCGGCGGGGACGGCCTGCTGCATATAACGTCCGCGCGCGCGAACGGTGCGGACGGCGTCGGTGAAGCTGAGGGTTCCGGCGGCGACGTGCGCGGAGTATTCGCCGAGCGAGTGTCCGGCGGTGAATGCAGCCGTGATGCCGCGCTCGGAGAGCAGTCGGGTTGCTGCCACGGAGACGGTGAGAATGGCGGGCTGGGTATGCTCGGTGAGCTTGAGCTGGTCCTCGGGGCCCTCGAAGATCAGCTTCGAGAGGGCGAAGCCGAGGGCGTCGTCGGCCTCCTGAAAGAGAGAGCGGGCGGAGGGGAAGGTTTCGCAGAGGTCGCGTCCCATGCCGACGGTTTGCGAACCCTGGCCGGGAAAGAGAAAGACTGGTTTCATCATCGCTGACTATCGTAAATGAGAGCGCGCTCGTTTCTGTGAAGAGGCTGGTGTAGTCTTCGGGTGATCTCAAGCAGGACAGCAGCTTACGCATCAAAGGAAACAGGATGACGATTCGGTATGTTGTGCTTTCGATGGTTTTGACGGCCTCTACGGGACTGGCAGCGGCGCAAAGTGCGAAGACGGAACCTGCCCTCTCGGCGGCCCAGACTGCTGCGGTGAATCGGCAGATTGCGACTTTGCATACGGAGAGCGATCGCAAGGTCGCCCGCGAGTGGAGCAACTCGAAGAAGATCGCTGAGGTGCTGTGCCGTCCGGCGGCGACGGCCTACTGGAAGAAGAAGGCTCCGGGAACCGATCGCGTGTTTCTGGGGACATCGGATCCGACGACGCTATCGCTCGAGAGCAATCGGCGGCTGATCGGCTCCGGGCAGTACCGCACGCCGCAGGGGTGGACGAACTTTATGTTTACCTGCGATCTGGACCCGGAGAAGGGAACGGTGACGGAGTTCGAAACCGATCCTGCCGGCCCGGCTCACTGATGGGGGGAGATGCAAAGGAGAGCGGATCAGGATTCGTCTTCCTTCGGCTGGTAGAAGACGACGCGATTGCGGCCTTCGGCTTTGGCGCGATAGAGAGCCTCATCGGCTCGGCGGATGAGGTCTTCGACGAGGGTGATTCCAGGCTCGTACCAGGAGGTCCCGAAGCTCGAGGTGACATTGACGGAGTTTCCTTCAAAGAAAAAGGGCTCGCGGGAGAGTGCTTCGAGCAGATGTTGGAGGCGGGCCGAGGAGTCGCGCAGAGGTAGTCCGGGGAGCACGATGAGGAACTCTTCGCCGCCGTAGCGGCCGATGAAGTCGTAGGGGCGGATGTTTTCGAGCATGCGTCGAGCTGCATCGCGAAGGATGGAGTCGCCGGCGAGGTGGCCCAGGGTATCGTTGATCTGTTTGAAGTGGTCGACATCGGCGAGGACGACAGCGAGCGTCGTTCCGGAGCGGCGGGCGCGTTCCATCTCACGGACGAGGATCTCGATGATGGCGGGGCGGTTCCATATGCCGGTGAGGGAGTCGCGCGTGGCCTGATGGCTGAGGGCCTCTCGGGTGGCTTCGAGCTCGGCTTTTTCGGCTTCCAGCTCACGGGTGCGTTGCGCGACCAGCTGGCGCAACATCCGCTGCCGGGCGAGGAGGCGCCGCTCGCGCCAGTGCCAGATGACGATGGAGGCGACGAACGAGACGATTCCCAGGAGCAGGTGCATCACCCGCGTGCGCCACCAGGGTGGCTGGACGGTAAAACTGAGAGAAAGAACGCGGGACTGCTTGTTCTGATCGGGATCGACGGCCTGGAGCTCGAAGCGGTAGTCGCCGGGAGCGATGGCGGGGTAGTGAAGGCTGTGGGAGGAGGTCTCGTTCCAGGAGAACTCCATTCCGCTGAGGCGGTAACGGAAGCGGAGAGCGCGTTCGCGAGCAAAGTTGAGCGAGGTGAAGTTGATGTCGAGGGAGGCGTCCTGCCAGGGAACGAGCGAAGTGGAGTTGAGTGAGAGCTGCTTGGGGCCGAGGCTGGCGGAGGTAAAACGGGCATCGAGCGGCGCGGACGAGAACATGTGCTCGGGATGCAGCAGATGAATTGCGCCGCCGTTGGCTCCGATCCAGACGGAACCGTCAGAGTCGGCGAGGAAGGCGCCTTCGTCGGTGTCGTTGGAGATGAGACCGTCGTGGCGCTCGAGATGGCGCCACTGGATTCCGTTGTATACGTTGACGCCCATATCGGTTCCGACCCAGAGCCAGCCTCTGTTGTCGAAGCGGACGATCTGAACGTCGTTCGAGGAGAGATCGGGAGAGGTGACCGAATCGAGCGTACGGGCTTGATTGTGGTCGACGCGGAGATGCAGCAGGGAAGGGATGCCTCCGCCGATCCATAGCGAGCCGTCACGGGCGGCGGCGATGTTGCGCATCTGTCCGCGCACGGCGTCTTCGTCGAGGGCGACGCTGGTGAAGCGGCTATCTCCGTGAGAGACGCGGTAGAGGTGATGGTCGGAGAGGAACCAGAGATCGTGATTGGGGCTCTCGGCGGCGTCGGCGAAGCCGTCATTTTCGACCGCAGGATTCGGGATCTTTTCGATGGAAGGATGATTGGGGTCGCGGATGACGTAGAGGCCGTTGCGCGAGAGGATCCAGATGCGATGTGAGGAGTCGGTGAAGACGCGGGCGAGGCTGGGAAGTTTGCCGCGAAAGACAATATGCTCGATCGCGGGATCGGTTCGATAGACTTCGCCGGTGAGGGTAAAGATCCAGAGCGAGCCGTCGGGCGATTCGGCGAAGCCGGTTCCGTGGAGAATGGGTGTGGTCTGAAAGAGCCTGGGGGTGCTGAGCCGGTGCGTGGTCTCGTCCAGCAGATTGAGCTGGAACTGATCGGCGATCCAGAGACGATGATGGGTGTCGCGAAAGAAGGGCCAGACGACATCGTCGTGCAGTCCCTGGGCGATGGTCCAGTTCTGAACCTCGCGATAGCCCTGCCAGAGAACGATTCCATGGCCGCGGGTCGAGAGCCAGGGGGTTCCGGACCGATCGAAGAGGATGGCGCTAACGTCTTTGAAGTCGATCCCGTTGGTGGAGTCATAGATGCGCCAGGAGTTGTCCTGCCAGCGTGCGAGACCGCGGTTGGTCTGAGTAAGGATGGCGCCCTGCGGGTCTTCGGCCATGGTGAGAATTCCGGAACCGAGGTAGGAGCGCAGACCGTCCTGAGCGGGAAGATCACGAGATTGGAAGGTAGCCTGCGCCGGTGTGAGGGTACGGATGAAATGACGGCTGCGTGCCCAGAGGGTTCCTTTTCGATCTGCGAAGAAACAGGCCCAGCTATCGCCCGGGACGTTCTGCCTGGTAGAGAAGACCTCGACGTTATCGGCGCTTCGATGCTCGAGGGGCTGATGCAGGCGGCAGATGGCGTTTCCGCAGCCGAGCCATAGATCGATTCCCTCGACAGGATGGGTGGAGACGAAGATGCTGTGAAGCTGTGTCAGCGAGGGATTGGCGGCGGTCTCCGACGGAGTAAAGAAAGGAGCAGCGTGCCAGATGGGTCGTCCCTTTCGTTCGCCAACCTGCGAGACGAGCATGAGGGAGCCCCGGGCCAGAAAGAGGATGTGCCTGGAGTCGATGGAGCTGAGAAGCTCCCCCGCACCGAACTGCGTGGTGGAGGTTCCAGCGGGGGCGGCGATGAAGCGTGTGCCGTCGTAGTAGTAGAGATGATCGTTCGTCGCGACCCAGATGCGGCCTAAAACGTCTTTGTGCAGGCTGAGAACGAGCGATTCGCCGATTCCATCCTGGGTTCCGAAGCGATGAAATTGCGCGCCATCGTAGCGGAAGAGGCCGTTCTCGGTGGCCAGCCACAGAAGTCCGGTGTTGTCTTCGATGAGGTCGAAGACATCGAGATTGCGGAGGCCTTCGTCCTGGCCGTAGTGAAGGAAGCTGAACTGTTGGGCAGACGATGGCCGAGCGGCCGCGAAGAGCAGCAGAAGGACAGTAAGGGCGAGACGCACAATGGGGGATCCATTGGGCGACAAGGGAATCGAAATCCGAAAGTCAGGTTTGCGTTCAGGCCGGCAGCTCAACGGGAGTCACCTGCGCAACACCTCGGGTTCTAACCGGAGCTGGTCGGCTTCGGCCGGAATCAATTCAGATGCCCAGGTGTCTCTCTACTGTATCAAGGTGCATGGCTTGGCGTGGACGGCTAACCTTGACTAGAGCTGGAGTTAACCAAAAGGGAGGGCTGGTGGTTCAAAGAGGCGAAACCTCTGTTCCGGCGTGAGAATCAGACTCCCAGTCCGAAGTCCATATCCTGTTCGTCGCCGGAATGGGAGTAAAAGTCGTAAGGAGTACGCCGGTTGAATTTGTACCTCTGCCGAAGCTCCCGGCCAATAAAGAGACCAAGCGCTACCGCCCCCAGACCGGCCGAAACCCAGCCAATGGTCTTCAGAAGCGTCGATTCCTCCTCCCCTTCAGGAAACGGGAGGCTTTGCAAGGCAGAGAGTGCAGCATCCTCAGTGTCAGCGGACTTCATGCAAGGATGATAGCGCAGGTTGAAGATGACTGGCAGCCTGTGGGACTTCAAGAAGGTACGTTAGTTTACGTCCACGTGTTGAAAACCAAGAGTGTAGAGCAGGGTGGCCACGGTAGCTTTGGCGTTCTTGCGCGCGGCGTCCAGAATGCCGTCTGCCAGCGCGGTCTGTTGCAATTGCTGCTCGGCCTTGGCTCTGGTCTCGGATTCAAGGTTTTGATCGACCGGTACAAGAAGGCCGGTCGACCGGGCGTAGACGCGGGTGTGCTGGTTGTCCACGTTGGTGACGAACAGCTGGGTGGCGGGCAGTGTGACGTGGATAGAGCGGATTCCGTTGTCTTCCGTCACGCGAACGTCTTCCGGTTTCAGCTGCGCAAGATCGATGCCTGCAATGGCCTGACCGTGCACGACGAGAAGAATCCGGTCTCCGGCTAAGAGATCGGGAAGCACGGCGCTCGACTTCGAGCCCTCGACGATCGTGTCGAGGGAGTAGACCACGGTTTCAAGCCGGCTCAGACGTTGAATGCGCTGTACGACGGCGGGAACAGAGGTATCGTAGGTGACGGTTCGTCCCATGATGCGGTCGGCGAGCTGACCCATCATTCCGTGGGTGGCGTGACGGAGAAAGAGCCCGAGGCAGGCCGCTCCGAGCAGCAGAGCGACGAGAAAGGCAAGAAGGGGTCCGACGAAGCTTCGACGAGTAGTAGGGTATTGAGTCGTCATCGTTGATTTGGATGGTACTTTACGGGGTCATGGCCTCCATGAATAAGTCTCGATGGAGAGATAAAGACGAATAAAAATAGAAAAGGAGCGAGTTTAACCCGCTCCTTTTGCATTGAAACTGTTTGAGTTCGATTCAGGCAACAAACTTGCGTGCGCCGAAGGCGACAAGGCCAAGAGCACCCGTGCCGAAGAGGAGCAGGGACGCAGGCTCAGGTGTCGCAGCCGATGCAGGAGACGCGACGATGTAGCCGGCGGAAAGCTGCTGGCCCAGGAGGTTGGTATACAGATAACCTAGCCCCGTGGAGTCGAGAGTGATCTTGAAGAATCCATTCCCGAGCGCACCGGCATAGTTAATGCTGCTCACATTTCCAAGCAGGAAGAAGATGGAAGCCGGAAGCTGTGAGTCGGCGAGGGTAAACGAGTTGCCGCCGATGTTGAGCGAAAGGTCCGTAAGATCGCTTCCTGCGGCACCGTTCTGAAAGAACGTATCCACAAGGCCGCTGGGCGGAGCATCGATCGTGAAGGAACCCGAGCCTCCGGAGATATTTCCAGTTACATTGACGAGGGTGAGGTCGTACGTTACAGGCGAGGCATGTGCAGCCAAAGGAGCAGCTACCAAACCCAGGGTGAGAACCAGTACAGATAGAAGTTTACGCATAGAAAAGGGCCCTTTCTGATCCCTGTGTTTTCTGAGTATCTGTAAGGGTCTACACGACTTACGGGACAGTCAATTAGAAAGATGTTTCTTCGAGCTGCGCAAACTTTTGCGAAAAACGACTTCGCAGGTGGCGAAAAGCAATAGTCGTCAGGTTTTGGCGGGCCGTAGCGGGAGAAATCGAGGTTTCTTCCTGTTTTTTAGTTTTTTAACATTGCAAACAAATGCGCCCAAAAAAGTTCTTCAAATTGAAATAAATCGTGGGAAAGGGCAGTAGACAGAGACTTACCCACCTGCGCAGTTGCGATTTTGTATGTGTGGATTTTTGCCAGACAAAAGCCGGACCGCAGAGGAAGCTGCGATCCGGCGTCGATGATGCAAGTGTTGCGGCCAGCTACGAGAGAACCCTGCTAGGCGACGGTGGACTCCGCAACCGAGAGGCTCGATTGCTTCCGTTCAGTGCGATTTTTATAACTGGCTGCGACGAAGCTGCGGAAGAGCGGGTGCGGCTCGAGCGGCTTCGACTTGAACTCGGGGTGGAACTGGCAGCCGAGGAAGAAGGGGTGGTTGGGGATTTCAACGATCTCGACGTAGGTGGCGTCGGGCGTGGTTCCGGTAAGACGGAGGCCCGCGCCGGTGAGGACTGCTTCGTACTCGCGGTTGAACTCGTAGCGATGACGATGGCGCTCTGAGATCTCGGTGGTTCCGTAAGCCTTGGCGGCGAGGGAGCCGGGCTCGAGGACGCAGGGCCACGCGCCGAGGCGCATGGTTCCACCCATCTCTTCGACGCCGGTCAGCTCGCGCAGCTTATAGATGATGCGATGCGGAGTGGCGGGGTCGAAC
This sequence comes from Edaphobacter sp., assembly GCA_035492215.1. Classification (GTDB taxonomy): domain Bacteria; phylum Acidobacteriota; class Terriglobia; order Terriglobales; family Acidobacteriaceae; genus Edaphobacter. The sequence goes on along the minus strand of DATJJJ010000034.1, from coordinate 6,660 downwards.
TCGCCGGAGTTGGCGTCTTTGAGGCCGCAGACGTTGCGCGCGTACTCGATGCAGGCGGTCTGCATGCCGAGGCAGATGCCAAAGTAAGGCGTGCCGGTCTCGCGCGCGTAACGGATGGCGTTGAGCATGCCTTCGATGCCGCGCTTGCCGAAGCCTCCGGGAACGAGGATGCCGTCGAAGCCTTCGAGCTGATGGCGGTACTCCTGGGTGGGGCGACCGTCGGCGTCGTGAGTCTCGAGGCCCTCGGCTTCGATCCAGGTAACGCGAAGCTTGAGGTTGTGGGCCAGCGCGCCATGAACGAGAGCCTCCTTGAGGGACTTGTAGGAGTCTTCGTACTCGACGTACTTGCCGACGATTCCGATGGAGACCTCGTCCTTGGGGTTGTAGGCGCGATGAACGATGTCGTTCCAGCGCGAGAGATCGGGCTGGCGCGCGTCGATGTGAAGGTAGCGAAGCGCGAGTGCGTCGACGCCCTCCTGCGCGAGGTTCAGCGGAACCTCGTAGATGCTGTCGACGTCGCGGGCAGCGATGACGGCCTGCTCTTCGACGTTGCAGAAGAGGGCGATCTTCTGGCGCATCTCGCGGGGGACCTGACGCTCGGTGCGGCAGAGCAGGATATCAGGCTGGATTCCGATGGAGAGCATCTCCTTGACGGAGTGCTGCGTGGGCTTGGTCTTGAGCTCCTGCGCGGCGGCGATCCAGGGGATGAGCGTGACGTGGACGAAGACGGTGTTTTCGCGGCCGAGGTCCTGACGCATCTGGCGGATGGCTTCGAGGAACGGGAGCGACTCGATGTCGCCGACGGTTCCGCCGATCTCGACGATGGTGACATCGGTGTCCTGCGCGACCTTGCGCATGGCGTTTTTGATCTCGTTGGTGACGTGCGGAATCACCTGCACGGTCTTGCCGAGATAGTCGCCGCGTCGCTCTTTGGTGATGATCTGCTCGTAGATGCGGCCGGTGGTGAGGTTGTTATCGCGCGAGAGCTTGGCGTGGGTGAAGCGCTCGTAGTGGCCCAGGTCGAGATCGGTCTCGGCGCCGTCGTCGGTGACGAAGACCTCGCCGTGCTGGAAGGGCGACATGGTTCCGGGATCGACGTTCAGGTAGGGATCGAACTTCATCAGGTTGACGCGGAGTCCGCGCGCCTCGAGCAGGCAGCCGATAGAGGCCGCTGCGAGACCTTTTCCTAACGAAGACACAACACCGCCCGTTACGAAGATGTACTTTGCAGACATTTCCGCGACCTCATGAAATTGATTGGAAGTTTGTGCGTGGTGTGCACGATTAAGTATCGCAGGGTCTTCGACCTGAATCAAGGTGCGAACGATTTCCGGTCCCGTAGTGGAAATATTTGTTGAAGATTCTTCAGGGGTTCGGCTGAAGTGCGGGTTGAATCGTCTTACTGCTAAAGTAGCAATGTCAGCCCGTAACGGGGATATGCGGTGTTTTAATGGTCTGACATTAGGACTGCGGCCTATCTCAGGACCAGAATCCAGATTTACGACTTTGCGGATGAGGGGCGTTTGAACACCATGAAATCGACTTCGATGTTAGCCCTCGCTGTCTTCGCGGCAGCGACCTCACTATCAGCCCAGGATGCCAACTTTCATGATGCTCCGGCCTCGGCGGCTGCGACGGTGAATTCGCATACGTCGCAGACAGATATAGACGCCGGAAAAAATGTCTTCGCGCAGCGTTGCGCGGCGTGCCACGGACCGACGGCACAGGGCGCGGGCAATATTCCGGCACTGGCCTCCGGACCGACGCAGACGGCCAAGCCGGGCGAGGTGTTCTGGTACATCACCAAGGGTGATCTTTCGAACGGCATGCCCTCGTGGGCGACTCTTCCGGAGGAGCAGCGCTGGCAGGTGGTGAGCTACCTGAAGTTTCTGGGTGGACCGAATGCGAAGCCGCTGACTCCCGCAGCTTCCGACAGCGGTGCGAGCGCTTCGAGCACGGCCAAGTTCGACGCTCCGGCTCCGACGCCTCCGTTTACGGATTTTCGTTACGAGGAGCCGGGCAAGGTTCGCAAGATTACGGTGGGCGATCTTCCGAAGCCGTTTGCGACGCAGTCGGCGGGAAATAACGCTCATATGGTTCCGCGTCCCGAGGGGGCGTGGCCGAAGGTGCTCCCGGGCTTCAAGGTGGAGCAGTATGCGACGGACCTCGAGAATCCGCGACTGATTCGCACGGCTCCAAACGGCGACTACTTTGTTGCCGAGACCTCGAAGGGAGACATTAAAGTCTTCCGTGGAATTACGGCGGACGGCAAGGCGGAGCAGACGAGCGTCTTTGCTTCGGGGCTTAACAAGCCGTTCGGCATTGCTTTCTATCCGCAGGGACCGAATCCGAAGTGGGTGTACATCGGCAATCTGGATTCGGTGGTGCGGTTTCCTTATAAGAACGGCGACCTGAAGGCGAGTGCGGAGCCGGAGCACATTGCCGATATTCCCGGTGGGCGCGGACATACGACGCGCGACGTTCGCTTCTCGCTGGACGGCAAGAAGATGTGGGTCTCGGTCGGTTCGGGATCGAATGTGGACGATCCGGATACGCACCCGGCGGAGAAGGATCGCGCAGACGTGCTGGAGTTCAACCCGGACGGCAGCGGGATGCATGTGTACGCCTACGGGATTCGCAACTGCGTGGGCGAAGAGGTGAATCCGAAGACGGGCGAGTTGTGGTGCTCGGTGAACGAGCGCGACGCGCTGGGCGACAACCTGGTTCCGGACTACATCACCAGTGTGAAGCCGGGCGGCTTTTATGGCTGGCCGTGGTGGTATATGGGCGACCATCAGGATCCGCGGCACGAGGGCAAGCATCCGGAGCTGAAGGACAAGGCAATCGTTCCGGACGTTCTGCTGAATCCTCACAATGCATCGCTCGAGATCACGTTTTATAACGGCAAGCAGTTTCCGGCGGAGTACCAGGGCGATATCTTCGCGGCGGAGCATGGTTCGTGGAACCGCTCGGCGCGCGTGGGCTACGAACTGATCCGGGTTCCGCTACACCAGACGGGGCATGCAACCGGAGAGTATGAGGACTTCATGACCGGCTTCGTGCTTCCGAGCGGCGACGTTTGGGGGCGCCCGGTAGGCGTGACGACGGCTACGGACGGTTCGCTGCTGGTGACGGATGACGGATCGAACTCAATCTGGCGCATCAGCTATACGGGCAAGTAAGGCTTTCGAGTACGATCCCTCCTCAAGGCTAGCGCCTGAGGAGGGTGCCTCCCCCCTGCCTTTCTGATGCAAAATCTTCCATCGAAATGGGTTAGGGGTGGACCTCGATGCTACCTACAGGTGCAGCAGGAAGACCGGAGCGGCTGCGAGCAGAAATGCTGCTGCCTGCAGGGCTAAGACATAGATGGTCTGCCGGGGAGCCTGGGGGCCCCAGCGGATCACGAAGAACAAGAGCATGGGGAGCTGTCCTGCCATGAGCAGCTGCCATAGATGCGCCGGTGTTCCTTCGTCGGGCTGACGGTTGATGCCAAAGACGGTTGCCGTAATCACTACGACGGTAAGGGCGCCGAGAGACATCGCCAGAGGAAGAAGGGCGGATGGCCGTTTTACAAGGACCCCAAAGGAATCGATCTGCCGGTTCATGGTTGCTCCTACGGTTGGAGAGAGGTGTTCCGAGATTGCCGAACGGATGACATCCGTCAGGGTGCTTAGCCGGACTTCTTCTGACTGAAGGAGATCGGAGAACTCCGAGCCATAACGCTGCTTCCAGTGAGCCGGGTAGAGGCGTAAAAGAAGACGGACGAGCACCGGTCTCATAGCATTGCCAGCCTCTCGAGTCCCGCCTTTGAAAACTGATGCAATGTGTTCAGCCTGGTACGTAGGACGCGGACGCCTTCGCCGGTAATGCGGTAGGGTTGCCGGCGTTCTTCGGGCGGAAGAGGTTCAATCAGCCGTTGTTGTTCGAGACGTGAGATCGCCCCATAGAGGGTTCCGGGCCCCAGCCGTGTTCCGCAGAGAAGAAAGATGTCTTCGACCATCGCGTGCCCGTGTTTGGGGCCGTTCGCAAGACTGGCGAGGATGAGTAGGGGTGGATCCGAATATTGATCTTTTTCGATCGCTGCTACGTTAGAAGTAGTACTACGCATGGCGTAGTTATCCCATAGTTTTTCGGGGATCACAAGAAAAATTTCTGACTACGCAGAAAGACCCGGCCTTTGCGCCGGGTCCTTCTTGCATGTGATTTAAGTTTAGCAGTCTCGCCTTAACTGATCGGCAAGTTGTATCTGACTAATTCTAGAAGAGATATGCCCTGTTAACGGTTGACAGGGCGGAGTGGCCCAGCAGCTTTTCGATGGCGAAGGCAGCGGGATAGCGTTTGGTGTCGTGCTTTCTGGAAGGGTAGGTGTGCCCGTAACGCTCGCTGATATCGACGACCCGCTGGATCTGTTGTGAGCCGGGAATCTTGGAGCGGTAGGGACTCTCGCTTTCGAAGGGAAGACCGGCCTCGCAGAAGAAGCGGCCGAGGTTTACGGTGCAGGTGATGAGGACTCGCGCGTCGGAGGTGGTGGGGTTGCGGAAGCCGTGGAGGGTCATGGGCGGAACGTTGACCATCTCGCCGGGAACGGAAAAGCCCCACTCGAGTCCCGAGGTGGACTCGAGTGCGAACTCCGGAGCGCCTTCGAGGACGAGGAAGGCTTCCTGGTCGGGATGACGATGGGGTGGCACCATGACCCCGGGCGGGATGGTGGCTTCAAGGACGCAGTATTGATTGTTGGTTTCAGCGTCGGTGAGCTTCCATTCGAGCTCGACGCCAAGGACATCAAACTTCTCGGACTTGTGCATGGGGGGTCGTTCACTTTCTATTTCTTGTTTTTCTTTACTCGGCGAGGGAAGGTTTTTTTACTGCCTGCATAAGAGCACTGAGGGCCCAGGTGACAGCTTCTCTGGCCTCGGGGCCGGAGAGTAAGCCGCGGTCGCGCAGCAGCTGCCAGAAGGGGGCGCTGTAGATGGCGACGAAGACTGCGATGATGCGAGCCTGCTCTTTTTGGGGCAGACCTTCGAGAAGAGGGCCGAGGCTTTGAGCGAACGCAGCTCGGCCTTCGATGCCGGCGCGTTCCCGAACTTCAGTTCCGGCCGGAGAGGTGACGACGGCACGGACGAGTGACTCGTTGGCCTCGAACTCCTGAAAGACAGTGCGTGTGAGAGACAGGATCTCGTCTTCGTTTTGAGGGAAGCGAGTGTCGGTCGCCTCACGCAGCCTCTCCCAAAGGGCCTGAAGAAGACTGGCCCGGTCGGGGAAGTGACGGTAGACGGTACGGGCTCCCATTCCCGCCTGTTCGGCGATGGATTCGTGCGAGAAGGAGCCTCTCGGGCCCTGGCCTAATTGGTCCAACGCGACCTCGAGGATCTGCTCGCGGGTCGCTGCGACCTGACGGTCACGAAGAGAGAGAACTGAATCCATGACAGTATTCTGTCGTTAAGGCAGTCCGTTGTCTAATTTATTATTTTGGTTTTATGGGCGAAAGTTAGCGGTAACTATAAGGGTTTTTATTGAACAACTAAGGTCGCGAGGGAGGTTCGCGTGAGGGTTTGGCCGCCGAGCGTGATGGCGGTGGTGATGGTGAATTGGGTCGAGCCCTGGGGTGTTCCGGGGGAGACGACGGTGGGGGGCTTTGTGGAGGAGGAGGGGCTGCCGCCGCTGCAACCGGCGGTGAACAGGGTGGCGCTTAAAGCGACTGTGATGGCGAGGACGCGAAGACTGCGGCGACGACAGAAGGGAAGGAGGGTGATAGAGAGGAGGCCGAAGGCTGCGGCATGAATGGTGGAGGAGGTGCGGGTGACGGGAGCGGTGGTGTGAACAGTGAGTGTAGCGGTGGCTGGCTGGCCGTTGATGGGCAGGGTGAGGGGATCGCAGGTGGCGAGGGACGGAAGTTGCGAGCAGGTGATGGTGATGGAGCCGGTAAGTCCTGGGGTGGGTGTGAGGGCAAGTTGATAGGTGGCGGTGCTGCCAGCGGTGATGGTTTGGGAAGCAGCGGGCAGGGCAACCTGGATGTCGTTAACGGATTGGGTGAGAGCGGGGCTGGTAGCGGGAATAAAGTTGGTGTCGCCGGAGTAGGTGGCGGTGAGGGAGTGCTGGCCTACGGAGAGATTCGAGAGGGAGAAGGTGGTTGTCCCGCTGGCGTCGAGGGCCTGCTGGCCGAGTGAGGTAGCGCCGTCCATCAGATTGATGGTTCCGGTAGGCGGAACTTTGGAGGCGGAGGTTGCGGAGACGGTGAGTGAGACGGAGGAGCCGGTAAAGGTGGAGGAGGCGCTGGAGGTGAGGGAAAGGGTGGGCGCGGTCTGCGAGAAGTAGATGGAGACGTTCTGGTTCTGGTAGTTGGTGACGATGATGTCGGGGAGGCCGTCGCCGTTGAAGTCGGCAGTCTGTAACTGACCGACGAACTGCGGGAGATCCGCGGTGAAGTCGGGAGCGGTTTGCGGGAAGGTGCCCGTACCGTCGTTGAGAAAGATGCTGAGAGTATTGCTGGCTGAGTCGGCTACGACTACGTCGGGCTTCTGGTCGTTATTGATGTCGGCGATGGCTGTGTAGGCTGTTCCGAGCACGGTTGGGGCAGGCAGTGGAAGTTGGATCGAAGTGGGAAAGGAAAGGTCCCCTTTTCCAAGGAGAATAATCGCACCAGTCGGCGTTCCTGCAAGG
>DATJJJ010000033.1:0-41416 GCA_035492215.1 Edaphobacter sp. | reverse complement strand
GGATGGTACACTGGCCCCCAAAGATGCCACATATATTAATTGTTACCGGAGATGCAGGCGAATGCTACGAAGCGCTTTACGCGGTTCATCGGTTTCGGGAGGAAGACTGGAGCATCGCCGTTGCTGCTCCTTCAATTCGTCGCCTCCATCTCGTCATGCACGACTTTGAGCCAGGGTGGGATACCTACGTCGAGCGTCCAGGCTACGGTCTGGAGGCCGACCTCTCGTTCGACCAGATAAACGTGGATAGCTATGATGCGATTCTCATTCTGGGTGGCCGCGCTCCTGAGTACCTTCGTAATGATCGGCGATTGCTCGACGTTGTACGCGAATTCGATGAGCAGCAAAAATGGATCTTTGCCATCTGCCATGGTATCCAGGTGCTTGCAGCCGCTGGCATCACGAAAGACAAACGCATTACCTGCTATAAACACGTACGCTTCGAGGCCGAGCAAGCTGGAGCAACATTTGTAGACCAGCAGGCCGTTCGGGATGGTCGCATGGTCACCGGTCAGACCTGGCAATCGCACCCCGAGTTCTATCGTGAAATCTTCGCATGCTTGGCGTCATCCCGTTGATCCTAGTCGCAGGTTCGTTCGAATTGCAGCAAAACTAGAGGAGCGCCCAGGGCGTTGTGCGAGATGGATCTTGACGCAGCTGTTCAGCCCGGATTCCGAGATTGGCTGCATATACCTATCTTTTTAGAAATTTATTCCCTGCTGATCTCAATTACCGCGACCGTATATGGCTCGAGATTTACGGAGAAGTCCTTCGAATAATTTAATGTGCGACTAACGGGTGCGATCGCGTTCGGATGCTCGAGTGAAGCAGAATCCGTTAGACCTGCGGTGATGGTGTATAGTTTCGCGATGGCATTGTCCGGGATGCTGCTCCCTTGGAGTCGCACGAGCAAAGTGTTTCGTTCTGCCCGATAGTTGACAGCCTTGATCACAATGCGACGTCCATCAGCGCTCGCAGTGGCTACAGCATCAACGGAGCCGCCCAGCCACTCCGATGGAATAGCTGTCGAGATCTTATCGAACAGAATGCTCCTATCCGGGACGTCATGAAAAGCTCCGGTTGCAGATGCAAGATAGCGTTCTGCATAGTGCTCGCGAAATAACTTCTCGACTTCGTAGCTTCCACCAGGAAACCACGAAACGTGATCGTGATAAATGGAGGAGGTCCACTTTGGATCGTCCGTCGTGTTCCGCATGAGCAGCGCAGGACAGGTCATCGTCAGCCCGGGGCTGAGCTCCTCATAGAGCATCAGACTGCCGGCCGCATGAAGTCCCGCGCGCCAATCGTAGGTGTGCTGCAAACTCCACTCGAGCACGCCAATTTCGATATTTGGGTGCTTCGAAACACGGACGTAATCCCGCAGCTTGGTAAGGTAGTCACGGATACGCCTCAGGCCAGTCTCAAAGTTCTCGGGTTCGTACTCATAGTTGTGACAGCCAAGGATGTCGAAGTTAGTTCCGGCGATATCAATCACCTTCTCGCTCCAATCCATATCATTGGACCGTTTCTGTCCGCATGCCACAATTCGTGCGTTGGGAGCAATCGAGCGCAACCGATTGCCATAGACGTTAACGATTTCCGCATACTGCTCTGGTGTGAAGCCATTATTCATGGGCTCGTTGTCGATCTGAAAAAACTTCACACCGTAGGGGTCGGGGTGCCCGTTGGACGCACGCAGCTGTCCCCATTCCGTTGTTGCGGGATCATTGAGGTAGTGAACCCAGTCCATGGCGTACTGAACTTGCTCGGCTTTCGTACCAGGGCAAGCCAGCGTGATCAGAGGCTCGGCGTCGAGCTTCCGACAGAGCCCAAGAAACTCTTCTGTTCCAAAGCCAAAGTAATCTGAATATCCCCCCCAGTATGTGTTGGGGTGGTATCCGCGTGAGGCGTATCGGCCGATACCTTCTTTCCACTTATATGTGGAAGCAAACGATCCTCCAGGCCAACGGATAAAAGACGGCCGGAGCCCCCTCAGGGCCTGCAACAGGTCGGGGCGCAACATGCCGTCGCGACGGACGTCTGCGCGCATCATTGAGATGAAATCGATCAACAGTGCGCCATGGCCCGATGCACTTATCTCGATCAAGGCCTGGGTATCTCTCATTGAACTAGTGAAGGAGTAAGAAATCTCTTGCCAATCTGAGCCGACAAACCCAAGCGGCATTGATGCGATCGTATCCCCTTTGGAGCTAGTCACCCGAAGTGCTAATTGAGGCGATCCTCTTTCACGCTTAATCCAGACCGAGCCATCATATTTCGTTTCAGCTTCAAGGAAGAGGCGCCCTTGCCGGATGTTCGCGTGACCACCATCAACCTGCAGACGTACGCTTTTCTTGCCGTTCTGAAAGTCGATATCTGCAATCTCGACATGGCCACGGTCCGAGAACTTCTCCCAGTATGTCTTTAAATCTTCTCCCTCGAATCCCGCACCGCGGATCTGTTCGGCAAAGAGCCCATCTTCCACCGAATGGTTGATGTGTTCGAGAAACTGGCCATAAATTCGCTCGTCGATCGGAATCGTCACCCTATCCGTATCGACGAGCAGGACGGCAACCTTTGCTTCGCCTGTAGTCGGGACAGTGCTCGAGAGCAACGAATTGGTCATGGCGGACATCGGGCGAGCAGCGGTAGCCGCTAGCGAACTCAAGAGAAAATTTCGTCGATTCATTTTTGTAGTAGATCCGATCCGCATCAACGAATAAGGTTTGGCTGACGACATGAGCTTTGTTGACCGATGAAAGGCGTAGTGCTAATGCTCGTTGCAACGGGCTTTGAAGCAGAGGTTCTTGCTGAAGAACGGCATCACGTAGTTTTGAAAGCGATCGGCGACTGCGCTCGTGTGGGTTCCCTCGTAGATCTCAAAACTGTTTTGTAAACCGTATCGATCGAATAGTTCGTGGAGTTTAGTAGCGTCGACCTTAAGGCTGTCTTTGTCGCCGACGTCTATAGAGATGCCCTTGTATCGCCGTAGATTTCCGATATATTGATCGGCAAACGCCAGGGGAGCGTTTGCGGCCCACTTTGCAAGAATGTCCGGCTGTGGCTCACCATCTTTGACAGGAAGATCAAGATAGAGAGGTGGATTCTTCGGATTGGGCGACCACGCTGATGCTGACGCCAGCTGCGCTCGAATCGCGAACGGGAGCGACGCAGAATCCGCCGTTGTCTTCATGTCCCGCACCGCTTTTTCGAGCTCGGACGCCGCAGGACCGATCTTGCGGGCCGATAGGCAACACGGACTCATGATGTAGAGGCTGCCAAAGACATCGGCATGCTTCATGCCGATACGGGTCGCACCGTATCCGCCCATAGAATGACCAACAAGCCCTCTGCCCGCTTGGTTTGGAACTGTTCTGTAGTGCGCATCGATGTAGGCGACTACATCTTTCGCGATGAACTCTTCAAAATCGCCGGTCGTCATCGAACTGGAATACATCGAGCCGTTGTGGACTGTCTTTGAATCGGGTAGGACGACAATCATCTCCTGTGCGCCCTGTGCCAACGCTCCCTCAATGGTCTGCGGAACATGGATCTCTTTACTCCACTGTTCGGCTCCGATGGAGTAACCGTGCAAGGCATACACGACGGGGTAGCGCCGCGTCTTGTCAGTCGCATAGCTTGGAGGCAGGTAAACAATCACAGACCGATCAACAGCGTTCCCTTCCAGATTGCCCTCAAGCGAGGTGCCGTGCACTGTTACCTGCTCTACTTTTACAGGCTTTGCTCCTGGAACTACAGGCGGTATCAGAGTCTGAACCTGAGCCACGCAGAATGTTCCCATGAGGGCAAATTGCATGAACATCAGCGCGAATTGTTTTATCCGCATTGGGATTTTCTCCACTTGAAATTCGTTAGCTCAGTAGTATCTTGCGAACGCTTCCATCCGGATCGTCCACGATGCGACAGGTCTTGTCGAAGACCATCGTCTGGCACTTCGACGGATCACTTGGCGTCCATGCAAGTCCAGGTTGGCTCGGGTCTCCGCTGCGAGCAAAGTTAGCCCACGCCGTACTCATCTTCTTTGCAAGTGCCTGGGCGTCCGGTGTATTGCCGGTGCCCTGCTCGCACCGCTTCGTATTATCGAAGCAGAATGCGAGTTCAGCCGTGTGCCATGCCCCGCACTCGCCGTCGAGCATAGGCGACTGCCATGTAAACCAGTATTGAAACACGGGCGCTCCTCCCTGTCCGTGTTTCAGCTTCACCATCCGCTGCACATTGTTGCGCGCATTCAAACCCTGAACGCCATATGACAGAGTGCGGATAGTCTTTTCAGGATGGGCTCTCTTCATTGCGGCGATGAGTGCTACCGCCTTCTCATAGCCATAAACCTTCGTGAGCGTTTCCTGCCACTCAGCTTCAGTCGGATTCAATCTGTACTGCATGCCCTCTTCACTCACTGAGCCGACAAGCATCGGGACATTCTTCGAAACATCGGGAGCCGTATTGTAGAACGATCGAACCGTTACGGTGCGGCCGTCCACCGTCGGCGACCACCCGACCCGTGGAACCGCAGGTGGAGTCGAGCCTGGCCCGCTGAGGCCTCGTGCTGCTGGATTTATCTTGGCGATAGCAGCGTTGCCAGCGGCGAAGAGACGAGACCATTCCATCTTCTTCAATGACTCGATATCGTTCGGCGCAAGCGCAAGCTCTTTCATCACCTGGCGCGCCAGCTCTCTGGACTGTTCCGCGCTCGGAATATTTCCCCCTCCGCCTGATTGCACTCCAGCCCGGTGGATGAGGCCCGCGGCCGAAGGCATGCCCATAAGGCAGGTGACTTTGGATCCACCACCAGACTGTCCATAGATCATGACCTTGTCGGGATCACCCCCGAAGTTGGCAATGTTCTCGCGAATCCAATGGAGCGAAGCTACGAGATCCGTCATACCAACATTGACCGAATCTTCATAAAGGGAACCACCAATCTCCGAGAGATCGAAAAAACCCAGGACGTTGAGCCTGTGGTTCACAGAGACCTGTACGACGTCATGATTGCGGGCCATCTGAGCGCCTTCATGCGACGGCAGTTCGTATGCTGAACCGAAACTAAATCCGCCGCCGTGGAAGTACACCATTACGGGACGATTTCCAGTAAGACCGGGCGTCCAGATATTCAGCTTGAGCATGTCCTCGCTCATGTAGCCGTCATCCCAATCGAAGAGGAATGACATCTCGATCGATCCGTAATTGTGCAATGTCTGAGGGCAGTTCGCTCCATAGATCAGCGCCGGATACTCATCCTTCCAGGGAGCGGGCGCTTTGGCCGGTAACCAGCGATTTCCTCCAGCCGTATTCTGTCCATATGGGACACCCTTGAAGGTGTACACCCCTCCGCTTAGAAAGCCACGAACCTTGCCATACTGCGTCTTCGCAACTGCGCTCTGCGGAGTCGTACAACTCCCTTGCTGCTGATGCACTGCTGTCTTGGTGCTATCGAGAGCGAGTAGGGGACTACTCAGCGTCGCCCCTGCACTTGCTGAAACGGACAGAAGTAGGGCCTGGCGCCGGGTCAAGTGCCTATTGTTTCTTATGTGTTCGTTCATCATTAACTCCGAATTAGGAAGCATATGCGGCAGGGATGAGCTTTAAATGAACAGACAGACGCTTATGGGTCATGTCGGCAGGCAACATACTAACCCAAAACTGGCAGTTTATTCGAGGGAAAAAATAAATGCCAGGCTTGGCTATAAAGAGTTGAGAGCGCGGCAGGGATAAGCCTGAATCGCATCGTTGCGGGTATATTCGTATGCGCTCTCATGGAAGTGGTGTAAACGTCTACAGGGATATTGAGGGACGGTGGAATTACGATCGGCATTGGACGTTACAGAGCGGCTGACGCTTGTCCCCCGCCAACAGCGCGCGAGCGAGTTGTCTACGTCAGCGCTCAACGAGACGACCGACGATTTCACCGCAGCGCATACATAAAGGTGCGTCAAAGAAAGAGCATGATCACATTGCAAACTTTCTTCAGCATGTTGCCGGTATTGACACGCCGTGAAATTAGTATTGCTGTGATCCCGCGTCGGGAACATTTAGCCGATAGACCGATGTGTGGGCTGTTACATACAGGGTCTTCAGATCGTCACCACCAAATGTCACGTTGACCGGCGTTTCGGGAAATTCGACCATCTTAAGTAGCTTGCCCTGTGGTGTGTAGATTGCGACACCTTTGCAGGCGATATAAAGATTTCCGTTTGCAGCGACCCGTAGACCGTCTGGAGTGCCTTCGATGTTTCGAACCACGATGCGCTCGTTCGATGCATTGCCGTCCTTGTCGAGGTTGTAGGCGACAATAGTCTTTTCCTGCGAATCAGCAACATAGAGGGTGCGGCCATCCTGTGTAAGAGCGACGCCATTAGGGCGTGTCATCTTCGCAATAAGAGTAGTCCTGCCCTGCGGATTGACATGATAGAGCCCATTGAAGAAAAGCTCGCGCGCTTCAAGGACTGCAAGCGAGGCGGGATCGGAAAAGTAGACCTGCCCATCGCGCCTTACAACGACATCATTGGGAGAATTAAGGCGTTTTCCCTCGTATTCATGGGCTATTACGGTTTCGCTCCCATCAAGATTGGTTCGCACGATACGATGGCCATCGCGCTCAGCCGTGTAAAGCCGACCCTCCGTATCCATTGAATTGCCATTGCCTGCATGCGTATAGCGCCGATAGACCTCCGGCGCATTGGGCGTCGCAATCTTCATCGTGCGCGAGTTGTAGATATCGCTGAAGAGGAGGTAGCCTCCGTCTCTTTTAACCCAAACCGGGCCTTCTACAAACGCGAAACCGGTTCCGACGCGCTCGATGCCTGAACTCTGAGCTACTGGGGGAGGAGACGGCGGTTCCACTTCGAGAGCCAGACGCCAGGTCCAAGAGGTGCCTGGTTTGATCTTCACGAGGCCAACGCCCGTGTTGAGCGAATTCTGTACGCCGAACCATGGTTCGGGGCAGAAATACCCCACACCCGGTCCTCCATATGCATTAGTGCGAATAAGTGGTTCCGGAAGATTGGTGCTGGCAGTCTGCGTTAGTCTAAGCGTCATCCCCTGCGGATCAATGATGCGCGAAAAAGGCTGGCTCTTGTAACCGGCCAACGGCAAGGCAACATGGGCATCGAAACTTCCTAGTTCCTCCGGTGCGTAGAACGATCGTTCCTTTTGCTCACCGCTCAGAACACCAACAGTGTTACGGAGCAATTGAACTGTATTCTGCGTCTCGAAAAGCATCTTCGCCGGATCGGTACCAGAAAGGAATGGCAACTTGAACCCAATGTGGTTCCCGATGGAAAACGGCATAGGTTCTGTATTGGAGGCATCCGACTTTACAACGTAGTCTATGGTGAGATGACCGTCGATCAGCTCATAGGTAGTATCGAGGTGGAACGCATAAGGGTAGAACTTTCGAGTCGCATCAGATGCTGTTAGCTCTACGGTCACACGTGCGCTGTGATTGTCCGCAGTACGGCCAACCTCTTTCCAAGGAACTGTGCGAGCGAATCCATGACAGATCATTGGATAGCTTTTCCCCATAGCTGTGTACGACCCCATGCCGCAGCTTTCTTTCGGAACCGTGTTTGTAGGGTACTGTGCTCCAACGGCAGGCCATAGCAATGGCCCTTTGCCTTGAAAACCGGTCTTATGGTCATAGTCGCGCGCATGATAAAGCAGTTCAATCTGCTGGCCTTTGAAGGTAACTTTGAAGCTGCTTAGCTCACCGCCTTCGGTGGGAGCTACTGCAGCTTCGGCTCCCGCTACGTTGTCATGCAGAACGATGACCTTCGGAGAATCAGGCCCCGAGGCATTTTCATCGGTGATGGTGTAACGAGCCTGGCTGAGAGCAGAGCTTGCCAGAAGAATAAGACAGGGGATTATAAGAATACGCAATGAATTCACTTTCACTTGGCAGTCACCTTCTCGCTGTCGAGCAGAGCGAAGCTAAAGACGGTTGTGTTTGTAGCGATAGCAACGTACTGTTTTCCGTTCACCATGTACGTCATAGGCTGTGCGTTGATGCCTTCACCTGTATTGAAATGCCAAAGCGACTTGCCCGTCTTGGCATCCAGCGCCACAAACTGGCCGTTGAGCTCACCTGAGAAGATTAGCCCGGTCTTGGTGGAGAGCAGACCACCTCCCAGGCCTATGTTGCCGATGCGTTCCTGTTCCCAAACAAGCTTGCCTGTCGTGAGATCGAGAGCGCGGACATAAACCTTCCAGTCGCTGTCGCGCAACAGAACGTCGCCCCCGGCGCGATATTGAAAACCTCCCGGGCGAAAGGTCTCAGTGTTTTTTGTCGCCAATCCACAGCCTTCTAACGCAACTACATAAAAGAGATTCGTCTGCGGATTGTAGGCGGGAGACATCCAGTTGGCTGCACCAATCGATGATGGGCAGACTTTGGTTCCAGTGAGGCTGGGCTCAATGCCCGGAATGCGAATCGGACGACCTTCTGACGTTAGCCCCGAAGCCCAGTTCATCTGTTTCACAAATGGAACACCGTGTAAAAATTTTCCTGTCTCGCGATCGAGTACGTAGTAAAAGCCGTTGCGGTCGGCCTGCACAAGCAGCTTCCGCATCTTGCCTTCGTACATCGCATCTACCAGCACGGGAACTTCGGAGCCGTCCCAGTCCATCATGTCGTGCGGGGTGAACTGGAAGTACCATTTCATTTTTCCGGTATCCAGATCGAGCGCCACCATGCATTCGCTATAGAGGTTGTCCCCGATGCGGACATCACCGTTGAAGTCAGGCGATGGATTGCCCATCCCAAGATAGTAAAGATTCAACTCAGGATCATAGCTTCCGCTCATCCACGTTGCTGCCCCGGCGTGCTTCCAGGAGTCACCTGCCCAGGTCTCATTGCCGGGTTCCCCTGGCTTTGGAATCGCGTCCCAGTGCCATAGTTTCTTACCGGTATCGGCGTCATAGGCTTCGAGCCAGCCGTTCAGACCTCGATCGCCTGGAGCTACACCGACGATTACCTTACCTTTCGCAATGAAGGGTGCTGGTGGGGCCGAATAACCTTCAGTGGTCTCAGCGATCTTCACCTCGTAAATCACGCTGCCGGTGGTCGCATTCAATGCGATCAGATAGTCGTCCGTCGTGAGGTAGTAAACGCGATCTTTATAAACAGCAGCGCCGCGCTGTGGACCCTCGCGGTCTTTAACTTTTACAAGCGGATGATGGTGATCCCATATCAATCGGCCACTGCGTCCGTCAATTGCATACAAAGCGTTTGGCTGAGTGAAGTACAAAAGACCGTTGACAGCAATTGGCACGGACTGCATTGGAGCTCCGCCATTTACATGGAAGGCCCATTGCGCAACAAGGGTGTGAATGTTTGAAGGCTTTATCTGATCCAGTTCGCTGTTCCGCTGGCTGTTGTAACTTCCGTTGTAGGTCAGCCAGTCCTTGCCGGGTAGCTGTAGAAGCTGCTGATCAGTAACCTGTGCAAAGAGCGGCGATGCTAATGCCAATAGCAATGCGAGAGCAACGTGCCTCATCGGCCCACCTCGCCATCTCCTTCAATTTTTCTGTGAAGATTGATCGTTACCTGTTTGGCCAGCATTGCTAACAGATCGTTATATTCGTCAGGACTGAGCACCTTATCGTAGTTATGAGGCATGAGGGAGGTCTTTGGTTCATTTACCGACTTCAACTCGGCACGATCGAGCAGGTGTATGTGATTCTGGTTATCGAGTAGCTGGATTGAAAAGTCATCCTGGTTCTTCGCAATACCATCGATGGTCTGGCCCTTGAGAGTAACTACCTTTACTGGTTGGTAGCCGGCAGGGATTGGACCCGCAATTGTCAGGGACTCTTTCAGCCGCTTAAGGGTAATCTGCGCTCCGATATTTGAGAGATCGGGTCCGATTGTTCCTCCTTTGCCATCCAACATATGGCATTTTGCGCAACTACCTTTGCCAAAGAAAACCTCTTTGCCGTGTGCGACGTTACCAGGGACATCGACCTCGGAGGCTGAACTTCGCATTGCGCGGATAAAAACAACTACCTTCCAGATATTCTCGTCGGAGATATTCAGTGCTGGCATGCCCGTGCCCGGAATACCGTGTTTGACTGTGTCGTACAGCGCCCCCTCGCTGAGTCGGAAGAAACGACGCTCGCCAACGAGTGCGGGAGCACGTTCTCCTTCGCTGCCGTCCATGCCGTGGCATGTGGTGCATGTCTGGTTGAATATTGTGTGTCCTTCAGCTACAACCTCCGGACCATGACCGAGAGGGTTCTTAGGGGAGGTTGTTTGGGCAAGAGCGTACGACACTGCTCCGGTCACAAGGAGTGCAAGATAGGTGCAACATAGGCGCATTAGAAGACAACCTTGAGGGCAAGTTGAATGATGCGTGGGTCGTTTGCTGCCTGAATCTGTCCGAACGAACTCAATGATGGATTCGCCTGAATCGGACTCTTGGCTCTTGAACCTGTATTGTCGGTCGAGAAATTGGTGTGATTAAGAGTGTTGAAGAGCTCGCCACGGAATTGTACCGCTAGCTTCTCCGTGACCGGAAAGTTTTTGAAGACACCCATATCCCAGTTCCAGAAACCTGGGCCGATAAATTGTCCTTTACCGACGTTGCCAAATGTGCCCACGGCGGGTAGGGAGAAGGCAGAACGATTCAGCCACTGACGACAGGCAGTTGTTACACCAAGACAGCTGCCCTTTTGATATGCCTTCGTGCCGGAGTATTGAGTGCGATCAGAGCCGATCCCCGTCTTGGACTGATCGGTTCCTGCGGTCAGGTTGAGAGGTGCGCCGGATTCAGCCGTAAAAATTCCGCTGAACTCCCAGTTACCCGCGGTCTGGCGAACAAACGAGTTCATCTTTTCCAACGAGGGAGCCTTCCAGACATAAGAGGTGACGAAGACATTTGTATGGTTGTAGTCGGAAACTCCGCGATCATATCGTCGGAAATCGGGAGCAGTAACGGGCAGAACGTAATATCCCGAAGTTCCAAAGGTGGCCGCGTCAGTATTGTAGGGAAGCGTGTCGCTGCTCTTCGAAAATGTATAATTAGCGAGGATTGTTATGCCGTGAGACAGTGGTTTCGAGAGCGTGAACTGGCCAGAGTGATACCAGGAGTTTCCTGAGTTGCTTTGCTGGTAGATGTTGGAGAAGGTTGTCTTCGGAGGCGCCGAATTATTACACGCACCTGTCTGGTTGTTGTAGCGGCGTCTCTGATCGGTAGTGAGGTTACAAGCCGCTCCGTTGACTGATGTTGCATAGTAGATCGCCGGATTCTGATCTACGGTCACGGTCATGTATTGCCCACGCGAACCGACATAGGCGATGCGGCTCATAAATCCATGTCCCAGGTCTTGTTCGACGCCCAGATTGACCATATAAATGCGTGGTGTGAAGAATTTATTGTTTGGATCCCAAGTGAAGATCTGCACTGGCGACACGAAGACTGCGGTTGTGGCGGTTGGTGGAAAAGACGCAGGGAATGGATTCGTCACCCCCTGATATGGATTGCTGAAGTGTCCAACAGGGGTGGTGAGCGACACGGTTGCACTAAATGGAGCTGCACCCAGCATGCGGTTATTAGAGAAGGCCGGGACACGTGAGTCATAGAACATGCCGAATCCGCCTCGCAGGCTTGTCTTCCCCTGTCCGAAAACATCCCATGCAAAACCCACCCGGGGAGCGATATTTCGGTAGTCACCTGTAGTTCCGTCGACTGGAACCCCAGGATCGCCGGAAAAAAGGAGCCCGGCCGGAGCCGTCGGAAATCTGGTCGATCTGGTGCCTGATGCTACGTTCTCTACGCGAAAAAGCTGATTCTGTGAGTAAAGATCATGCCACACGCGGGACGGCTCATAACGAACACCGAAGCTCAACGTTAGCCTTCCATTGACACGCATACTGTCCTGAGCATAACCATTCAGCGCCCAGTATCGGTTCTTCACATGCTGTCCGTTGGCCTGACCGAACGTTCGCATACGGCCAAGCATGAAATCAGCCAACGCATTGCCCGTCGTGTCTCCTGAAAAGGAGAAGGTCCCAGGAAGGCCAAGAACGTTCACCATGTTGAGCTGATCTTTCTCAAAGATCCCTCCGAAAGAAAAGCTATGTCGTCCATGCACCCATCGCACATCGTCGAGCAAATAATAACTAGTACGCGGAAACTTGGCCGTCGGGTTTGCACCGGTTGAAAAATAACTGCTCACGCTTAGACTTTGAATCTGCTTTGGAACGTTGGTTGGCTGGTAGATGTTTACGCCAAAGTCAGCCACATTCGGAGTTTCTGGAGGAGGCTGACGAATCGAGACGATACGAGAAAATGCGAAACGAAAATCATTGAGCAGGTTTGAGTTAAAAAAATGCATCTCCTGAATCACCGCGTTATGCGAACTGATGGTCGATCCTTGGCGATACGCGAGCAGATTTCCTCCGAAGCTGCCGAGGTTATAAAAGCGATCGTAATAATAGCGGCCGATGAGTTTATCCTTCGATGTAATGCTGTGGTCTCCACGAGCTATGTACTCATCGAAGTTCTGCAAAACCCGCGTGCTGTAGAAGACCCTGCCTGTGGGGTCTGCCGTCTGCGGAAGATAGGCCAACATTGCGACGGCGGCTGGATCGAAACGATTTGGATTGATCTGGTTGCCAGCAAATGTGCCTCCGTTATCCGGATCTTTTATGGCCGTCGAGATATTCGAGAAATTGCCGGCGCGGTTCGCATCCGTGGGAACAAATGCGGTCTGTCCACCTTGGTTGCTGCGAATTCGCGTTCCCTGGTAGCCTCCGAAAAAGAATGTCTTATCTTTGCGAATTGGTCCACCGAAGGTTCCACCAAACTGGTTGCGTTTGAGTGGATCCACTGTCTTGACCAATTTTCCGGAGGGATTCAAGACGTAACCGAAGTAGTTTGCAGCGTTGAATACACGGTTGCGTAGAAATTCAAATGCGCTTCCATGAAACTGGTTCTGGCCGGATTTTGAAACGATCGAAACGACACCGCCTGCATTCTGTCCATACTCCGCACTGTAATTGCTCGTTTGCACACTAAATTCCTGCAGCGCATCCGGGAAAGGAAATGGTTGATTGACATTGCTGATGATGTCAATGTTCGGCGCACCATCCAGGTAGTAGCCCGTTTGGTTTTGGCGTGTACCGTTCACGGAGACAGTTACTGCGGCTGGAAAGGTTTTCGCGTTGCCTTGATCCGCATTGTTCGAAGGGGAGATCACCGCTCCGGCAACGAGCGTCGTCAACGACGCGGCATTACGTCCGTTTAACGGAATCTCTACCATTCTCGTAGAGTCCACTACCTCCTTCAACGTTGGTGTCGTTGTGTCCACCTGCACGGCTTCAGCATTTACGGTCACACTGTCACTGGTTGCGCCAATGGTTAAGGAAATATCGAGCGTAAGGCTTTGACTGGCCTGCAGCGTAACATCTTTCTGCAGAGCCTTTTTAAACCCTGTCTTATCGACCGTTAGATCGTAAGTGGAAGGATTGACCGACGTAATCGTGTAAAAACCGTCTTGGCCTGTGGCGACTACACGTGTTTGCCCAGTGCCCGCATTAGTGATCGTTATTGTGGCGCCTTCTACTGCCGCGCCTGTTGGATCGGTGATTTGACCGTTGATCGTGCCGTATCCTTGGCCCCACGCCTCATGCGATAGCAGGCCAAGGATGACGAGCAAAAAGACTCTAAGGAAAGCCCGTTCACGCATCACAAAGGTTCCTCCCGTAATTGCGATACCGCTTCGTGCTTTATGGCTTACTTCTGCCCGGTGTTCTATATCGCCATGTCCAAGCTCAATACCGACGAGGGCGAGAATGTTTCAGAATTTCCAGACGGCACGGAACAATAACCCTGTTAGTGAACTCTTTGCAAGTGAAAAGTGGTCAAATGGTCTTACCGTTTATTTGTCAGACCACCAGACAATTTTTATTTGCGTTTATCTGTGCTGATCCTCTAAAGTGTCAGCGCTGCAACGAGGTGTAGAGAAGCACTCTCGCTGAAAATACCGGATTCAGTCTCGATTTCTCTCCGTAAGACCGCAAAGCGAATAAGAAAAGGAAGTTTCATGGCCAATTTCAACTTTCCCTCTATAGAACGGCGCGCCTTTCTGAAACTTGCAGCGGCAGCCTCAGTGGGCGCCGCCGAGATTGCCGTCGCGGCCCCAGTTCGAAATATTTCGATCGTGGTTGATAAGGACTCGCCAATCACTTCAAGCGAGCCTGTTACGTGGGCTACGGAAAAACTACAGCATGCCCTCTCTGACAAAGGGATTACCGCTGCTTCGACTATGCCCTCAAACGCCGGTAGTCTCGTTATTGTCGTTGCTGGTTTAAGCTCCAAGCTGGCGTCTTCTTTTGCAAATCTCCCTAATCTCACTGTGCCTGAAAGCACTGCCCTCATACCCGGTCGAATTAATAATTCATCCGCGATTCTTGTCTCTGGCATCGATACCCTGGGAATGGTTTACGGATTACTCGAGCTAGCAGATCGGGTCGAATATGGAGACGACCCAGCTGTCTCTCTCCATATCGCGCAGGCAGAGGTTGAATCTTCTCCGAACAAAGTTCGCAGCGTCATGCGAGCCTTTTGCAGCGAGATAGACGACAAGCCCTGGTACTATGACCACGCTTTTTGGACAAGCTATCTCGACAATCTCGCCACTAATCGTTTCAACCGATTCAACTTCGCCTTTGGCTTTGGGTACGATTTCCCCCGCGGAGTAACCGGAGACTACTTTCATTTCCCTTACCCGTATCTTGTGGAAGTACCGGGATTTGAGAAAGTGCACGTTGAGCCGGTGTTGCAGCCCGGGGAGCGTGAGCGCAATCTCGAGACACTGCAGTTTATCGCGGCGGAGACTGCCAAACGTGGCTTGCAATTTCAATTGGGCATCTGGACACACGCATATGCGTGGACAGACAGCCCCCGGTCCGATCACCATATCGTCGGACTTACGCCAGAGACGCACGCCCAATATTGTCACGACGCATTAGCCATGCTGCTTAAGGCATGCCCTCAGATTAGTGGTCTCACGCTCCGAATCCACGGCGAGAGCGGTATTCCCGAAGGCAGCTATGATTTCTGGCAGAAGCTATACGATGCAATTCCTACTGCGGGACGTACGATCGAGATCGACATGCACGCCAAAGGCATCAATCAGATCATGATCGATATGGGCCGCAAGACCGGCATGCCTATCAAGATTGGCGCGAAATATTCCGCGGAACACATGAGTCTCAGCTATCACCAGGCAGACATTCGCGAACAGGAGATTCCACGCGTGGACCGCATGGAATCGGGCCTTTTTAATGTTTCGAATGGAGCGCGCCGCTTCACTCGGTATGGATACGCCGACCTGTATCAACAAGGCAACGGCCTCGATGTACTGTATCGCTTGTGGCCGGGGACACAGAGGCATTTGCTTTGGGGGGATCCTGCTTTAGCTGCGGGCTTCGGGCGAACCGCACATTTCTGCGGAGCTTCCGGCATAGAGATCTGTGAACCCTTATCCTTCAAGGGGCGCGAAGGCTCAGGTCATCCTGGAGGACGCTGCGCCTATGCGGAACAGACACTCACGCCAAAGGGTGGAGATGCAAATAAGTTCGCATACACTTATCGTACATGGGGACGCCTTCTTTACAATCCGGATGCGAAGCCCGAAAACTGGCGACGTTATCTACGTAAAGAGTTTGGTCCTGCAGCAAGCTCGGTGGAAGTGGCAATTGCAAACTCTAGCCGCATCCTGCCGTTAGTTACTTCCGCCTACCTTCCTTCAGCAGCAAACCATTCGTACTGGCCCGAGATCTATTCCAACATGCCGCTGGTTATAGACAGCGAGCGTTCGCCTTATACGGATACAGATAAGCCATATTGTCTGGCCAACTGCAGTCCGCTTGATCCACAGCTCTTCGCGCCTATCGGACAGTATGCAAAGGAACTGCTCTCTGGCAACCTAAGCCCGCGATATTCCCCTCTCGAAGTGGCCCAATGGCTTGAGGGTTTTGCCTTTATCTCGAGCAAGGCGCTGGATGATGCGCGCGCAACCGCTGGAGCACAGACCAAATCGGTTGAGTTCCGTCGCATGGAAGAGGATATGTTGATCCTGAATAGTCTCGGCAAGTTCTACGCCGATCTCTTTCGCGCGGGTACGTTCTATTCGATCTACGAGCAGACTGGCGACCCGAACGCCGGGAACCTGGCCCTCGCACATTATAAGAAGGCCCGAGCTTCATGGGCAGCCATGGCGACGCGTGCGAAAGCGATATACATGTCTGACGTCAGCTACGGCGACATCCCGCAGCGGCGCGGGCACTGGATGGATCGCATTCCTGCCTTTGATACCGATATTGCTGCGATGGAAAAGAAGATTACGGAGAAGAATTCAAATGCGAAGTCGGCGGCGACTGCATTGCAGATCGCCAAGATGCGCATAGTGCGTCCGGCAATGCAAGCAACTCACAAGCCAGCACAGAAGTTTCATCCTGGCGCGGAGCTGCCCATCACCTTCAACGTCGAGTCTTCTGTTTCCGAGGTGATTCTCTGGTATCGCCATGTCAATCAGGCGGAACGCTGGAAGTTTGTTCCCATGAAGCGCTCCGACGGAAGTTATCGGGCTTCCATACCTGCTGACTACACCAATTCTCTGTTTCCGTTGCAATATTACTTCGAACTGCGTACAGCCAAGGCATCATGGTTTTATCCGCCCTTCAATGCAACGCTCTCTAATCAGCCTTACTTCGATATCTACGAGCGGAGCTAATTCCTCTCATATATAGTTTTTGAGGCTTCTGATGTTGCCCCTGTATCGTAGAGTTTCTTCATGACGATTGAGAAAGCCACGAACAAAATGCGCAAGACCCTTCCACTGAACTTCAAGCAACCTCGAAGTTCGGGCACCGGTCTTGCTGCTTTGAGGTTGAAGATGCGTCCTGTCAGTCGAACCTCTGTCAGTGACAAGATCATCGATCAGATCATGGCACTGATTGCGAGTGGCGACCTGAAACCAGGGCAGCGGCTACCTTCCGAACGCGAGCTTTGCAAAATCTTTCAGACAGGTCGTCCTTCGCTTCGTGAGGCCATTCGTGCCCTGTGTATTGTGGGCGTGTTACATGCTCGTGTTGGTGACGGCACATCGGTCTCAGCGGATGGCAACAAATTTATCGGCAAGATTGTCGAGTGGCGTGTCATTACGGAGCAACATGACATTGAAAATCTGATGGAGGTGCGCGTTGCTCTCGAGGGTCTCGCCGTTGATCATGCGGCACGCAACTCCGATTCTTCTTTTGTAACTGACCTCCAGAAGATTCTGATGGCTATGAACGCTGCTGTTGACGCCCGAAACCAGCAACTCTTTGTCGAGCTGGACCTTAAGTTCCATATCGCCATCGCATCCGCCGCACAAAACGATCTACTCCTCGATCTAATCTCCATGATCCGCAGCCAAATCGCTCACGGCCTCTCTCGTGTCGTAGTACATCCACGCGCACTTCCTCTCACATTGAAGGAACACGACACCATTGTGCGGGCAGTGAAGAAGCGAGATCCTAGAGCAGCCACGCTCGCCATGAAACGCCACCTCGAGCTTTCGCTCAAGCGTTATCGTGAGGCTGTACGCAAATCATCGCCTGGTCCAACTTCTAAACACAAAAGTACAACTTCTTCACAAAGACGAAGCTCTCTGGCTTCTTAGTGCTGCAGATGACTAATACCACGAAGCAATGACCTTTCGGCACGGTCAGAATTCGGATGCTATCTCATAACCCCTCTTTTCACTTTGGGCGCAGTTGCTTTATGAGCAAAGTTGCATCATGGTTTTCTCCGGCGACACTGGATCTGTATCTACTCTCCGTATGGCAACCACAAGTCTTCGGTACCCAGTTCAGCCGGCGAGATGCAACAAGCCCGATGATTCACGACAAAATCGGCAATCGTCAGCGATTCCATGAGACACGCTACCTGTGTCACATCTTCATCGGAGCAAGACAAGGCTTTGGAACTGTAAATGGCGACAGCCTGCTACACAGGCCGATATAAGGGCGATTCTCCGCGTCTCAAGCGCTCGATCTTTACGCAGCCACCTCTGCGGTCATGTCGAACGAAGATTCTGTGACTCCTCCTACATGCGGGGTGGCGATTACACTCGGAAGAGTCAGGATGGGATCGTGGGTGGGCAAGGGCTCCTGCTAGAACACATCTAGCCCAACGCCAGCTAGATGGCCTGAGTGGAGATGTACATACAGGGCTTCTCCGTTGACGTCTCCACCACGCGCAACATTGATCACGTATGCTCCCGGTCGCAGAGCAGCCAGTTCCTGGGCCCGAGCATCCGTGCATCTCCTCCGCGTAGCGCATGCAAAGCACCAGAACATCCGTCAGGGCGAAAGCTTTGTCCCGCTTGTCGACGGAAAAGCACTCGTCTAATGGAAGTCGGCAGTTTTCGCTGATGTTCAAGACGCGCTTATAAGTAGATTTGGGCAAGCATCGTATGACTCCCTCCTCGCCGAGGTTTACCGAATCACAGATTGCGCAGCGAATGTGGATGAACGCACGACCAACATCAAACTTCCCATTTAATTCACTCACCCACCATGGTCCAGTATTTCAACGGCGTTGCTCCCATCTTTTCTTGAATACGAAGATGATGTGGAAAGGTTGGCGCTGGAATCACGTGACTAATCCTGCCTGGGTGCCTTCGCATATCGTGAAGGCATGTCACCATGCAAAATTTCAATCTCGGTCTAATTTTGTAGCGAGGCGACGGCCTCTATTAAGGCAGAATGCCCCCTACTTTCTTTATACGCGCAATGCTGGTCGCATCGGTCGCGGGCGGGTGTCCTTTGAAGATCGGCGAACCACGTTGTGTCAGCACCTTGCGGTGTCGATCGAATCCTTCGCTGTAAATAGCGCACCGCGCAGGGGCCCAGTTCATCTTCCCGCAGTGCCGCCGCTTCTGTTACCGTGATGGATTCGCACCTCTGGGTGGGCTGCTAATCGGCGTACCTGTCGCAGTTCCGAAGACCGGAGCGAAGCCCGAAAAATCGAAGCGCCTCCTTCGCAGCTCTCTCACAAGTCTGTCAAGACTACATCGGATGCAAGCAACACAAACCAAACACGATCCGCACTGCCGATCACCTTCCCTTGACCAGCTAAAATTAAAGGAACCGTAGAAATAGCCCACCGTTAGAACCGCAGACTGAGGTCCGAACCTAAGTCCTTTCTCCGGAATACTTTGCACCAAAAATACGGGGGGGGACCTAGCTCCGCCAGTGCAGCGTCACCGGCCCATCAAGCGGATGTTCGCCCGTTCCCTTCAGCCGCGCCTGCTTCAGAGCGAAGTACCACTTCGCCGGCTTGTCCGCATCGTCGATCAGCATCAGACCCGGATGGAACCGCAGTCCCTGAGCCTGCTCGATCATCGTCTGCTGGTCCTGCTGCACGAACTTCGCCCCGAAGAACCGCGCAATCGGAGTTACGAAGGGAACGTGATAAAAGACATTCCACGCCGCGATCACATCGATCCGGCAGGTCGAAGGCGTCACCGGCGTGACCGTCGTCAGGCTCGCGAACCACTTCGCTCCTGCGCGAATCGTCTCGTACCTGCGATTCGGCAGCACGAAGTCGATCGTCGTCGTAATCGGCTCGCCGTAAACTCCCAGCAGCTTATACGGGGCTGAGTTCGCACTGGGAGCATGAGACGACATCCGAAACCCCTGAGGAATCGGTTCGAAGTGCTTCTCCTTCTCGTGAATGCTCGCGCGGCTGCGCCACCACCACGCCTGATGCACGAACGGACCGTGCGCCGGGTCCATCAGCCCGATAATGCCGTGGTCCACATTGCATGGCAGGTCGGCCACCAGGTGCGCCGAACGATACCTCTCCGAGAACTTCGGAAGCTCCGGCACCGGAGGCAGCTCCCCCGAGGTGTACGAAGCCCGGCCCATACCCGCCTCCGGCAGATACACCCACGCGTAGCCGTCGCGCTCCTCGCACGGATACGCACCGGCATAGATCTTCCCCGGGTCCAGCGTCTCATGCTGCGTAAGCGACGGAATCTCCGTGCACTGCCCGGAGCACGGCTCGAACTTCCAGCCGTGATACTTGCACTGCACATTTTCTCCGTCGAACCATCCCGCCGAGAGCGGAATCCCTCGATGCGGACAAAGATCGCGCATCGCAAACAGTTTGCCGTTCTTCTTGCGGCCCAGCACCAGCGGAACGCCCAGCAGCAGCGCCTGTGCCATCTTTCCCATGCGCAGCTCGCCTGAGCGGAGCGCCGGATACCAGTCGCCGAAGATCAGCTCCGCAGCAGGCGCAGGCATCTGGGCTGTCAGGGGTACAAGGTCGCGCATCGCCATCAACCTGATGGTACACAACCTGCAACTTAGGCCGCTGCCGATCGAAAGAATCGGCAGCGTAGGACCTGCATGCGTGCGAGCGCTCAGGCCCTGAACCAAGCACGCGCTGAACGACCGAAGACGGAGAAGGAACGAGACAGAAAAGAACGCCTGCTTTTGTAATCCAAATCCTAAGAAAATCTCGCCCAGCCCCAATAGACTGGACAGGTGGCCACCCTCCCCGAGCGACCCGCCGTACGCAACCGGCTCATCCTTCTCGTGCTCTGGTTCGTCTTCTACTCGACCTTTGCCCTGCTCGCGCCTCCGCTGCTCGATGACGCCGACTCGGTCCACTCCGAGGTCGCCCGCGAAATGCTCGTCCGCCACGACTGGACCACGCTCTATGCCAACGGCATCCGCTACCTCGAGAAGGCCCCGCTGCTCTACTGGTCGATGGCCACCAGCTTCAAGATCTTCGGCGTGCGAACCGCCGCTGCACGCTTCCCGCTCGCCCTCACGGTTCTCGCGCTCGCCCTCGCCGTAGAGGTCTTCGCCCGCCGAGCCTTCAGCAGGCAGGCTTCAACAACCGACGTTGAGTTCAACATCAATCCAACGGAAGCCAAGGAAGAAACCTCGACGGAGGCCGGAGCACTAGAAGACTTAACCGAAGAAAGAACTGGTGCAAGAGCCGGCCTCTACGCCGGACTTATCCTGCTCTCCAGCTTCGGAATCTTCATCTTCACCCGCATCACCATTCCCGATGCAATGGTCTGCCTCTGGCTCACGCTCTCGATCCTCTGTTACTGGATCACCGAGCAGCAGGAACGGCCTAGCGCATTGCCCTGTTATGGCTTCGCCGCCGCCTGCGCGCTCAACGTCCTGACCAAAGGACTCATCGGCATCGTCTTTCCCGTCGGGATCGTTGTACTTCACCTGCTCGTCACGCGCGGCCTCCGCGGCGCATTCGCGCGCCTGACGCAGCTTCATCCGTTGGACAGCTTTCTGGTCTTCCTCGTCGTCGCCGCGCCCTGGCACATCCTCATTGCGCTCGCAAACCCCACCCAGGGCAGTCCCGGCAGTATTCACTTCGCCAACGGCCACTGGGTTGTGCCGCAGCCGACCGATGGAAATGTCCATGGCTGGACGTGGTTCTACTTCGTCAACGAGCACCTGCTGCGCTACCTCAATCTCCGCGTCCCGCGCGATTACGACACCGTGCCGCTCGCCCTCTTCTGGGGCCTGGTGCTGGTCTGGCTGATGCCGTGGAGCGCGTTTCTCTTTCACGCGTTGGGCCAGATCGAACTCCGTGCCGCGCTCGTTGCATCCCCGCTCTTTCTCCGCTGGCAATGGTTCCAGCAAAAACTCAATCCTGAGCGCCAGGCCGTCTACCTCGCACCCGAAGAGAATACGCTGCTGTTATTGGGAATCTGGGCAGCCTTGCCCATGCTCTTCTTCTCCTTCTCGACCCGGCAGGAATACTACGTTCTTCCCGCACTCCCCGCACTTATCCTGCTGATCGGCGTATGGCTGGCGAAAGAGGCCGAACAAGCGGAGTCCTTCACGGTACCCAGCCCACTCGTAACTGCGGGCCAACGCGTCAGTCTCGTGCTGCTCGTCCTCGGATCGCTCGCTGCCTTCGTTGCGCTCTTCTTCATGCTGCATGCGCAACCCGCCAATCCCAACACCGACCTGTCTAGCCTTCTCCAGCAGAACCCTGGCGAGTACGCTCTCTCCTTCGGCCACTTCCTCGATCTCGACACCCGCGCCATGAGCGCCTTTCGGCAGCCGCTCGGCATCACTGCCTTCTCTCTTTTTCTTGGAACCCTTGCCACTTGTCTGCTGCGCCGCTCTTACAGGCCGCATGCTGCCAATCTGTGGCTGGCAGCGGGAGCGTTCGGATTCCTGATCGCCGCTCACCTCGGCCTGCAGATCTTCAGCCCCGTGCTGACCTCGAAGCAGCTTGCAGACGCCATTCAGCCACAGCTGCGCCCTGACGACATCGTGGTGATCCACGGTGAATATGAGTCAGGAAGCACGCTTGGCTTTTATCTGAAGCGGGACAACATCCATATCTACCAGGGCCGCAGCTCGAATCTCTGGTACGGAAGCTTCTTTCCCGATGCTCCTCACATCTTCGAGAGCGAGGATTCACTCAATCTCGAGTGGACCGGTCCCAACCGCGTCTTTCTCTGGCAGGACCTCACGCAGCCACTGCCTTCTCTGCGCGGAAAAACTTTTGTACTGGCACAAAGCGGAGGGAAGGAGATTCTGAGCAACCGTCCCAATCACACTACTTACTGAATCAAATCGCAGAAAAAGACTGAAGCAAAAAAAGATGCGGCCCGAAGGCCGCTTATCGTTTGAAACAACCTTATAGATCTACCAGAGTCCCCACGCGCGGCTCATGTAGTCCGTCAACGTCATGAAGATCAGAATGAGAAAGGTAAAGAACCCTGCAGCCACTGTCAGCTTGATCAGCTTGGTCTGAAAGATGACGTGCATGAAGAACAGGATGACGATCACCGCCTTGATGCAGGCAATGGCCACCGCGATGATGGGATTGAAGATGTGCAGGTCTATGAAAGCTGCTGCAACCGTGACTCCGGTAAAGATCAGCAAGGTTACGTAGACCGCGATGTAGGTTCCCGGTTGAACGATCCGATGTTCCGCGTGCTCCGGATTGGTCACGTTTGCCGGGTCATGATGCTGAGACGACATGATCTTCTCCTTGGTGGCTACGCGCCGGGATGCCGGTTAATGAGATACAGCAGTGGGAACAGAAAGATCCACACGATATCGACGAAGTGCCAGTACAGGCCAAAGTTTTCAATGGGAGCGACATAGCCTGAACTGAAGTCCCCTCGTTGCGCCCGCCATGTGAGCCAGCACAACAACACAATACCGATGATCATGTGGAGAGCGTGCATACCGGTCATGGCGAAGTAGAGCGAGAAGAAGATCTGGGTCTTCTGCGCCATATCGGGAGACAGCGGCTCTTCCGTCAGCTTGCCTGTCTTGGGGTTGACCGGCGGATTCACAAACTCCGAGATATCGAAGCTGGCGCCGGGAACGTGGTGCTTCTCGAACTTCTCCGAGTACTCCACATACTTGACGCCAAGGAAGACAAGGCCGGTGAGGATCGTCAGAAGAAGGAAGAGAACAAGTAAACCCTTCTTACGGACCTCGGCAGCCCAGACGCCCAGGGCCATAAAGAAGCCCGACGTGATCAGAACTGCCGTATTGACTGTTCCCAGCGGGATGCTCAGCTGGTTCGATCCTGCCACGAAGGCCGGGTTGTACCAGTTGCGGTAGAGCAGGTAGGCAAAGAACAGGCCACCGAAGAACATGATTTCGGTCAGCAGGAAGAGCCACATGCCAAAGCTTCCCGCCTCGCGCTGCTGCTCCTCCGTCTCAAAATGATGACGGTGCTGCGGCAGCGAGATATGATGATGCTCTTCCGCGTGCGTGTCGTGATGCGTTGCTACGATCGTGTTATCCAACGGTCGTCACCTCTTGTTCCGTCTTGTGGGCGAGCCACTCATAGTCATAGGCCTCGTAGTCGATGACCGGCGTCTCGATAAAGTTCTCTGTCAGCGGAGGCGACTGAATCTGCCACTCAAGGCCGGTCGCCTGCCAGGGATTATTGCCTGCGATCGCGCCGTACTTCAACGACCAGGCCAGATAGATCAGCGGCATCAGGAAGCCGATGCCAAGCACGGTCGCTCCTGCGGTCGAGAGGACGTTGAGAACCTGATACTCCGCCGGATAAGAGTGATACCGGCGAGGCATTCCGAGATAGCCCAGGATGAACTGCGGCATGAAGGTCAGGTTGAAGCCGATGAAGCTGGTCACTGCTGAGAGCTTCGAGATCGACTCGGGATACATGCGGCCTGTCATCTTCGGCCACCAGAAGTGGACGCCGCCGAGGAACGCCATCAACATGCCGCCCACCATCACGTAGTGGAAGTGCGCCACGATGAAGTAGGTCTCAGTGAGATGAATGTCCATGCCGAGCGAGGCGAGGAAGACGCCCGTCAGTCCGCCAATCGTGAACAGACCGATGAAGGCGAAGGCATAAAGCATGGGGGTCTCGAAGGTGATCGAGCCCTTTTGCAGGGTGAACGCCCAGTTGAAGACCTTGATCGCCGAGGGCACCGCCACCAGCATGGTCAACAGCGAGAAGACCAGAGCCGAGTAGTTGGAGACACCCATGATGAACATGTGGTGTTCCCAGACGAAGAATCCGAAGACCGCGATGGCCACCGAAGAGAAGGCGACTGCGGTATAGCCGAAGACGCGCTTACGGCTGAAGGTCGAGATGACCTCGGAGATGACGCCCATACCCGGAAGAATCATGATGTACACGGCCGGGTGAGAGTAGAACCAGAAGAGATGCTGGAAGAGCAGAGGATCGCCGCCCAGCGTCGGGTCGAAGACGCCGATGTGGATGGTGCGCTCAAGCACCACCAGCACCAGGGTGATCGCCAGCACCGGCGTGCCCAGCACCATCAGGATAGAAGCGGCGTAGTTGGACCACACGAACAACGGCATACGGAACCAGGTCATGCCGGGAGCGCGCATACGGTGAATCGTGACGATAAAGTTCAGTCCGGTGAAGATCGAGGAGAATCCGATGATGAAGACTCCAAGACCCGCCGTGACCACATGTGTATTCAGGTAGTGGGTCGAGAGCGGCGTGGTGAAGGTCCATCCGGTATCGACGCCACCGAGCACCAGGGCTGCGAGGGTGAATAAACCACCGATCCAGTACAGGTACCAGCTCAGGAGATTAATCTTCGGAAACGCCAGATCCTTGGCTCCGATCATGATCGGAATCAGGAAGTTTCCAAGTGTCGCTGGAACCGAAGGCACCAGAAACAGGAAGACCATGATGATGCCATGCATCGAAAAAAGCTTGTTGTACGTGTCCGAAGCCACCAGATCGGGCTGGGGGGTCAACAGCTCCAGGCGAATCAGACCAGCGAACGCTCCTCCGAGAAAGAAGAAGATCGTAATCGAGAAGAGATACATCATCGCGATGCGCTTATGGTCACCCGTAAGCAGCCAGCTGAGAAGGCCATCTTCCGCATTGATATAGTTCTTCTTCGGAAGGGTTGCGGTTCTCTGATCCGGAAGGTTGACGATGGTTGAACTGGTTGCACTCATGGTTTCACCACCCCTGGCGTCATCGGCGCCGCTTGGTTGGACTCCGACGTGGTCAGCGTCTGCTGCACACGGTAGTTCGTCTTGAGGGTTTTCAGGTACTCCACCAGATCGATCAGGCCCTCTTCACTGATCTGCCCCTGGTAGGTGGGCATAATGGGCGCATAGCCTGCGGTCACATGCTGCGACGGATTCAAAATCGCGTCGCGGAGATAAGCCTCGTTGACCAGAACCTCGGAACCGCTAGTCAGCCGCAGCTTCGAGCCGTAGACTCCGGCGAGGCTCGGACCGCGCGCCGCGGCGTTTCCGGTATGGCAGGCATTGCAGCCCATACTGGCAAACAATCTCTCCCCGTTCTGCGCCAGCGACATTCCGCTGGTGGAGCCCTCAGTCCACTTCTTGTAGTCCTCGGGGGTCAGAACCGTAACTTCGCCGATCATGCCCGAATGCTTGGTGCCGCAGTACTGCGTGCAGAAGATGTGGTACGTTCCAGGCGTTGTCGCCTCAAACCACACCGTCGAATAGCGTCCCGGGATGACCTCGCGCTTGACCCGGAAGTCCGGGATCGAGAAGCTGTGAAAGACGTCCTGCGAGATCATGGTCAGCTGAATCGGCTGGCCGGTGGGAACGTGCAGGGCGTTGATCTCGTGCTGGCCGCCCGGGTGCTCCGCCTTCCACATCCACTGCTTGCCGACGACGTAGATGTTCATCGCGTTGGTGGGTGGATTGTAGATGCGGAAGTACAGCAGTGCGCCCCAGACGAAGACAATCAGGAACAGTGCCAGAGGAATAATCGTCCAGGTGGCCTCAAGCAGGGTGGAGCCTTCCACCTGCGTCGCCACGGGATTGCGCTCCCGGCGGTAGCGGACCGAGAAGCCGAAGACCAGCGCTCCGACCAGCACTAGGCCGACGATAGTGATCAGCAGAAGAAAGAAGTACAGCGCGTCGGCATAAGGCGCAATCGTCGACGCCTCGCGCGGAAACAGCGCTGAGTTCGTGAGCCACTTCACCAGAAATTCCCACAGTACTGGACTGATATGCATCGTTACCCTTTATCCATTCTCTTTCTTCGTCAAATCGTGCTCTCGTGCGAGCTTTATGTCTCTGCGGAACATGACGAACATAAAGCCGCCCAGACCGGCCATCGTAATGACTCCGCCCAGCTGCACCACGCGCGCGACGATCAGGGAGTGCTTGTTGACCTTCGGATCGTAGTGATAGCAGTAAGTCAGAATGTTGGCGACCGGCGAGCCAATCTTGTGGTCCGACGCCTCGATCAGGCCCAGCAGAATGTCCTTGGGCGAGTACTCGACGCCGAGATAATACTGGGCCATCTTGCCATCGGGAGTGACCACCTCGATGGAGCTGGCATGGGCAAACTGCGTCAGCTTGCCATCAGGCCCGGGAACCCGCACATATCCGAATCCGGTCGCGGCGGTCATACGATCGATCGCATCGCGCTGCCCGGTCAGGAAGTGCCACCCGTTCGCTGTTTCGGGGCGACCATAACGCTTGAGATAGTAGGCCTTCTTCTTCGCACCCGCCTCCGGAGTGTCGGATGGATCGATGGAGACGACAATCACATCGAAGTCCTTGCCCGGAGTCAGTTTCACCATCTCCAGCGCACTCGCCAGCCCGTCCAGTTCCTCGGAGCAGAGCATGGGGCAGGTGTAATACACCAGGGTCAGGATCGCCGGGCGCTTGCCGAAGTAGTCGCCAAGCCGGACCGTCTTGCCGGTGTCATCGACAAACTGCGCGTCCAACGGAAGCTGCTGGTTCAGCCGCTGCTCAATGGCAACCTTCTGAAGGATCTGCGGGAGTTGATCCCCATGATTCTCCCCGGTCTGCTTGTCTCCGTAGCTGGAGACCTGAGCCGCGAGCGGAAGACACAGGAGGGCCGTGCCGAGCGCAGCGACTGCCGCTGCCCGCCATCCGTTCCGTGTTGTCGTCCGCTCCATCATTGCCGGGTCCTTCGGATTGTGCTGGTACTGCCTCATGCTTCTATTCTAGGGCTGGGCCGATTACCGAACCGGCGTCAGCTCCGCGTGGTTCTCTTCTTCAGCCTTGCTGAAACTCATCTTCTGTTCGCGGGTCTCGATCTCCTGCTGCTCGAATCCGGTACGCGCGAAGCCATTGGTCAAAGGCGTTT
Organism: Edaphobacter sp.; assembly: GCA_035492215.1. Taxonomy (GTDB): domain Bacteria; phylum Acidobacteriota; class Terriglobia; order Terriglobales; family Acidobacteriaceae; genus Edaphobacter. The sequence continues at coordinate 13,775 of DATJJJ010000033.1, read as the reverse complement.
GAATCTGCGGATTGGCATCGCCATACATCTGGGGCTCGGTCGAGGCCGGTGCCGCATGAACCGGAAGGCCGCGCTGCACGATCAGCTGCATCGCGCGCTCGATCGGGATCCGGATGCCATCCTGACCGGGAGTGCTGCTGTAGTGCTCCAGCATCAGATCCTCGCGGGCGTGCAGGTCGGCCGTCTGTTGATTGCCGTCGTCGAGGTCGACGCGCGGCTCAGGAAAGGCCGAGGTCATCTGCTGCAGCTGGTGCTGCTCGATCGTGGTGTTGCTGGTCAACCCTTTGTTCTGATACTCGCTCTGGTTCTGGTGCCACTTGTCCGCCGGGCCATCCGACTTCTGCAGGGCGCCGTTGATCACCTTGCCCATCAGGAAGCAGAAGATGAAGAAGACGAACACCGATCCGGCCAGGCCTGAGAGAAAGACGATAATGCCGTTGACGTTGACGTCGCTGATCTCATATCCCGGGTCCTCCGGAGTATGGGCGTGCGGATCGTGTTTTTTATTCAGTCCGTGATCGTTAGTGGGCATGTTCAGGCTCCAGCATCTCTTCCAGGTGCGGGTCGTTGACGTTCATCAGCGGACGCTTCATCAGCTCGGTCAGGTACACAGCACCCCAGACCGACAACACCGCGACCGGAACGGTGATATACGCAAGAATCCCAAGGTTCCCTGACAGGTGAAGGTTTCCGGCTGCATCCGGGAAGCTCGGCTCAATCAGCCAGAACATATCCAGACAGCGGGCGAAGATCATCCAGCTGGCCAGCCAGATCATCTTCTGCTTGTTGCGCTTGAGATCGCGCGAGAGCAGCAGGACAAACGGGATCAGCCAGTGGCAGATGAAGTCCAGCGAGCAGATCACCCACCAACCGCCATGGATGCGCGCCAGGTACCACGGCACCTCGTCCGGAACGTTGCCTGACCAGATGATCAGGAACTCTGCGAAGCAGAGATAAATGTTCAGCATGACGAAGGCGAAAGCGAACTTGCCCAGATCGTGCTGCTCGGTGACGCGCAGCAGCGTCTTCATCGGCTCATAGCGAGAGAGCAGAACCACCGAAAGGATTCCCAGAGCCAGCACCTGATATCCCTGGCCGACCAGGAACTGCAGGCCGTAGATCGAGGAGTACCAGGTCACGTCGATGGACTTGATCAACACGATCGCGAGATCCGTCAGCAGAATGACGTAGATCAGAATGTTGATACCCGACAGGTTCTCGAACTTGATACGCCAGTAGTCGTAGCTCGATTGCGTTCCGGCATTGGGGTCGGCATCGCGCTGCAGCGACCACCGGTTCAGCAGCGTCATGACCGTCAGCAGAATGCCGAAGACGATTGCGACCTGCACCACCACCGAGGTCGGGCTGAGCATGGCGTGCTTGGCATTGGCCGTCAGCATCTGCTCCTGCGTCATCAGGCCCTTGGCATACGCTGCCGCAGTCGCCTTGGCGTTGGGATACGCCGCCCACTGGTAGATGTGCTTCATGAAGAACAGCACCGGAATGACCATCGCCGCCACCAGCCACAGCGTGCGCGACATGGCCTCCAGCGGACGACGCAGCAGCAGGCCCCACTTACCGCCGGAGACATATTGCAGCATCAGCATCGCCAGGCCACCGCCGGCAAAGCCGAAGGAGACCATAAAGCCCATCAGATAGGCGCGAAGCAGATGTCCCGCTCCGCCCTTGACCAGAAGAAAGAGCAGCGAGACCAGCGTTGCGACTCCGGCGACGATCAGCAGGCGGGTCCGCCAGGCTGTAATCGCCGCGTCCGGCGCGGCCAGCGATGCAGGAAGCGCGCGCGGTCCCGAATCGTGGTGACCGGCTTCTCCGTGATGTTCGTGTCCAAGTGACATGCTTTTCAGGCCTTCGTTCGGAAGCTTCCGAGGTTACTGCTGAGGTACTGCTCCAGGGTTAGTCGCGGACTTCTTGGCCGCAGGCTGCGTGGGGGCCGGCTTTGCGGACTCTCCGCCCGGCTGAGGTAACACTAAGGGTTCATGATTGGGGGTTCCCGTCGCCGCCGTTGCCGGAACATGCCACTCCCGTACAAAGGCGGCGGGCAGGCCCTCATCCTTGGCAATGTCGGAGAGCGGCTGAACGTGCGCTCCAGCCGGAACATCGGCCTGGGTCGCCTTCTGGCTCAACTGCAGGGCCCGAATATAAGCAGCGATTGCCCAGCGATCGGCCGGCGTGACCTGCGAGGAGTACTCCGGCATCGCGCCGTAGCCGTTTGTGATCACGTGAAAGAAGTGACCGAGTGGAGCCTGCTCCAGCCGGGCCGTGTGAAAGTCTCCAGCCTTGGCGTAGCCGCGCTGCACAATCATGCCTTCGCCATTCCCTACGCGCGAGTGGCAGGGAGTGCAGTAGACGTTGTAGCGTTCCTGGCCGCGTTCGAGAACCTGCGCGGTCACCGGGAAGGGAAGACCATCCCCTTCCTTGCCGTCCACCAAACCCGTATAGAAGTAAGAATCCTGATGAAGCTGATTGCGCGCCACCGTGTTTTCCGCCTGAGGGCGCACGGAACGGCCATCGGGATAGAACGTGGTGCCCCGCTGGGGAAAGAATTTAGGCTCATCGTGCATGTCCTGCCGGCATCCGACCGCCGCCATAAGGGCGATCGTCGCCACAGCCGCCATCCTCAGCCTAGCGTGTTTGTTCTGCGTATTAATGGTCCACCTCCACTACGGAGACCGCGTGGAACTGCTCCAGGAAGTTCCGCGTTCCCGCAGGAGAAAACTGCGGATCGGTCGCTTCCAGGCACAGGAAAAATTTGTCTGTCGTTGCTCCGTTGCGGAAGTTGGGAGCGTTGAACAGAGGATGATAAAGCTGCGGCAAGCCGTTCAAAGCGAGCATGCCGAAGGCCGCCGAAAGGCCCGAGAACAAAATGGTCCACTCGTAAGCAGGGATGATGAATGCCGGCCAGGAGAACAGCGGGCGTCCTGCGATGTTCAGCGGATACGCCCAGACCGCAATCCAGGTCTCCATCAGGAAGGCCGTGGTCACACCCATCAGACCGCCCAGCAGACAAACCAGCGGGACGCGGTTCTTATGAAAGTGCAGGGCCTCGGCAGCCTCTTCGACAGGATACGGGGTGTAGCACTCCATGCGCCGGTAGCCTACGCGACGCGCCTCTTCAGTCGCATGCACCAGTTCACCGGGAGTGTTGAACTCCGCCAGCAGGCCATAGATTCCTTCTCTGCGCGGCATTACGTCGTCTCCTCAATGACCGTCTCGGCGTCAGGTCCGCGGCGGTTGATCTTGGTCTGCGGCAGCATCATCCGGATCTCCGACATCGGAATCATCGGGAGGAAGCGCACGAACAGCAGGAACAGGCAGGTAAACAGACCCCATGTTCCGATGAAGAGCATGTAGTCCCACTTCGTCGCCACATACGTACCCCAGCTTGAAGGCAGGTACTCGCGGTATAGCGAGGTTACGACGATGACGAAGCGCTCGAACCACATGCCGATGTTGACGATGAACGAGAGGACGAACAGGTACCCCACATTCACCCGCAGCTTGCGCGACCACAGCGTGGTCAGCGGAATCGCGATGTTCGTCAGGATCAGGATCCAGTAGCCCCACCACATCGGGCCGAACATACGGTTCCACATCATGAAGAACTCCCAGTGGCTGGCCGAGTACCAGCTCATGAAGACTTCCATGCCGTACCCGTAAGCCACGATCGAACCGGTCGCCAGCATGACCTTGGCCATATTGTCCAGGTGGCGCAGGGTGACCAGGTCTTCCATGTGGTAGAACTTGCGGATCGGAATGGCCAGTGTGAGCACCATGGCGAATCCCGAGTAGACTGCGCCGGCGACGAAGTAGGGTGGGAAGATCGTCGTATGCCATCCGGCCAGGGCCGCCACGGCGAAGTCGAAGCTGATGACCGTGTGTACCGAGAGCACCAGAGGAGTTGAAAGTCCGGCCAGCAGCAGGGAAGCCGTCTCGTAACGGATCCAGTGCCGCGTCGATCCTCTCCAGCCCAGCGAGAGAATGCCGTAGGAGTAGCGGGCCAGCGGCATCGTCGCACGATCGCGCAACGTACCGAAGTCCGGAATCATACCGATGTACCAGAAGACCACCGAGATCGTTGCGTACGTCGAGACCGCGAAGACGTCCCACGCCAGAGGCGAGCGGAACTGCGGCCAGACGTTCATCGTGTTCGGGTAGGGGAACAGCCAGTATCCCAACCACGGACGGCCGACGTGAATCAGCGGGAACATACCGGCGCAGACGACGGCGAAGATCGTCATGGCCTCGGCGAAGCGGTTGATCGAGTTACGCCAGGTCTGCTTGAACAGCAACAGAATGGCCGAGATCAGGGTTCCGGCGTGACCGATACCGATCCACCAGACGAAGTTGATGATGGCGAAGCCCCAGGCTCCGGGCATCGTCACACCCCAGATCCCAACACCCTTCAGGAACAGCCAGGTGACCGAGATCGCCACCAGCGTCGCGAGGCCACCGGCTACCATCAGGCCGAAGAACCAGCCCAGGGGAGTATTCGACGTCAGCACCAGGCCGGCGATCTTCTGCGTCACCGACTTGAAGTTGTGCCCCGGGGCGATGACCGCGTACTCGCCGGTCCGCGGGTCGACCATCGGGTCGTTGATGGGTTGTTTGGTCGCCATTTATGCCAGCTCCGGATTCGGGTTGATGACACCAGCCGTATAGGTTGTGCGTGGGTGGTAGTTCAGATCGCCCAGCACCTGGTAGTCGCGCTCGGTCTTCTTCCGCTGGGCCACCTTGCTTGCGGGATCGTTGATATTGCCGAAGACGATCGCGTCGGTCGGGCATGCCTGCTGGCAGGCCGTGAGGATCTCACCGTCGCGAACCTCGCGGTTCTCCTTATCGGCTTCAATCTTGGCCGCTTCGATGCGCTGCACGCAGTAGCTGCACTTCTCCATCACACCGCGCGAGCGGACCGTCACATCAGGATTGCGCATGAACTTCAGGCTCTCGGTCTCGTAATCCGAGTACAGCAGGAAGTTGAAGCGGCGTACCTTGTACGGGCAGTTGTTCGAGCAGTAGCGGGTGCCGACGCATCGGTTGTAGACCATCATGTTCAGGCCTTCCGGCGTGTGCACCGTAGCACCGACGGGGCAGACCTGCTCGCAACCCGCGTTCTCGCAGTGCTGGCAGGCCATCGGCTGGAAGTGCGCCTTGGGGGCGTGCAGGTCGCCTTCGAAGTAGGTGTCGATGCGCAGCCACTGCATATTGCGGCCGACCTTCACCTGCTCGCGGCCAACCACCGGAATGTTGTTCTCGGCATAGCAGCTCACGATGCAGGCATTGCAGCCGACGCAGCTGTTCAGGTCGATTGCCATGCCCCACGAGTTCTGCAGTTTTCCGCTCGAGGGGTCCTTATGCTTGTAGTTCCAGGCCGTCGGGAAGAAGCTCTCCTCCGCGCCAGGCTGTTCGCCCTGCGGCATGTAGCCGACTTTATTGACGACCGTTCCGCTGGCTCCCTTGTGGGCGAAGTCGGGATCCTTCTCCGCCTCTTCCACCGTGGCGTAGCGGATGATCGACCGCTCCATCGCTTCATGTCCGGCGAGGGAGAAGGTGCCCTGCGTATCGAACTCAGGCCGCTCGAGATCATGCTGAGCGAACGAACCGCGGTGCTCGATGTTGTGCACCTTGGTGACGCAAAGATCGTAGAAGCTGCCCTTGATCCTCTTGCCGGTCGCGCCGGTACCCAGCGCCTGCGCCGTGGTCGTACGTAGCTTATAGGCGTCGAAGCCCACACCGGCTCCTACGCGGCCCGCCTCGACGCCGCGCCCGAAGCCGAGATGAATCGTGATCGTCTGGTCGGGGTGGCCGGGAGCCATCAGGACCGGAGCCGTAACCTTACGGCCGTCAAGCTCAAGCTCGATCAGCTCCGTCTCCTCGACCTGGAGATCGGCCATCGTCTTCATGCTCATCAGCGCCGCGTTATCCCAGCTCAGATTGGTTACCTGCTTGGGAAGCTCCTGCATCCAGCCCACATTGCCGTAGCGGCCGTCATAGAGCGAAGGATCGGGACGGAAGGACAGCTCATAACCCGAACCCGAGTAGGGAGCGGCAGCGGGGAACGCCGTTACCCGAGCGGGAACACCGGCCTTGGGCGTAAACGCGGTTCCTTCTACCCAGCCGTCGTGCAGCGCCTTGCGCCAGGCGGTGGCGAAATCGCCCTTCAGATAGGTCTTGGCATTCCCCACGACGACGTCGTAGGCCGAGTTCTGCGGATTGTCCAGAACCGTCTGGAAGATATCGTGCGCGCTCTTGCCGCCGTACATCGGATCGATCATCGGCTGGATGATCGTCAGCGTGCCGTCGTAAGCGCGGGCATCGGACCAGCTCTCGAGATAGTTCGCCTTGTTGATATGCCAGGTAGTGATCGATCCCGTCTCATCGACGTGCGATCCGAGGTGAACTGTCGTCGGAACCTTGGCCAGCGCATCGGTAAAGTTCAGGTCGGCCGGAGCCGAGTAGACTGGGTTGACGCCGAGCATCACCAGCCACTTAACCTTGCCGGCGTTCATGTCGGCCACCAGAGCCTTCAGCTCCGGAAGCTGCTCGGTCGGCATCGGGTTCACCGTCTCGGTGTAAACCACCGTCTTGCCCACAGCCCCGATCAGCGTGTTGATCGCATAGCAGGCGGCGTGCACCGAAGCCGAAGCCTGCTCACCGGGGATCACCACGGCCTTGCCGTTGTTCTTCTTCAGATCGGCCAGAACTGCGGCGAAGAACTTCTGCTGGTCGGCGTTGAGTCCCTGCGGAGCCGTACCGTACACCAGGGCATCGGCAAACTGCGCAATCTGGCTGGGCCGCAGCGCCAGCCTGTGCTCCGCCTTGAAGCCCGTCACCGTCGGCATCGACTCGACGACATAGAGCCGGTTCAGCGTCTTGCCCTCTTCCCAGCGATGCCGCTCGGCATAAGCCGCAGCCAGAGGAAGGAAACCGGGGTGAGCGATGCCGCCAAGAAAGTCCGCATCGAGCGAAAGGATGACGTCAGCATTCTCCAGCTTGTACTGCGCGTCGGAGTAGCTGCCGAAGGCCGCCTTCGAGGCCGCGCGCGAGGAGTCCTGATTCACCGGCTCCCACTGTGCCAGCTTTGCCTGCGGATACTTCGCCTGCAGAGCCTTCCACTGTCCTGCCAGCGTCGGCGAGGTGATCGTCTCGCTCAGGAAGTAGAATCCGTTGCCGCCAGAGCTCGCAGCGATCGCAGCCTGGAAGGCACCCTGAAATTCACCGAAGCTCGAGTTCTGACCGCGAAGCCGTACATGCTGCGAACGGTCCGGATCGTACAGATCGAGCAGCGTCGCCTGCGAGAAGGCGTCCGAGCGTCCCTTCGACATCGGGTGCTCCGGATTGCCGTCCACCTTGATCGGCCGGAACGAGTCCGACTTGATCAACACGGGAATCGCGCCCGTCGGGAACGGATACGCCGTGGCGAAGTACATCGGCTTGCCCAGGACCAAATCCTCGGGCTGTTTCACATAGGGGAAGATCGGCTCATCGGGCTGCTTAGTGCAACCGGCCAGTCCGGCCAGCGCGAACGAAGCACCCATCACCTTCAGGAAGCCGCGACGCGAAACCGCGTCGACCCACTCGCCTGCGCCCGCCTGGCGGGGAAACTCTTCCTGCATCAACTCCTGAAATTCGGGAGTTTCAGCCAGCTCGTCGAGGTTCTTCCAGTAGCGGCGGCCGGTCTTGCCGTCCAGCTTCGCCCTCACCTCTTCGAGCGTCATCTTCTTCTTTTTGGCTGGAGCGATTGCGGTGACCACCTGCGCTTCGGCCTGCATCTTTGACCTGGTATCAGTCATCTGTTCTGTCCCAATCCCTGTCGTCTTCATCGGTGGCACGTCTCGCAGCTGGAGAGTTCATTCGCCGAGCGAATGTGGTACTGCGCCATCAGGTATTTGCCCAGCTCAATCTGGCTGGTGAACTTCTGATAGCTTGCCGGAACCGGAGTCAGCCCCTGAGCGCTGCCGTCAAGCGAGACCAGCTGTGCGCTCGCCTTGTTCGGATCGGTCTCCGTGCAGCTCACGCCATTCGCCGTCGGTCCGCTCTGTCCGTTCGATCCGCACCAGACCGGCTTCAGGCTCGAAGGTCCAGCCCAGGCCATATTGTAAATTTCTGACGTCGGTCGCAGATTCACGGCAGGATTGCGGTGGCAGTTCAGGCACCACTCCATCTGCAGCGTGTTTTCCTGGTACATCAATGGCATCTCGTCGACGCGGCCGTGACAACTGGCGCAGCCGATGCCCTTGTTCACGTGAATCTCGTGATTGAAGTAAACATAGTCGGGAAGGTCGTGCACCCGGATCCACTGAATCGAGGCTCCCGTTGCCCAGCTCTCACGGACCGGCTCGAGATATTCGGCGTTGGTCCAGATCTGCGAGTGGCAATTGATGCAGGTCTTCGTCGGCGGAATGCCCGCGTATGCCGACTTCTCCACCGACGTATGGCAGTACTGACACTGGAGCCCGAGCCCCTCGACGTGGTGTTTGTGGCTGAAGGGAATCGGCTGGTCCGGCCGCTGGCCCTGCTTGGTGACCCACGGGGATCGTTGCAACTCGTTCAGGGCAACGCCGAGCGCGATGACAATCAAGCCTGTCAAAACCAGGCTCATGCGAGCCAGCGCGTTCGAACTGCGGTCAAAAACTTGCGCCATGAGTGCTTTCCTGCTTCCTCTCCGGCGGAGAAGGGGGTTTCAAGAGTTGGTGTTCCTGGCTGCTTTTTCGCCAATCAATGCTTGCATCGGCGCTTCAGGCGTCGGTTATCTCACTTCAACCTGAAATTCGTGTCTCAGAAATTTCGAGTATAGCAGTGGAAAAAGGCATTCCCAACCCCGCTGGCCGATACTCGGAATTGATTTTTTGTTAGATACTTCGATTATCGAAACGCGAGGAATACTCTCAAAAATGCACCTGCACAACATCTCGTGCAGTCATGCCGAGAGAGCACTTCGCACCACAACATCTACCCTGCCCGAAAGGTATCGTTCTTGTAAATCCATACCAAATAAGTCCGAATTACAATCAACACTCTTTTCATCTACGATCTAACCTTTGCGCGCTTTGCATCGGCTCTCTGGTACGGTCACCCATGGCTCGAAAAATTCACCGCCCCCGCTCCCCGCAGTACGACGTTGACGCAGCCATCGCACAGCTCTCCGCCGCCGATCCCAAACTGGGACGCCTCATCGAAAAAGCCGGACCCTTCACGCTGCAGCTCGCCAGCTCGCAGTCGCCCTTTGAGGCTCTCGTCGAATCGATCGTCTACCAGCAGCTCCACGGCAAGGCCGCAGCGACGATTCACCGGCGCATGCTCGAGGGCTTCCACGACGTATGCGGCATCGGCGTGCATCCCTCCGCCCAGCACCTGCTCGACTGTCCCAATGAGCAGCTTCGCGCCGCTGGTCTCTCGAAGAACAAGATGCTCGCCCTGCGCGATCTTGCCGCCAAGACTCTCGACGGAACCGTGCCCACGCTCAAGGTGATTCGCAGGATGAGCGACGAAGAGATCATCGAGCATCTCACTCAGGTTCGCGGCATCGGCCGCTGGACCGTCGAGATGCTGCTCATGTTTCGGCTGGGACGCCCCGACGTTCTTCCCGTCTCCGACTACGGCGTGCGCAAAGGATTCGCTCTCACCTTCCAGGGCCTCAAGCCCACCAAGAAGGTCGAACCCTCCGATCTCCCCAATCCCGAGACGATGCGCCGCCGCGCGAAGAAATGGGCGCCCTGGCGCTCGATTGCAAGCTGGTATATGTGGCGTGCCTGCGATCTCGCCAACGGCACCCTCACGCCACGCCCCGGAGACACCGCTTCCTAAGCCTCTTCAAATTTTCGTGAATATCTTTGCAGCTTCCCTGCGTTCGAATTCCATCGTCATGCCAACCCCTATCCTCGCGCTACTCTCTAAGCTGAGAGATGGCGACCACGACCCCAGTGCAATCCCCGCAGGCTTCTGAGACCCCCGCAGCAACGACGCGGCACGTATGCATTCACGGCCACTTCTACCAGCCTCCGCGTGAGAACCCGTGGCTCGAGACCGTCGAGGTGCAGGACTCCGCCGCGCCCTATCACGACTGGAACGATCGCATCACCTCCGAGTGTTACGCGCCCAACGGCGCCTCGCGCATCACCGATACGGGAAACAAGATCGTCCGCATCATGAACAACTACGCGTGGATCAGCTTCAACTTCGGTCCCACGCTGTTGAGTTGGCTCAACGACTTTGCGCCGCGCACCTACCGCATGATCCTCGACGCCGATCGCACCAGTGCGCAGCACAATGAAGGACACGGCTCGGCCATTGCACAGGTCTACAACCACATCATCATGCCGCTGGCCAACGAGCGCGACGCTCGCACGCAGATCCGCTGGGGCATCTCCGACTTTGAATATCGCTTTGGCCGCAAGCCCGAGGGTATGTGGCTCTCCGAGACCGCCGCCAGCCGCAACGTGCTCGATCTCATGGCGCAGGAAGGAATTCTCTTCACCATCCTCGCTCCGCATCAGTGTGCACGAGTACGGCCCCTCGCTGAAGTCAACGATGCCGTCGAGGCCGCTGCCTCGCTCGAGGAGACCCCCTGGACCGAGACCCCGGATGCCTCAGTCGATACCCGTCATCCCTACCGGGTCGAGCTCAACGAGGGCCGCTCCATCGACGTCTTCTTCTACAACGGCCCCAACTCCCGCGCCATCGCCTTCGAAGGACTGCTCAACAGCGGCGTCGACTTCGGCAATCGCCTTCTCACCGGCTTCGGCAACGACGAGGAGAACAGCGACAATGAGCCCGCCATGCTCTCCCACGTCGCCACCGACGGAGAGAGTTACGGCCATCATCACAAGCACGGCGAGATGGCGCTCTCTTATGCCATCCACTGGCTCGAAGATGAGAAGCACGTCGACCTGATCAACTACGCCGCCTTCCTCGCCAAGTACCCTCCTCGCTGGCAAGCCGAGATCGTCGACGATACCTCCTGGAGCTGCGCCCACGGCATCGAGCGCTGGCGTTCCAACTGCGGCTGCAACAGCGGTGGCCATCCCGGCTGGACGCAGCAGTGGCGCGCTCCTCTGCGCCAGGCCCTCGATCAGCTTCGTGACGCTACTTGCCCCTTGGCGGAGCGGCTCTCGGCATCGCTCTTCAAAGATCACTGGATCGCGCGCGACGCCTATATCAGCGTCATCCTCAACCGCTCCCGCAGCAACATTGACGCCTTCTTCGCCGAGCACGCCACGCACGAGCTCACCCAGGAGGAGCGCACACGCGCCCTCGAGCTCATGGAGCTGGAACGCCACATTCAGCTCATGTACACCTCCTGCGGCTGGTTCTTCGACGAGGTCTCGGGCATCGAGACTGTGCAGGTCATCGCCTACGCCGCCCGCGTCCTTCAGCTCGCTGCTCGTCTCTTCGGAGAGCCCGGCGCCGCACTCGAAAAACAGTTCCTCGACACCCTCGCCACCGCCACCAGCAACGTCCCCGGCATCGGCAACGGTGCCGAGGTCTACCGCCGCTTCGTCACCGGCATGAAGATCGGCCTCGAACAGGTCGGCGCCCATTACGCCATCAGCTCCATCTTCCGCTCCTACCCCGAGCAGGGCGAGCTCTTCTGCTTCAACGTCCGACGCCAGAGCCACCAGGTCTTCTCCTCGGGACGCGGCCGTGTCGCGCTCGGCAGCGCCTGGATCGACTCCCGCATCACCGAGGAGACCGAGGAGATCTGCTTCGCCGTTCTTCACCTCGGAGACCAGAACCTCTCCGCTGCCGTCAAGCGCTACGACTCCTCCGACCCAGAGCAGGTCGCCGCCTTCGAATCCTTCTCACACGACATCGCCGAGGCCATGCGCCGCGCCAATCTGCCCGAGGTCATTCGTCTCATCGATCAGCTCTTCGGCGGCATGGACTACTCTCTGCTCTCCCTCTTCGCCGACGAGCAGCACCGCATCCTCCACGCCATCCTCACCCAGACGGTCACCGAGATGGAAGGCTCCCTCAGCAAGATCTACGAGGATCACGCCTCGCTGCTCGACTTCCTCACCGACTGCGGCATGGCTCCGCCTCCCGCCCTCGAAGTCGTCGCCAATTACGCCATCGGCTCCATGCTGCGCCGCGCCCTCGAAGCCGAACACTTCGAGGCCGACCACATCCTCGAATTAGCGGAACGGGCCCGCGCCGAACACATCACCCTCAACTCCACCGAACTTGGCTACGTCGCCGGACAGCGTATGAAGCGCGCCATGGTTCAGCTTGAGGCCGCGGCCGCCGGCGAGGAACCCTCACGCGCTCTCACCGATGCCCTCATCATGGCTGAGACTCTCTGCAAGCTCCCCTTCGAGATCAACTTCTGGCAGGCCCAGAACATCTGGAACGACCTGCTTCGCCGCAGCGACAAGAACTATTGGACCGAGGACTGGCGCGATGACTTCCGCCGTCTCGGCGAGGCCATGAACATCCGCGTCGATCAACTCATCACCGAAGAAGGTGTCAGCGCCTTCTGATCTCCAGGGGATAAACTATCCCTCTCTATGCTCGATACCCAAATACTCCATCCGCAGGTTGCTGACCTGCTCGCAGGCACTCTACGTCCCGACCCCGCTGCCGCTCCTCCAACCGTCGAAGGCGTACGCGCCTCCACCATCGGACTAAATGAGCTGCTCGTCGGCCCCGGCGAACCCGTCTTCCGTACCTGGGACACCGCCGCCGCCACCTCGCAGGGCCCCGTCGCTCTCCGCTGGTACCAGCCCGCCGAAGCATCTTCCGACTCACTCCTTCTCTACGCCCATGGTGGCGGGTGGGTCGCCGGCGACCTCGAAACCCACGACACCCTCTGCCGCGCTCTCGCTCTGCGAACCGGCTTCACCGTCGCCGCCATCGGCTACAGCCGCTCCCCCGAGGTTCTTCATCCGCAGGCCATCCTCGAAGTTGCCGACATCATCCAGCAGGCTTCGCAGCTGGCCCAGGCATCCGGTCTCTCCATCCGCCGTCTCGCCGTCGCCGGAGACAGCGCAGGAGGCCATCTCATCGGATCGGCCATGCATCACCTCGCCGAATCCGATCTGCCCCTGCCGGACGCCGCCGTCTTCCTCTACCCCATCACTGATGCTTCGATGGCCTACCCCAGCTACGCCCGCTTCGCCGAAGGCTTCGGCTTCACAACCGATCGCATGCGCTGGTTCTGGCAGCAATATCTCGGCGCAGATCCTTCCACGATGACCGACCGCCTTCTCGATCCCTACCTCTCACCGCTCCACTCCACGCATCTCCACCGCTTCCCGCCGTCCCTCGTCGTCACCGCCGCCTTCGACGTGCTCCACGACGAGGCCGAAGTCTTCGCCCAGCGGCTTCGCGAGGTCTCCGTCCCGGTCGAACATCTCGACGTCCCCGGCCACATCCACGGCTTCCTCCGCTACCGTAAAGTCCTCACCGACTCCGACTTCGGCCCCGATGCCGTCATGATCCGCATCGGGGAGTTTCTAGGCCGGGCCACCTCGTAACCCCGGTCATACCTTCCAGTTCGCCCCTTTTCGCTCCCCGCCGGAAACAGGCGCGCCCCTCTAGGTCCTATTGCCTAACGCTCCCTCCTGCAGCGTCACATAAAATAAAGCCATGCCCATCGACCAGAACGCCCCGCTCGCTATCGCCGATCCTGAGATCGCCGCACAGGTTGAAAACGAAGTCGTCCGCCAGCACGAAGGCCTCGAGATGATCGCCTCGGAGAACTTCGTCAGCCGTGCAGTGCTTGAGGCTGCGGGAACCGTCTTCACCAACAAGTACGC
>DATJJJ010000032.1:0-16053 GCA_035492215.1 Edaphobacter sp. | reverse complement strand
TGGAGGACCAACCGCGCTGATCACCTTTCACGGCGTGCGCTTCCTCACCGATCCGACCTTCGATCCTGCTGGCGGCGACTACGTGGCTGGTCCCACCACCCTGCACAAGATCAGCGATCCCCAGGTGAGCCTCAACAATCTTGGCCCCATCGACTACGTCCTGCTCAGCCACGATCAGCACTTCGACAACCTCGATCACGCTGGCCGAAATATGCTCTCCCAGGCGAAGTCGGTCTTCACCACAGTCGACGGAGCAACGCGCCTCGGTGGCAACGCCGTCGGCTTCGTCCCCTGGCAGACCATCGAAATCACAACGCCCAAGGACTACCCACTCCTGATCACGGCAACCCCCGCGCGCCACGGTCCGTACGGTTGCGAAGGCAGAAGCGGCCCCGTCGTCGGCTTCGCCGTCCGGCCCAAGGGCGATCCCACCGACGGAGCCCTTTATTTCTCCGGCGACACCGTCTGGTACGAGGGCGTAGCCGACGTCGCCCGTTGGATCCCCGTATCCACTGCTGTGCTCAATATGGGTGCGGCGCGCACTCAGGCCGCAGGCCCGGCACCCCTCACCATGACCGCCGACGACGCCATCCAGGTCGCAAAAGCAATGCCCGAAGCCACCATCGTCCCTCTCCACTTCGAGGGCTGGACACACTTTACCGAGTCCAGGGAGGTCATCCAGCAGGCATTCTGGGACGCCGGGCTCGACAACCGCGTCCGTTGGGTCGACCCCATCCGTTCCTGACTCCGATAAACTGGTAGAGACATGATTCCTACCCTCGAATGGCTCCCTGAAGGCGTTAACTTCCTCGATCAAACCAAGCTTCCCCTCGAGGAGACCTACGTCCTCGCCACCGATTACCAGCAGGTCGCGACCGTCATCCGCGACATGATCGTCCGCGGCGCGCCCGCCATCGGAGTCTCTGCCGCGATGGGCTTCGCCCTCGGCGTCAGCCAGTCGAAGGCCACCGACATCGCCAGCCTCAACGACGAGGTCGCCGTGATCGCGAAGACGCTGGCCGAGACCCGGCCCACCGCCGTCAACCTCTTCTGGGCCATCGACCGCATGCGCGTGAAGTACAACGCGCTGGCCGAGGCAGGCACTTCGATCCCCGAGATCAAAGCCGCCCTCATCAAGGAAGCCCAGCTGATGTACGACGAAGACATCGCCGCCTGCAAGTCCATGGGAGCTCACGGAGCAGCCCTGCTCCCGCAGCAAGGCACCGTGCTGACTCACTGCAACGCAGGCGCTCTGGCCACCTGTGGCTATGGCACTGCCCTCGGTGTCATCCGCGCCGCCGTTGAGCGCGGCCACAATATCGACGTCTACGCCGACGAGACCCGCCCCTACCTGCAGGGCGCTCGCCTCACCGCGTGGGAGCTGCTGCACGACAACATCCCGACCACCGTTCTCTGCGACAACATGGCCGGATCGCTGATGCGTCAGGGTAAGATTCAGGCCGTCATCGTCGGGGCCGACCGCATCGCCGCCAACGGCGACACCGCCAACAAGATCGGAACTTACTCGGTCGCGGTCCTCGCCAAGGAGCACGGCATCCCGTTCTACGTCGCCGCTCCGCTCTCGACCATCGACGTCAACACTCCTGATGGCGACGCTATTCCGATCGAGCAGCGCTCGGCCACCGAAGTCACGCACTCGAACGGAAAGCAGATGACGCCTAACGGCGCGGCCATCCAGAACCCCGCCTTCGACGCCACTCCAGCCAAGTACATCACTGCCATCATCACCGAGCACGGCGTCCTGCAGGCCCCTTACGAACAATCGATCAAGAAGATGTTCGAGAAGGCCGCGGCGAACCCTGAGCTGATCACCGTGTAGAAGTCCCGGCCGCAAGGCCGGGTACTCTAGCTTCAAAAAGCTCTAAGGCTTCACCAGAAAATAGATCCACTCCACCTGGATCAGCGCCAGCACTGCCAGGCTCGCCCAGCCGCGCCATCGCACCTCCTGTCCTGAGCTTCGAGAGAGCCGTTGAGCCATAGCTCCCAGCAGCGCCAGCGGAACCACCACGGGGAAGTGGTACGTCGGATGCGACATCGACAGCCAGTAAGGCAGTGCATACAGCAGCACAGATCCGCCAAGCAGCCAGGTCTCCCACTGCAGCCATAGACTGCTCGGAGCCGCGGCAATCCAGAAGAACGCAAAGCCCGCGATGGCGAGATAACAGACCGCATCCAGCAAGAAGACCGGCAGGAACCACCGTGCTCCCGCTCCCCCTGCTCCCCGCAGGTTGGCCGCGGTAAAGACATCGAATCCCCAGAAGCAGCGGATGCGGTTCACCGTACGCAGCAGGAATAAACCTGGGCGATGCAAGACGTAGTCGACCGCCAAATGTTGATACGCTTTGCTGCGATCCACCTTCGGCATCGCCAAAATGGAGCTTTCTACCTTCTCGAACCCCGGAAACTGATGGATATCCTCTGTCCCAAACTTCGCATGGGAGCCGAAATACCATGTCCTGTACAGAGGGGTCCACGGATTGTTTCCGTAATAAAGATTCACTCCGTTGGAATTGTTGAGCGTCCACTGTCCTGCGAGTTGATGCACCCGCACCATCCAGACAACGAGCATCACACAGCCCAATGCAATGGCCATCAGAGGTGGCAAGACCTGCCTGCGCTGCGCCATCGCTTGTGCAGGCAACGCCAACAACAGAGGAATCGCGCTTGGCCGCACCAGTGAAAGCCAGCCCAACGATCCTCCCAACAGAACAACATCCCACCAGCTGCTCTCTCGCCGGGCACATCGTACCGCAGCGCTGATTCCTAACGTCAGCAGAGCCGCGGACGGCATCTGCGTCATCGGCTCAAGCGAAAAGTGGATCAGCGCCGGGGTAATGCTAAAGATCGTCAGCAAGATCGCGGTCGTCTTCACCTTCAACTTCAGATCGTCGGCCAGCCGTACAAATCCCCAGCACAATAGCACCCACCACACCAGCATGGAGGCGCGCAGAACGACATCGCCAAAACCAGCTGCAAGCAACGGTGCGAGATAAAGTGACAACCCGGGAGGCCAGTAGGGCACAAACGGCTTACCGCCCAGCAGTAGCAGCGCCATTCCGCGATAGTCCGTCGAATCAGACACCAACGGCACGCCTGCGATTCGCCACAACACGACCAGGCGAACCACAAGGCTCAGCAGAACAATCAGCGTAAAGATCCGCCTGGAACCTCTGCAGGTGAAAGAATCATCCGCGACATCTCCGGGCATACCTTCCCCTCCTCCACTCGCAAATCGTGTTCAGATGTGCTTTTGAAAAAAGTTGAAACACCAGAGTTTATGACGGATGGACCCACCAAAAAGGACTTGCTCTGCACAAATTTCTGCAAACCTTCTACCCTAGAGTATAGCTTCCGGTGATTCCGTATCTCTTCAATCCGCATAAACGTTCTCTCCTCCGCGGAGCTCTTCTGGTCCTTCTCAGCCTCGGCGTCTCAGTCCTTCTGTCGGATTTCCCTCATAATCGCGCCAATCCCTTCATCGTCATTCCCGCTTTCGCTGCATTGGCGGGAACCATCGATCACCTCCGCTGCATGCAAAGAAAATGGAGTCTCTATCACGGCGGCGTCCTTCTGATGATCTACATGGATCTGATGGCTCTTGGCATGATTCTCTTTTTTCTCCTCTATCCTTACGCTCTCTGGCTTACGCAATCGGCTTAGTTACAACTCTGTCGTATACTCGCGATGATTCCAGTACGTGACTTCGCCCCCTCAGGGAGACTCATTCATGCTCAAAGGCTTTCGCGATTTCATCCTTCGTGGAAACGTGATGGATCTGGCCGTTGCCGTCATCATCGGCGCTGCGTTCACTGCCATCGTTACCGCGCTGACGACCAACATCATCAACCCTCTGCTCGGCGCCGTTGTCGGCAAGCCAAACTTCGATTACATGGTCGGGCATGTCAATGGGGGTGTCATTGAATACGGCAAGTTCCTGACTGCCGTCATTAACTTCCTGCTGATCGCGGCTGTGGTTTATTTCTTCCTTGTTCTTCCAACCCAATATCTGCTGAAGAAGTTCCATCCTGAAGTGGCTGCGCCTCCCGCCACCAAAGCCTGCCCCGAGTGCCTCTCCGACATCCCCATCGCCGCTCATCGCTGCAAGTTCTGCGCCCAGCCGGTGGCCTGAATCCGTCTTGCACTCCTGCGTGGCTGGGCCTGAAGCCGCGCAGGATGCGATACTCTAGACCTCGATCTCTCTCCTCTCGAGGTTGCCTCTTTTGCACATCGCCCGATACTTAGCCTGCACCGCTCTTTTCTCTGCTCTGATCGCCTCTGCTCAGACCCCGCAGCAGGTCTTCGGTTATCGCGACTTCAGCCAGCAGGCAAAGTGGGATGCATCCTTTCTCTCTGTACCCGATGCGAAGCTCGCCGGAGAGCACCTGAAGACTCTGACGGCAGTTCCCCACTGGGCCAGTTCGGAGCAGGATTACGCTACTGCACTCTATGTCGCCGGCAAATTCAAAGAGGCCGGCCTCGAGACGCAGATCGTCCCTTACAAAGTGCTGCTGAACAAGCCGGTCAAGATCTCCATCGAGGCGTTTACCGCAGACGGCAAGAAGATCATGTCCGGTCCTAGTCCCGAGCACGTCGATCCGAAAAAATATGGCGGCGATCCTTTTCAGGACGATCCAAATATCTTCCCCGCATTTAACGGCTCCTCACCCTCAGGCGATGTCACGGGCGAGGTCGTCTATGCCAACTATGGCAGCCTTGCGGATTTCAAAAGACTGGCCCAGGTCGGCGTCAGCGTCAAAGACAAGATCGTTCTCGTCCGTTATGGAAGCAACTTCCGCGGCGTGAAGGTTTACCTCGCCCAGCAGTATGGCGCGAAGGGCGTGCTTATCTACTCCGACCCGGCCGACGACGGCTACTTTCGCGGCGATGTCTATCCCAAGGGCCCTTATCGGCCGCGATCCGGTGTTCAGCGCGGCTCCGTGCAGTTTCTTCCTATCTATCCCGGCGATCCGCAGACACCCGGCATCGCCTCCACTCCCGATCTTCCCGAATCCAAACGAATTCCTCTCTCTCAGCTCAAAGGAAATGAGCCTTCGATCCCAGCCAACCCTCTCTCCTACGAAGACGCCGCTCCCATCCTCAAATGCCTCGACGGTCCCGTCTCACCCCATACCTGGCAGGGGGCGCTTCCCTTCACCTATCACCTCGGTGGAACCGGTCATGTCCTCGTCCACATGCATTTGGAGCAGGACACAGCACTGCGCACCATCTGGAACGTCGTCGGCACTATTGAAGGCACCGATTCGTCGCAGAAAGACGACTGGGTTGTTGCCGGAAACCATCGTGATGCCTGGGTCTTCGGAGCCGTCGATCCCAGCTCCGGCACTGCCGCCATGCTCGAGACTGTCCACGGCCTCGGAGCTCTGCTCAAGCAGGGCTGGCGGCCGAAGCGTCGCATCGTCATTGGCTCGTGGGATGCTGAAGAAGAAGGGTTGATCGGCTCTACCGAATGGGCGGAGCAGCATGCCAATCCTCTTGCGCATGCCGTCGCCTACTTCAACACCGATGTGGGCGTCTCGGGCCCAGAGTTCAAAGCTGCCGCCGTGCCCTCTCTCAAGCAATTTGTACGTGAGGTCACAAAGCAGGTCTCCTCTCCCAAGGGCGGCACCGTTTACGACCAGTGGAAGCTGGATCAGAAGGACGAGCCCGACCGCCGCATGCCCGTCGCCTTTACTACTCCTGCTATCCATGCGGAAGATGACGCTCGAGTAGGCGATCTCGGCTCGGGATCGGACTACACGCCCTTCATCCAGCACCTCGGCGTGCCTTCCACCGATATCGGCTCAGAAGGTCCTTACGGCGTCTACCACTCTGCCTTTGACAACTACAACTGGTTCATCAAATTCGCCGACCCCAACTTCGTCTACGAGCAACAGCAGGCGCGCATCTTCGGTCTTGAGATTCTTCATATGGCCGATGCCGACGTTCTGCCCTACGACTACCAGGTCTACGGCAGAGAGATCGTTCACTACCTCGAAGAAGCGCAAAGCAATAGCAGCAAACTCAAGCTCGACTTTGCTCCTGCCCTCGTGGCTGCACAACGATTCGAATCTGCAGGAGCCTCCATCCGTATTCGCCAGCAGGCTCCTTCTACGACGACAGCATCTCTCAATCGTGCGCTGCGTGAAGCCGAGAGCGCTCTGCTTGCGCCGGAGGGCCTGCCTCATCGTCCCTGGTATAAACACACCATTTATGCCCCAGGCGAATATACAGGCTATGCAGCCGTCGTTATTCCCGGAGTCAATGAGGCCATCACCGCCTCCGACGCCACTCGTGCACAAACACAGCTTGCCCAGCTGACGGAATGTCTCAACCGCGCGGCAGGCGTCCTTGAAGCTGCTGCAAAATAAGCGGCCTGCACACAGCAAAAGGGCGAACCCGATGGGCTCGCCCTTTTGTTTCGAATTTTGGAGAGCTGGCTCGAACAACCGGCTCCCTACC
Source organism: Edaphobacter sp. (assembly GCA_035492215.1). GTDB lineage: Bacteria > Acidobacteriota > Terriglobia > Terriglobales > Acidobacteriaceae > Edaphobacter. The sequence goes on along the minus strand of DATJJJ010000032.1, from coordinate 9,573 downwards.
TGCTTGTGGCTGGTAAAAGATAGAGAGCCTCAGGACTCAGCCCGAGTTTCCCTTACCTTTCCCATATCACATTGGTTGGGTTGACTTGCTTTCTGCCATCCACGGTTCCATCCGGTTACCCGGTTTCCCCAACCAGGATTTCTCCTGATCTTTGGTTGGCCATTGGCTACTCTCTCCTTCTGGAAGATTGCTCTTCCGTTACAAATTGAGACTTCATCTCTCTTTGGTTGGTTGTCCTTTTTTCTGGCTTTTTGCCTGTGCAAACTGTGGAAGCTGTGGATAACTCGCCCCCAACAAACTAATGCCTGGTGCGAGTCGTTGCGGCCTTCTTTGCTGAGGCCGATCGTTCCGCTGGAGAACGACTCGCCGCGGCCTTGCGGGCCGAGGCCGATCTTGAAGCAGCTGTGCGCTTTGAGGCTGCACGCTTGCTCTGGCGCGATAGCGCCGCATGCGAAGTCGTCGACTTCGGCTCACGCTTCATCACCGTCTGCCTGCTGTGCGACCGTCGCGAAGAAGGCTTGCGACCGGGATGCTCCTGCCCTTCCTCATACTCGTGCTCAGCCCGTTCCCGTACAGCCTTCGAACCGCTCTTGGGCGGAGCTAAAGGAACTCCTGCCCTCCTCGCCTTGCTCAGACCAATCGCAATGGCCTGCTGCGGAGAGCGAGCGCCATGTTTCCCTTCGCGCACATGCTCGATCTCCTCACGCACAAACTCGCCCGCCGCGGTCGACGGAGACTTGCCCTCGCGCAAATCCTCTTTCGCACGCTCTAACGTTCGTTTTTCCGGCATCGTCGTGCTCCTCTCTGTCGCGCTCGGCGACCCATCTCTTCTCACCTCGGATGCCAGACCTGCTGAAACCGTGGCCCTGAACGCACGAAGGCCGCCCCTTCCGGAGCGGCCTTGATAGCTTTGCTGATCGAGCAGCTAGCCTCGGAGAGCCATCTGTTCGGTGACGATCTGCGTCAGATCCGGCTTCTTCAACCCATGTTCACGCTCGTTGAACTCGTCCACTTTACTCGACCAGTTCATGGAGCAGAACTTCGGCCCACACATGCTGCAGAAGGCAGCTTCCTTGTAGTAATCGTCCGGAAGCGTCTCGTCATGCATGCCGCGTGCCGTATCCGGATCGAGCGACAGGGCAAACTGCTTGTCCCAGTCGAACGTGTAACGCGCATGCGAGATCGCGTCGTCGCGGTCGCGCGCACCCGGCCGATGCCGTGCGATATCAGCCGCATGAGCAGCGATCTTGTAAGCGATGATCCCGTCCTTCACATCCTTCTCGTTCGGCAGTCCCAAGTGCTCCTTCGGAGTCACATAGCAGAGCATCGCCGCGCCATGCCACCCGATCATCGCCGCCCCGATCGCCGAAGTGATGTGGTCGTAGCCCGGAGCGATATCCGTGACCAGCGGTCCAAGCACGTAGAACGGCGCGCCGTCGCAAAGCTCGACCTCTTTGTCCACCTGCTCCTTGATCTTGTCCATCGGAACATGTCCCGGTCCTTCGATCATCACCTGCACATCGCTCTTCCACGCCTCACGCGTCAACTCGCCCAGCGTCTTCAGCTCGGCAAACTGAGCCTCGTCGCTGGCATCGGCCACGCTGCCCGGCCTCAGGCCGTCGCCCAGCGAGTAGCTCACGTCGTACTTCGCCATGACCTTGGTGATGCGGTCGAAGTTTTCGTACAGAAAGTTCTGCTTGTGGTGATGCGTCATCCACTGCGCCATAATCGCGCCGCCACGGCTCACAATGCCGGTAATGCGCTTGGCCACCATCGGAACATACTGGATCAGAACGCCCGCATGAATCGTAAAGTAATCGACGCCCTGCTGCGCCTGCTCCTCGATCACCTCAAGATAAAGATCAATGTTCAGATCTTCCACGCGCTTCACACGGCTCAGTGCCTCGTATAGCGGCACCGTGCCAATCGGCACCGGCGAGTGGCGAAGAATCGCCTCGCGAATCATCGGAATATCGCCGCCGGTCGAAAGATCCATCACCGTGTCCGCGCCAAAGTGAACCGCCGTGTGCAGCTTGCGCAGCTCCTCGTCCACGTTCGACACCAGCGCCGAGTTGCCGATATTTGCATTGATCTTGCAAAGGCTCTCGACGCCGATAGCCATCGGCTCCAGCTCAACGTGGTTAATGTTGGCCGGGATAATCATCGTTCCCTTGGCCACTTCGCTCCGAACCTTCTCGGCCGTAATCTTCTCGCGCTCGGCGACGAAGGCCATCTCTTCGGTGATCAGTCCCTTGCGCGCAAAGTGCATCTGCGACATGTTCCAGTCGCCAGTCCGTTCCGCTTCCGTTTTGCGCTTTACGATCCATTCCGCCCGGCCAGTCGGAACCTTGTATCCGTTGCCGTCCGTGCCGTTTGCCCCCGGGTGATTGCCGCTGGTGCTCATAGTTAGGAACCTCTTTCCACGAATCGCCGCGCCGCGAGCGACGTACCCCGAGTATATCGCTGTTGCCGACGCACCCGCATGCACAAACCGGCCAACCTAAGCCTTCCCGTCGCATCCAACCACACAGAACGCGCACGACCCGTGAGTCCCCCGGCGCACGCTGCCGTTTCCCCACGGAAAACCCAAAAATCCCCCGCACAAGTGCGCACACAGCGCAGGCGCCCTCGTGCGGCTCATCGCTCAAGGAGTTCCACCATGAAGATGTTCTCCGCCAATATCGAAGATTTGAGAACCCTTTACATCAACCACCTCAAGAAGGCCCTCGACATGGAGCAGAAGATCACCGACGCTCTTCCCAAAATGATTGAGGAATCGACCAACCAGCAGTTAGCCGCCGCTTTCAGCGATCACCTGAAGCAGACTGAAGGTCATGTCGCCAAGGTGGAAAACCTTCTGCTCGAGGCCATCGGCGAGAGCGACACCGAAACCTGCAAGGCCATCGAGGGACTCATCACTGAAGCCGAGCACGGCATCAAGGACGCGAAAGACACCGCCATCCGCGACATCACCCTTATCGCTGCCGGACAGGAGGTCGAGCATCACGAGATCGCCACCTATGGAACGCTACGCACCTGGGCCACCATCCTCGGTCTGACAGAGGATGCACAGGTCCTTGAATCCATCCTCAACGAGGAGAAGGCCGCCGATAAGCTGCTCAGCACTATCTCCGACGGAGTTAACCTACAGGCCGCCGCTTAGCCAACTTCGCTCGCAAAAAAATAAGCCGGCAGGGATAACACCCTGCCGGCCCTGTGAAGAGACTACTCATTTCGCAACGCAACCATGGGATTAATTCGAGAGGCTCGCCGTGCCGGCAGATAACCCGCCAACAAGGCTACTCCCACCAGCAACAACAACATCGCCGTATAGGTAGGCGGATCGGTCGGGGTCGTGCCAAACAGGAGCGACGCAATCAACTGCGCAACTCCAACCGAAAGCACCGCCCCCGCCGCCATGCCGACCGAAGCCATGCGCAGCGTATTTTTAATTACGCTCCACTGCACCTGTTCGGGGCTCGCGCCCAAAGCCATACGGATTCCAATCTCCTGCGTACGTCGTGTCACCGAGTACGAGATCACGCCATAAATTCCCAGCGACGCCAGCAACAATCCCAACCCTGCAAAGGTCCCTACCAGCAGAACGAAGAACTGCCGTGGCGAAGTGGCATGATCGACGATCCTCTGAAGAGGACGAAACTCTGCCGAGGGCTGATTCGGATTCACCTCCCGCAGCGTCCTCATCACGCTCGTCGCCAGCTCCGCAGGCGGAAGCCTCGTCTTCACCACAAGGTAAGCACCGTCCGGTCCCCATTCGGAGTTCATCATCGGCAGGTACATCTGCCAGCCGGGCTGATCTTCCACCCCGGTGCTATGCACGTCCGCAATCACGCCGATCACACGAACATCCTTCTTGCCGATCACCGCCATCTTGCCAACAGCATCTTCCCCAGGCCACAGTCCTCTAGCTGCGGTCTCGTTCAGCACCACCACGCCTTCGCTCTTATCGTCGTCCGACCAGGCAAAATCTCTCCCCCGCAGCCGCATTCCCATCGCCTTGAAGTATCCGGGAGCAACAATATACACAAAGGCTCCAGGAACCTCGCCCGGCTTATAGTTCCTGCCCTTCACTCGCGGACCACCCCAGCCCCGGTTGCGTTCCAGCGGCAGGTTGTCCGAGAGTCCTACCGCCTCCACGCCCGGCAGAGCCCCAACGCGGCGCGAAAGATCCGCGAAGACTGCATTGCGCTTCTCGATCTTCATATCTTCGTCGTAATCCAGTTTCACAGCAGCCGAAGTCGCAGGCTGGAACCCAAGATCCACATCCAGCACCTTCAGAAAACTTCGCAGCAGCAGGCCCGCACCAATCAGCAACACACAGGCCAAGGCCACCTCTGAGATCACCAGCGCCGTGCGCATCGTCTCATGCTTGCGTCCCTCCGTCGACCCGTGGCCGCCATCTTTCAGCGCCTCCTGCACATTGGCACGCGAAGCTCGGATGCCCGGCAGCAGCCCAAACAGCACTGCAGTAGAAACAGTGATCGCCAAGGTCCACACCAGCGTCATCCAATCCAGCCTCACGCTGCTCAAAAGCGGCAGCGCAATCGATCCCTGATGCGCCAGATACATCAGCAACGCATACGCAATGCCCACCCCAAGCACAGCTCCTGCTCCCGCCAGAACCATGCTTTCCGTCATCAGTTGCCGAATCAGCCTTCCCTTCCCTGCTCCCAACGCGCTGCGAACCGCAAACTCCTTGCTGCGAGCCGCTGCTCGCGCCAGCAACAGATTCGAAAGATTCACACACACAATCAGCAAAATCAAACCCACCGCGCACCACAACACGATCAGCGAACGGCGTAGCTTCCCGCTGATGTACTCCTTCAGCAACACCGGATAAGCCCGGTCTTTGTAGCTTCCTTTCGAGTCCGGATAACGCTTGCCCCAATAAAACTGCGGGAACAGCGTCTTCGCCTCGGCCCGAGCCTGCGGCACCGTAACCCCGTGCTTCAGCCTGCCGATGAACGTCAGCGTATTTCCCGAATATCGGATATCGTCCATCATCACCGGCGTAAAGATGTCCACCTTCGAACCAGGCGAAAACGCCGCTCCAAAGTCAAAACTCTCCGACAATACTCCCACCACGGTCACTGGCTTATTACTTAGATTGATCGCCTTCCCGACAATCGAAGGATCTCCCCCAAACTGCTTCTCCCAGAACGGATGCGACAGCAACACCGCCGCAGGCCCACCCTTGCGAGACTCGTCCTCAGTAAACAGACGCCCCATCGCCGCATCCACTCCTAGAACATGAAAGAAGTTGCCGGCCACCATCATGTTCGTCACCGGCTGAGGAAGCCCTCTTCCCATCAGCTTTTCGTTATCGGGAGTCGAAAAAGCAAAGTAACCCGTCACATCCGCATACGATCGGTTCATCGACCGCAGATCTTCATAGGCATCCACGGAGTAGGTTGCATCCGAAAGTCCCTTGGCATCCGGTGGAGCAATCCACACCAGCCGGTCCGGCTGATAAAACGGCAATGGCCGCAGCAGGAGCGTATTCACCACGCTGAACACCACCACATTCGCGCCGATCCCCAGGGCAAGAATCAGAATGGAGATTGCGGCAAATCCGCGGTCGCGCCACAGTGAGCGCATCGTGAAGCGAAGATCCTGCAGCACCGTATCCAGCCACGGCAGCCCCCGCGACTCTCGCTGCTTCTCCTTGGCCTGCTCCACACCGCCAAACTTCACCATCGCCTTCCTCCTCGCCTCTTCCGGGGTCATCCCATTGCGAATGTTCTCTTCGGTCGCCATCGTGATGTGCGACTCAATCTCTTCCTCCAACTCGCGATCCATCGGGTCCTTGCGAAAAAAGGCCGCCGTCCTTGCCAGGGCGCGACGCAGTGAATCCAGTAACGATCGCCTCCGCTCGTTCTTCATGGCTCCGCGCCCTCCTCTCCCATCGCCAGCACACGGCCCATCACACCTGCCAGCCGCCGCCAGTAGGCCGTATCCTCGGCCAGCTGCTTCCTTCCCCGCTTCGTAATCGAATAGAACTTCGCCCGGCGATTATTCTCCGAGGCACCCCACTCCGCCTCGATCCACCCCTGCTGCTGGAGCCGCACAAGCGCCGCATAGATCGTTCCCTGGTTCAGCAGCACCTCATCGCCGCTCACCTGCTCGATACGACGCGCAAGCCCATAGCCATGCATCTCCCCCATAGCGGCTAAAGTCTGCAGCACCATCAGATCCAGCGTCCCCTGCAAAAGATCCAGCTTCGCGTCTCTCATTCTTTTCTCCTGTGGCATAGCCACATTTGTACATGTGGTTACGCCACAGGAATAGAAAAGTTCACCCAAATGCATTTTTTTTGTAGTTATTTCCTCCTCCGGCAGACCATCGCCTCCAGGCCCCCACCTAGCGATTTAAGCTGGACTTGCGCGAATCGCGGAGGATCGCTCCATCATGACAGTCGCTCAGTATCTACTCTCCCGCCTGACGGAGCTCGGTATCCGGCATCTCTTTGGAGTACCGGGAGACTTCAACCTCTGGTTCCTCGAAGAAGCCCTGAACCATTCCGGCATCGAGTTCGTAGGCTGCTGCAATGAGCTCAACGCCTCCTACGCCGCCGACGGGTACGCCCGCGTCTCCGGAATCGCCGCCATAGCAACTACCTACGGTGTCGGCGAACTCGCCGCCATCGCCGGTATCGCAGGAGCCTTCGCAGAAAAGCTTCCGGTCGTCTGTATTACAGGCACTCCACCGCTGACAGCCATGGAAGAGCACGCCCTGATCCATCACACCCTCGGTGATGGAAACTACGAAAACATGATGAACTGCTATCGAGAGTTCACCGTCGCGCAGGCCCGTCTGACCGCTACAAACGCAGCTCATGAGATCGACAGAGTTTTAGCCGAGTGCCTGCGGCAAAAGCGTCCGGTCTATCTTCAATTACCCTCCGATATCGCAGGCGCCGAGATCCTCGAGCGCCCCACCGTCCCACTCCCTCTCATCTTCCCCGGCGACCCGCAGCAGACGCACCGAGCCGCACAAGAACTCGCTCAGCTCCTCAATCAGGCAGAGAAAGCCGCAATTCTGATCGACGTCGATGTCGATCGTTTTGGCCTGCTGCCGTCCGTCCTTAAAATCGCTGAGACACGCAATATCCCTATCGCCCACGTGGCCACGGCCCGCGGAATCTTATCCGACTCCGATCCCCGAAACATCGGCTGGTACCGTGGTGCCGCCTCTGCACCCGAAGTCAAACAGGCGGTCGAAGACGCCGATCTGCTCCTCTGCCTTGGAGTTCGCCTGACCGATGTAGCGACTGGTCTGTTCTCCCATAACCTCACCAAGCCCCGAATCGTAAATATCGAATCGTCATCGACGAACATCGCTGGCCAACAATTTCTCAACGTGACCGCCAAGGAGTTGTTAGACGAGACACTAAAACAGCTCCTTCCACACAAGCAGCAAACGGCCGAAAGAAGCCCTCTTTCTCCAACCCCCGATGCCTCCAAACTTCCTGACAGCGCCCTCAATCAGGAGATCTTCTGGACCATAATCCAAAGCTTCATCCGCCCCGGCGATATCCTCATCAGCGACACCGGCACTGCAGGCTTTGCATCCGCTGGCCTGCGCATGCCCGAAGACGTCCGCGTCCTCGCACAGCCCATCTGGGGCGCGCTGGGGTACGGTCTGCCTGCAACCCTCGGAGCATGCTCTGCGACCGATCAGCGCAGAGTCATCCTCTTCGTCGGCGATGGCGGCCTGCAAATGAGCGTGCAGGAGCTCTCCACACTTCTCTGGCGAGGCCTCAAGCCGATCATCTTCCTGCTCAATAACGACGGCTACACCATCGAGCGCCTGATCTACGGACCCAACTCGCAGTACAACAACATCGCACGCTGGAGCTACCTTCGCCTGCCGGAGGTCTTCGAAGATGGCGAACCAGCAAGCACCCAATCCGTCAAAACCACGAATGAGCTCATGGAAGCTCTATCGAGCACCCAGCACCAAAAGGCATGCCATCTGATTGAGGTCATTCTCCCCAGAATGGATGCGCTCCCATCCCTCGTGAAATTCGCACGAAAGGCTGCCGAATTTGATTTCCCCCAACTGATTGAATCGACCGCAGCATCTCGAAAATGAGTCGGTTATCGGCCCATATCATCGTTAAATGCGCCGAAAACCAGCAACGAGCGTAAAATGAAAGGCAGAACAGCCATGCCGAACCCCAATCCGAAGAGTCCGCTGAAGATCATCGTCGCCACCGTCCTCATCCTTGGGACCGTTGCCTATCTCGCCGTTACCGGCGTGCGCGACAACAAGAGCTACTACGTCACCATCAGCGAGCTTCAGGGCATGGGCAACAAGGCTTACACCCGCCACCTCCGCGTGGCTGGGAACGTCGCTCCCGGCAGCATCGAGCGCTCCGGAACCAACGCCACCTTCAGCCTTCTCGAGCAAGGCCACACCCTCCGCGTCGTCTACAAAGGCTCCGAGCCACCGCCGGACACCTTCAAGGACGATGCTCAGGCACTTGCCATCGGAACCTTCGGCCACGACGGCGTCTTTCACGCCACTCAGCTTCAGGCCAAGTGCGCCTCCAAGTACGCTCCCGCTCCCGGCCAGAAGGCCCCCGCTACGCCGACAACAACGGCCACCGCGCTTCCCGCCGCCAGCCGCTGAAGCTTACCGCCGGGCACTCCCCTATACTGACAGGTAAGCCCTTAGCAGACTCGCGCATGTCCACTGCCGTTACAACCCGCGTCGAAGCCGCACGCCTCGACTCCGTCTCCAAGATCTACGGCACCTTCGCCGCTCTGCGCAACGTCTCCACCAGCTTTCCCGCAGGCTCCTCCACCGTCATCCTTGGAGAGAACGGCGCCGGTAAATCCACTCTGTTGCGTGTCGTTGCCGGACTCATCACTCCCACCCGCGGCAAGGCCAATGTCTTCGGAGGAACCCCGCAACAGCATCGCCATCGCATCGCCTACATGAGCCACTCCACCATGCTCTACGACGAGCTCACCGCGATGGAGAACCTCACCTACTTCGCCACACTGCATCGCGGCGACAGCTGCGCCTGTGTCGGCTCGCCTGAGATGGCACTTCGCGCCGTCGGCCTCGACCCTACACTCACCCGGCCCGTCGGCCAGTATTCGCAGGGCATGCGCCAGCGCGCCTCCCTCGCCCGCGTCCTCCAGACCGACCCCGAGCTTCTCCTCCTCGATGAGCCCTTCTCCAACCTCGACGTCTCCAGCGCCGGTCATCTCGTCGAGCTCCTCGCCGACTTCCGCACCTGGTCCGTCCCCGGCGGAGGCGCACGCACTCTTATCCTCACCACCCATCAAGCCTCGCTCGCCCAGCCCCTCGCCGATCGCACCCTTACCATGCGGCAGGGCCAGATCGTTGAAGACACCGGAACCCACGGATGAAACCTGCCGCAGCAAGCAAGACCAATGCAGCCCGGCTCCTCGACTCTCTCGGCATCTCCTACGAGCTACGAGCCTACGAGGTCGATCCCGAAGACCTGACCGCCATCTCCGTCGCCCGCAAGATCGGCCTGCCCGCCGAACAGGTCTTCAAGACGCTGCTCTCCCACAC
>DATJJJ010000031.1:0-70220 GCA_035492215.1 Edaphobacter sp. | reverse complement strand
CGAGGTGAACGCGGACCATCTTCAACTGATTGAGACGCAGGCGTGGCGGCGCGAGAGCGGCGGATACATTGTGACGAATCCGAACTGTTCGGCGATCGGGCTGGTGCTGGCACTGAAGCCGCTGGAGGAGAGGTTCGGGATCGAGAGCCTGTTCGTTTCGACGATGCAGGCGATCAGCGGCGCGGGATATCCCGGCGTGCCTTCGCTGGACATTCTGGGCAACGTCGTCCCTTTTATCAAGAACGAAGAAGAGAAGATGCAAGAGGAGGTCGGCAAGCTGCTGGGCCGCGTGCGCGGCGACAGCGTCGCTATGCTGGACGCCAAGGTGAGCGCGCACTGCAACCGCGTTGCGGTGGAAGACGGCCACACGGAGTGCGTGAGCATCAAGTTGCGCAAGAAGGCGACGCGGGAGGAGATTCTGGCGGCGTGGAGCGAGTTTGCTCCGCTACGCGGCGAGGGACTGCCGACGGCTCCTGAGGTTCCTGTGGAGTTCGACAGCGCGGTGGATCGTCCGCAGCCACGGCTGGACCGCATGCGTGGCCAGGGCATGGCGGCCACGGTCGGACGCCTGCGCGAATGCACGCTGCTGGACTGGAAGTTTGTGGTTCTGTCGCACAACACGATTCGCGGCGCAGCCGGTGCGGCTTTGCTGAATGCGGAGGTTCTGGCGCGCATGGGCAAACTGGATAAGTTGGGAGTTCCAACGGGAGCGGCGCAGGGTCAGGCGGTGCTGGCTTGAGCGTAGCGCGGGAACAGCTTGTCGTGATGAAGTTTGGCGGCACCTCGGTTGAGGATGCCAAGGCGATGGAGCGGACGGCAGCGATTGTTGGCGGCCGTCGCAAGAAGGGTCTGGAGACCATTGTCGTGGTCTCAGCCATGGCTAAGGTGACCGATCAGTTGCTGGCCGCGGCTGCGGCTGCAGGGCGCGGCGATAAGTCCGGTGCGCTGGCGATCAGCGCTCGACTGCGGAGCCGCCACGTCGACACGGCCAACGATCTGCTGGAGAAGGACCGGTTTATCGGTCTGGAGATGGCGGTTCACCAGGAGTTCGACGCTCTGGACGATCTGCTGCGCGGTATTGCGGCGGTGGGTGAGCTGACGGCGAGGACGGGAGATCTGGTGGTGAGCTTCGGCGAGCGGCTTTCGAGCCGCATGGTGGCCGCGGCGTTCGACCAGCGCGGATTGAGTGGGACGCATGTCGATGCGCGCAGCTGCATCATCACAGACGCGAACTTCGGCAAGGCCGCTCCGCAGGAGGCCGCGATCGAGGCCAGGCTGACGGAGCTGGTGCTTCCTCTGGTTGAAGAGGGCAAGACGCCGGTGATGGGCGGCTTTATCGGCTCGACAGCCGAGGGAATTACGACCACGCTGGGACGCGGCGGCAGCGATTACACCGCTGCGCTGGTGGGTGGTGGTTTGCACGCGGGCGCTATCGAGATCTGGACGGACGTGAACGGCATTATGACGACCGATCCTCGCATTGTGCCTGAGGCGCTGCGGGTGAAGTCGATCAGCTTTGAAGAGGCCGCCGAGCTGGCCTACTTCGGCGCGAAGGTGCTGCATCCGGCGACGATTCTTCCTGCAGTGCAGAAGAGCATTCCGGTGTGGGTGCTGAACTCGCGCAATGCGGAGAACGAAGGCACGAAGATCACGGCCGTTGCACCGAAGTGCAAGAGCCCGTTCAAGTGCATCGCGGCGAAGAAGAAGCTGACGATCATCGACATTGTGGCGAGCCGCATGTTGATGTCGCACGGGTATTTGAAGGCTGTCTTCGACGTGCTGGATAAGTACAAGTGCGTGGTCGATATGGTTTCGACCAGCGAGGTGAGCATCTCGCTGACGGTGGATTCGAACGAGCGGCTGCCGGAGATCTGCGAGGAGCTTTCGAAGATTGCCGATGTGAAGATGGAGGGCAATAAGGCCCTGATCTGCATGGTCGGTGAGGATATTCGCGGACATAACGGCATTGCCGGCCAGGTGTTCACGGCGGTGAGCCATGTGAATGTGCGGATGATCTCGCAGGGGGCAAGCGAGATCAATATGAGCTTCATGATCGATGAGGAGGATGTGGAAGAGGCGGTGCGCAGCCTGCACAAGTACTTCTTTGCCGATCCTGACGATTCGATCTTCGATGTAGAGGCGCGGGTGGCAGCGGCGAAAGCCTAGGGAAGGATTTGAATGCGCGTACTGGTTCTGGGGCACGGGAAGACAGGAAAACTGGTGGCCGAGGTGGCGGCTGAGCGTGGGCACAGCGTTCATGTGCTGGATGCAAAGGAGAATGCGAACGCCTCTGGGCTGACGCCTCCGTTTGTGGCAGGGTTTGACGTGGTGATTGACTTCACGACTCCTGAGGCCGCGGTGCAGAATATGCGCGCGGTGCTGGCGACGGGCGCGAAGATGGTCGTGGGCACCACGGGCTGGTACGACAAGCTGCCCGATATGCGTGCGCTGGCGGAGCGCAAGCAGGCAGGCTTGCTGTACGGCACGAACTTTTCCGTGGGCGTGCAGGCGATGCTGCAGATGGCCAAGAAGATGGGCGAACTGCTGAAGAATGCAGGCTACGCGTTTTCCATCGAAGAGACGCATCATGTAACAAAGCTCGATTCGCCTTCGGGAACGGCACTCTCGCTGGCCAACACGGTCAAGGCAGCGACTGGACTTACAGAGGTTCCGATCAACGCGAAGCGTGTTGGAGATGCAGCCGGACTGCATGTGCTGGAGGCGAAGAGCAGCGCCGACCGGCTGGTGCTGACGCATGAGGCGTACTCCCGGCGCGGCTTTGCCGAGGGAGCGGTACGGGCGGCGGAGTGGATCTCGACGCGGAGCGGCAGTTACGACTTTCAGGAAGTCTGCACGAAGGTATAGCGGTGAATCGCTTCACGCGGCCTTCGCGTCAAACCAGATGAGGAGCAGACCATGAGTGTTGCGGAAGCAGTAAAAGTTACGGATTTTAGCGCTTTAACGCTGGATGAGAAGCTGGATCGGCTGGCTGAGGTAGCCGTGAAGGTAGGGTTGGGGCTGAAGGCCGGTCAGGAGCTGATTATGTCGGCTCCGATGGATGCGCTGCCGCTGGCCCGAAAGATCACTGAACAGGCTTATAAGGCAGGTGCCCTGCTCGTGACGACGCTGTACAGCGATGATCCGAGCGTGTTGGCGCGGTTTGAATATGGTCAGGACGCCAGCTTCGACTATGCTCCGACGTGGCTGCAGGATGGAGTTGCCAATGGTTTTCGCGGCGGAGCTGCGCGGCTGGCGATTGCGGGCGCCAATCCGGCCCTGCTGGCCAAGCAGGACCCGGCGAAGGTGGCGAGGGTCAACGTCGCCGCTTCGAAGGCAGGCAAGCCGGCGATGGAGCTGATTACGCGGCACGAGATCAACTGGACGATCGTGGCTGCGGCAACTCCGGAGTGGGCGAAGCTGGTGTTTCCCGGCGAGCCGGAGGAGATTGCCGTTGCAAAGCTGTGGGATGCGATCTTTGCGGCTTCGCGGGTGAATGTGGACGATCCGGTCACGGAGTGGAAGCAGCATGGCGAGCGCCTGAAGAAGCGCGTGGATATGCTGAACGCGAAACGCTTCTCTGCCCTGAACTTCAAAGGACCGGGAACGGATTTGAAGGTAGGCCTGGCGGATGAGCACTTGTGGGCGGGTGGAGGAACGACAGCTGGAAACGGCGTCTACTGCCAGCCGAATATCCCGACGGAAGAGTGCTTTACGACTCCCCACAAGGACCGCGTGGATGGAACGGTACGGGCTTCGAAGCCGCTTTCGCATCAGGGAACTTTGATCGAGAACATCGCGGTTCGGTTTGAGGGCGGGAAGATTGTCGAAGCTACGGCGACGGCGGGCGAGGATGTGCTGAACCGGCTGATCTCGACCGACGAAGGGGCACGGCGACTGGGCGAGGTTGCTCTGGTACCCCACAACTCCCCGATTGCGCAGAGCGGAATTCTGTTCTGGAATACGTTGTTCGATGAGAATGCGGCGAGCCACATTGCGCTGGGACAGGCGTATTCGACCTGCATTATCGGCGGCGAGAAGATGGATTCGACGCAGCTGGCTTCACTGGGCGCAAACGAGAGCCTGATCCACGTGGACTGGATGATCGGGTCCGCCGAGATGGATGTGGACGGCATTGCGGCAGACGGAACAGCGGAGCCGTTGATCCGCAAAGGGGCGTGGGTGTAATTCTCAGACGCTTTTTTGAAAGAACGCCCGGTTCTTTAAGAGCCGGGCGTTTTGTTTTGCACGACAGTTGTTGCGGGGATTTTTCTGCTTAAAGGCAAGTTTTTGGTGCGCGGCAGCAATTTTCGCTGTACATTGAGACTCATCGCGAAGCTGATGCGTCAGTCTTCGTGAATCCCACCACACTCGAATTGCTGCGTGAGCCGAGACGCTCCGCAGAGCAGATTTGATCGCTGCTCCTCGGCTAATAAAGCGCGACCCTCCGTCTCTGCGTCGCCCGCATTTGTGTATCCCGAACAATATTCCGCGCATAGCGCGTATTGGAGGAAGCTTCTATGAGCTCCAGATTCAACACAGGTGTTTCACGCAGGTCCTTTATGCGAATCCTCGGGGCAGCCTCTGCGGCGGCTACCTCGTTTCCGGCGATGGCAGCAATGCAACAGCCAGCGGCCCAGGCGGCGGGCAACCGACGTGGCTTCGGCGCCGATATGGGCGAGATGCGCCATCTCACCTCAGATACCGTCATCATCAGCTCCAATGAGAACCCCCTCGGGCCTGCGCAGTCGGCGCTCTCGGCGATCAGCACCACTGCCCCGTTGGGTGGACGCTATCACCAGGAGGAGACGATGAAGACGGTGCAGGTGATCTATGACCAGTTCGGCCTAAAGAAGGGCTACGTCGCTCTGACTCCCGGTTCGGGCGGGCCACTCGATCTGGCGTTGATGTCGAACATCGGTCCGGATAAGCCTCTGGTTTACGGCGATCCCAGTTACGAGCAGGGCTTTCGTGCTGCCGACACGATGCGGGCTCCGAAGTACCCTGTGCCGTTGACCCCGACCTTCGCTCATGACGTGAAGGCGATGCTCAAGGCGCATCCTTCGCCTGGCGCGTACTACATCGTTAATCCAAACAACCCGACCGGCACCATCACACCGCGCGAAGACATTCTGTGGCTATTAGCCAACAAGCCCACCGGTTCTGTAGTTATCGTCGATGAAGCCTATCACCACTTCTCTGACCAGGATTCGGTTCTCGATCAGGTTGCGGCCGATAAGGACATTATCGTGCTGCGTACGTTCTCGAAGATCTACGGTATGGCGGGCTTGCGTGCCGGATTTGCGGCAGCACGGCCTGATCTGCTGGCAAAGTTTTCGACGGTGGCCGCTCCGGCTCGCAGTCTGGCGAGCATCTCCATTACGAGCTCGGCAGCTGCCCGCGCCAGCCTGCAGGACAAGGACCTGGTGTCGCTGCGCCGGAAGATCAACTCTGACGTCCGTTCGGAGACGCTGGAGTTCCTGACCAAGCACAACTACAAGATTGTGCCCGGATCGCAGGCGAACTTCTTCATGGTCGATGTGAAGAGGCCAGGCAAGGACTTCCAAATGCAGATGATCAAAGAGAACGTAGCCATTGGCCGGTCTTGGCCGGCACTGCCGAATTATGTTCGTGTGACCGTCGGGACCAAGCAAGAGATGGAGAAGTTCCAAACCGCGTTCGTAAAGTGTATGGATATGCCTCCTGGAGCGGCGAACGGTGCCTCGTTGCATATGCCGGAGTTCCATATCCCTTCAGAGCTCTATCGGGGTTAAACCGGACTGAACGGCTCAAAAACAAAGAACTCCCGGCAACTCGCCGGGAGTTCTTTTTGGCAGCGAAAGAGCGGACGGGAGCCGCACAGGTGCGCTACGCGGTAAACTTGCAATCATTATGGAATTGATGGGTTGTGGAACAGCGCTGGTCACTCCGTTTCGCGGAGATTCGAGCGTGGATGAGTCCGCGCTGCGGGCGCTGGTTGAGTGGCAGATTGAGAGCGGCATCGGTTTCCTGATTCCCTGCGGTACGACGGGAGAGGCAGCGACGCTAAGCGAGCAGGAGTGGCTGCGCGTTGTAGAGATTACGGTGGAGACGGCTGCGGGCCGGGTGCCGGTCTTCGGCGGATGTACCAGCAATGCGACCCATGAGGCTGTGACCAAGGTAAAGAAGCTGGCCGGGGTGAAGGGACTGACGGGCGTCCTGACGGCCAACCCGTACTACAACAAACCGGGGCAGGAGGGACAGTATCGCCACTTCCGTGCGATTGCGGAGGCGGTGGAGCTTCCTGTGCTGCTGTACAACATTCCGGGGCGCACGGGCGTGAACCTGGAACCGGCGACGGTGCTTCGGCTGGCTGAGCTGGACAATGTGGTGGGCATCAAGGAATCGAGCGGAAATATTACGCAGATTACGGAGCTGCTGACCTCTGCTCCCGAGGGCTTCAAGGTGTTTGCGGGAGACGACTCGATTGCGTTGCCGGTGCTGGCGCTGGGCGGGGCGGGACTGGTTTCCGTTGCGTCAAACGTAATTCCGGCGGAGATGTCGGCGATGGTGCGAGCGGCTCTTGAGGGTGACTGGGCCACGGCGCGAAGCTTGAACCGGCAATACTTCCGATTGATGCTGGCGCACTTCTGGGAGGCGAGCCCGGCTCCTGTGAAGGCCGTGATGAAGATGATCGGACGCGGCGATGATGTGCTGCGGCTTCCGATGGTTCCGGTGAGCGATGCTACCCGGAAGCGGCTGGAGGTTTTGGTGGCGGAGTTAGGGCTGCTGGTTGAGAGTCCATCAAGAGAAGCGGTGCACGTAAGCTGACAATATCCTCATGATTGCCACAAGATGCGCCCTGACGATGATTCTCTTCACCGCGATGTGCGGATTAGCGCCTGCCCAACAAAATCCTTGGACGCAGGTTACGCTCGATTTATTGGAAAAGAGGTTGCCGCCTGCGCACCTGACGGATTCACAAAAACGGAATATTGAAAAACAAGTAAGTGGAATTGCGCAGCACGATAGTTGGCAATGCACCTCTGAAGAGGATCTGACAGAGCTGCGAAAGGGACTACTCTATGAAGAGATCCCTCTGAAAGCTGCAGAGAAGACTGTGATTGTTACTTCAGGGGTTGGTTGCGCCCGCGGAGGACAGGGGGCCAATGGCGCGATGTGGCTTTTTGGCGTGAAGGCCAATCAAATTCACTATCTCGGCGAACTGAGCGGATGGGGTCCGGGGGTTCTGTCTGCCAGCCATGCAGGATACCGTGATTTAGTGACGGGATGGCATATGTCTGCCGAAGAGACGGGCCTTAGCTATTACCGGTTCAACGGCAAAGAATATAAACGGACGGATCACGCAGACGCAGTCAGCAGTCAGGATGGAAGCTGGAAGATTACGCCAGCTCAATCAACGACATTGCACTAAACCATCCGGATATTTAGAACCAAGGAGAAGATTGAAAAATATGAACAATTTGGAATCGGCCATTGAGCACTGGTTTGCTCAGGGTGCGGAGGCAGTTGGCAACAAAGAAGCAGAGGCGGCGTTCAGCGAGTTGCGGAGCGCGTTGGAGGCGGGTTCTCTGCGGTCGGCTGAGCCTGATGCGTCGCTGCCGATCGGTTGGCGAGTGAATGCCTGGGTGAAGCGCGGAATTCTGCTGGGATTCCGGCTGGGACAGATGGTCGATATGGGGTGCCCGGATGGGCTTTCGTTTGTCGACAAGGCGACGTATCCGGCACGGCGTTTTGCAGCTGCGGATGGCGTGCGCGTGGTTCCGGGGGGCTCGAGCGTGCGCAGCGGAGCCTACTTGTCGAAAGGTGTCGTGGTGATGCCTCCGGCGTATGTGAATGTGGGAGCTTATGTCGATGAGGGCACGATGGTGGATTCGCATGCCCTGGTGGGAAGCTGCGCGCAGATCGGCAAGCGTGTGCACCTGAGTGCAGCGGCGCAGATTGGCGGCGTTCTGGAGCCGGTGAATGCGAGCCCTGTGATCATCGAAGACGATGCCCTGGTGGGCGGTAACACGGGCGTGTACGAGGGAACGATTGTGCGGAAGCGCGCGGTGATTGCAGCGGGGACGGTGCTAACACGCGGGACACCAGTGTATGACCTAGTGAAGGGCGAGGTATACAAGGCGACGGCTGAGTCGCCGCTGGTGATTCCAGAGGGCGCGGTTGTGGTTCCAGGCTCCCGCTCGGTAAGCAAGGGCAAGGGAGCAGAGTGGGGACTGAGCGTCGCCGCTCCGGTGATTGTGAAGTATCGCGACGAGAAGACGGAGCTTTCGCTGGTGCTGGAAGACGTACTCCGCTAGTTCGAAAAACTAACTTATTCCGAAGGCTTCACAGCTTCTTTGCGGGCACTGCCGAGAAGAGGTTGATGAAGCCTTCGCTCATTGTGGGGTGAGCGACGATGATGTCGCGCAGTGCGGTGTAAGGCAGGTTCGCGGACATCGCTAGCTGAACGGGAACGAGGAGATCTGACACGCCGGGTCCGAAGGCGGTGAAGCCGAGGATGCTGTCGTCGTCGGAGATGAGAGCTTTGAGAAAGCCTCGGGTTTCGGAGAGGGTTCGACTTCGAAGGATTGCAGGCATGGGCAGGCGCGCAAGCCGGTAAGGGATTCCACGTTTCGCGGCTTCGGTTTCGGTTAAGCCAACCTGAGCGAGCTCGGGATCGATAAAAGTGCAGGAAGGCACCTGTCGACCAGTGGTGACGCGATTGGCTCCGGCAAGATTATCGCGAACGATACGGAAGTCGTCGAAGGAGATATGCGTGAAGTGGGGCGAACCAGCGCAGTCGCCCATGGCCCAGATGCCGGATGCGGTGGTTTCGAGCCGCTCATTAACCTTGATGTGTCCTGAGGGTGTGAGTTCGATTCCGGCAAGGTCAAGACCGATGTTCTGAGTGTTGGGTGTGCGTCCTGTGGCTACGAGAAGATGAGTGCCCTTGATCTCTGAGGGAACTCCCTTGCCAGTGAGGTGAAGGGTGACCTCGGCTCCGGAGACCCCTTCGACGCGATCGACGATGGCGTTGGTTACGAATTGAATCTCCTCATCTCGGAAGAGCTGCTCGATGGCTTCGGAGACATCAGGATCTCCGCGGTGAGCCAAACGGTCATTCCGTTCGATGATGGTGACTCTGGATCCAAAACGGCGCATTGCCTGGGCGAACTCGAGGCCGACATAGCCACCGCCAAGGACGAGGAGATGCTCGGGTACGACGTTGAGCTCAAGAGCTTCAACGTGGGTGAGGGGATTTGACTCGGAGAGACCGGGGGTAGGATCGACCGTCGCTCGAGAACCCATATCGAGAAAGATTTTGTCGGCACGGAGGGTGCGGGTTCCTCCATCACGCAGTTCCACCTGGATGGTTTTTTCGGCGACGAAGCGGCCGAACCCCATGACAATCTCCGCGCCGCTCTTCCGGAAGTTGTTGAGATGAAGCTCCTGGAGGCCGTCGACCATCTTTTGCTTGCGGATGCGCACCCCGGCCATATCGACACTCCACTGGGTGTGGACCATGCCGAACTCGGCCCCTCGCTGGAAGTAGGAGGCCACCTTGGCGCTATGAACGATGTTTTTGCTGGGCAGACATGCAAAGTTCGGACAGGCGCCGCCGATTTTGTTCTTCTCGACGGCGGCTACGCGCAGACCCTGGGAGCCGAGATGCCATGCCATGAACTTTCCGGCTTCGCCGGTACCGAGGATGATTGCATCATAGATTTCAGGGGCGGACATGGGGTCTCCTTGCTTGGTGACTTGAAGCGCGCGCTCTGTAAGTTTCGCACGGTGATTTGAAAGCCGAGAAAAACGAAGGAAGGGTGCAGCAGGCACCAAGATTACCAATGCTAAGATTTAAGTTTCATGGCACAAGATAAGCTGAAGCTGATTCCGCTGGGGGGTCTGGGCGAGTTCGGAATGAACTGCATGGCTCTCCGCTGGCAGGATGACATCCTTGTCATCGACGCCGGACTGATGTTCCCCGAAGAAGAACTGCTGGGAGTGGACATCGTCGTCCCGGACATCAGCTATCTGACGGAGAATCGGGACAAGGTGCGCGGCATTGTGCTGACGCACGGGCACGAGGACCACATTGGCGGACTGCCGTGGATTCTCTCGGAGCTGAATGTGCCGGTTTACGGGACCGAGTTCACGCTGGCGTTTGTCGAAGGCAAGCTGGAAGAGCATGACCTGCTGGATGACGCCGAACTGAACGAGATCATTCCCGGCCACCGTCTGACACTGGGACCGTTTTCGATTCTTCCGATCCGGGTGACGCACTCGCTGGTGGACTGCGTTGCGCTGGCGATTCATACGCCGGTGGGCGTGGTTCTGCACACGGGCGACTTTAAGGTGGACCTCTCGCCAACAGATGGCCAGCCTTTCGACCTGCAGAGTTTTGCAGAGTTGGGGAAGCAGGGTGTTCTCGCCTTACTGCAAGATTCCACGAATGTGGATCGCCGGGGATATACACCGAGCGAACGAGCGGTGATGCCGCGTCTGGACGAGATCTTCGGGCAGACAAAGAAGAAGCTGTTCTTCAGCTGCTTTTCATCGTCGATTCATCGAATTCGCCTGGCGATGGAGCTGGCCGCGCAGCATGGGCGCAAAATCGCCATCATCGGACGGTCGCTGGATAACTCGACGGAGATTGCGCAGGACCTTGGGTATCTGGAGCCTGCTCCGGGGCTGATTATTCATCCGGGACAGATCAAGGACTATCCGTCCGAAAAGCTCTGCATCATGATCAGCGGAACGCAGGGCGAGCCGATGAGCGCACTGAGCCGCGCGGCGGTGAACAACCACAAGTATGCGCACATTGAAGCGGGCGATACGGTGCTGATGAGCTCGCGCGTGATTCCCGGCAACGAAAAGTCGATCTACCGGGTGATCGATCACCTGGAGCGTCGTGACGCGAAGGTGATCTACGATGATGGTTCCTCTGGGTTGATTCATGTGAGCGGCCACGGAAGCCAGGAAGAGCTGCGGTTGATGATCAACCTTGTCCGGCCGAAGTTCTTTATTCCGATCCATGGAGACTACCGGCATCTGAAGCGACATGCCGAACTGGCCTCGTCGATGGGCCTGGTAGAGAAGGCCATTCTGATAGAAGACGGCGACGTTCTGGAGATCGACCGCGATTCGGCGACGAAGACGGGCAAGGTGACAGTCGGCCGCGTCTGCATCGATTCGGGCGGGACCGCCGCTGATGTGGTTGAAGACCTTGTGATACGCGACCGCCGGCACCTGAGCGAGGATGGAATTGTGCTTCCGATCATCGCGATCAATAAGGGGACGGGACGGCTGGAGAATCTGCCGGAGATTGTTATGCGCGGCATGGCGATTGCCGAAGATGGACTGATCTCGGAGGCGCGCCAGGTGGTCCAGCGCACCCTCGATGGCTCCTCGACTGAAGAGAAGGCCGATTATGGCGTGATCAAGGAAAAGATCAGGACTGACCTGAAGCGTTTTATCCAGAAGAGCACGAGTCGAAGGCCGTTGATTATGCCGGTGATTCTCGAGATCTGAAGACTGCAAAAAGAATGGTTGAAAGGAGCGCCTGAAACGGCGCTCTTCTTCTTTTTAAGCAGGTGCCGCAGAGGGTACGTCGGCCGAACGAGGGCTGAAACCAGCGGTAAGATGACCAGTGACGCCCTGGAAAAGAAGGAACGGTAGGGAGGATTCCCAAAGATAACCGGAGAGTGAGCTGGATGGGAAAGAGAAAGCATAGGCTGAGCGGTTTTTTATCCCGAGGGCTAACGATGGTCTTGGTGGGTTCTCTCTCTGCCGCAAATCCTGCCATCGGACAACAGCACGAGCAGACTCCGGCTGCGCAGGAAACACGGCCTGCGCCAGCTCCCGGAGCCCAAAACAGGCAACGGATTGCGCTGGTGCTGGAAGGCGGAGGCGCTCTCGGATTTGCACACATTGGCGTGATCCAGTGGATGGAGGATCATCACGTTCCGGTGGATTACGTAGCCGGCACCAGTATGGGCGGACTGGTGGGTGGCTTGTATGCCTCGGGCATGGAGCCGGATGAGTTGAAATCCTTCGTGAGGCATATCGACTGGCCTGTGGTCCTGAGCGGACAGATTCCCTTCCCTGACCTGAGCTATCGACGCAAAGAAGACAAGCTGGCTTATCCGAACCGGCTGGAGTTTGGACTAAAAAAAGGTATCTCGCTGCCGAGTGCCCTTAACTCAGGCGCCGCAGTGGGACTGCTGTTCGATCGGTCCATGCTGCCTTATTGGAACCTGCGAACCTTCGACGATCTGCCAATTCCCTTTCGTTGTGTGGCAACGGAGCTGAATACGGGACAGCCCCACGTCTTTGAGGATGGATCGCTGTCGCAGGCACTGCGATCGACGATGGCGATCCCGGGAATGTTCGCGCCGGTGCATCACGGGAACGATATTTACTCCGATGGCGGCGCGGTGGATAACCTGCCGGTGGATGTGGCGCGCTCGATGGGAGCGCAGGTCGTGATCTCGTCGTATTTGAATGTAGGACCGCCGGATCCAAACGGTCTGAGTACCCTGACGGGCGTAGTGGGACGGAATGTCTCGATCATGGTGGCGAATAACGAGATTGAAAGCCTGAAGAAGTCGGACGTCGTGGTCTCGTCGGACGTAAGCAAGGTTGGCACACTGGATTTTCAGAAGAGCGAACAGATTATTCCACTGGGCTATAAGGCTGCAGAGCTGATGGCTCCTGAGCTGAAGAAGTATGAGCTGAATGATGCCGATTGGGCCGCCTACGTGAAGCAGCGGCAGTCACGGCGCGTAACTGAGGTTCCGGTGCCAAACTTCGTTGAAGTTTATGGCGTTGGAGGAACCGAGCAGACCGATATCCACGCCAGGTTTCAGAGGTATGTCGACAAGCCGGTCGACCCGGCAGCCCTGGAGCAGACGATTGAGGATCTGCAGGGTACGGGTCTTTACTCGACGATCAACTACAACATGACGGAGCATCCGGACGGCAAGGTAGGGCTGTTGATTCGGCCGCGCAACAAGACCTGGGGACCTCCGTTCATGAATCTCGGGTTTCCGATCCTGGCGAACGATGTTAACAATGTGCAGTTGGGGATTGGGGCTCGGGCCACGTTCTATAACGTGAGAGGGCCAGGTTCAGAACTAAGAATCGATGGGATGCTGGGGCAGCCGGCAACGCTGAGCGGCGAACTGTTCAAGCCGGTCAAGGCAGGCTCATCCTTCTTTGTCGCGCCGCATGCCTACCTGACGCGTCAGGAAAATCCTTATTACGAAGGCGACGTCCAGTTGGAGCAGTATCGAGAGAACAGGAATGGTCTAGGAGTCGACCTGGGATATCTCTTCAATACAAAAACAGAGCTTCGCATTGGAGAAGACATTCAGTGGTTCAACGAACATCGGACCATTGGAACCGATGGTGTGCGGGAGTTCAGCATGGTGCCACTGGTAAGCCGGGTTAGATTTCAGTATCTGGGCCAGAACGACGTGATGGTTCCTTCCGAAGGCAGCGCTGTGTTGATGAACTACAACTACTACACCAAGCAACCGAATGGCCCGGGAGGCTTCTCGCAGATGACGGGTCGGCTGGAACATTTTATCCCCATCAAGGAGCGCGGGATTCTTCTTGGCCAGGCGCTGGGAGGAACGAGTTTTGGAGCCAGCAACTTAGGACTTGCAGGTCTGAGTCTGGGAGGTCCACTGCGGTTGAGCGCTTACCAGCGAAATGAGCTGCTGGGCACAGACTACTTTCTTGGACAGGTGGGCTACCTGCATCTACTGGCGAAGCTCAATCCGGTGTTTGCGGATTCTATCTACGCGGGCGGTATCTACGAGATCGGCAAGATGTACGGCGGGAATGCACAGACACCTTCGCTGCCAAATGATGTAGCCGCTGCGGTGATTGTGAAGACGCTGATTGGACCGGTATTCGGTGGGGTGAGCATTGGGGATAGCGATCATCGAAAATGGTATTTCGGGCTGGGACGGGTCTTTTAGTAGCCGATAGCGTCGGGCGATTTATGATGACTTGCTATGAGCGAGTTTGTGACGCTGGATGCGATTCGAGCAGCGAAGGATAGGATCAGCGGGGTTGCGGTGCGGACTCCCCTTTACCGTTTGGAGAGGGCGCGGCTGCAGATGGCCAAGCTGCCTGAGCCTGAGTTCGATCTGTACATCAAGGCCGAAAGTGAGCAGCCGATCGGCAGCTTCAAGCTGCGGGGGGCTTACAACATGGTGGCGCAGCTTTCGCCAGAAGAGCGTTTGCGCGGTGTGATTACGTACTCAAGCGGCAATCATGCACAGGGCGTGGCTTATGCAGCGAAAGCCTTGGGAGCGAAGGCTGTGATTGTGATGCCGTCGAATGCTCCTCAGGTCAAGAAGGCAGCGACGAAAGCTTTGGGAGCGGAGATTGTCGAAGTAGGGCCAGCCTCGTCAGAGAGACGGATGAAGGCGGAAGAGCTGGTGGCTGAATTTGGGTACGCCATGATTCCACCGTATGACGCATCGCAGATTATCGCCGGACAAGGTACTTGCGGGTTGGAGATTGTGGAACAGCTCCCGGATGTCGATCTGGTAATCGCTCCGGTGAGCGGAGGTGGCCTGTTGAGCGGAGTGGCTACAGCCATCAAGCTTGCAGCGGAGGCTGGATTGGCTTCTCCCAACATCAAGGTGTGGGGAGCAGAACCGGAGGTGGCCGCCGATGCTCGAGAGAGCTTCTATTCCAAAAAACTGGTGGAGTGGCCTGCGGAAAAGACAGTGCGAACGCTCGCCGATGGTCTGCGGACCCAAAGTTTGGGGGATTTGAACTTTGCGCACATTCTGCGTCACGTCGACGGAATTGTGACGGTGACCGAAGAGGAGATTCAGGCAGCCATCCGCATTTATCTTACGGCGACGAAGCTGATTCCTGAGCCTAGCGGAGCAGTCACGCTGGCTGCGGCCATATTCCATGCGAAGGAACTTCCCAAAGTCAGGAAGGTTGCGGTGGTTTTGAGTGGAGGAAATCTGGAGCCTGCGTTACGCGAAAAGCTGGAGGCAGAGATTGCTGCCGCAACCGTTTAACTCCACGCTCCCATCTGGCATGAAGAGGCCGTCTAATATGTCGTCTATGCGAAATGAACGATGGCGTTGGGTAGGTCTTGGAGTTGTGCTGCTGCTGGTCTCGTCGCCTGCGTGGCCGCAGAAGCGTAAGAACGACCCGGGATATGATCTTTCCGCGCGCGCGACGGTACTGCATGAAGCGAATGTTTATGTTGCCGCAGACGCAGACTCGCAGAGGGTCTCGATGGTGGCTCCCGGCCATGAGGTCGTCGTGGTGGAACGCAGCTCTCCATGGGTGAAGGTCTTTGCCAATACGGACATTCAGGAGGATCCGGAGGACAAGCCGGAGTTCGGCGAGGAAAACGCGCCCACACCGGCTTCGGGATGGATTCGCGATAAAGGTGTGGTTGGCCCGACGACTCCGAATGGCGATGTGATTTTGTATGGAGCTGCAGCGAATCTTGAGGATGCCGCCTCAAGGCCCAATGCTCCGAAGGATGCGGCGATGGAGGCGCACCTGCTGTATCGGCGCGTGTCAGATTATTTTCCCCAGTCGCCTCTTGCACAGGAGTCCGCGTGGCGATCTGCGGATATTCGCTGGCGCCTGGAGAAGCGTGACATCAGCACGCTGCCCTCAGCCAAGGAGCAGGATGCGATCTCAAGACCGCAGATCTTCGAAGGGGAGATGAAGAAGATTCTCAAGAATTATCCTGGAAGCAAGTACGCGGCGATGGCAGCCTTCGAGATGCTCGACAACAAGGTGTGCGGCGACTGGCAGGGCTTGCCGAAGTGTCCGGAGAAGGAAGCCGAGTTATACGAGAAGTATGCAAAGCAGTTTCCTGGGGGCCCTCGTTCCGCAGAGGCGCTGTATAACGCGGTGTACCGCACCGCCGTGACCGTAACGATGTATTCCGTTCAGGAAGATCGCAAGAAGGCCGAATCAGCCGCAGCGAAGACACAGGCGCTGGCAGCGGACCTGAAGGCACAGTATCCGCAATCGGATTATGCGGCGAGAGCCACAAGCATCGCATTCAAAGTGCAGCAGAACATTTCTATTTATGGCAACGATCGCGACTGAAGCGAACCAGTTGGAACTGCGCGAGATCAGGCCTGAAGATGCGACCGCAGTAGCCGAGCTGAGTGGGCAGCTGGGTTACGAGAGCTCCGCTGACGAGATGAGGCAGAGGATTGAGGCGATTTTGCCTCTGTCGAAGAGCCACTTGATTGTGGTGGCCAGCCTTGAAGGCGTGGTGGTCGGCTGGGTCGAGGCCGAGGTAGCGCGGCATCTGCAATCTGCGCCGCATACCCTGATCACGGGCCTGGTCGTAAAAGATGGTGTTCGTTCGCTGGGTATTGGCCAGAGACTGTGCGCCGAGGTGGAACAGTGGACCAGGCGACTGGGGATTTCGGTGGTGCGAGTGACTTCGAGGATGACCCGAGAACGAGCGCACCGTTTTTATTTGCGGGAGGGGTACGTCCAGTCGAAGACCTCCGCCGTGTTTGAAAAGATACTCTCCGGCTCTTCAGATTAAGCATCTTCACGGTATCTTCAGGGTGACCATGTAGCATGAAACTATGCCGATTCTGAAGGTTGTTGTACTCGCCATTGTGCAGGGACTAGCGGAGCTTCTGCCTGTCTCGAGCTCTGCCCATGTTGTTGTCGCTGAAAAACTGATGGGGCTTGACCCGTCGTCGCCACAGATGACCCTGCTACTGGTGATGTTGCATACCGGCACAATGTTCGCGGTCATCGCCTACTTTTGGAAACAGTGGAAGAGGACGTACTTCGCCAGTGCGGATGCGTTCAAGCGCTTTCTAATTCGCATCGTGTGGGCGACGATTCTGACCGGCATTATCGGGGTCGCCGTAAAGACTGTAATCGAAAAGACGATGTTTCATGGCGCTCCCAAGGCGGAGATTGAGGAGCTGTTCGGCAGGCTGGACCTGATTGCGCCCGCACTTTTGGCTGCTGGAGTTCTGATTCTGATTGCCGGACTTCGTGAACGCAAAGGTGAGCCCGTATCCCAGGCCTACGGAAACAGTGTAACCATGCGGCAGGCTGGATGGATGGGCGCGATTCAGGGACTTTGCCTTCCCTTCCGTGGTTTTTCGCGTTCCGGCGCAACGATCTCCACCGGAATGCTGACGGGAGCGAGCAAAGATCGCGCGGAGCGATTTAGCTTTGCGCTTGCCGTTGTGCTGACGCCGCCTGTCGTGCTGCGCGAGGCTCTGCGACTGATGAAGGCCTCGCATGCTGCCGCAGCGACTGGAACTCCCATCAATCTTGAGAGCAGTGTAGCGACGAGCCTGATTGGAATGGTGCTGGCTTTCTTCGCAGGCCTGGTCGCTTTGAAGTGGCTGAGCTCATGGCTTGAAGCGGGACGGTGGTATCTCTTCGGGATCTACTGCCTCGTCGCTTCGGGCGTGGTGTTCTATCTGCATCACTTGAATTATTAAGACGGGGAGTGCGCGCTGGCTTATTTGGAGACCAGCGCGTCCCGCTGAGTCTTTACATATTCGTGGGAGTTGAGGATGTGCTCCTGCTGATCGGCAAGTAATTGGCGGACCGGTAACGGTAAATTCTGATTCAGCGCATCTTCATAGATGGCTTTGGCAGCGTCCTCTCCCTCTTCCGCAGTGACAAGCAGGGCGTGGTCGCCGCCTCCCAGCTTCGCCTTCAGATCTCCCCAGACACGATTGATTGCTCCCACAGTCGTGCCGGATTCCTTGATGTCGTGGACACCGTTCTGATGGAGGATCTCTTCAAGGTCGCCACGAAACTGTGCTCGCTTGAGCGATTCGGCGAGGAAGTAGCGCTTGATCGTCTCATCCTTCAGGTGATCTCCGATTTCAGCAAAGCCTTTCTGACTGTCAATCAAGGTGTTGATTACAGATAAAAGGGCCAGACGCATCTCGTTGCGCTTTCCAGCGTCGGTCGTCATGAATACCTCATTTCCAGTGTCGAATACAGACCAGTTAAGCAGGGTCCGCCGGCTGTCAGCGATTCTCCTTCACCGGCGGCAAGCAGGAGAAATCGCGAAAATCCTACTCCCCTGCTAACCGGATACTAAGGGCCGCCGAGGGTTCACTCGGCGGGAAGTTGTAAGGATAGATGCACAGTTCCGGCCCAGGGTTTGTATTCGGATACCCACGGGGAGTTTTTCGATTTTGTTTCGCATTTTGCCGAGGGTGGTCTGGGATAATCGAAGTTGCTCTGGTGGTTTCCCAGCCTCGATAGCGAGACCGACGACCGGCCCGGCACAGAGAGGCTCGTCCGCCGGTGTGAGAGAGGCTGCGCGAACCCTGATGAAGACTCTTAGACTCGTCTCGACCCCGACCCGCAATCGCCGCCTGAATGAGATTATCGGCCTGATCGTATTGGCGTCTGCCTGCCTGCTGCTGCTGGCACTTGTGAGCTACACGCCGTCAGACCGCTCTTTCAACACCGTGGGCACGTATGCGACGGGTAGACCAGCGCACAACTGGACCGGAATTGCAGGAGCATATCTTTCGGATGCGATGCTGCAGACGATCGGCGTCGCGGCATTCTTTCTTCCGCTCGTTCTGGCTCGGCTGGGAATCTGCTGGATGATGTCGCGGCCTGCCGGCTCGCCTGTGGCAAAGGCAGTGGGACTGCTGATGTGGATCGTCTTCGGCCCGGCTGCCATCGCGCTGTTCCCTGGGCATGTTTTGTGGCGTGGAACTCTACCCCTTGCAGGGACCAGCGGACGCCTGCTGGCCGATATGCTGGTGTCGTATCTCAATCTTCCCGGCGCTTCTATCGTTCTGGCTCTGATGGTTGCGCTGTCGCTTTATCTTGCGACCACTTTCACATTCAATACAGCGCGCGAATGGACGACGTCTCGATTTGGGTTTGCGCAGAGAATGTGGGAGCGCTGGTCGCAGTGGCGTGAGAGCCGCCGCGGTGCCGAGTTGCCAGTTCAAGAGTACGGCAGCAAACGCGAGCGCGCTGAATTGCAAGCCCAGAGAGAGCGTGAGCTGGCGGAGCGTAAAGCTCGCGAGGTTGAGGCGAAGCTGGCGGAACCGAGCTCAACCTTGCTTGGCGGCCTCTTCGGCTGGCTAAGCCGCAGGAAAAAAATCAAGACCCCCGTGCAGGACACGGAAGAGCCTTTGGCCGCCGGTGAGAACTCGGTATGGAAGGGAATGCCGCGCACACTGGTCGATGCTCCGCCCGTAACGCCTCTCAGCACAGCAACGGCAGCTGCAGCGCCTTACGCTGAGGTGTTGGCCAAGGCCGCTTCCCCCATGCGAGCGATCGACGATGTCTCCAACTTCGAGGAGAGTGGTTTTAGCATGGAGAACGCGCGAATGACCGAAGCAGCTCCGGTCATTCCGCAACGTCCAGCCAGGAAGCCTGTGGAAGAGCCGGTAGCAACCGCAGAGGATGGAATCTCCTTCGGAAAGCGCGCCGATGCCAATATCAAACCTGTTGTGATTACTCCCAAGAGCATCCGTGGTTATAAGCTCCCATCGTCTTCTCTGCTGCATCGCAGCGAAGAGCAGACGATCGTGCGTGAGGACGCTCTTCGGGAGGAGGCACGCATTCTCGTGGAGAAGTGCGCCGAATTCGATGTAGACGGACAAGTGACACACATCAACCCGGGCCCGGTGGTTACGACTTTTGAGTTCAAGCCGGACGCTGGCGTGAAGTATTCCAAAGTGACTGGACTGGCGGATGATCTCTGCCTGGCAATGGCTGCAGAGAGCATCCTGATCGAGCGTATGGCCGGTAAGTCGACTGTTGGAATTCAGGTTCCGAACTCACAGCGCGAAACGATCTGGCTGCGCGACGTGGTGGAGTGCGAGAGCTTCGCACAGTCGAAGTCTCGATTGCCGATTGCGCTCGGCAAGGACATCAATGGCCGCATCGTTACTGCCGACCTGGCATCGATGCCTCACGTTCTGATTGCAGGTTCGACGGGTTCCGGTAAATCGGTCGCGATCAACGCGATGATTATGAGCGTGCTCTTTAAGTCGACACCGGAGCAGGTGCGCATGATCCTGGTTGACCCGAAGCGGGTGGAACTGGGGATGTATGAGGGAATTCCTCATCTGTTCACTCCCATCATTACGGAGGCTAAGCTTGCGGCGAATGCTCTTCGCAATGCGGTCCGTGAGATGGAGCGCAGACTGAAGCTACTGGCGGCAAATCATGTCCGCAACATCGATCAGTTCAACAAGCTCTTCGACAGCGGCAGCGGACATCTCTTTGAAGACGTAAACCAAGAGCCGCTGCCCTACATCATGATCATCATCGACGAGCTCGCCGATCTAATGATGCTCGACCGAGCTAATGTGGAAGAGGCGATTACGCGTCTGGCGCAGATGGCTCGTGCTGTAGGAATCCATCTGGTGCTGGCGACGCAGCGTCCTTCGGTCGATGTCATCACCGGTTTGATCAAGGCAAACGTGCCTACTCGTATGAGCTTTCGGCTGGCAACCAAAGTGGATTCTCGCACCATCATCGATTCCAACGGTGCGGAAAGCCTGCTAGGCAGAGGCGATATGCTTTATCTTCCTCCAGGAACCAGCAGGGTGCAGCGCGTTCACGCACCGTTCGTCACCGAGAAGGAGATCTCCGCAGTCACGGAGTTCTGGAAGGCGCAGGGTCAGGCCGAGTATGTGGAAGGCTTCCTGGAAGGGCCGAAGGATGAGGCCGGACGCGATCTCGATGGCGGATCCGATGGCGAAGCTGACGATCCGATGTATGACGATGCAGTTCGTCTGGTCTTCGAGTTCGGCAAAGCTTCAACCTCGCTGCTGCAGCGCAGACTGCGCATCGGATATGGCCGCGCCGCACACTTAATTGACATGATGTACAATGATGGCCTGGTGGGTCCTGCGGATGGATCGAAGCCGCGTGAGCTGTTGAAGTCTCCAAACTGGATCAAAGAGGTCGACGCCGCGATGCGGTAGTTCGTGCCTTCAGTGAGGAAGATGCCGCGAGGCTCGAATGGCAACGATACCTAGAATGCAGATGACCGCAAGGAAGGCGATCCAGACCAGCTCCGGATGCCTCTCGGTGAGAGCACGTGTATCGGGACGCGAAGTGTAGACGGGATTTTTTTGCTCGGGACCTACACGGGCGAAAGGAATCTGATTGCTAAGTGAGACGGTACGGGCAAAGTCGTAAACAGGGGCCGAGAGAGCTGAATCGCCGTAAAAGAGCGTGAGAGAATCGGTGGACCACGCGGCAAAACAGAGCCGACGCTGACGCATCTCGAGGCGAACGGATGTGATTGGTAGGGGTGGATCGTCGCCGTTGTTGATCGCAATTTCAACATCAGCATCACTCTGCAGATTGGAGCCTAAGGTTGCGGGAACGCTGAGTCTCTGCTGGTGAATCTCGCGGCCTACCTGTGTAAGCCGAACTCGAAAGATATTGCCGGAGATGGTTTCGCCCGCTGAGGTAGGAGTATTAACGGCGTGATCGTTGATGACGATGTCGCGGCTGAAGTTTCCTCTGAAGTCAGGCGCAAGCACAAAAGAGATGCGCTCGGCAGGCACGCGCTCGGGAAGACGAAACCGGACGATCGTCTGACGACCGCGTTGGGTAACGACACTGGTTTCAGCAGCAGGAGCGAAGACGGTCTGGGCCTCCCTACTGGGAGGAACCGTCGCCCCCATCACCATCTGAGGAGAGATCTGAAGATTCCGCGTTCCAGGGGCAGGAGAGACCGCGAGATCGACGTGCAGATAAGGAAAGTTGTTCTCTTCCAGAGGAAGCGTCGTGCTGCGAGAGAGGTGCTGCGAGGTCAGGTCAAAGAGCGTGAACTCGCCAAGCCGTGTGCCGTGCTGTGAACCGGGCGTGTCCATACCTGTGACCGTGGCGGAGGCGATGTAATCCGTTCCGGCAAGGTCAAGTACGACCTCAGTGTAAGGACGATGCGGCATAGAGAGATCGAAGCTGAGAAGATGACCGCGAAGTCCAAGATTGAAGACACGGGCGGGTTCGGAGTCGGGTTGCACAGGCTCACTGAGGGTGATCGCGTAAGGGATCTCACGGGCTTGCGCCGTCTGAGGATAAAGACGCAAGTCCTTCAATGAGGCCGAGGCGTGAGCGAAGGTCGCCGCATCGAGAATCGCACAGTTTAGCCCAACCGCCGTAGGTACAACCGCACGTTGATAAAGAAAGAACTGGCGCTCCGCCGGAGGCGACACAGCCGCAGCCTGCCAAAACAGAAGAAATAGAACAGCGAGGAGCTTCACTGGCCACTTCCTGCGGAGTTCGAAGGACCGGAGTTGCGCAGTGCTAACCAGTCTTTCTGGTAAGCGAAGCTGACCGCCATCAGGAGTACGCCAAGCCCGACAAGGCTGGCCACGCGGTATCCCTCACTGAGGGAACGCATGTCGTAGAGAAATGTTTTGCCGATGGTGAAGACGAGAAGGATGAGTGCCTGCCAGCGGATAAAGGCCGTTCTTCGCCAGAAGCCGATGGCGAGCAGAGCAGCACCGTAGAGCATGAGAAAGGCAGAGACCGTGAGGGCACGCTGAAGTTCGGAGTCAGAGTTGGCAACGGTTAAAGGCCATAACGCGTGAATCTCACGAACGCCGATAAGGATCGCGACGAGATTGAACAGGATGATGGAGCCACCGAAGATCTGCACCCAGAACAGCGTGGCCTGATCGTTCAGGGCGAATCTCAGGGAACCCCATGCCATCGCAGCGAGAAGAAGCAGGCCGACGAGCGCCATGCCAAAATCGGCATTAAGAAACGGCGCATGTGGACCTGAGTTTCCGTAAGAGGTTGCGATCTCGCGAAGACTGAGAATGAGGCCCACGATATCGATGGCAATCGCACTGAGAAAAGTAAATCGAGTCCAGACGGACTGACCTGCGAGATCGGTGCGACGGGCTCGCAGTGCAAGCCATCCTGCGCCTGCAAAGACGAGAGCCGCAGCCACGGCAGTCGCAAAATTGTGATTGAGAAGAGGCAGCGCGGAGCCTTCTCCGAACCAGAATGGTTCGACGATCAATCCGGTGAGGCCGAGCACCAGCGCTCCAGCCGAGAGCCAACGCAGAACGTGGCTCGGAGAAGATGCGGCAGCCCCAGCAGTTTCACCCGACGTTGGAATGGTGCGGCAGGCCACCCAGAGCAGCGCGACTCCTTCAATGAGCCATCCAATCGTGATCCAGTGCCCGCTTGCCTTGAGTGGGATGGCGATGGTGAGGAAGACGACAGCGAGCGACAGATGCATGGCCGCGGGAACGGCGGCCTGAGGAAGCTTCGCGAGCAGCAGATAAGCCGCCGCAAGAATCAGCATAAGCCAGGGAAGAAACCAGTGACGGTCCGAGTCCTGCATGACCGAGTAAAGAGCCAAGGAGACGAAAGCGGCATTGGCTGAAGGCAGCAGGATATGCGGAGTGAAACGTCCGAGAGCTCGCAGGAATCCGCGACGGGATTGCGATTCAGAGTCTAATGTGGACGTGCCGAGAGGCACTATCGCGAACACCAGGAAGAAGAGGCCGACGAAGACTGTAGTGATCGCGAATGCAGGCTCGGCATAGAACCTCACGTACCAGCCGATGAAATAAAGGACCGTCGCGGTGAAAGCGCCGAGCAGCAACCGGGGCCAGGGCCGCATACGAACCAAGGCAACGGTCGCCGCATCGATGGCCAAAAGGTAGATGAAGAGAAATGCCTCGTGATTCCCGCCAGTCGACAAGAGCAGGGGCGTCGCGAGACCACCGGCAAGAGCATAGGCGGCGAGCAGCTCAGCATTTTGCGCCCACGCCATGTAGGCATTCCATGCGGTGACAAGGATCATGCCGCCGAGAGCTGCTTCAGAAGGCAGAAGATGATAGAGCTGATAGGCAGCCCAGAGCGAGAGGTAGAGAACTCCGGCGCCAATCGCTTTGAGCGAGTAGGAAAACGCCGCAAAGCCCTTGCGCCGAAATTGCTCCGACCAAAGAACGATGCCCGCGCCTGCGACAAGTCCTATCAGAATACGACCAACGGGACCGATCCACTGGTTATCGATGGCGAGCTTGAGGAACAACGTCGCGCCAATCATCAGCGCCAGAATGCCGACACGGTTAAAGATCTGTGCCCCGAGCCGATTTTCCAGTGAGGGGGCGGGAACAGAAGAAGGCGGAGAGGGGGCTTCTGAAGACGATGGTGAGACCGGTAAAGGAGGTGGAGGAGGTGCAGCTACTGTCGCCGCTTTGACCGGTCGTTTCGCCGACTGCAGCTCTGCAAGCTGACGTTCCAATGCCTCGACTCGCGCCTTGAGCAGACGCAGCTCAGACGTGACGGAGGACTCGTCGATGCGGCTTTGTTGCTGTGGCAGATCCTCCGGACCCATGCTGATTACTGTACCGCCTATGCGGGTGCAGTGGCATGGAAAACTCATGCTTGATACCCTTCCCCCATGGCAGAGCACCAGAGACTTCGGGTCCTTGTAGTGGATGACGATGCCATGATGCGTGAGCTCCTGTCTCTGTTGCTTATTCGGGAGGGATATGGAGTCGATCTCGCCGTGTCGGGCGAGGAGGCTTTGGGGAAACTACAGGCAGGATCATCGTCTCCGGACCTGGTGCTTGCCGACCTGCAAATGCCCGGGATAAGCGGAAAAGCCTTTGTGGATGCGGTTCATGAGCAATGCAATGGGCTGAGAATTATCGCCATGAGCGGAAACCATGTGGACAAAGAAGATTTGGGAGCGGTCGAGGATTTTCTACGCAAGCCCTTCACGATAGAGGCGTTGAATAACCTTCTGGCGAACGAAGACACGTCGCCCCCCGGAAAGAATGAAATCGCCTCCAACTCCAGAATTCTCAACGAACAGGTATACAGCCAGCTTGCCGAACGGATGAACGCGCAAAAACTTACGGAGCTTTATGCTCTTTGCCTGACCGATACAAAGATGCGTATCGCTCGCATGCGCGAAGCAGCGCATCATAACGATCAGGCAATGTATCGGAGACAGGCCCATGCCATCAAAGGGAGCTGCGGTATGGTTGGCGCGCTGGAGCTGGAGTCGCTCGCTGCTACTCTCGAGGAAACTCAGCTGACCACGGCGTCTGAAGCAGCTCTCGATGATTTGTTACGAGCCTGCAACCGTTTCGAGAGTATGCTGGTCGAACATAAAAACATGGTGCAGGAGATAGCAAGGAGAAGTCACGCATGAGGATCGCTGAGAAAAAGTCCACTTCGAAGACTCCTACTGTAACCGCGCCCGTTCGCGTTGTAGTTGCCGACGACCACCCTGTAGTGCGGTTCGGCGTGAAGAACATGCTCGAGGACGAGGCTGGATTTGAAGTTGTCGGCGAGGCCGAAGACGGCGACGTAGCCATTACCGAGACGCTTGAGCTGGAGCCAGACGTTCTTCTGCTGGATGTGCAGATGCCCCGACTGCCGGGACTGGAAGCCATGCGGGCCATTATGGACCGGTCTCCGAAGGTGAAGATTATTCTCCTGACCAGCACCATCTCAACCCAGGAGATTATTGAGGCGTTACAGATTGGCGCGCGGGGCATTGTCCTGAAGGACGCGGTTGCAGGCGATCTTGGCCGCTCGATACGAGCCGTGGTCGCGGGGGATTACTGGATCGGCGGAGAGCGTGTGGTGAACCTGGTCGCCGCCCTTAACAATCTGATGAAGAAAGCTGCCGCAGCAGCTATCCCTGAAAAGAAGACCTACGGGCTCACTCCGCGCGAGCTGGAGGTGGTCACCTGCATCGTGGAAGGTTGCAGCAACAAAGATGTTGCCAGGCAGTTTGCGATCAGCGAGGAGACGGTAAAGCGCCATCTCTCCAACATCTTCGACAAGACTGGCGTCTCGACCCGCCTGGAACTGGCACTGTTTTCCATCGCGCACAAGCTCGTCTCGCTGGATAGCTAAGCCGACATCTGCCGTCCTCTTCAGTAAGATGAATACATGAGTGAGCAGACGGCGGATACAGGGGAAATCACAGATCTGGTGGTTATCGGAGCAGGCCCTACCGGCATGGCCTGCGCTATCGAGGCACAACGGGCAGGCTTCTCTGCCCTTCTCATCGATAAGGGCTGCCTGTGCAACTCTCTCTTTCACTATCCATCGAACATGACCTTCTTCACGACTCCGGAGCTGCTGGAGATCGGGGATATTCCCTTCCCCAGCCCCAACCAGAAGCCCACCCGCAATGAGGCTCTGGAGTATTACCGCAAGGTGGCTGAGCATTATCGACTGGATGTGCGTCAGTACGAGACCGTCGAAAAGGTCGTAGGCAGCGACGGCGATTTTGTCGTCCACACTGTGGACCGCTTCAACCGGCCCAGGCAACATCGCGCGCGGAAGCTTGTGGTGGCAACCGGATACTACGACCTGCCGAACTATCTTGGCATTCCAGGCGAAGAGCTGAACAAGGTTGCCCACTACTACCACGACCCGCATCCTTACTATGGGCTGGATGTTGTCGTGATCGGGGGAAAGAACTCCGCTGCAATTGCCGCGCTCGACCTGTGGCGTCATGGCGCGCGCGTGACGCTAGTTCATCGTGGACCGGAGATGCACCGGCATGTGAAGTACTGGATTTTGCCGGACATCAAAAACCGCATTAAGAATGGTGAGATCTCCGCCTTCTTCTCAAGCAATGTTGTCCGCATTACCGAAGACGAGGTTGCCGTTGCGACGCCGGAGGGGGAACGCATCCTGCCGAATCAGTTTGTCTTTGCGCTGACGGGATACCAGCCCGACTTCCGCTTCCTCGAAGCACTGGGAGTGCGGCTGGACGAGGCAAACGATCGTTGCCCAGTGTGCGATCCGACGACGCTGGAGAGTAACGTGCCTGGTATCTATCTCGCCGGGGTTGTGATCGCAGGCGAGAGGACCAACGAAATCTTTATCGAAAACGGGCGTTTTCACGGTAAGCAGATCGCAAACGATCTGCTTGCGAAGAATGTCTCGGCAGTTGCCCTCGACTGAGCTTAGCCGATCACCCGGCGCTTGAATCCACGGACTCCAAGCCACGTCAGCAGGACCAAAAAGAAGGTCAGCATGCCGAGGATGAGCACGGGATTCATGTGGGGCAACTCGGGCGTGAGCGCTGAGCGAAGCCCTTCACTCATGTAGACGATCGGGTTCACCAACACGCCCATCTGCAACCAGCGAATCTGACCAAGCGCCTTCCAGGGATAGTAGACACAGCCCAGAAAGGTGATCGGCATGACAACGACACCGAAGATCAGTCCGATCTGTTTTGGATCGACCGTCGTGCCAATCGTCAGGCCAAGAGCACCCGAGGTGATCGAGGCCAGTATCAGGATGACGATGAGATAGAGCCAGTTATTGACGTGCGCCACCACTGGCGTTGATGGGATGTAATAGGCAAGCGGAAAGACGACGATCGCGGCGATGATGCTTTGCATCGCCGAAAATAGAATCTTTTCAATTGCGACCGCAGCCACCGGCAGTGGACACATCACACGGTCGTCAATCTCGCGGGTAATGCCGAACTCCTGCGCCAGCGGGAGCGCCACAGCGGCGATTCCGCTGAACATGATGGCGACTGCCATCAGACCGGACAGCAATACGGTGCTGAAGTTCATGCCCATCGCCGAGGCCGTAGGATTCATCGCCGCTCCTCCGCTCATGTGGGGCATGATGAAGGTAAAGACGAAGAGGAACAGCATGGGATTCATGCAGACGCGGATGACAAAGGGGAAGATCTCGCGGCGCAGAACATGCAGATCGCGCAGGAACAGGCCGGCGAAGGCGCGAAGATACTGTGACCGGACGGAGTGGCGGGCGGCGACCGGCGCCGGATTCTGCGTTTCGACAGTGGCTAATTCAGTCATGAAGTTCCTGTGTTACTCGCGAAGGTCTCTTCCTGTAAGACGGATGAAGACGGTCTCAAGACTAGGCTCGGTAATGGTGAGATCGCGAAGGCCGTAAGGATTCGCGGCGTGCACCACCTCGGAAAGCAGACCTTCAGTCCCCCCGGCAAAGACCCGCAACCCTGTAGCCGTCGTCTCTACACTTTCGACGCCCGCCTGCTGTTCGAGTTTTTCCAGCAACTGCGGAACGCCCTGTAGATTTCGCAGATCAAGTTGATAGATGCGCTGCGCCCCGATGGAGTTCTTCAAAGCCATCGGCGTATCCTCCACCAGAATTCTGCCATGGTCGATGATGGCGACCCGGTCGCAGAGCTCATCGGCCTCTTCCATATAGTGCGTCGTCAGCACGACGGTAATTCCCTCTTTGCGAAGGTTGCGCACAGCCTCCCACATGGCGATACGGCTCTGCGGGTCGAGACCGGCGCTGGGCTCGTCGAGAAAGAGCACCTTGGGATGATGTGCGATAGCGCGTGCGATCTGCACTCTCTGGGCGAGACCACCGGAGAGCTGTGACGGGTATGCCTCGGCGCGTTCGGTCAGATGAAACTGTTCCAGCAGATGCTCTGTGCGCTTTTTGGCATCGGCACGGGAGAAACCGAAGTAAAGGCAATGAAAATGAATGTTCTCAAAGACGGTGCAGGAGCGGTCGAGCGTGTTGTACTGCGGAACAACCCCGATACACTGCCTCGCCTGGGAAGGCGACCGAACCACATCGATCCCGGCAATTCGAACGCGGCCGGCTGTCGGCAGAGCTCGCGTAGTACAGATGCTGATGGTCGTGGTCTTGCCTGCCCCGTTTGGACCGAGAAATCCGTAGAGAGCCCCTTCGCTCACCGACAGGTCGATGCCATCGACGGCAACGACACGCTGTTTGCCCTCGTAAACCTTTCTCAGGCCTTCGATCTCAACGATCACGA
Organism: Edaphobacter sp.; assembly: GCA_035492215.1. GTDB lineage: Bacteria > Acidobacteriota > Terriglobia > Terriglobales > Acidobacteriaceae > Edaphobacter. Next base: position 41,455 of record DATJJJ010000031.1, on the reverse strand, counting down.
TAACTTCCTCCCGATGAGCAACTTTTAAGGATACATGAGAAGCGTTAGGCGATTCTTTTCCTTCATGTTTTCCTTCACTTCCTTGGGAAAACGCATCTCAGGGACATGGCCTCAGCGTAAAATAAGCCTATGTCACGAGGATGGGAGAGCAAATCCGTGGAAGAACAACAGGCACAAGCCAACGCTCCGAAGCCGGACCCCCAGGAATATACCCCCGCAGAGATGGCTGAGCGAAAGCGTCGTATGCAATCGCTCGAGATGCAGAGGGAACGTATTCTCTCCGAACGGACCTCGAATCCGCATCGGCGGTCTGCGCTGACCTACGCTCTGGCCGATATCGAGGAAAAGCTGGCCGAGTTGGGCTGGACCGTCCATCTGTAATCGGACCCTCCGAGCCCATACCGGGTCTGGTGCGGACTAGCTACGCCGATTAAAGATCACCGAGTTTGCCTGGTCGATGGTGGTCATCAAAATGTTGTGGATATTCACGTGTGGTGGACGGCTGGCGGCCCAGACGATCGCGTCTGCAATATCCTCGGCTGTGAGCGGCGTGATGTTCTGATAGACCTTTGCAGCGCGCTCTGTATCACCTCGAAAACGAACTTCACTGAACTCGGTTTCTACCATGCCCGGATCTACTGAGGTCACGCGAACGGGCGTTCCCATCAGATCGATCTTCATGCCTTCGCTGATCGCCTTTTCGGCCGCTTTCGAAGCACAGTAGACCGCTCCATTGGCATACGTCATGTAGCCTGCCACCGATCCGAGATTGATCACGTGCCCGCGGCCGCGCTCTACCATGCCCGGCACCACGACCTTGCTGACATAGAGCAGGCCTTTAATGTTGGTGTCGATCATCTCTTCCCAGTTCTCTACATCGTCTTCGTAGAACTTCATCAAGCCTCGGCTGAGCCCTGCATTGTTCACAAGGACATCGATCTCGCTCCACTCCGCGGGCAAGGTCGAGAGAGTCTTCTCGACGGAAGCCCGGTCGCGGACATCCAGAGCAAACGTATGAACCGCAACGCCGGCCTGCGTGATCTGCTCTGCCAGCTCCTTCAGCCGCTCCACTCGCCGGGCGCAGACTGCGACCCGCGCGCCCTCCTTCGCAAAGGCCAAAGCCGTTGCATATCCAATGCCTGCGCTCGCACCCGTAACCAGTACAGTCTTTCCGCTCAGATATCCCATAACTCTCTTATAAATAAAAAGCCGGAGAGATGGGGACCAAGTCTCCGGCTTTTTATGGAATGAATTTCGATCTTATTCCGGAGGACGAGAGACTCCGGTGTTCGGGGAGACAGGCGCCGGAACCGGAGTTGAGTCGGCATCCGGCCCCTTTTCCTGCACACCAATCGCATCGCCAGAGACGACGAGCTGGACACGCCGGTTCTGAGCACGGCCCTGCGCGGTATTATTATCGGCTACCGGCTTGGCTGGACCGTATCCGGTAGCGATGATGTTGTCCGGCGAAACTCCCTGGGCTACAAGAAAGTCGCGCACTGCACCGGCACGATTCTCCGACAACTTCTGATTGAACTCAGGACTGCCGGTGCTGTCGGTGTATCCCTCCACCTGCAGCTTAAGGCCGGGATAGGACTGCAGAATGCCGGATACCTTGGCCAGACTGATCTGCGTGGCCGGCTTCAGGGTGTACTTTCCCGTGTCGAAGAGAACATCGGACATGTTTACGATCAGACCGCGTGCAGTCTCACTGGTAGCCAAAACGCTGTTGAGCTGCGATCGCAGACGCTCTCTCGCCTGTTGCGCACTATCGGCGCTCTTGCTTGCCGCGGCAGCATCAGCCTGGGCCTTTGCAGCCTGCGCTTCGGCTCGGGCTCGCTGTGCGTCCGCTTCGGCCTGAGCTGCCTTGGCCCGCTCCGCCTCGAGGGCCGATTGTTGCGCCTCGGACTGAGCCTGCTGGCGCGCCACCTCGGCATTGTGCTGCCGCTCCGCAGCCTGCCTGCGCAGCGTGACCAGACGGGCATCCTCTGCGCGCTGGACCGCCTGACGCGCATAGGTGATTCCCATCCTTGTATCGGGCTTCTTGTTACTGAGAATGTCGGTCGCATTTTTCAGATCGAGCATCGCCTCGTTGTAGATGTCCTGGGCATATTTGTCCGCTCCGGTCTGCTGTGCAATCCGAATCGCATTATTGGCCTCGTAGAGTTCAAGAGGCATCTTTTCATCACGAGTAATGGGATTCTCCACCGTATTTGCGCCACCAGTCTCCGCGTACGTTCCTCGGGGCAGCAGCATGTAGTGAGCATTCACCTTTTCGAGAACGCCGGTCGTCTTATCCTGAATAATCTGGTTTTCGAGCACCACCACATCGCTGGGCTGAGTCACGGAGAAGTAAGGCTCTGCGGTCACGACCAGCCCAAAGGACTGAAGAGCCGTCGTCACGGTGATGTTGTTCTTATCCCCGGCCGGAAGAACCTCACCAAGGTTATTTGGACGGCCATCGGGCGTAATCGCCCAGAGCACGTAGGTCAGATACTCGCGGCCAAACCCATTGGCTGGAGTGAGGCCCTGAAATCGGGCTTCAATGGTGATGCCGCCGCGCTCGCTGGTCACCTTCGCCTCACCCTTAGCCAGAGGAAGCAAGGGTGTTCCCTTAAAAGCGATTCGAGTCGATCCGCTCCGGTGAAGGTAGTTCACCGCATCGAGGTCTCTCTGCACCACCTTAACTTTATAAAGATAAACTCCCTCGGATTCCTTCGTGATCTTGTTATCGTCCGGCGGAGCTTGCTGCGCCATCGGATTCATCTCCTGCGCGTGCAGGGTCCGCACCGGCACGAGGCCGACTGTTAGTCCTGGTCCAGCGAGAGCCAATACAGCTACAGCAAAGATCGTTCGACGTTCCGGCATTTCGTTCTCTCCTTACTACGCGCGGGCAGAACTGGCGTGGCATTTGAAAATGCTTCGAATCGCTTGCATCTGCTCGCTTTAGGTGCGATGCAACGAAAATGGAAAAAGTAGTCTGAAAAAAGAGGAGGGCGGGAAGTAAACACTTTCGTTCCAAGAAGAAAGGAGCAAATCTTTGCCCTGCTGTCAGGGAAAAGATTCGCTCCTTTGTTTCGCTAAGTTTCTCGCTTCAGGCCGAGTGCTGATGCGTGGTCGTTGTCCGGTGAACGAAGTGGTAGGGAGGCCAGGGACCGGAGAGTTGCATCTGGCATTCCTTCATCTGCTGCATGGCCGATGTGTATTTGTTCTGATAACGCTCGATGGTCTTGTTATCGATCAGGTGAGCGATATCGAGAAGCATCTTGCCTGAATCCATACGCTTGCAGGTAATCTCCTCGGCGAGCGGGAGAAACATGCGGTGCATCTGGACGGAGAGTGCGCGGGCCCGTGATTGACGCTCCCGCTGACGGCTGGCGCTCTCGCGCAGACTCGTCAGGTATTGCTGGCCTACGGTCATATCCCGCTGAAGAGTGCCGGGGCAGATATCGTCGACCAGAACTTTGAGGTGCATCTCGGCCTTGCCGCGCAGACGCTCGACGTTGGCCAGGAAGTGTCGTTGATTGGAGCGGACCGAGCGGCGCAAAGCGTCGTCGTCGTTAAACGTGGTCCCAAAGCGAAACGGAAGAACCGTGGAATGTTTGAAGCAGTCAGCAATGACGCGGGCGTGGTCTTTCTGGGCTTGCTGGTCCATGCGGGCGTTGTCCTCGGCGTTGTACTCCGAGACAATAACCGCTAGATCGCTGGCTGGAAAGAGAAAGGTCTGATTACCAAACAGGCCTGTAACTCCGGTAAGCGGCATCGGGCGACGATGCCGACAAAGCTCCGGAAAAGCCTGTCTCTCAGCAATGCAATAGGCGTACCATGCCATCGTTTTTTACCTTCCCTAATGCACAGTTCAGGACGGAGACCGCCCTGTCAGGCAGTTGATCTGTAAATTCACACTGAAACGAAAGGTCTGGACAAGCAATACATTTGCAACGCTTTCGACTTTGCCCATTGCGCGATAAGCGCACTGTTTCAAAGCCGAAACGGATACTAAGCCGTTTGAATAACGGTTGGCAAGCATTTCATACAAAAATGTGCACCCAAAGAAGAGCAAATGCATCTCAACCTCGACATTGTGTGAAAAGACTTGCACGTTTTCTTTAGGAAAATCGATGTTTTCCGCGGTCACGGCTCCCAATCCCTTCCATTTGTCCGTTTGATTGACAACCCGGCTCCCGGAACTCGTGTCTAATAGGGGAGTTAGCCCTAAATCAATCCTCAAGATCAGGCACTGGAAACGAATGACAGATTATCTGGACATGCCCTCCCTCTTCTGCCCGCGAGGTTCACGGAGCCTCCTCCGGCCTCTGGCCTTTCTTGGCCTGATGGCGGCGATGCTCCCTGTCTCCCTGCGGGCGCAGGATAAACCAGCGACCCCTGCGCCGGATGTGATTGTCTTCAAAAATGGCGATCAACTGACCGGGAAACTCGAACGCGGTGTCGGCGACAGCGTCGTCTTCAAAAGCGATGCAGTGGGCGAGGTCACCGTGTCCATGGACAAGGTGAAGGAACTTCGTTCCAGCAGCAACTTTGTCGTCCTCAAGAAAGACGAAAAGATCACCAAGACCCCGAAACCAGCCGAAACGATCTCTGTTGCCGATGGCGAGGTAAAGACAGAAACTCCAAGCGGCCAGCCGGAGACAATAGCGAGCAAAGACGTCGGCTACATCGTCGATGGTCAAACCTACAACAAAGAACTTACGGGCCATCCAGGAATCTTTAGTGGATGGGACGGTTCGGTGACTGGAGGCGCAACGGTCCTCCAATCCAGTTCCTATGGCCAGACCTTTACAGCCGGCGTCGCGCTGGTTCGTGCGATTCCGTCGGTCGCTTATCTCCCTCTGCGCACTCGCACAACCTTCAACCTGCTGGAAACTTACGGCAAACTGACTCAGCCGGTAATTCCCAATCCTACAAACCTGCCCGCCGCGGTAGCGAAGACCAGCATCTTCCACACCGACTTCGAGCACGACAAGTACCTTACCCCACGCTTCTATATGCTGGGTGGTCTGTCTTACGATCATAACTTCGCTCAAGGCGTCGACCTTCAGCAGATCTACGGTGTGGGCGCCGGATATACCATTCTGCTGGATGCTGTTCAGCAGCTGGATGCAAAAGCCGATATCCACTACTCGCAGCTGAAATACATCACACCCCCTCAGCCACCTCCGCCCGCGGAACAAATTCCCACGACTCCTGATCTGAACCTCGTCGGCTCCACCTTTGGAGAGGCGTACAAGAGAACACTGCCAGGCAAGGTTCTCTTGACCCAGAGCGCCACCTTCATTCAGTCATGGAATAACACCGATGCATGGTCTTCTATCGGCGCACTTGGTCTGGCGCTTCCGGTCTATCACCGCTTCAGCCTCAGTGTGAACCTGCTGGATAATTACCTGAATCTTCCCAGCCCCGGATTCAACAAAAACAGCCTGCAGTTTGTGACCGGAGTGACCTACACCCTTCACTAGAAACAGAAAGAGTGCGGCCCTTGGGCCGCACTCTTTTCTTTCTTGATATCTCTCCCTTACTTCCCTTTCAGAATCTGCGCGACCGGGTCCGGAAGCTCCTTATCGGCGTTCTTGAGCAACAGGCTGACCTGCCACATCTCCGTATCGGATAGCACACTGTTGAAGGACGGCATTCCGGTCAAGCGAATTCCATTCGCCACCTTCCAATATGTTTCACCGACAGCATCGTCACTGACGCCGACGACGTTGTGAGACCCATGCTTCCTCCAGAGCTGCGGAGCCGCGGGATACATGTGCTTTGCATAGCCGACGTCCTGCCCTGGAGTTCCATGACAACTTGCGCATTGCGTCCGATAGACTCGCGCCCCTCCTTCGAAGACGTCCTCACTGATCCCGAAGGGAGGATCTTTCTTTTCGCTGTCGATGCGACCGAGCAGTGGAATCCGAACCATCTCCTTCTCGAATGGAAAAGCGGCGTCCCTAACAGCTACGGGAGGATTTCCGAAGCGAAGATACACATAGCCTGCGACGGCGACCGCCGCGATCCCAAAAACAAACCCCAAAAGCAGCTTTCCGAAGCCACCGCCGCCGCTTCCTTTTCTTGCCATAGGCCACTCCTTTCTAAAGATGGTTTCACAGAAAATTGACTCTCCGCGACCGATCGATGCTGCGGATGTTCTAATAAGAGATGGCCCGCGGTTTAAATCCCGGCGGCGCGCCCTCTGGTTTCACCATAGCAAGAGCCCAGCTAGTGCAGGAGTAATCGTTGATGGTCGGTTTCAGGTTTAGTGTGAAGTGTGCGGCAGCCGCGCTGGCAGCCGTTTTTCTAGCCAGCGGAACAACCGCCCTTCAGGCCCAGTTTCTACATCCGCGACGGGAGACCAACGCCAATCGCAGAGCGCGTATCGAGCGCACCATTCAGGACACCTACAGCCATCAGTGGGAATTTGGCGGCGGCGGCGGATACCTTCGCTTCCGCTCTGGCGAGCTGCTGCAGAAGAATAACGAGGTAACCTTCTGGCTCGGAGCGACCCGCTACTTCACTCCCAAGCTCGGCCTCGTGGGCCAGGTCAGTGGAGCGTACGGCAACGCCAAGGTCGGCAACACGATCTTCAACATCAAAAATCCGCAGATCTCCCAGTACACCTTCATGGCCGGTCCCAATTACCGCTTCTACCGGACCGAGAAGGTTGGAGCGAGCGCCTTTGTCACTGCCGGCGCGGGCATCGGAAAATTCGACAGCGGATCAAAAGGAATACCCGCCGAGCAGCTTGGCATGTGGCCTTCGGAGACACGCGCCGTCTTCTCAGCCGGACTGAATCTCGACTACAACTTCTATCCCAATCTGGCGTTCCGCGTTACTCCTACCTACCTGGGCTCCACCTGGGGTGGAACCATCCAGAACAATGTGGGCGTGAATCTCGGTGTGATCTACCGCTTCGGCCGCATCAAGTAGCGGTCGCAAAACCAACGACCGAACCTTCCGTCATGAAACTTTGACGTGAGGTTCGGTCATATTTTTTGGATCGAGAATCTCCGCAATCTGCGCTTCGCTGAGCAGCTTTTTCTCCCGCGCCAGATCGACGATGGACCGTCCCGATGCGACGGACTCCTTCACCAGCTCCGCTGCCTTGCGATAGCCGATATAGGGATTGAGCGCCGTCGCCAGCGCGATGGTGCTTGAGGCATAGAAAGCATTGCGCTCCCGATTGGCGGTGATGCCGCGCACGCAGCGGTGATCGAACTCGCGCAGAGTATTGGTCAGGATGGTGATCGACTGCAGGGTGGCATGCGCCATCGCAGGCATCATCACATTCAGCTCAAGCTGTCCCGCCTGTACCGCCATTGCCGTTGCAGTGTCGTTGCCGACCACCTGAAAGGCGACCATCGCGGTCAGCTCAGGAAGGACAGGGTTGACCTTGCCGGGCATGATGCTCGATCCCGGCTGAAGGCTGGGCAGGTGGATCTCATTGAAGCCGGTGTTAGGGCCAGAGGAAAGCAGGCGAAGGTCATTCGAGATGCGGATCATCTCAAGCGCCAACCCGCGCAACGCACCGGATACGTCTGCCATTGGGGCGCAGGACTGCATCGCGTAGCGCAGGTCATAGGCCGGATGCAGCTCAAGTTTCGCGATGCGCGCAAGCTTCGCGACAGCCTTTTCCCGGTACTCGGGATGTGTGTTGAGACCGGTACCTACCGCTGAGCCTCCCAGACCAAGTGCATGCAACGTAACTGCGTTGCGTCGAATTGACGCCGAGGCTTCTTTCACAGCGACGGCGTAGGCCGCAAACTCCTGCCCGAGCGTAATGGGAACAGCGTCCTGCATGTGGGTGCGGCCAGCCTTGAGGATGTCCTTGAACTCCTCTGTCTTCTCGGAGAACGCCGCAGCCAGCGATTCGAGTACGGGATAGAGCTCTTCGAGCGCGAGCAGAGTACTCAGGCGCATCGCCGTCGGGAAGACGTCGTTGGTCGACTGCCCGTAGTTCACGTGATCGTTCGGGTGAACTTTTTTATAGCTCCCCAGCTCTTCGCCGAGGATCTGGTTGGCGCGATTCGCCAGCACCTCGTTGGTGTTCATATGCAGGCTAACGCCGGCGCCGGCCTGAAAGACATCGACGACGAAGTGTTCGTGATGCTTGTGATCGAGAACCTCCTGCGCCGCCTGCGCGATGGCTTTCCCCTGCTCCGAAGTGATCAGGCCAAGTTCGGCATTGGCCTCGGCCGCAGCAAGCTTGATCATCGCCAGAGCGCGGATGAGGAAGGAGTTCGCCTTCAATCCGCTGATGGGAAAGTTCGATACAGCCCGTGTGGTCTGGGCTCCGTAGAGAGCTTTGGCAGGGACTTCGACGGCACCAAGCGAGTCGGTTTCGGTACGGATATCGGACATCTTCGTTCCTCTTCCTGTTTAGATGCTGCGAGGCTGCGGCCAGAATGAGACAACCGTATGCCAGACATCCTAGAATGAGCGCATCACCCGAGAATTGCAGCCGAGGAAACATCGCATTCATGGCCACCATCAAGCAAGCCGATTTCATTCAATCTGTCGCTGACGCTCTTCAGTACATCAGCTACTACCATCCTGAGGACTTCATCACCAATCTGACTCGCGCCTGGGAGCTCGAGCAGTCGCCTGCCGCGAAGGATGCGATGGCGCAGATTTTGATCAACTCGCGCATGTGCGCCGAGGGCCACCGCCCGGTCTGCCAGGACACCGGCATCGTCACCGCCTTCGTGAAGGTGGGGATGGAGGCGCGCTGGGAGAACGACGGCAAGCCGCTGATGACCGTGCAGCAGATGGTCGATGAAGGCGTTCGTCGCGCTTACAACCACTCAGATAACAAGCTGCGCGCCAGCATTCTGGCAGATCCTGCGTTTTCGCGGAAGAACACCGGCGACAATACCCCGGCGGTCGTCTCGGTCGAGATGGTCGAGGGCGGCGATGTGGACGTGACGGTCGCGGCCAAGGGCGGCGGGTCGGAGGCGAAGTCGAAGTTTGTGATGCTGAATCCTTCGGATTCGATTGTGGACTGGGTGGTGAAGACGGTTCCGACGATGGGCGCTGGATGGTGCCCGCCGGGGATGCTGGGCATCGGTATCGGGGGGACGGCGGAGAAGGCGATGGTGATGGCGAAGGAGTCCCTGATGGACCCGATCGACATGCAGGAGCTGATCGCGCGGGGGCCCCAGAACAAGCTCGAGGAGCTGCGGGTTGAGCTGTACAACAAGATCAATCAGCTGGGCATTGGAGCGCAGGGCCTAGGCGGCCTGACGACCGTGCTCGATATCAAGATCAAGGACTACCCGACCCATGCCGCCAATCTGCCGGTGGCGATGATTCCGAACTGCGCGGCGACGCGGCATGCGCACTTCCATCTGGACGGCTCAGGTCCGGTGGCGCTAGAGCCGCCTTCGCTCGAGAGCTGGCCAAAGCTGACCTATGATGCCTCGAACGCGCGTCGCGTGGACCTGAACACGGTCACTCACGACGAGGTGAAGACGTGGAAGCCGGGCGAGGTTCTGCTGCTGAACGGCAAGCTGCTGACGGGCCGCGATGCGGCGCACAAGCGCATGACCGACATGCTGAACCGCGGCGAAGATCTGCCGGTCGACTTCAAAAACCGTTTCATCTACTACGTCGGCCCGGTCGACGCCGTGCGCGAGGAGGCGGTGGGGCCGGCGGGGCCGACGACAGCGACGCGCATGGACAAGTTCACGCGGCAGATGCTGTCCGAGACCGGGCTGCTGGGCATGGTAGGCAAGGCCGAGCGCGGACCGGCTGCCATCGACGCCATCAAGGAGCATGAGGCGGTGTATCTGATGGCCGTCGGCGGAGCAGCCTACCTGGTCTCGAAGGCGATCCGCAGCTCGAAGCTTCTGGGCTTCGCCGACCTGGGTATGGAGGCCATCTACGAGTTCGATGTGGTCGATATGCCGGTGACGGTCGCAGTCGATTCCAAGGGGGTCAGTGTTCACAACACCGGCCCTGCGGAGTGGAAGGCGAGGATTGCAGGCGACCTGGGCGGAGTGGCGATCCTGCAGTAGTCCCCCTCCCCCATACTTAATTGCGCAAAGTATTCTAAAAATTGAGATTAGCTTCGTACCTCATTCGTTCCCGGGCAGCTCTTGCGGCTGCCTCGTGGGACGAGGTTTGAAGATTTCATTTCAATTTCTCTGCATTTTTTTTACGGGATCGCTTTGTTTTAGAGACAATTCCTGCGGCATCTCCGCCGTTTCTCTAAGACAAGGACCTCCCCCATGCGCTTATCTCGCCCATTGCTCGCCGTCGCAGGTTTTGTGTCGACTGCGGCTACCATCGCTCATGCCGATACCATCACCCAGACCTTCACTGCACCCGATGCTCCTTTTAACTACATGGTCTATACGGATACAAGCCCGATCAATCAATTCGATCCGTCTCTTGGAACCTTGGATGGCGTCACGATCAACTTCACTACAGGTGTGACAGGGGCATGTCTTGCAATCCTGTGCTATGTGGACGTTGAAGTTACCGATCCGGAGTTAATGAGCACCGCATGGGGTGAGACACAGCTTCCGAATGAAAACCCTTTCTCACTAATCCTCTCGGGGGCAAGCAGTTCCGATCCACAGCGCTTTAGCTCCTATCTTCTCGGTACCGGACAAGTCCAGCTTTTAGTGATCGACGCTCTCGGCGCTCAGGATGGAGTTGGCTATGCGTCTACAAATAATCTTTTCGGCACCATAGCGTATGACTACACACCTGCTCCTCCCCCTTCACCGTCAGTTCCTGAGGTTTCCAGCATCATTCTTATCGGTACCGGTGCTCTGATGGGCGCAGGAATACTGCGACGTAAATTCTCCAAGAACTAAAGAAACAAAGCGTCATAGAGAAAGGCTCCCTTTGCGGGAGCCTTTTTTCTTTACTTCTTTAAGCCTAGCAGGTGGATAGGATCAGATCGGCACTCTGAAGCTTCTGATTGGAAATGACTTCGATGGATCCAGGCCTTGACAGGGTTTTATCGCACTTTTCCTGCGGAGTTTTCGAGGACAACGTTCGAAAGCACGCCGGTATCGGGGGTGGCTGGAAGATGCGAGGTGAAGCCGATCCCGACGTAGAAGGGTCCGTCGAAGTGGAGGCGGATGGGCGGGCCGAACTGGTGGAGAGGCTCTCCTTCGACGGAGATGTAGAGGGAGATCTCGTCACCGTGTTTTTCGACGCCAATGCGTTTGGGCGCGAGATCGACCCGCGAAGAAGGATTGAGGTTTGAGGGCAGGCCGACGGCGGCGATGCGGTACTCGTAGTCGCGGAAGCTGGCACCTTTCGAGAGACGCGCGGCGAGGTGGGTCATGCCGGTGCCATGCTGCCCGGCCATGGCCTCGGGCGAGTCGTCGTCGAGGTTCTGGCGGATGACGAGAACGGCCTTGCGGTCGTTGTAGCCCTTGGGGTCGGGGAAGGAGACATCGGCGGCGAGGGAGATATCGCCGGACATCTTCTTCCAGAGGAAACGAAACTCGTCGCGGGAGTACCAGATGTTATAGCCGGCGGAGTGGATGGTGTACTGCTTTGTTGCGGGATTGTAGGAAGAGCTACCGGGGACGACGGCGGAGCCGATGTCGGACTGGCCCTCGAAGATTCCGATGGGGGTGTTGGAGTTTCGGCTGGGCCGGTGGAAGTCGGCGGGAGGAGGAACCTGCTTGTGGGTGGGCGAGCCGGGCTGGGCCCAGTCGGGAACCTCGGGGGTCTGTTGGGCGTGGAGCGTGGCGGCGGCCAGTGCGAGGACGAGGAGGATTTTCATGGCAGGAGAACTTTAGCAGAGCGAACTTGTGCGACAAATCGGTTTGTAGGCAAGAACGAGTTCCATTCCGATGGCACCGTTTGCGAACGCTGGCATTCCCGTATGCTGGTATGCGCATGAAACTCCTGGCTATCGCAATCATCCTGTTTGCCGTCCCTGGCCTCGCTCAGCAAGCCAATACCTGGCGCTTCGATAACCTGATTAAGATCGGGGACGCGCAGGTTACCACTCTCGGCAATCCGCAGGTCGTCGATACCCCTATCGGCAAGGCCATCCATTTCGAAGGCCGCGGAATTACCGACAGCAGTAACCCCGAGGGCGGCAATCCCACCGGCGATGCGCTTTTTCTCAACGCTGCCCCGCTCTCCGGCGACGCTACCTATACGTTCGGAGTCATCTTCCGTCCCTCCTCGAAAGGCGCTCCGGCGCAGCGCTTCTTCCACATGCAGGACAAGAATTCACAATCCCGTCGCATGTTCGAGATACGAATCGTTCACAACCAGTGGTGCCTTGACACGGTCGGCATCGATGTCCATGGCGGCACTGAGCAGCATGGGGTCACGCTGGTATGCGATGCGGCGCATCTCCATCCGCTCGACCGCTGGTACGCGGTGACTGCAACCTACGATGGCAAAACCCTCCGCGGATACGTCGATGGTCAGTTGCAAGGCGAGATCGGCGTCACTTTGGCGCCGCTCCCGCCAGGCACCACGTCGGTGGGAACACGAATTGATAAGAGGGACTTCTTCACCGGCGATGTTTACTCCGCACACTTTCAATCCGGCGTTCTTTCGTCGGCAGATTTTTGGAAGGTCCCTGACTCGGCCAAGCATTAGCCAAGAGAGCGTTCAGGACGCCAAAAACTACTCCATGCTCTCCAACAACTTCTCCACTCGATGTTTCACCTCATCCCGGACAGATCGAACTTCCTCGACGGTCAATCCTTTTGGATCGCGCAGTGGCCAGTCATCGCGACGAAGCCCGGGAACATAAGGACACTTATCACCGCACCCCATCGTGATGAGAAGCTGAGCATCTCTGGCCAGCTCTTCGGTGAGCTTTTGAGGTTTCGCATGGCTGAGGTCGATTCCTAACTCCTTCATCACCGCCTGCACTTCAGGATGAACGCGCTCGCCCGGCTCCGTGCCTGCGGATACTGCTCGCGCCTTCTGCGGATCTGCGAGCTGGTTGAAGAAGGCGGCGGCCATCTGCGACCGGCCCGCATTGTGTACACAAGCGAAGATTACGTTGAGCATGATTTCTCCCGTTATGAGCAGCAGCCCGGCGCACAGCAGGGCTTTGCACCAGTGTTGGCGGCTCCAGCCGTCGGCTTGATGGCGTATACATTTACACTTGCTGCTGCGGTGTTCACGTCATACTTGCGCAACAACTCTGACAGCTCCGCGTGGAGCGTGGGGTCGTTCCCTGCGGAGGTGCAGCATGAGCCTTCATCCATTGCAGGGGAGCAGCAGCCGGACTGATTCTCCACCTTCGTGTATGCGTTCAGGTCTGCGCCGCTGTCCACGATTTGGACATGCTCGAAACCTGCAGCTAGCAGCCCGGCGCGATAGTCGTCGATGCGAATAGCGCCGGCGATGCATCCCACATAGGCGGCCATGCTGCGAGCGATGGCTTCCGGCAGCTCTCCCTTGAGGGCGATGTCGCTTACAGCGAGGCGGCCACCCGGCTTGAGGATACGAGCAATCTCGCGGAAGACGGCAAGCTTGTCCGGCGCGAGGTTGAGGACGCAGTTCGAGATGACGCAATCCACGGAAGCATCCGGTAGAGGAATGTTGTCGATGGTGGACTGGTGAAACTCCACGTTCGTGTATCCGCCGGATACCGCGTTTGCCTTTGCCCGTTCGATCATGGATGGGGTCATGTCGATGCCGATCACGCGGCCCCCGGGTCCTACCTGCTTTGCGGCAAGAAATACATCCAGGCCGCCCCCGGAGCCAAGGTCGACGACCACCTCGCCGGGCCGCAGGTGTGCCATAGCGGTGGGATTGCCGCAGGACAGCCCCATATTGGCTTCTGCCGGAATGGAGGTCAACTCCTCCGCGGTATAGCCGAAGGCTTCTGCTACCGCCTTTACGCCTGCATCGTTACTGGAAAGGCTGCTCTCTGCGACGGCACCATACTTCGACCGGACGGAATCAAGAATCTCTGGCATGCTTCACCTCGAGACGAAATCATATTCGTCTAGGTGAATATATCCATTGCATTCACATTCGTCAAAGCGTATATATTTCTCATGGCCCGCAAAGCTCCGTTCGACATGCAGCAGTTTTTTCAGGCGCTGGGGGACAACACCCGTCTGCGCCTTCTCAACCTTATGGGAGAGCAGGAGGTTTGCGTCTGCTACTTCGTGGAGATACTGGGCGCACCGCAGCCAAAGATCTCACGGCATCTTGCGTACCTGCGTAGTGCCGGGATCGTCTCGGCCCGGCGCGAGGGAAAGTGGATGCACTATCGCATCGTGATGCCGCCGCACATCGGGGCGACACAGATCCTTCGCCAGACCCTCGACTGGCTGAAGGAAGACAAGGCGATGCAGGCAGACCGGGCGCGTCTCAGCAAGGCATGCTGCTCCCCGGCGAAATATGCTCTGGATGGAGCCCCGCTTCCGGCAGCTCTCTCTGAACAATGCTGCGAGGTTTGCTGATGAGAACGACGGCAACACAAGGACGTAGCTGCGCTCCGGCTCAGAGGAAACGGCTCTCCTTTCTCGACCGCTACCTCACGCTCTGGATATTCCTTGCGATGGCGGCGGGAGTGACCATCGGGCATTTTGTTCCTGGCTCTGCTGCCTTTGTGAATCGCTTCCAGACCGGCACAACGAACATTCCGATCGCCATCGGGCTGATTATCATGATGTTTCCGCCGCTGGCGAAGGTGCGTTACGAGAAGCTGGGCGAGGTCTTTCGCAATCGCCGCGTGCTGGGGCTTTCGCTGGTGCAGAACTGGCTTATCGGCCCGGTGCTGATGTTCGTGCTCGCTATCGTCTTTCTGCGGGGTGAACCGGCTTACATGCGTGGCCTGATCCTGATTGGATTGGCCCGGTGCATTGCGATGGTGCTGGTATGGAACGAACTGGCAGAGGGTGACGCGGATTATGTCGCCGGGCTGGTGGCGATCAACAGCGTCTTTCAGGTGCTCTTCTACAGCGTTTATGCATGGCTCTTCCTCTCCGTTCTGCCTGGATGGTTCGGGCTTCAGGGGAGCGCGGTTCATGTTGGCATCGGGCAGATTGCGGAGAGCGTTGGCCTGTATCTTGGAGTGCCCTTCGTGGCAGGCTTTCTGACACGCTTTATGCTCCTCCGGGCCAAAGGCGAAGAGTGGTACGCCGTACGTTTTGTGCCACGCATCAGTCCGCTTACTCTGATCGCATTGCTCTTTACCATCCTCGTGATGTTCTCGCTCAAAGGAGACTTGATTGTCAGATTGCCTCTGGATGTGGTGAAGATTGCCGTACCGTTGGTGATCTATTTCCTTGCGATGTTTCTGGTGAGCTTCTGGATGGGTAAGCGACTGGGCGCGGACTATGCGCAATCTGCGACGCTCTCCTTTACAGCAGCTGGGAATAACTTCGAGCTAGCCATAGCCGTAGCGGTCGCCGTGTTTGGGCTGAACTCCGGGGAGGCGTTTGTCGGAGTTGTCGGGCCATTGATCGAAGTCCCCGCCCTTATTGGGCTGGTGAACGTCGCGTTCTGGTTGCGGCGACGACTCTTCTTCGAGACACGTTACGCCAGATAATTCGGCTTTCGTTCGCAAATAACGCGACTGAGCATCAGCCGATGCGGGAGGAGTGTTCGGGGCTGGGCTGGGGGGGTTTGGCTTTGCGACTGAGAACGACGCGGCGTCGGCGGTGGGTCTCTGAGGCGTGGTCGATCTTTTTCCAGAAGCCGACGAAGTAGTCGATGGCCGAGATGATGGAGACGATGGTCATCCAGTAGATCGCCGTGATGGCGATGAAGTGCACCGCAATGACGAAGCCGCCGTGGAAGTTGGGGAACCAGAGCCAGTAGTCCCAGCGATGGGCGAGGATGGCGGCGACGACGGAGACGATCTGGATGACGGTCTTGAGCTTGCCGATCTCGGAGGCCTCGATGGTGAAGCCTTCGGTGGCGGCGATGGAGCGCAGACCGGAGACGAGGAATTCGCGGCCGATGACGACGACGGCGATCCAGGGCGGAACGACGCGTGGGTTGTAAGCCACCAGCACGATGTAAGCCGCTGAGACCATGAGCTTATCGGCCAGAGGGTCGAGGAGGATGCCCATGGTGGTGATCTGGCCGCGGCGGCGGGCGAGGTAACCGTCGACGCCGTCGGTGATGGAGGCCAGGATGAAGACGATAGAGGCGATGATCTCCTGCTCGCCGCCGATGAGGCCAGCGTGGCCATGCCCCTGGAAGGGGAAGCCGGGGGAGAGGATCCAGATGAGCAGGGGGATGCATGCTATGCGGCTCATCGTGATGGAGTTCGGAAGATTCATCGCACGGCAACCTGGGGCGCGCTTTGGGGGACCGCGCCGGGCATTCAATGAGTTCATTCTGCCACACCGGAGGGGAGGCCTGCGCGGGTGAGAGGTGTCAGGTTTCGGTTGGTTACGGTTGGTTTGCGGCCTTTTCGGCGGCGACGACGGCTTTTCGGAACTCCCCTACGGCAGGAACGTTGTGGGGATGGAGGCCGTCATGAGCGATATAT
Source organism: Edaphobacter sp. (assembly GCA_035492215.1). Taxonomy (GTDB): domain Bacteria; phylum Acidobacteriota; class Terriglobia; order Terriglobales; family Acidobacteriaceae; genus Edaphobacter. The sequence continues at coordinate 24,996 of DATJJJ010000031.1, read as the reverse complement.
CGCCAGGCCGGAGGAGCGTCGAGGGGCTTGGGGACGCGGCCCTGGTAGACAGCGAAGTAGTCGTCGGGAGAGCTGACCTCAAGCTGGGGATTGGACTGCACAGGAGTTGGGCGTGGCTGAGTGGGGTCGTCGTTGGTGGGGGGAGGTCCCTGACGGGCACCGACGATGGCCCCGTCGTCGGTGGCACTGATTCCTCCGACACGGCTGTTTTGGCGAGGGTCAGGCATGGTGGCGTCGACCATGCGCTGGTGCCCGCGACGGATGATGATGATGAGGTCGGCGGGCTGGCCGACAAGGGCGGGCTCGAAACGACCCCAGCTTTGGAACGCGGCTTCGACATCGCGGCGGGCGATCTGGTTGGCAGTGGGATCTTCAAACGAGACCCCGGAGTTCGGGTCAATCATGACCAAGACGGTGCGGGCGCTGAGGACGTAGGGAGGGAGGACGTCTTTTTTAGACTTGTCCTTGTCTTTGGCCCAAACGAGTGCTCCAGTGAGGACGAGAACGATCAGCACGACGAAGCTGCGTAGACGCATGCGGGCCTCCTGCTTTGGGAATGCGGAGGAATTTTACTCCCGAAAAACTGTTCTTTGGACTGAGCAGCGCCGATAAGGGGATCGACTGCCCGAAGGATTTATGTCGATGCCCAAGTTTGTGTGGATGATTGCTGGGTTGATTCTGCTGCCTGCTGCAACGGCCGGAGCGCAGACGAAGGTACCGAGTACGGTGTCGCTGGAGGTGACGACTCCACTGACGGTGTTTTACGGCGAGCCGATCAATGGGCTGGCGCAGGTGACGGCGAGCGATGGGTCGGCGGTAACGGGCACGGTGACGTTTTATGACGGGACGAAGAGCTTCTGCGTGCTGACGCTGGCGAATAATGCCAGCTGCCCGGCGGAGCCGGAACAGGACTTTGGCGCGGGAACGCATGTGTTTACGGCGATGTATTCGGGAGATGCGACCCATGCAAGTGCGACCTCAAACGCGGTGAGCGTCACGGTGAAGCAGGACACGACGGAGACGGTGTTGGCGAGCTCGGCTAACCCAGTGGCGGCCGGTGGCGGCGTGGTTTATACGGCCACGGTGGCAGGAGCGCACGCTCCGGTGGCGGGTACGGTGACGTTCTACGACGCTGCGGCGGCGATGGGATCGGCGACGGTGAATGGCAGCGGGACAGCGGCGCTTTCGGTGTTGATGCTGGCGACGGGCGACCATGCCATTACGGCGCGGTATGCGGGGAATGGAAACTCGGCCGGGTCGGTGAGCGCGGCTCTGCATGAAACTGTGCAAGGCACATTGGCGGCAACAACGACGACGCTGACTGCGAGTGCGAACCCTGCGACCGCAGGAGAGAGTGTGGTGTTCACTGCGAAGGTGGCGGCGGCGGGAGGAAAGGCTGCACCGACGGGAACGGTGACGTTTGTAGAGGGCGGTGCGGTGTTGGGTTCGGCGGCGGTGAAAGCGGGATCGGCGGCGTGGAGCTCGTCGACGCTGAGCGCGGGAAGCCACAGCATTGTGGCGCAGTATGCGGGCGATGCGATGACGGCGGGAAGTGTGTCGGCAGCGCTGAATGAGGTTGTGAATGCGCAGGCGAGCCAGGGCGGTTCGGACGGGCTGACGCTGGGCGTGAGTCAGGTGACGGTGGCGGCGGGAGACTGGGTGACGGTGCCGGTGAAGATGACGACGAGCGCATCCGGCATGGCGAAGGCGGTGAGCCTGAGCTGCAGCGGATTGCCGGAGGAGACGGAGTGCTCGTCTGTGACCGGAGCGGCGGGAGCACAGGACGCGAGTGGTGGAACGGCGACGCTGCGGATCAGCACATCGGCTCCGAGGGACTGCGCATCGTCGACGCCGTATGGGGTTCCGGCAAAGAGCGGATTGCTGCCGTTGGGATTGCTGCTGGTGGTGGCGGGACGGCGCAGAGCCTGGAAGGGATTGCTGGGAGTGATGCTGGCGGCGGGAATGATCTCCACGATGATGGGATGCGGAACGGGGACTTGTACGGACCTTGGCACAAGGCCTGGCACTTACACGATTACGGTGACAGGAAGCATGGGAGGGGCGCAGGCTTCGCAGAAGGTGAAGCTGGTAGTGACGCCTTAGGGAGATCTGGGCTGAAACTGATTTTTCTTCACTGCTTTTTTCGCGCGGCTGAAGCCGTGTCCTTCACGAGACGGTTCGCGCTTTGCGCGAATCCCACTCATGCGATGAGACTGCATGAATGGGCACCCGGCAAATGGCTTACTGATGCGGCGAGGCAGCGAGGTATTGCTCGTCGGTGACCTGCTCGAGCCACTCGACGGGCCTGCCGTTGAAGTGTTCCTGCACGGCGATGTGGGTCATGGCTGTGGTTGGCGACGCGCCGTGCCAGTGTTTTTCATTGGGTTCGAACCAGACGATGTCGCCGGGCCGAATCTCTTCGATGGGACCGCCCCAGCGTTGCGCGAGGCCGTAGCCGGAGGTAACGATGATGGTCTGGCCGAGGGGATGGGTGTGCCATGCGGTGCGGGCACCGGGCTCGAAGGTAACGTTGGCCCCCTGGACGCGGGCCGGGTCGGGCGCCTGAAACAGCGGGTCGATGCGCACGGTGCCCGTGAACCAGTCGGAGGGTCCCTTTACCGAGGCCTGTTTTCCGACGCGTTTGATCTCCATTTAGTCTTCTCCTTCGCTCAGGCGTAGATGCCGCGCTGACGGGTGGTGTAGGCCACACGATCGATGGCGAGCATGTAGGCGGCGATGCGGTTGTTGACGTCGTGATTGCGTGCGTAGGTGATGACGTCGCGGAAGCTCTCGCTCATGATGTGATCGAGCCGCTGGTTGACTTCGGATTCGGTCCAGAAGTATCCCATGCGGTCCTGCACCCACTCGAAGTAGCTGGTGGTGACGCCGCCTGCGTTGGCGAGAATGTCGGGGATGATGAAGATCTTCTTGTCGGCGAGGATCTCGTCGGCGACGGGAGTCGTCGGGCCGTTGGCTCCTTCGCAGAGGATCTTGCAGCGCAGCCGCTCGGCGTTGCGGCTGGTGATGACGTTCTCGGTCGCAGCGGGAAGAAGGATCTCGCACTCGTAGGTAAGCAGCTCGTCCTTATCGACGGCCTGCGCCTGGGAGAAGCCGGTGATGGTGCGGTGATGCTTCTTGTGCTCGAGCAGCGCGTGAATGTCGATGCCGTTGGGGTTGTAGAGCGCGCCGTCGTATTCGGCGATGCCGATAACGGTGTAGCCCTTGTCGGCCAACAGGCGCGCGGAGTTGGAGCCGACGTTGCCGAAGCCCTGCACGATGACGCGGCAGCCTTCGACGGGCATATCGAGCGTGCGAAGGGCTTCATCGCAGACAACGGAGAGACCGCGGCCGGTGGCGGCGGTTCGTCCGCGCGAGCCGCCGAGGTTGACAGGCTTGCCGGTGACAACGGCGTTGACGGTCTGGCGCATGTGCATGGAATAGGTGTCCATGATCCTGGCCATGGTCTGCTCGTCGGTGCCCATGTCGGGGGCGGGAACATCTTTTTCGGGACCGAGGAATTCAATCAGCTCGGCGGTGTAGCGGCGGGTGATGCGTTCAAGCTCGCCCTGCGAGAGTTTTTTGGGATCGCAGATGACTCCGCCCTTGGCTCCGCCGAAGGGGATGTTGACGACGGCGCACTTCCAGGTCATCCAGGAGGCGAGGGCGCGGACTTCGTCGAGGGAGACATCGGGCGCGTAACGGATGCCGCCTTTGCCGGGCCCACGAGCGACGGAGTGCTGGACGCGGTAGCCGGTGAAGACCTCGACGGTACCGTCGTCCATGCTGACGGGGATGTGAACGATGATCTCTCGGGTGGGCTGGCGAAGGACCTTCCAAAGTCCCTGATCGAGGTTGAGCTTTTTCGCGGCGAAATCGAAGCGGGCCGCCTGGGCCTCCCAGGGGTTGGTCTCCTGTTCAAGCGTGAGGTTATGCATGGTGATTTCTTTCTGTTCGATTGCGGGTATCAACGTTTCTCCAGCCATCGTCTTGTCTCCTAACCCGAAAGACCGGACGGCTCCCGGGCCAAACCTGCTGAGTATAGGACGCTCCAGCGAAGGATTCAATGCAGGGAAGAGAGGTTTCGTACCACGTTCGCCATGACGGCGGCAAACGCAGAGCGGCTGCGCAGACGGGTATGATGGAGGCAGTTATGCCTTCATCGGTTACGAATTCCCTGCCCTCGGAACGCGACTTTTTGCGGCTCAGCCGCACGCACACGCTGGTCCCTGTTTACAGGACCGTGGCCGCCGACCTGGAGACCCCGGTCTCCGCATTTTTGCGGATTGCAGCTGAGGAGCCGGAGGCGTTTCTGCTGGAGTCGGTGGAGGGCGGCGAACATGTTGGCCGGTACACCTTTATCGGGATTGAGCCGTACATGAAGATGGTTTCGCGCGGCACCGAGATTACGGTGCGCGAGGGACGGCGCGAGCGGAAGTTTACCGGCGACATCTTTGCGGAGCTGAAGAAAGCTCTGAGCGGGCATAAGCCTGCGAAGCTGTCGGGGCTGCCCCCGTTCACCGCGGGAGCGGTAGGATTTTTCGCCTACGATGTGGTGCGGCAGATCGAAAAGCTGCCTGCGACGGCGAAGGATGAGCTTGGGGTTCCCGATGCCTGCCTGATGTTCTTCGATCAGGTGTTGGCTTTCGATCATGTGAAGAAAGAGATTCACCTGATGGTGACTGCCGATCTTGCACGCGAGAGCCGCGAGGGAGCGTACGGACGCGCAGTGCGAAGACTGAACCGGCTGGAGAAAAAGTTGATGGGCGCTCTGCCTGCGCTCAAGAAGAAGAAGACTGCCGCAAAGCTGACGTTGACGCCGCGCACCCCGAAGGCGAAGTTTCTTAAAGCGGTCGAGAAGACGAAGGAGTACATTGCGGCGGGAGATGTGTTTCAGTGCGTTCTATCGCAGCGGTTCGACTGCGAGCCGAATGTGGATGCCTTCGAGATCTATCGTGCACTGCGCATTGTGAATCCCTCGCCATATATGTACTTTTTGCGCTTCGGGCTTGAAGACGGAGCAGCAAAGAAGAGCGCGGCGAAGAAGCCGGTCACGCACCATATTGTGGGATCGTCGCCGGAGTTGCTGGTGCGCGTGCACGGGCGCGAGGTGGAGTACAGGCCGATTGCGGGCACAAGACATAGAAGCGCGGACGAGGTCGAAGACCGCAGGATTGAAGAAGAGCTGCGCAACGACGAGAAGGAACGCGCGGAGCACATCATGCTGGTGGACCTGGGACGCAACGATGTCGGACGCGTGAGCGAGTTCGGCAGCGTGAAGGTGAAGGACCTGATGTTTGTGGAGCGGTACAGCCACGTGATGCATCTGGTGAGCGCGCTGGAGGGCAAGCTGCGCGACGGACTGGCGCCGATCGATGCGTTCCGTGCGTGCTTCCCTGCCGGAACGCTGAGCGGTGCTCCAAAGGTGCGGGCGATGGAGATTATTGAAGAGATGGAGCCGTCGCGGCGCGGGGTGTATGGCGGAAGCGTAATGTATGCGGACTTCAGCGGGAATCTGGATTCCTGCATCGCGATTCGCACGCTGTACATGAATGGACCGCACGGGCATATTCAGGCAGGCGCGGGGATTGTGGCGGATTCGGTACCGGAGAAGGAGTTTGAGGAGTGCCGGAATAAAGCTCAGGCGGTAGTGAGGGCTATCGAGCGGGCGCGGGGAATGTAACCATTCCCCCCGGCTCTTAAACGCCACGGATCAGGCGATGCGGCGTGTAGATTCCTTCTGCGTTGCTTCGAGAGTCGCAGGCTTTTCTTCCGAGTGCAGCACCCACAAGATACCGCCGACGACCTGCGCGGCAGCGATGGCGCGGGTGAGATTGGGACGCTCCTCGAGGGAGTGCATGAGGCTCTGCCAGGGCTTGGGGCCGTACTGCCAGGCGCGCGAGTCGTGACGCGGATGAATAAGTCCCATGACGCCGTCGCCGATTAAGGCCATGGCGGTGAAGTGTTTCCAGCGGCTGAAGTCGAATTGCATGAACGTTCTCCCAATCCATAAGAGGAGCAGAGAGATGAGTTCGTTGCCCGCGGCGTAGAATCGTATTAGCCATGGTCTTTGTTCTGGATAATTACGATTCGTTTACCTACAACCTGGTGCAGTATATGGGCGAGCTGGGCGCCAAGATGGTCGTGAAGCGTAACGACGAGCTGACTCCTGAAGAGGTGGAGGCGATGAAGCCGGAGCGCATTCTGATCTCGCCGGGCCCCTGCACGCCGCAGGATGCGGGCATCAGCATCGATCTGATCCGGCACTTTGCCCAATCCGACAAGCGAGTGCCGATTCTTGGGGTATGCCTGGGGCATCAGGCGATCGGCGCGGCCTTTGGCGGCGAGGTGGTACGGGCTCCCAAGCTGATGCACGGCAAGACCAGCGAGGTGGAGCATGACGGCCGCACGATCTTTCAGGGTATTCCGAAGACGATGACGTGCACGCGATACCACTCGCTTATTGTGAGCCCGAAGGGGCTGCCGGAGGAGTTGGAGATTTCAGCGCGCACGATGGACCGTACCACAGGCGAGGAGACCATCATGGGCCTGCGGCATCGCGAGCTTCCGATCGAGGGCGTGCAGTTTCACCCCGAGAGCGTGCTGACCTCGCACGGCAAAGAGATCATCGCGAACTTTCTGAAGATGTAGAGCGACTGCAAGCGTCAGGGACGCTTGCAGTCGACACCGAGACAGTCCACCCAGCGACCTTCGTCTTCGACCGACTGAAAGTGGGGGTCGGGCGAGTCGCCGCACTGGGCTCTGCGGATGGAGACAAAACCTGCATCTGCAAGTTCTGACTTAATTCCCTTGTAGTCCCACATCCAGAGGTGCTTGGAGCGACCGAAGAGCGCGGCGGGCAGCGAACGTACTCCCCGGTTTCCGTTCTTTTCGCCGAGGTGGGCCTGCTGCATGAAACGCGAAGCTGCATCCTGACTTTCGTCCTGCAGATAGGTTCGCGCCAGTTGCTCAAGATCCGGCAGCACCATGCGGAAGGTTCCACCGGGACGCAAGTAGTGGTAGACATTGCGGATGGTGGTGCGGAACTCCTGCAAGGTCATGTGCTCGAGCACGTGGGAGCTGTAGACGGCTTCCAGGGACTGAGGGCGAACCGGAAGTCCTTTGATGACATCGCCATAAGCGATGTTTTTGGGATAGGGAGGAAACCCTTTTTTGACCAGCATGGGGGTCAGGAAGGAAAACTTGTTCTGGAGCCAAAATGCTGGGCCGGCATCGAAGTTCATCCAGCCTTCCGGGGCGCACATTCCACAACCGAACTGCATGTACTGCTGATTCAGCTGATCCATAGGCGACTATCCTGGGGTTGACATCGACTACTGTTTTTTCAGTCGTATCATACAAAGGTAAATAGCGGTTTTCGAACAGATAAACCTGTATCTTTTTGGTCAGTTACTTTTTGACCAACAGACAGACGGGCAGAAAGCTCTGCAAAGCCCGGTTAGGAATAGACGGTTGAAATGAGTTTCAGGTTGTGTGGCATACATCTGCTCGTGTTTCTGATCGCATCCGCTTTTGCCGAAGGGCAGCAGCCGATCGGGTCGGTGGGGTTGCAGGATGCGACGGTGGTGGGGCCTCTGCAGGTCTCTAACGGCCGGGCGGTTCTGGAAGGCGCCTCGACGATCACTGCGCGCGATCACACGGCTGAGGTCGCCCTGCAGCGCGGCGGCACCGTGCGGGTGTGCTCGACCAGCGGACTGCAACTGGCTGCGGGCAAGGCCGCAGAGAACGGAGCTGCGGAAGCACCGCTGATCCTGTCGCTGGATCGCGGGGCAATTGAGGTTGGAACACGGGTAACAACAAGCGATGTTCTGATGACTCCAGACCTGCGGTTCACGATGACGACGCCGGGAACGCTGGACCTGAGGCTGCGCGTAACGCGCAATGGGGATACCTGCGTGGAAAATCGCGGAACGGCTGCGCCGACGCTGGGCGTCTCGGACCAGTTCGGCGAATCGAGCTACCAGGTGAAGCCGGGACAGCATGTGCTCTTCGAGCATGGCAGCGTAAAAGAGGTCGTCGATAACGAACACGAACCCTGCGGCTGTCCGGCGGCCCCAGTGGTCTCTGTGGCAGAGGCCGGAAAGGCAGGCACTCCGGAGACCGCAGCTGCGCCGGGCAGCACGGTCGCGGCGAAGCAGGCTGCTGAGCAGCATCCCTTCCCGGCAGCGCAGAGCGCCGGTCTGGCTCCTGTAAGCGGGCCGCCGCAGACCCCTGCAGGCACGGTGCATGCGCAGGTTTCGACCACGATGAGTTATGGCGGAGAGACTGCCCCGGCGACGGGAGCGAACGATGACCGCGCGGGAGTTCGTGCAGGCGGAGCTACAGCTACTTCACCGAATGAGGTGAAGGCGACACTGACGCCTCCGGCGGAGACGAGCACGCCCGCGGAGGGAGAGACGTCCGGCGTGAAAGCACAGGCACCACCACCGCCACCGGCTCCCCCTGCGAATGATGTATTTCACGCGATCGGGCACTTCTTCAAAAAGCTCTTCGGCGGGCACTGATCGGGCCTGGAGAGGCCCTGCGATACAATAAAAGAGGTTCGGTCGATCGGGGGCCAGGGCTGGCGTCCTGCCGGACAAACTCACAGAACAAGCTGAACTTTCAATAAGATTCGAGGTTTTTGTATGTCGATTCCCGCAACACAGATGCGCCCGGGCATGATTATCAAGTTCAAGGACGACCTTCACCTTGTGTTTTCGGTGGAGCACCGGACGCCGGGTAATCTCCGCGCCTTCATCCAGGCCAAGCTGCGCAACATCCGCACGGGCGCAATGTTCGTCGAGCGTTTCCGCTCGCCCGACCCGATCGACCGCGTGGTGGTGGACGAGGTGAAGATGGAGTTCCTTTATAGCGACGGGGACGACTACTACTTCATGGACATGGAGACCTTCGAGCAGACCCACCTGAAGCGCGAGACGCTGGGCGACGCAGTGGATTACCTGCTGCCGAACCTGACCATCTCGGTCAGCTTCCACGACGGGAAGGCCGTGGGCATCGAGCTTCCCAACGTGGTCGAGATGACCGTTGTGGAGACGGAACCGGGCATCAAGTCCGCCACCGCGTCTTCGGTGACGAAACCAGCCAAGCTCGAGACCGGGCTGGTTGTCCAGGTTCCGCCGTTTATCAACGAGGGCGAGAAGATCCGCGTGGATACGGCCGAAGGCGCTTACATGAGTCGCGCCTAACGGATATCAATTGGTATTTGCGGTAAACCTTCCCAACAGCCAGTAATTGGTGTCGTTGGGAAGGCTTTCAAATTCCACGGCTTTCTTGGGATGCTCCGGAGTACTCATCGTATATCCAGAGTCACAGAGCAGATCGTAGACCTGCCTTGCAGAGACTCCCAATTTTCTCAGCTCAAGCGGATGAACCTCGACGATGAGAACCGGACGAGAGGTTCGGAGGAGCCGCTCCATCCCTTGCAGGGCAAACAGCTCGGCACCTTCCACATCGATCTTGCACAGGACTCTTGGACCCACATCGTCTGTGAGTTCCTCATCGACGAGGCAGCAATCGACGACCAACTCCGTCGAGGTGGCAACCGTATTGACCATCGAACCCAGGCCGAAGTTATGGGGATTCTCGTTAACGAAGAAGGAGAGCTTTCCCGAGGCGTTGGATGCGGCCTTGCGGACAACCGTGACTCGATTGCCGTAATGGTTGGCGGAGACGGAACGGCAGAGACAGTCTGCAATCAGAGGCGAAGGCTCGAAGGAATAGATGTGCGCGGTGGAATGGGTTGCGGCGAGCAGTGAATAGTAGCCGATATTGGCACCGATATCGAGGAAGGCTGTGGGCTTGAGCTCATGAAGCAGCGTCTTGAAGATCTGGGTCTGCTCGGATTCGTAGGCACCCCAGTAGTAGAGCCTTCCTCCACAGTTGTCGTTCGGATCGACGAAGATCTGAAATCCCTGATGTTTGATCGGGAGTAACTGATGACCGATGAGAGGGCGATGAAGGTGAACAATCACCTTCGTCCAGAAGTCAGGGACGCGTTGAGAGATCATGGTAACGGGCGAAGTAAGAAGATGAGCAAAGCGGGGCGACAGCATGCAAAATTGCCTCCACAGCAGGATGTGGAGCAGATCTTTTTAAAAGGAGGGCGAGGCAAGGTTAGCCATGCACAATTCTCATGTCAAAAGATTTAATCTTGAATTTCATGCGAAACTGGAGGCTCCATGGTGCGTTACTATCTCGTCAAGGGTCGCGTGCAGGGCGTCGGGTTTCGCTGGTTTGTCCATCGCGAGGCCGCGGAGCTTGGCTTGCGAGGGTGGGTTCGTAATACTGAATCAGGCCATGTAGAGGTGGTAGCCTCCGGCGAACCGGAGCTTTTGGCAGAGCTGAAGGGCGCTCTCCAAAAGGGTTCTCGAGGCAGCCGCGTAGACGCGGTGCTGGAACAGGAAGTGGACGAGAGCGAAGGTACGAAGCTCGGTCCTTTTGCGATTGAAGGAGCGTGGTAGGAGAAGAATGCAGAATTCAAAGATGAATTGCGAGCCGCTGAAGGCTCTTGTGCGAACGGTACCGGACTTTCCCAAGCCGGGAATTCTGTTTTACGACATCACCACGCTGCTGAAGGACAAGACAGGATTTGCGCAGCTGATCGATGCCTTTGCCGCCTATTACATCGGCAAAGAGATTGACCTGGTACTGGGCATCGAGGCTCGAGGATTTATCTTTGGCCCGGCGCTGGCCTACCGGTTGAACGCAGGCTTTGTTCCGGTGCGAAAGCCGAAGAAGCTGCCGGCGAAGACTGCCCGCGTAAGCTACGACCTTGAGTACGGCACGGATTCGCTGGAGGTTCATCTGGACGCGATCAAGCCGGGTCAACGCGTCGTCATCGTCGACGATCTGCTGGCGACGGGTGGAACCATGCAGGCCACGGTACAGCTGGTGCGGCAGCTGGGCGGCGAGATTGCGGGGCTGGGATTTGCAGTCGAGCTGGACTTTCTGAAGGGCCGCGAGAAGTTTCCGGAGTACGACGTCTGCAGCCTGCTGCATTACGACGAGTAAGGCGTTTCGAGAACCGGCGGGCCGCCGCCGGTTTTGTTATATCTAAAGTTCAGGTGGGCTTTATCCAGCCGTTACCTCTCTACGAATTGGAGAAGAAAAATGATTGCAACCAAGGGTTACGCCGCACAGTCGGCGACGACGTCGCTGGCTCCTTTTGCCTATGAGCATCGCGAGCCGGGTGAAAAAGATGTGCTGATCGATGTCGATTTCTGCGGGATCTGTCACTCGGACATCCATCAGGCAAGGAATGAGTGGGGCAACGCCATCTACCCCATGGTCCCCGGGCATGAGGTGATCGGCAAGGTCGCCCGCGTGGGTTCGAAGGTCACAAAGTTCAAGGTGGGCGACGTAGTGGGCGTCGGCTGCATGGTCGATTCGTGCGGCGAGTGCGCTTCGTGCAAAGACAGCGAGCAGCAGTACTGCCTGCGCGGCCAGACCGTATTTACGTATAACTCGCACGGCAAGGACGGCAAGCTGACCTTTGGCGGCTACGGCAATCATATTGTGGTCGACGAGGGATTCGTGCTGTCGATTCCGTCCAGCCTGGACCCCGCTGCGGCGGCTCCGCTTCTGTGTGCTGGCATCACGACCTATTCTCCGCTGAAGTACTGGAATGCGGGACCGGGAAAGAAGGTCGGTATTGTGGGTCTTGGCGGTCTGGGCCACATGGGACTGAAGTTTTCGCATGCCTTCGGCGCGAAGACGGTGCTGTTCACAACCAGCGCCTCCAAGATCGAAGACGCGAAGAAGCTGGGTGCCGATGAGGTGATTCTGACGAAGGAAGAGGGCTGGGCCGCAAAGCATGCGGGAAGTTTCGACTTCATTCTGGATTGCGTCTCGGCGGATCACGACATCAACAGCTACCTTTCGCTGCTGAAGCGCGATGGAACTCTGTGCCTGGTCGGCGCACCGGAGAATCCGCTGGCGGTTACGGCCTTCGCGATCCTGGGGCGCAAGAACTTCTCAGGATCGATGATCGGCGGCATCCGCGAGACTCAGGAGATGCTGGACTTTTGCGGCAAGCACAACATCGTCTCCGATATCGAGATGACGACCTTCCCCAAGGTGAACGAGGCCTGGGAGCGCGTGCTGAAGAGCGATGTGAAGTACCGGTTTGTTCTGGATCTTAAGACTCTGTAAGCAACGGGATAGCTTATAGAGTTGTTGACGAAACTACATCGGGCTCGGAGATGCGAAGATGCTCTCCGGGCCCGATGTAATTTTTGCGGCGAAACCAGTCTTCCATACCGGCCTGCAGGCGATCGAGTGGAACGCGGTATCCGGCCTCGAGCCAACCGTCGGCGATGGGAAGCGTGTCGTCGAAGATGGCGTCGTTGGTGAAGTTGCGCATGGCAAAGTTGTCGATCCAGCGGATGGGGCAAAGATGCGCCGCGCCGGATAGGTCAATGCGCTCGATACGGAGCTTTCGGGCGAACATTTCTCAGACCAACAGAGTGTAGAGAGGCGAGTCGACAGGAACCGTCTGGGTAGGTCCGGCGAGTTTTCCGGTTCCTTCGTCGCGGCGAAAGACGGTGATCGAGGCCGAGTCCTGATTACCGCAGAGAATCCAGCGGTAGGTGGGATCGAAGGTAAAGTGCCGCGGTGTCTTGCCTCCGCAGGGCACACGCTGGATCTCTTTGAGAGAGCCGTTGTTCCCAATCGCGAAGACGACGAGGGTATCTTCGCCGCGATTGCTGGCGTAGAGGAAGTTGCCATCGGAGGAAATCATGACCTCCGCGGCGGTGTTCTTGTCTGCCGGAAAGCCGGGAGCAGTGGTCTTGACCGTGGTGTTGGTATGGATCAAAAGCCCCTGCGGCTGCGACATGGAGTGAGTCGTGGTCCATAGGAGATGATCGATCGTCGAGTCGAGTTCGTTGATCACGTAGACCCAGCGCCCATTGGGGTGAAAGGCGATGTGACGCGGTCCTGAACCCGGCCTCATGCTGGTGAGCAGGGGGCTCGCGGGAGTCAGCTTAGCGTTCGCAAGATCGATGTGAAAGACACTGAGCGCATCGTTGCCGAGATCGTTGACGATGAGAAAACGATCGTCAGGCGAGATGAAGACGGAGTGCGGATGGGGACCGTCCTGGCGCCCGGGAACGGGGCCGTGGTGGCCGAACTTGGGGTCCTTGTAGTCGAAGACATCGACCGGATGAGAGAGGGTGCCGTCGGGTTCGATGCGATAGGAAGCGATGGCTCCGCCGTAGTAATCGGCAACGAAGGCGGCGTGGCCGGTGGAATCGACCGAGACATAGGCCGGGCCGGCTCCCCCGGAGGTGACCTTGCCCTTCTCGGTCAGCAGACCGCTGCGTGGGTCGAGGTCGAAGGTGGTGACTGTGGCCGAGGGTTCGGGAATAGCATTGACCGCATAAAGAAAGCGGTGGGCGCCGCCACGCGGAGGAGTAAGCGCGAGATACGAAGGCCGGGCGGTCTCAGCAGCGAGGATAGGAACGCTGAGCCTGCCATTGATGGTGTTGAAGGTGCAGTGATAGATGCCCTTGCTGACTCCCTTGGTCGTATCCGTGCCGATGAAGACATGAATTGTGGGCGGGAGAGGGGGCGACTTCTTACGAAAGAAAGTCTGCGCGGAGGCCGTATAAGCCGGAAACAGCAGAAGGAATCGCCGACGGGAGACCATGGCAGTTAGGCTGGCTCGCCGGGGAGATGAATGCCCATCTCATCCTCGGCCCGAACATTTTCGTTGATGACGGGCAAACTGGGCAGCATGGCGGTGTGCCCGACCTCGCGAACCACCTTGTCGGCGTGCTCGAGAACTTCGTCGACCGTCATGGTGTACATCTCGCGGCCGTTATCGTAGCCGGACTCGATGGCCTGCTTGAGGTAGCTGCCTGCAATCTGAGCCGCAAGATAATCCGTAATGACATGGCCGGTACGGCGCTTCTGTTCCACCCAGGCAAGATTCGGCAGGGCGATCCAGACGGGACGGTCGCTCACCGAGAAGCGGATATCGGTTGCGTCGGCATGACGGGTGGCGATGGCGACCACCGTTCCCTTCCACTTGCAGTGGAGCTGTTCGCCGGTCCAGCGATCGGTTACTTTGAAGTCTTCGTACATAGCTTGCATTTTACTATCCCGAGGGTGACAGCAGTGTAAGGGCCGGGCTAGATCCCCAGCTCAGAACGGATTGCGTTGGCGATCGTGTCGGCGTGATGGCGCATGACGGGTTCGGATTCAGCCTCGATCATTACGCGGGCAAGGGCTTCGGTGCCGGAGTAGCGGATGACGACGCGGCCGCAGTCCGCCAGCTCTTTTTCCGCCGCTGCGATTGCGGCGACCACGGCGGGAATGGTGTCCAGCGGCTTCTTCTCACGGACCTTGACGTTGACGATGACCTGCGGAAAAACCTTGAGGTCGGAGATCAGCTCGGAGAGCGACTTGCCACTGCGGTGCACGATGTCGAGTAGCAGCAACGCGGTGAGAAGACCGTCTCCCGTGGTGGAACGGCCAGAGAAGATGATGTGGCCGGACTGTTCGCCACCGAGAGCTGCTTTGGTGGAGAGCATCTGCTCAAGGACGTACTTGTCGCCGACGGCAGCGCGGAGCATCTGGATGCCGGAGCGCTTGAGGGCAGCCTCAAGGCCCATGTTCGACATAGTAGTGGCCACAACGGTGGAGTTGGTCAGCAGGCCGCGAGCCTGAAGATCGCGCGCAGCAAGCAGAAGAACGGCGTCGCCGTTGACCACGCGCCCCAGCTCATCGGCGAAGAGCGCGCGGTCGGCGTCACCGTCGAAGGTAATGCCGAGCGAGGCTTTGTGGTGAGCCACTCGCGCGGCGACGATCTCCGGGTGAAGCGCGCCGCAATGCTCGTTGATGTTGCGGCCATCGGGCGAGGCGTGCGTGATGATGACCTCTTTACCACCGAGTTGGGCGAAGAGCTCAGGGGCTACGGCTGAGGCGGCTCCGTTCGCGCAGTCGACTACGATGCGCCGATTGTCGAGCGAGAGGCCGGGGACCGCAGCCAGCAGAAAACGGATGTAGTCGGCGCGGTCGGCCTCGTTGACGGGAGGAGCCTGCTCCTTCACCGTAGTCGCGGACAGAGAGGAGTTTGCGCCGTTGTTCAGGTGACGGAAGATCTCTTCCTCAATGGCGAGCTCTGTAGCGTCGGGGAGCTTGTAGCCGTCGGGACCGAAGACTTTAATGCCGTTGTCCTGCCAGGGATTGTGCGAGGCGGAGATGACGATGCCCGCAGCAAAGCCGTGTGTATGGGTGAGATGCGCAACAGCGGGCGTGGTGATGACACCGGCGCTCTCCACCGTGGCTCCTCCCTCCACAAGGCCCGCAGTCAGCTGAGCGGCGATGGCCGGGCTAGACTCGCGCGTGTCCATGCCGAGCAGCACACGAGGCGACGGAGTGGAGGCGGAAAGGGTATGGGCCAGCGCAAGACCGATGACGTGGACGCTAGCGGCGTCGAGAGGATATTGCCCAGCGACGGAGCGGATGCCGTCGGTTCCAAAAAGCTTCTTCATGAGCTGCCGTTCTCCGTTGGATCAGTTGCAGTGACCTGAGCCGAAAGGGTTCCTGAGGCAAGACGCGCCCGGATCTTCTGTCCCGGAACAACCTCGGATGCGGAGCGGAGGAGCGATTCTTTACCGGAGACGCCCTCAGCTCCCTGATCCACTTTATCAACATAGACCAGCGCGTAGCCACGAGCCAGAACATTGAGGGGAGAGAGTGCCTGGAGTCGGGCTCGGGCTGCATAAAGACGCCCTCGTCGAGAGGAGATGGCCTCAAGAACGGCGCGGTCGAGACGAGCGGCGGAACGCTCGATGCGTCGATGCGAGGCTGCGAGACGAAGCCCGATGTCCTGACGACGCAGGCGCTCGTCGAGAAGGCGAAGCCGGTCGGCACGAAGACGAAGACGTCGCACCGAGGCTCGATCCAGGCGCAAAGCAAGCTCATCGACACGCTGGCTGCGGCGGTCGATGGAGTCGGAGACGCGGCGAAGCACCGTCGGCGCAGAGAGGCGGGCGTAACGTTGCCGCGATTCCAGCAAGTGCAGCCGGATGGCGCGGCGGATGCGTGACGATAAGGCGTCAACGCGCTCTTCGATGCGATGCTGGGCTGCGGTGATCAGTTCGGCAGCGGCAGACGGTGTGGGCGCGCGCAGGTCGGCGACAAAATCGGCAATGGTGAAGTCGGTCTCATGACCGATGGCGGAGACGATGGGAATCTCAGAGGCTGCGATGATGCGGGCCAGTGCCTCGTTGTTGAAACCGGCGAGATCTTCCATCGAGCCTCCGCCCCGAGCAATGACGATGAGATCAACCAGCGACGGGTTCCGGTTGAACCAGCGAATACCGGCAGCCACTGAACCGGGGCTGGCGGCTCCCTGCATCACGGCAGGAAAGACGAGCAGATTGAGCCGCGCATGACGGCGGCGCACGACAGTGACGATGTCGCGGATGACCGCCCCTGTAGGCGAAGTAATGACGCCGATGCAGTGCGGGAATGGAGGAAGCAGACGCTTGCGCGAGGCGTCGAAGAGACCTTCTGCGAGCAGGCGCGCCTTGAGTTGCTCAAAGGCAAGCTGAAGGGAGCCTGCGCCGCGAGGCTCCATCGTCTCCGCAATCAGCTGAAGCTGACCCCGGCTTTCGTAGATGGAAACACGACCGCGAACGAGAACGGCAAGACCGTCTTCAGGACGAAATCGGAGCAGCTGCGCCTGACGACGAAAGAGGACGACCGGAAGCTGAGCGTCTTTGTCCTTGAGAGTGAAGTAGATGTGGCCTGAGGGCGCTGGACGGCAGTTGGAAATCTCTCCTTCGACCCAGAGATCGGCATAGGCGGCCTCAATCTGCTGCCGGACGCTTCCCACCAGATCGGCAACGGTCCAGATGCGCCGCTCCGGAGGCTTCGGGCGTGGAACGACCGGTTCGGGTTCGACAGGCTCCGCTGGCGATTCGGGAATCGTTATCTCTTCGTCGATGAAGAGAAAGCCTGCCTGCTCCTCGGGAGCCGGGGAAGACGTTTTTTGCGGCCTCGCGGAAGAGAGCTTTCCCCGGGCCGCGCGCAGGCTGGCGAGGGTAGGCGAGTTCGGCTCCCGAGTGGACATAAGGGTGAGTCTAGCAGGTGAAACAGCCGCCGATTCAGCGACGGAAGCGGCCGATCAGCCACAGCAGCAAGGTCAGAACGACGCTGATCAGAATGGAGCTTGCCAGAGGAAAGGAGACGCTCCAGCCTCGGCCTTTCCAGGAGAGGTCGCCTGGAAGACGGCCAAGCGGCACGTTCATCCGGCCGAAGAGAATCAGCACAAATCCAGCCACTACAAGGAGAAGGCCAAGCGCGATCAGGATGCGTCCAAAATCCGACATCGATCCATCCGATTTATCTAGGCGTTGGCCAGCATCGCGTTTGCTTCGCGCAAAAGTTCGGCGGGCTGGCAGGGCTTGGAGAGCAAACCTACGGGTTTTTCAAAACGATCCGTATGCTCGCGGACGCGATGAAGGTTCCCCTGGAAGCCGGTGAGAACGAGAATCCTGCAGGAGGGCAGTTCGCTGACTACATCCTGGGCAAGCGCGAGGCCGTCGCGTCCGGGCATAGTGATGTCGCAGAGAAGCAGATTGGGCTGAAACTCGCGAGCCTGCGTGAGCGCCTGGTCGGCGGAGTAGCAGGTCAAAGCGTTGTAACCACTCCGCTTGAAGATCAGTCCAAGGGTGTCGGCTACAAGATGGTCGTCATCGACGATCAGGACGCGTTGTGAGTCGAAGATCATTCGTCCAAATACCGTTAGAAGACAAGTTTAAACCCGGAGACCCCCCTTAGGCTAGCCACACTCGCTGAGGATGTCGAATGAAAAATGCATAAAACAAAGGGAATTTTTCATCCAACACGTATGCTCCACATAAGGACGGGGTTCGCCGCTTCGCGGCGCTCTGCTATGGTGAGAGATTAGGACCGGAGGTAGAAAACGCTTTGCATGTGCTCGCCTGGATGATCGGATGCATGTGCTGTTTTGCCGTCTTTCTGGACGCCTTTCAGACCATCATTCTTCCCCGTCGAGCGACGGGAAGGTTTCGCATCACCCGGATGTTTCTGGTTGCGACTTGGCGTCCGTGGAAGGCCTTCGCCGTCCGGACCCGCAATGTCCGCACACGCGAACAGATCTACAGCGTCTACGGCCCGCTCTCGTTGATTCTTCTTCTGCTGCTCTGGGCGCTGTTGCTCATCCTGGGATTCGCACTCTTTTACTTCGCCCTGGGCACTCCCTTCACTGATGTGATGGGAGTGCAGACCGCAGCCGGTTTATCCAAATTCCGCACGGCACTTTATGTCAGCGGAACGACGATGTTCACGCTGGGCCTGGGGGATGTGGTTCCGCACAGCATCGGAGCCCGCACCCTGATCATCTTCGAATCCGGCGTCGGCCTGGGATTTGTCGCGCTGGTCATCGGATATCTTCCGGTGCTCTACCAGGCCTTCTCGCGCCGCGAGGTCAGCATCGCCCTGCTGGATGCGAGGGCAGGATCTCCTCCCACCGCCGCAGAGCTGTTGCGGAGGCACGGCTTTGAGGGCGGCGAAGAGGCACTGATCGACCTGCTGGAAGAATGGGAGCGATGGTCGGCAGAGATTCTGGAATCGCACATCTCCTACCCCATCCTCTGCTACTACCGCTCACAGCACGATAATCAAAGCTGGCTTTCGGCACTGGTGGCGATTCTCGATACCTGCGCGCTCCTGATCTCGGTGCTCGAAGGACCGGCCTCGCGTCAGGCTCAACTGACCTTTCTGATGGCCCGTCATGCCCTGATCGATCTGGGGAACGTCTTCCATATTCAGGAGCAGAAGGTTTGGGCAGATCAGGCGGGACGCGATCGGCTGCCTGCTGGAGATTTCGACCGGTTATGCGCTGTGCTGGGCGAGGTGCGGTTGCGACTCTGTGGGGATCGCGCGTCGGACGAGCGCCTGCACACAATCCGCGGGCTCTATGAACCTTATGCGGGAGCGCTGTCCGATTATCTGGGGATGCCGCTGCCACCATGGGTTCCGGTCAAGAAGGAAAAAGACCAGTGGAAGCTATTGTCGAAGCTGCGTTCGGAGGCCGAGGCAGGCGGAAGACAGGGAGAACAAAGCGGCCGTGCCGCCGTTTACCTACGCGACGAACACGGCCACTGATACTTCTTTAGGATTTAGCGGGCAAGAGCGGGATTGTCTGCCGGCGTAGGATTGAGCTTCTGCGCGGCGATCATACCGGCAGGCCCCTTGGAATCCTTATCCTTCAACTGCGCATAGACCTTCTTCGCCATCTCGGGCTTGTTCTCTGCTTCGTAGAGATCGGCAAGTTGAAGCTGAGCCGTTCCGGCAGGAACCGAAGAGGTGGGGTGGGCCGTAAGGTCGTTGTAGACCTCGATGGCCTGAGGATCGCGGCCCGTCTGACGATAGAGCTGCGCAAGAGCAAGCTTGGCCAGCGAAGCAAGATCGCCGTTCCATCCGCTGCCAACCTGCTTCAACGTGCTCTCCGCCTGTCCGTTCTCACCAGCCTCAAGGTACGTAAGACCGGCGAAGTAGCGGGCCAGCTTGCCGCTGGAGGTCATGCCGTAGGTGTCGGCGACCTTGAGAAAGAGTTGATTAGCGGCCTTGGCACGATCCGCAGCCGTGGGAAAGGTCTTGACTCCCGGCGGGACCTGCTGGCCCGGAGCCGCAAGCGGAGTCTGATAGGTCTGCATGGCCTCTCCAAAGGCAACGTCAGCCTGCTGGCTGCGGTGATTGAAGATATAGGCACCGATTCCAACCACGATCAACAGAGCAGCGACGATCGCGCCCACGAGCACGAGCGAACGGCTGTTGTCCTTGGCCCAATCGAGGCCATGCTGCGCGGTATCGACGAACTGGTCGTGCTTAAGAGCTTGACGTGTTTGCTGGTCCACGGGTGAGGATCTTCCTTTTGGCTGCTTCCAAGAATCTTCACGCCGGGCCGTGTGCCTCGACGCGAATCCCCAGTTTATCAGCCGGGGCCCTTTTCTATCTTCTCTAGGATCCTTTGAGCGATTTATTTTGCCAAAAAAGCCGTTCGATGGGACACTTTTCTCCCATCTAAAAGCTATGCTTGCTTACACGGGTCCCAGCATTAATGATAAGCACTTTGTAACTCTGCCGCCTAAAAATACGGCCAAAGGAGAAGAGAAAGGCGCTGATCTTGAAGCGCAATTGCCAACTATGCCGACCAGCCAGCCAGTTCTGAGTGACATAGTCAACCGGCAAATCAACAGGCTATCCGGAATGCGTTTTCAATGGCTTTCCTTCCCTGGAGAGCTTGAAGACCGTTTTGAGGAAGAAAACGCCGAGCGCCGGGCCAGACGTCTTTGGATGGAAGGCCTGATCGCCATCATTCTCTTCGACCTTTTCCTGATCGCCGATTTCTACAGCGCACCCCAGGATTTCCGTCAGGCCTTCGTGATCCGCATGCTGGTGGTCACGCCGGTGTGCCTGCTGGTGAACGCAAGTATGTTGCACCGGCCAAAGAAGATGTTTCGGGAATCGAGCATTGCAATAGCGGCCTGCCTCGCAGGCCTGACTCAGCTCTATCTCGAGGTCAATCGTACTCGGGTGGCGTCGGCTTATGTACAGATGGCCGTGCTCGCAGTGGTTCTCTTCACTAATGTAGTCATGCGGTTAAGGCTGCCCTATGCCGCCGCGACCTCACTGATCATGCTGGGCGGAGACGGCCTGTTTCTCTGGTACGACCGCATGCTGACCTCCGGAGAAAAGATCTTCGGCCTGAGCCTCGCCATGGGCGCCACCATCGTTACTCTGATTGCGAACTATAGCTCCTGCCGTGAGGAGCGCCTGAACTATCTGTTGCATCTGCGTGGCGAACTTCTGGTGGGTGACCTCAATCGCCTGAACGAGCAGCTATTACGCAGGTCTGAGAGTGACGCTCTTACCGGTCTTGCAAACCGTCATGCCTTCGAAGCCCAGTACGCCGAACTGTGGAAGAGGGCCATCATCGGCGGGACCTCCTTGTCTGTCATCGTGGTCGACGTGGACTACTTCAAGCACCTGAACGATCGCTACGGCCACCTTTATGGCGACGAGGTGCTCAAAAGAATTGGATCGCTTCTGCAA
Organism: Edaphobacter sp.; assembly: GCA_035492215.1. Taxonomy (GTDB): domain Bacteria; phylum Acidobacteriota; class Terriglobia; order Terriglobales; family Acidobacteriaceae; genus Edaphobacter. Next base: position 3,882 of record DATJJJ010000031.1, on the reverse strand, counting down.
CAGGCGCTGCGCGTAAAGGATGACTATGCCGCGCGGTTTGGCGGCGAGGAGTTCGTCATCCTGCTTCCATCGACGCCGGAGACCGCCGCGGTTCAGGTCGCGGAACGATTACGCAAGATGGTGGAGCTGGCCGGATTCCCGGCGCTTGATCCATCTCAAGGGCCATACGACCAGAGCATCCGCGCCACCGTCAGCTGCGGTGTCGCGACGATCTATCCGACTACTCGCGATCTGCCGGAGAAGTTGATCGAAGCCGCGGACAAGGCTCTCTATCAAGCCAAGGCGGACGGACGCAACCGCGTCTGCAAGGCCCCGCAGAACATAAGCATGACCCTTACTTAAGATCGCGCCAGTTCTTCCCGATCCCAATCTCGGCCACGATGGGAACGGAGAACTCTGCGACATGCTCCATCTCCTGCCGCACCAGGGCTTCGAGCTCCTTGGACTCTTCGGGAACCACGTCGAAGAGAAGTTCGTCGTGGACCTGAAGGGTCATGTGCGAACGAAGCTTGCGGCGAGTGATCTCGGAATCGATGCGTAGCATCGCAAGCTTGATGAGATCGGCAGCCGTACCCTGCAGCGGCGTATTGACAGCTGTGCGTTCGGCAAAGCCGCGCATGTTGGGATTGCGGGACTGGATATCGGGTATCGGGCGAACACGTCCGAAGAAGGTACGAACAGCCTGTTCGCGGCGAACGGTCTCCAGCGTCTGTTGAATGAAACGCTCAACACCTTTGTATCGGTCGAAGTAGCGTTCGATATACTCACGAGCCGTCTTCTGGTCGATGCCGAGCTGTGCCGCTAGTCCAAAAGGGGAGATTCCATAGACAATGCCGAAGTTCACAGCCTTGGCGCGGTTGCGTGTCTCTTTGTCCATGGTGGCGGCATCGACGCCGAAGACCTCCGAGGCTGTGAGCGTATGAATGTCCTTACCCGTGCGGTAGGCATCGAGCAGCAGCGGATCCTGCGAGAAGTGCGCCATCAGCCGCAACTCGATCTGCGAGTAGTCGGCAGACATCAGCACATTGCCAGGAGCTGCAATAAAGGCAGCGCGAATCTCGCGGCCGATTGAAGTGCGCACGGGAATGTTCTGAAGATTGGGATTGGTGCTGGAAAGACGGCCCGTCGCTGTGCCCACCTGGTTGAAGGTGGTGTGGACTCTTCCCTGCTCATCGGCGAGTCCGGGAAGTTGATCGAGATAGGTGGACTTGAGCTTGGCAAGCTGCCTGTACTCCAGCACGAGGCGAGGAACACTGTGCACCTCCGCCAGCTCTTCAAGAACATCCTGCGCAGTCGAGACGACTTTCCCTTTGCCGTACTTCATCGGCTTGGGAAGAAGCATCTTGTTGAAGAGCACGTCACCGAGCTGCTTGGGCGAGTTGATGTTGAAGCGATGGCCGCTCTCGGCATAGATACGCTCAGCAAAGTTGTCGATCTCGACCGCGAGACGCGAGGACATCTCGCGCAGAAAATTCGAATCGATACGGACGCCGATCTGTTCCATACGAAGCAGGACGGAGACAAGCGGCTGATCGATGGTCTCGTAGACATACTGCAGCGGCGAGGTTGCTGTGGACTGAATGGCCGGAGCCGTCGAAACGGCAAAGAGCATATCCGGCGTGACTGCACCGCCGAGCGCGGGATCGTCCGCCGGAATCGTATGCTCAACCGGAGCATAGTGCGCGACCTGCTCCCCAAGCGTGGTCGAAAGACGAACGATGGCGGCTGCGGCCTCGGGCAGGCGATCCGGATCCGAAGGGTTGTCCTTCGTGGGCTGATGCGTCAGAGTCCGGCTGGTGCTTCGGGCAGCAATGTCAGGCAGCGTGTGCGAGCCGTGTGTGGGGTTGACGAGATAGCTTAGCAGCATAACGTCATTCCGCACGCCATTGAGGGCAATCCCGTGAGGAGCCAGCGCCCTAAGAATGGCCTTGAGATCATGCACGTCCTTCGGCAGAGCGGGGTCGGCGAGCGCTTCCTTGATGCCGGGCTCATCGAGCGAAACCTGCATGGCAAAGGTGTCGATAGCGGCAAGACCGAGAAGACACGCAGGATCGGGAACTTTCTCCCCCTGCGAAGGTTGGGGGAGCTGCTCTGTCTCTGTTGTTCCAAAGAGAGACATATTCTCGACGGGAGGCGGCTCCAGTTCGGCAGCCTCTTCCGATTCCGCAGCCACCTCTTCGGCTATGGCACGGGCGTCCTCAAAGATTGCGATAGCAAGGCCCTTAGGAGCTTTCGTCTCGGGATTAATCGCTCTGGCCTCTGCCAGAAGATCCTTGATCTGTTTTGCCGTGGGCTTAAGCTCGTAGGTCACAACCGTGGTGTCGGGAGCGGGAGCAAGCTCCTTGAGCAGCGTCGTAAATTCAAGCTCGGAGAAGAGGTTGCGGCATGCGGCGATATCGGGCGGCTGCGTGCGCATGGCATCGAGCGAATACTCGATGGGCACGTTGGTGTGGATGGTCACCAGCTCTTTGGAGAGAAGGATGTTGTCACGGTTGTTAGCGAGAGATTCGCGATAGGTCTTGCGCTTGATATTTTCGGGCTGAGAAGAAGCAGCATCGATTGCGGCCTCGACGGAGCCGAACTGCTGGATCAGCTCCACAGAGCCTTTGTCGCCGATACCAGGCGCTCCGGGGATGTTGTCAATCGCGTCGCCACGAAGAGCCATCACGTCAATCACGCGCTCCGGAGGTACACCAAGATTTGCTTCAACCCCGGCGGAGTCGAGGATCAGGTTGTCCTTCGTGGGGTTAAGGATGGAGACGTCTTTGTTGACGAGCTGCATCATGTCCTTGTCGGAGGAGACGACATAGACGTGATGACCCAGCGCAGCCAGCTTGCAGGAGAGCGTGCCGATCACGTCGTCCGCCTCGAAGCCCTCGTAGTAAAGGATAGGAATGCGAAACGCCTCAAGCGCGCGGCGAATATAAGGCTGCTGCTGGATGAGGTCGGGGGGCGTCTCGGTACGATTCGCCTTGTAGCCGCCGTATTCGATGACTTCAAACTGCTGCGTCTTGATATTGAATTTTTTGACGTCTTTGAGCTGTGCCGCCATCTCGTTGCGATGGACCGGGGCACCGACATCGTAGACCGCAGCCAGATACTCGGGCTGAAAGTCTTTGCGCAGTTTGTTAATCATATTGACGAAGACGTAGGTTGCCGCCGTTGGAACTCCGGTACGCGTCGACATGGGACGCGAGCGCTGCATGGCATGGTAGGCGCGGAAGATGAAGGCCATCGAATCGAGGAGATAGATGGGCGGCTTCTTCGTCTGGTTTGCGGGAGTTTTTGTCTCAGCGGATTTCGTGGGCGTCTTTGCCATAGCCTTTTGATGGTAGCGCGTCGTGAGGGGAAGCGTCTGTTTGCGTAGGAGAGATAAATTAGGTCGGTATGCGACTTTTCTATGAGTCTTCCCGTCACAACAACGTTGTTCAAAATTAAGCCATGGGAAGAAATATGGTTCGTTTTGTCGAGTTAACTCTTTGTCTGTCCTTGGTCCTCGGTATTGGTACAGCACAACCTCAAAAGCCAGCAGTTCTTGCTGGATGTACCACCAAAAACGCTCAACCGACCTGTGATTGGTACTGGTTTCGCAAGACACTCGATAGCGCTCACTCTGTCAAAGTGAAGTACGACCCAATGGATCGGTCTACAGGCGCTCAATTAGAAGACCTTGCAAAAACATTAGGAAAGAGTGTTGCCGCAAACGGAGAGACCCCCGACCTGACGTTTACCATCGCTCCTGCCCCCACAACAGGAATCGATATCGGGCCGGGCGACGAAGAGATTCTGGAGTTGAAGGTTTATTCCGACGCGAGCGCTCCACAGAAGCTGATCTGGGTCGAGACCTATCGGGGACAGAAGGACAGGCCCTGGCCGGCCAAT
>DATJJJ010000030.1:0-12837 GCA_035492215.1 Edaphobacter sp. | reverse complement strand
TCAACAACTACTATGGCGACGGCGGGGACCGAGAACACGAAAATCATCTCTCACCCGATATCGAAGATCGCCGCGGCGAATCCGCCTTTTCACAAGCCGTCGATAACAACGATCACGGCAACAGCCTGATGGACACCGGCTACGGCGGTGACGACTCGAACTTCAACGACGATTCTTCGAACTTCGACGACAGCTCCGATTTCGGATCTGACTTTGACTCCGGCGGCGGTGACGACAGCGGCTTCTAGTCGCGATTATTCTCCGCCTTTGTCCTTATCCTTGTCCTTATGTTTCAGGTCAAGGCCAAATTTAGGCGCACCGCGGGTGCCACTGATCTTGATCGGGATCTCGGCCCCTGCGCCATTCTTTCTGAAGAATGGATCGACCGGTTTCAGCAGCCAGGACTTCCACCAGGTCGCGACCATATTCGAAAGCGCGGCCTTCGTCCTGACCTTCCCATCGAAGTCCAACTCGCTCCCGTCCAGGGAATACACACCCGCAAGATTCACGTCCGCGCCGGGAAGGCTGTAGGACAGCTTGCTAAGGTTCAGCCGTGCATTTCCCAGGACAAACTGACCCGTCATCAACGAGCTGACATCGTCGGCACCTGGCTTGGCTAGCTTTGGCTGCCCCTGCGCACGCAGACTCAACATGTCCACCTTGTCCTGCCACTCCGGATTCGTGAAGTGAATCGACCGCAGCCGAAACCCTCCCTGTAGCCCCATCCGCTCAATCACCCGTTGGCTTCCCGGATGAATATGCAGCTTCGCCTTCATGTTTAGCCGTCCTGTCATCAATACAGGCCGGGTCTTCACCGCGAGCTCTAGAAAATCTTGAATTCTTCCGTTCGGAACATTCGCGTCCAGATCAATGAAGTGCCCCTTCCCTTTCACATTCACCACCGCGCCTGTGCAGGAAAAGTTCGACTGGTCCAGCGTAGCATCCACCGGCTGCAAATAAGTATCGCCACTGGTCCCATCGACGATCGCATGAAACTTCGTGTGCAACGGTACAGGGCGATTCGCCGTATCCAAAGAGAAATCCGGCGTCTCTGTCGTTCCATCCACCACGATGCGATTCAACTGTCCTGTGAACTCTCCCACCGAAGAAAGAATGCCGCCAATGCCCTTGATCGTTCCCAGATCGGCGTGATCGAAGGTATATTTCCCAGTCACATTCGAGTCCCCTGGGCTCTCATTCACCCACGGTCCAAACGTTCCCACCGCATGGATATCCCCTTTGGGAATCGCATTCACCAGCGTCGCGTCGTACTTCCATGGATCGTTCGGCCCTACATTGCGCATCACAATATGCTGCAGGACGAACTCTTTCGGATCCTTGTCCGGCTTCGCCGTTCCAATAATCAGTTTGGAATCGTCGCAATCGATCTCATCGACAACAATCTTGATCTTACCGAGATGCCTGTCTCCCTTGGGAGCTTGTTGGCGCATCTCGCGCGGCGGAACACTGATCACCATGCCCTGAACCTTCACGGTTCCTACATGCATCGGCTTCTGGAACAACCCCATCACATTGGCATGAAAGGCAAAATGGTTCAGAGCGATTAAAGGATCTTTGGCTCCGGCATCAACCACATCGTCCGGAGGATAGATTTGCAACTTGTCACCCGAAACCTCGAGGCCCTTCAGGACTGACACATGAAACTCTGCCAGCTCTACGCGGCTGTCAAAGCGCGTGCTCAGAGTCTCGATGATCCTTCCTCGTAAAATCGGCTCGGCGCGATGCAGCATCCACTCTACGGTGGCAAAGAGACCCGCGACGATGAACAAGGCAATAATTGCAATCCAGCCCCAGATACCTCTGCGTTTTTTGGGCGGATGCTCAAGAGATCCATCTTCTGTCGTGCGCTTAACGTCTTTCACCATCAATTGGATGCATGAAAATCCCCCAGGGCAGTCGCAATAAAAGTTATGGTCTTTTTAGTGACAAATGGCTTAACAAAAACTGTTACTCTTCTTCACGCCTCGAATCTAACGGGGCAAGATGGAGCGCAGGTTGCCCATCTCAAACCAAGGAGACTTTATGAAGAACTCTTTTAAGGCAATGATGTTGAGCGCAGCCGTTACGGGATTGCTCAGCGGTTCCGCAGCCCCGATCCATGCTTCCACCCTGCACAACGGCGCTCAGCTCGGTGCGCCCGCGCTCTCGTCGTCCATGATGGCGCAGGATAAAGATAAGCACTCCTGCAAAGGCAAGAACGACTGTAAAGGCCAGGGCGGATGCAAGGCTGGCGATAATGGCTGCAAGGGCAAGAACAGCTGCAAGGGCAAGGGCGGCTGCGCAACCGACGGATCCAAAAAGCACTAAGCTATCTTCCTTTCGCTGTAACGCCGTGACGAAGATGTCCCTTCACGGCGTTACAGTGGAAGCCCCTCCAGGAAGCACTGAGTAAGGGATCAAGCAATGCCAGCAAATCGCTTCAATGCATTTACGGATTACGGAGTCGGTATCGGGTTGCGCATTCCGCACTACCGCCACATCCTCGAGAACAAACCGGTCGTCGACTGGTTCGAGATCATCTCGGAAAACTACATGGTCGACGCTGGCCGTCCGCTCGCCATTCTCGACACTATCCTCGATCAGTACCGCGTCGTCCAGCACGGCGTCTCTATGTACTTCGGCTCCGCAGAGCCTCACTCGCGCGAACATCTGCGCCGCCTTAAAGATCTTGTACGCCGCACCAAGACCCCCTGGCTCTCCGATCATCTCTGCTGGGGCTCGGTCGACGGCACCTATACCCACGATCTTCTTCCCATGCCCTACACCTTTGAGGCCGCCCGCCTCACCGCAGAGAAGATCCGTCAGGCGCAGGACTTCCTCGAAGTCCCCATCGCGGTTGAGAACGTCTCCAGCTACGCCGAATTTCACATCTCTCAGATGACGGAGTGGGAGTTCCTCAACGAAGTCGTCGAACAGGCCGACTGCGGCATTCTGCTCGACGTCAACAACATCTACGTCTCCTCGCAGAACCACAACTTCGACCCACGCACCTACATCGAAGCTGTTCCTGCCGAGCGCGTCGCGCAGATCCACATCGCCGGCCACTCCAAGTTCGAGAAGTACATCCTTGATACCCATGATCACCCTGTGCTCGATCCCGTATGGGCGCTCTATGCTCGCGCCATCGAGCGTTGTGGCCCCACCGCTACCCTGCTCGAGTGGGACGACTCTATCCCCTCCTTCGAGGAAGTGCACGCCGAAGCCCTGAAGGCCAATCGCTATCTCAATCCGCAGTCGCAACAGCCGGCCCTGGCGGTGACGGCATGAACGCTCCCGAGCTTCATGCTCTCCAGCGCCGCATGGCTGCCGCGGTCATGCGGCCGCTCACGCGCGACGAACAGATGCGCCGGCGAGACGAAAAGAATCGCTCTATTGCCGATGAAGCAGACAACTTCATCAAGCCAAACGACCGTCTCTCTTCCTTCGAGCGGCTTGAGATCTACAATCGCCAGTACTGGTTTCGAATCTTCTCCTCCTTCGAAGAAGACTTCCCCGGTCTCAAATCCATCGTTGGCTCAAAGCGCTTCGATCGCCTGATGCGTGCTTATCTTCACGCGCATCCCTCGCGGTCCTTCACTCTGCGCAACCTCGGCTCTTCGCTCGTCTCCTGGCTTCGCGAAAATCCCGAGTACACCAAGCCGGAAACCGACGCCGCCATCGCCATGGCTGCGCTCGAATGGGCCCACATCGAGGCCTTCGACAACGAGCAGCGTCCTGCCATCACAGCAGAAGAAGCCTCCGAACTCGATGACACCTCACGTCTGGCCCTTCAGCCTTATGTCCGTCTTGTTGAGGCCCCCTGCGCAGTAGACGACGCTCTTCTCGCTGTTCGCGATGCCTCGAACGGAGCCGTCACACAAGCCTCCAACGCCGTCAGCATTCATCTCGTGCGTCGCACCCGTTCGCGCAAACCCGCCCCCGGCCACATCTATCTTGCGGTGCATCGCCACGAGAACTCCGTCTACTACAAGCGCCTCGGCCGCGAAGACTATCTTCTGCTGCTTGCGTTCCAGAACAACGCACCCCTCGGCCAGGCCATTGAAGCCGCCTTTACCGGCAGCGATATCGCCGAATCCGACCGCCCCGCTCACATTCAATCCGCATTTCACTTCCTCATGCAGATGGGCTGGCTCTGCAAGCCCGAAGCAACGGAGACACGATGAAATCTCTCAACCGCCTCGCCTCCGCTCACGGCACCTTCTGCACTATCTTCGATACGCTTCGGTCGCCCTTCCTTCTCGCGGTTCGGCTCTACTGGGGATGGCAGTTCGTCCAGACCGGCCTCGGCAAACTGCGCCACCTCCCGCGCGTCGTCGATTTCTTCGCCTCGCTCAACATCCCCCTGCCCTGGCTGAACGCGCACTTCGTCGCGGGGCTTGAATTCTTCGGGGGCATGCTCCTGATCATCGGTCTCTTCTCGCGCCCGATCTCGCTGATGTTCACCGGCTCCATGCTGGTCGCCTACTGGACTGCCGAGCATGAGGCGTTGGCCTCCATCTTCTCCGACCCTGGCAAGTTCTATACCGCCGACTCCTACACCTTTCTCTTCGCCGCCCTGCTGATCCTGATCTTCGGACCCGGCCTGTTCTCGCTCGACGCGCTCCTCGCCAAACGCTTCCCTTCCTATATGCAAACGCCACATCGGGGAATGGATGCCGTCGTCAACTAACCCAAGAGACGAGACAGCCATGATCGCGAAGATAATGGCAGGCGACAGGGAGTCCTTTCACGAGCTCATCCGGCCTTATGAGCGCAGCGTCTACCTCATGGCGCTCTCCCTGCTTCGCAACGAGGCCGAAGCCGAGGACGCCGCCCAGGAGGCCTTCATCAAGGCCTATCGCAATCTCGGCCGTTTCCGTGCCGAATCTCGCTTCAGCACATGGCTCATTGCAATCGTTCTCAACGAGGCCCGCGGCCGCCTGCGCAACAAACGGCCCGCCCTCACAGACTCCATCGATGACACCACCGAAGGCTCCGTCACTCCCGCACAGCTTACCGACTGGCGCGAGATTCCCTCCGAATCCCTCGAGCGGCAGGAGATCCGCTCCCTCATCCGAACCGCGCTCGACGCCCTTCCGCTCCCATACCGCGAGGTCTTCGTCCTCCGCGAGATCGAAGAACGCAACGTCAAAGAAACCGCGGAAACACTCGGCATCACCATCGCATCGGTTAAGATGAGGCTCCATCGCGCCCGTATGATGCTGCAGAAGCAACTCGCTCCACAGCTCATCAGCGCTGAACCCAAACGCCGAAGGAGGTTCCCATGGTTCTGAACTGCCGCCATGTCTGGGACTACATCTCCGGCTACCTCGACGACACGCTCGACTCCGAAACACGCGCCAGCGTGGAAGAGCATCTTGCCCACTGCGAGATCTGCTCCGCCGTGCTCGACTCCACGCGAAACATCCTCATCCTCACTGCTGACGATCGTGTCTTCGAACTCCCGATCGGCTTTAGCGAACGCCTGCATGCCCGACTCACCGAAGCCATGCTCGAAACCCCTCCACCTGAACCCGAGCCTTCGGGATGACACGATGTCATGCGTGGCGATGCAACTCCCAGTGGAGGCCCCACTCAAAAGCCAGAAGGATAAGAGTCACCACTGCCAATACAATCTGCAGAGTCTCCGAGCGCAGCTTCTCCTTCGTAACCGGCTTCACTCTCCACTGCGAAGCAGGACGTGCACGAAGAGACCGTACCCGCCACACCGAATAAAGATTTACAAACGCACCTGCGAATGCCAGGAACATCATCGGAATCCGAATGGCATCCTGATGAAACCAGACCATCGCCGGCAGGAGGCCGCCCGCGGCAGCTATGCCGCCCACTCCAATCAGCAGGCGAAACCCATTGATTGCTAGCACGGCACCACAGATATTCTGCAGAACCGCAAAGAACAGACTCCCGAAGTTCGCCCAGCGCCAGCGCTGCTCTGTATTCTCAGCTTCTTGAATCTTTCCTTCTGCTATCTCATTGCTCACGCTCACCTCGCTGGTCGTCCGTGCTGAAGCCATACTTTATATAAACCCCACGCCGCCACCGAGCAGTTATCCACGATCTTACCGTCCAGCAACATCTGTTCAAACTCCTCTACACTCACCCGACGCAACACCAGGTCGTGCTCCTCCGCATCCGGATCAGGCTTACCATGAGTCAGCCCCTCAGCCAGAAAGACATAGTGCTTCTGATTCATCACACCATAAGCAATCTGCAAGGTGCTCAAGAGTGTTAGACGTTCGGCCTCCAGACCCGTCTCTTCGCGAAGCTCTCCCCGCGCCAGCTCCTCTGGAACCACCTCGGCCTGCTCCCATCCGCCCTGAGGAAACTCCACATACCTGCCTTGCACCGTATAACGATACTGCTCAATCAGATAGACGAATTCCCCCTCGTCCGTCTTCTCCAGCGGAATGATGATCGACGCCGGATCCTTATCCACCACGCCATAGATTCCCCGCTCTCCATTGGACCGCTCGATCACATCCTCGCGTACACTCGTCCACGGATTGCGATAGACCTCACGGCTGTTGATCGTCTTGATCGTCAAACTCTCTCCTCAAATAAAAACACACCCTACTCCGGCATCTCGAACTCAAGGTGCGAAGGAAACTTCGCAGAGCCGTAGATCGAAATCGTCTGCGCCGCATACGAATTCGCCGGAGCCTTCATAATGTTTGGCACATACGTCTGCGGATTCCGGTCATACAGCGGGAACCAGCTCGATTGCACCTCCACCATAATGCGGTGACCCTTCAGAAACGTGTGGTCCGCTCCATGCAGACTCCACTTGTACTCCGTCACCTCGCCCGGCTTCACCGGCTCTGGCTTTTCAAAGCTGTTCCTGTAACGACCGCGCAGAATCTCATCGGCAATCATCAGCTGATAACCGCCCATCCCATCCGGCGCATCATCGGGATACACATCGATCAGCTTCACCACCCAGTCGCCATCCGTTCCCGTCGTCGAAGCAAACAGATCGGCGACAACATCTCCCGTCACCGTCACATCATGATCCAGCACCGGAGTCGTAAAATTCGCCAGGTCCTTGCGGCTGCTCACAAACCGTTGATCCTCCACCAGCCATTTCCGCCACTTCGATCCATGCCCATAGGTCGAATGAATAGGCCTGTGCATATAAGGAATCGGATTCTTCGGATCTGCACTATAGTTCGTCGCGATCTTTCCGTTTGTTCCCTTCTCTCCCGGAGCGGTCATCGTCAAAGTGCGATCTGCATTCAAATAAAACTTCGCTTCCTTGAACCCTTCCTTCGGAGGCCACGCGCTGTATCGTTTCCACTCGTTCACTCCCGTGCGGAAGCTCGCCGTATCCTTCAGATCAAACCCCGGTCGGCCTTTCAGGTACTTCTCAAAAAACGGCGCCTCAATCGTCTTGCGATATACATCCCCTGTCGCCGATCCAAAGTTCACCGCTCCCAGATGCCGCGTCGTCTGAATCCACTCTCCGTGATTCCACGGCCCCAGCACCAGGAACACCTCATGGTCCTTATCGTGCGGCTCCAGCGCCTTATACTCAGCCTGCGTTCCCCACATATCCTCCTGATCCCACCAACCGCCAACCTCCAGCGTAGGAACCTCGACTTTGGTCAGATGCGGCTCCACCGCCATATCCTGCCAAAACTTCGTATAGGCAGGCTGCGTCAGAAAAGCCTTCGCCGTCGGCAGATCGCTTATCCCAGCGCTCTTCGCGGCTCCCTCAAAGTTCACGTGCTTCAGAAAGAAGTCATACGTGTCCTCGCTCGATTCCGCAATCACATCCGTCTTCTGCGCCTCGAGCTGTTGAACATAATCAAACCCGTAGCTCTGACGGAATGCGCCGTTATGAAAGAAATCATCTCCGATCCAGACATTCGTCATCGGAGCCTGCGGAGAGATCGCCTTGACCGCAGGATTCGCGTCGATCCCCGCCATCATCGCCAGAAACCCATCATACGAGATGCCTAGCACTCCCACGCGTCCGTCATTGTTGGGAATATTCTTCACCAGCCAGTCGATGGTGTCGTTGGTATCGGTCGTCTCGTCGATATCGCTCTTCGTCTTGTGCTCCACAATCGGGCGGTTCATCACGAATCTGCCCTCCGACTCATACCGTCCGCGAATATCTCCAAACACGAAGATGTATCCACTCGCTGCCAGCTCCGGCATCGCCATGTTGATGCTCTCGGAGGTCTGCTCGTCCACACCGTACGGCGTTCTGTTCAACAGAAACGGCAGCGACTCGCCGCTCTGCTCCGATCCCTTTGGCCTCAGAATCACCAGGTGCAGCTTCACCCCATCGCGCATCGGAACCATCGCCTCTGTGAGTGTGTATTCGCGAAAGTGATTCAGCTCCGCAGGCTGGTCGCTGAACCGGACCATGCTCATCGACGAAGTCCCGTTCTGCTCCGTCTTCAGACCATTCACCTTGCCCGTAGCGTCCCTGGTAAACACCACCTCAACCGCGGAGTCATCCAGCAGAAAGCGATCCTTCGACTTCGGCTTCAGCTCAAGGGTCTCGGTTCGCTCTCCCTCGCTATACAGGTGGCCATCTTTCACCACCACCGCATTCACGACATCCGGCTCAACTGTGTCGTGATACTGCCCTACATACTCGCTGAGCTTTGCCGTCTGGCCCCACGCCAGAGCTGTAGAAAACAACAGAATTCCCAACAGCACTCTTATCGGCCGGCTGTAAACTCTCATCGAGCCTTCCTTCAAATAGAAATCTCTACTGCATCTCCCTGCGAAGACGGCAATGCCGCCGCCACGAAACGCCCCTCACCAAACGGAGGCGCTCGCAGCCGGCGGCAGAAAGGTTTAGGTCAACGGTGCAGGAGATGCCGCGCACTGAAACCCTACTCTGTTATGCGATCCATCGCAGAAAGGCCGCTTCTCGCTCGCGCCGCAGCGGCAAAGCGAGATCGCAGGCTTTCCCGTCAAATCCCAATGCCGTCCATCCGCATCCGTCAACGAAATCGGACCCTCCACCCGCAATGGACCATTCGGGCGAACTGTAATCTTCACTGCTTGTTCTGACATCGTACTGCTCACTCTCTTTTGCAAAGATGAGCCCAGCATAGCAAACCGCCGCCGGACTCGTTCCCACCGCTCAGGCGAAGTCCAGCTCCACCTCGTCGACATAGCACCATCCCCAGGTCTCCCCCGGCTCAATCGACCGCATGATCGGATGCTTCGTCGTGTGAAAATGCTTAGTTGCGTGCTTGTTTGGCGACGAATCGCAACACCCTACATGCCCGCAGATCTCGCACATCCGCAGATGCACCCACCGCCCGCCGATCTTGAGGCAATCCTCACACCCCTTCGCCGAGGGCTTCACATCACGAACCTCATCCAGATGAGTACATCGCATAGCGCTCATCCTCCCTTCGCCTCATATCGCTGCCGCCATGGAACGACTTTCCTGCGACAACTTCTAGGATGCTAGCGCAACCCTCGCCATCCTGCGAATCAACTCGCCGCTCACTCCGCCATCGCCTCGCTGATCCCATACTCCTTCAGCTTCCGGTAAAGCGTCGTCTTGCCGATCCCCAGCAGCTTGGCCGCCAGCAATTTGTCTCCCTTCAGCTGGCGGATCGTTCCCAGAATCGCCTGCTTCTCCATCTCCGCGATCGAAACAATCTCCCCTTCGCCGCTGCTCGCACTCCGCTCTCCCTCTCTCGGCGCATCCGCCATCATCAGTTCAACGTTCGCCTCCGCCTCCTGATGCATCCTCAGGTCCTGAAGCTGCGTCGGCATATCTCCCAGGTGCAGCACCGGACCGCTGGACAGCGCGCACGCCCGCTCGATCGCATTCTCCAGCTCGCGCACATTGCCCGGCCAGTCATACTCCGCCATGAGCCGCAGCGAATCGTCCGACAACGTGCGTTCCACGCCAGTCTCTCTCTCCATTCGCGCCAGAAAGTGCATCGCCAGCAGGGCGATATCGCTGCGCCGCTCCCGCAGCGGAGGAATCTTCAGATTCACCACATTCAACCGGTAAAAAAGGTCCTTGCGAAACTTGCCTTGCTCCACCATCGCGGCAAGTTCGCGATTCGTCGCCGCGAGCACCCGCGCCGAGATCGGCTTGGCCTGCGTCGCTCCTACCGGACGGACCTCCTTCTCCTGCAGGGCCCGCAGCAGCTTCGCCTGCAAATCCAGAGGAAGCTCGCCAATCTCATCCAGAAAGACCGTCCCTCCATCCGCCGTAGCCAGCAGACCGTCCTTCGCCTTGTCTGCTCCCGTGAACGCTCCCTTCACATGCCCGAACAGTTCACTCTCAATCAACGTCGGAACCAGCGATCCGCAGTCCACCGGTACAAACGGCTTCTCCGCATTCGGGCCGTTGAAGTGGATCGAGCGCGCCACCATCTCCTTGCCCGTCCCGCTCTCTCCCAGAATCAGCACCGGATGCGTCGAAAACGCTACCTTCGACAAAATCCGGTACAGCTTCTCCATCTCTGGCGATCGTCCAATCAGTCCTTCGGAATCGCTTTGCGAACGCAGCCTCTCCCGTAGCAACCGGCTCTCGCGGTCGAAGTGTGCCCGCTGTCCTGCCCGGTCCAGCACCGTCGTCAACTCCTCCAGGGCAAACGGCTTGGTCAGGTAATCCCTCGCTCCAATCCGCATCGCCTCCACCGCCGAGGAGACCGTAGCAAACGCCGTCATCACAATCACCGCCGTGTCCGGATGTAAAAGCTTCACCTGCTCCAGCAGCGTCAAACCCGCGCCATCGGGAAGCTTCAGGTCCAGCAGCAGTACATCGATCTTTCTGTGCTTCAGGATCGAGCGCGCCTTCGCTACGCTCTCCGCCTCAACGGCCGCCCAGCCCATGCCCTCTGCAATCGAGCAGCACGCCAGCCTCACCGATGCATCGTCGTCCACGACGAGCACGTGCAGCTCCGGTCTGCCGTCGGCTTCTCTTCCCTCATTCCTGGCTACACTTGCAAACTCGGTCTGCATCCCCGAGGCTCCAATCAGCACCCCGGTGGATGCCTCTCTCTCCCGCGCTGTCCTGCTCTCCATTGCAACGGTCATCGTTCTCGTCCTCTTACTTGTGATCAACTGCGCAACCAACTGCACATTCCCATAATCACGCGTTGTGCCAAACTGGGAAGCCTTGCGCTAAGTGATTGAAAATGGCCTAAAAACTATTAGTTTTTTATTTGTCCACAAGGAAACCACGCATTCGCCCTTCTGGCAATTCCCAAAATGGTCCAGGTTTCCTAACCTGATGCCTCAAACTTCCGTCCCAAAACGGAACTCGGTTCCATTCTGGGAAGAGCTATCCCTCGCGACATCTATAATCTCCGAATGGCCGCCACCCCATCTCAGATCTTCCGTCCCGACGCTCGTCCGGCCGACTCGCTCCGTTCCATCCGCATCACACCCGGCTTCGTTGCCATGGCCGAAGGTTCCGTTCTCATCGAAACCGGCAACACACGCGTCCTCTGCAACGCCTCCGTCGAGCAGGGAGTTCCCGCCTGGCTCCGCAACTCCGGCCGCGGCTGGGTCACCGCCGAATACGGCATGCTTCCCCGCGCCACCCTCACCCGCACCCCCCGCGAGGCCGAGCGCGGCAAGATCGGCGGTCGAACCCACGAGATCCAGCGCCTCATCGGCCGCAGCCTTCGCTCCGTCGTCGATATGAAGGCCCTCGGCGAGCGCACCGTCATCCTCGACTGCGACGTCCTCCAGGCCGACGGCGGAACCCGCACCGCCGCCATCACCGGAGCCTCCGTCGCCCTGGCCATCGCTCTCGAAAAGCTCGTCGCCGCCGGAACCCTCAAGACTACGCCGCTGCGCCAGATGGTCGCCGCCACTTCGGTCGGCATCGTCGACAGCAACGTGCTGCTCGACCTCTGTTACGAAGAAGACTCCCGCGCCACCGTCGACATGAATGTCGTCATGCTCGCCGACGGCGGCCTCGTCGAAACCCAGGCCACCGCCGAGAAGGACTCCTACTCCCGCGCCCAACTTCTCGAGATGCTCGACTACGCCGAAAAAGGCATCCGTGAGCTCCTCGCCCTTCAGCTGTCCGCCATCAAATCAGCTCTCTGATAAGGAAAACCGTGATGAAGAAGCCCTCGCAAGAAAGCCGCGCCTCTGCACTGCAGGAGTTCGCCTCGATCTGCTCCACCTTCGCCGTCGGCCTCTTCATCATGACCTTCCTCTTCCAGAACTTCGCCATCCCGTCCGCTTCGATGGCAAGCACTCTGCTGGTCGGCGATCACGTCCTCGTCGAGCGCGTCACCCTCGCGCCGTCTTCACCGCTTGCAGGCTTTCTCCCCTACGGCCAGCTTCAGCACGATGAACCCATCGTCTTCTTCCGTCCCGCGCCCAACGCCACAGGCGATCACGACATCCTCGTCAAACGGGTCATCGGAATTCCCGGAGATCGCATCCACCTTCGCCACGGCGTCGTCTATCGCAACGGCGTCGCGCTGCATGAGCCCTACGCCGCTCAACCCACCGCAGCCAACTACGATCCCTACAACGACGACTTCCCCGCCATCCCCACCGATCAGGGACGCGAGGTCCTCGCTTCATGGTCGGTCGATCTTCCGAGTCACATTCAGGGAGAAGATCTCGTCGTCCCACCCGGCTTCTACTTCATGATGGGCGACAACCGCACCAACAGCTACGACAGCCGCTACTGGGGACTCGTGCCTCGCGCCAACCTCATCGGACGCCCTCTCTTCGTCTACTGGTCCTTTATGACGCCCGAAGATCAGGAATACAAGACCTCCATCTCCGACCGTTCCACCTTCGCTCTCCATCAGGCTCTCCATCTCTTCGATGAAACCCGCTGGAGCCGCACTCTCC
>DATJJJ010000029.1:0-38446 GCA_035492215.1 Edaphobacter sp. | reverse complement strand
ACCGGCATGGTGTTCAACGTCGTCAGATCAGCTCCAACGTCCACAAATCATGGAGATGCAGTACGCCTTCCGTGCGTCCCTCTGCCGAAGTCACAATCAGCGACGTAATCTTTTTCTCTTCCATCAATGCCAGTGCCGACGATGCAAACGCTCCCGCCTCAACGGTGAGCGGGTGCGGATTCATGATCTCGCCCGCCGTATGATCCAGTGCCCGTCCACCATCGCGCTCCAGCAGACGACGCAGGTCGCCGTCTGAGATCATGCCCAGCAGACGGCCTTCTCCATCCAGCACCGTCGTCATCCCCAGCTTCTTGCGCGACATCTCGTAGATCACCTGGGGCATCGGCGTCGAAACCGCTACCTGCGGCATCGCCTCCCCTGCATGCATCAGCTCGCCCACCCGCGCCAGCCGCTTGCCCAGCCGGCCTCCCGGATGCAGCTCGGCAAAATCCTCCGCCCTCCATCCGCGCCTCCGGCTAACCTCAAGCGCAAGGGCATCGCCCAGCGCCAGCATCACCGTAGTCGAGGCCGTAGGCGCAAGATTATTCGGGCACGCCTCGCAGGAGACGCTTGAATCCAGAACCACATCGCTGGCCTGTGCCAGCGTCGAAGTCGAATTCCCGCAAACCGTAATCAGCTTGTCGGCCAGCCGCTTCAGCAGCGGAAGCAGACGCAGTAACTCCTCCGTCTCCCCGCTCGACGACAGCACAATCACCGTATCCCCACGTGACAACATGCCCAGGTCGCCGTGTACAGCGTCGGCAGGATGAAGATAATGCGCAGGCGTGCCTGTGGAGCGCAACGTAGCGGCAATCTTTCGGGCGATGATGCCGCTCTTGCCGATCCCGGTTACGATCACCCGATTCTGTCTCGCAACTGCTTCCAGCAACAGGTCTACAGCCTGGGTGAAGGCAGACAACATCGGCCCGTCCAGACGCATCGCCAGCTCCAGCAGAGCCCGAGCCTCAATCCGGACAAACTCCGAGGGAAGTGTGTGATCGCGAGCAGTTAATGGGGTATCGGACATCGTTTGAGAACCTTACCGATGCTAGCAGAATCGTGTCATCACAAACCCTGTTACGCGAGTCATCCCGTTTGCGTCTACACTGATAAATACAGGGCTCCTGCGCATGGCGCGGGCGAAAGGAAGATCGAACCGTGATGCGTCGGGCGTTGGTTCTGGGAATGATGGTGGTGGGCGTCGCTCTGCTGCTTTGGGCAGGGTGGCACAATCTTCGCGAGCGAAAGCTGGCCATGCAGAAAGAACGCGACAGCCATGTCGTGCTTATTCCCGATAAGGGAGCAGCGCCGGCCGACTCCGAGGCGGACGAGCTTGCTCCCAAGATGCGCGGCAAAAAGGCTCCAACCTTCGTCCTTACCGATCTCCAGGGCAAAAAAGTCTCCCTCGCCGATTACAAGGGACGTCCCGTTCTGGTTAATTTCTGGGCAACCTGGTGCGGTCCCTGCAAGGTGGAGATGCCCTGGTTCGAGCAGCTTCGCAACCAGTACGCCTCTCAGGGATTTGAGATTCTCGGCCTCACCGACGACGCCGATGCGGGCAAGGACGTCATCGGCAAGGTCGCACAGAAGTCCGGCGTCACCTATCCCATCCTGCTGACTGACGGTAAGGTTCAGGACGCCTACGGCGGCCTCGATGTTCTGCCGATGTCCTTCTACATCGACCGCAATGGCGTCATCGTCGAGCAGACTGCGGGTCTCGGCTCGAAGGACATGATCGAAGCCAATATCAAGAAGATCGTCGAATCGGGGAATGCCACCGCGCAGGCAGGAGGGCTGTGATGCGCTCGCTCCTGCTGGCCGGAGTCCTTCTGGGCTCCGGGATAACCCCGGCACTGTTGGTTGCGCAGCAGGAAAGTCTCACTCTGCCTGCTGCCCGGCCCAAGCAATATGTCGCCTACGACTCTGAGGGACAGGCCATCGAGGCAGGGAAGACAAGCACCCTTGAGCTGCGGTTTCAGGTCGTCCAGGGCTACCACGTCAACTCGCACACGCCCAAGTCCGAGCTGCTCATCCCCACGAATCTCACGATCGAGCCTGCTTCAGGGGTCAAAGCGGCTGCGGCGGAGTATCCCGCCGGAACCACCTACAGCCTCCGCTTCGATCCGAGCGAAAAGCTCGATGTCTACACCGGGGCCTTCGTCGTCAAGGTTCCTGTCGTAGCGGCGCTTGGAGACCACACCCTCAAGGGTGTCCTGCATTATCAGGCGTGCGACAACGCGGCCTGCTATCCGCCCAAGAGTCTGCCGGTGCAGATAGCCGTTACTGCAAAGTAGCGCGCGCGGATTTTCCTTCAGGCCGCGCTATAGGGCGGCCTCGTTGTGATGGCATCATGAATGGAGAGGCAAAGCGGTAAGACCATGGAAGAGTTTAGAAGACTGACCCGGCTCCCAGCGTATGTGTTCAACATCACCGGCGAGTTGAAGGCAGCGGCTCGCAAGCGCGGCGAAGACATCATCGACTTCGGGATGGGAAATCCCGATGGCGCCACCCCGAAGAACATCGTCGACAAGCTGATCGAGGCGGCGCAGAAGACCCAGACGCACCGCTACTCGCTCTCGCGCGGCATCCCGCGCCTTCGTCGTGCCATCTCCAACTGGTACAAGACCCGCTACAACATCGATATCGATCCTGAGACCGAGGCGATTGTCACCATTGGCTCGAAAGAGGGCATCGCGCACCTCTGCCTCGCTGTGCTCGACGACGCCGACACGGTTGCGGTCCCGAACCCCAGCTACCCCATCCACATCTTCGGCCCTGTCATCGCCGGCTCCCGTGTGCAGAGCATTCCTATCGCCGGGTCCACCTCCGACGAGGTTCTTGCTCGTCTCGAGTATGAGCTGCCGCGCATGGAACCGCGCCCCAAGATCCTCATCCTCAACTTCCCGGCCAACCCCACGACCCAGTGCGTCGACCTTCCGTTCTTCGAGCGCGTCGTGGAGCTCTGCAAGGAACTCGGCATCTACATCGTCCACGACCTCGCCTACGCCGATCTGGTCTTCGACGGCTATCGCGCTCCCAGCATCCTCGAAGTTCCCGGCGCAAAAGATATCGCCGTCGAGTTCTTCACTCTCTCGAAGAGCTACAACATGCCCGGCTGGCGCGTCGGCTTCATGGTCGGCAACAAAAAGCTTGTCGCTGCTCTAGGACGTATTAAGAGCTACTTCGACTACGGTACCTTCACTCCCATTCAGGTTGCGTCCATTCAGGCTCTCGAGGGTCCGCAGGATTGCGTGAAAGAGATCGTCGAGAACTACAAGTGCAGGCGCGATGTTCTGGTCCCCGGGCTCAACAAGCTAGGCTGGCCGGTCGAGATGCCAAAGGCGACCATGTTTGCCTGGGCGAAGATCCCCGAACAGTACAGCTCCCTCGGCTCCATCGAGTTCTCCAAAAAACTGCTTACCGAGGCCAAAGTAGCAGTCAGTC
Source organism: Edaphobacter sp. (assembly GCA_035492215.1). Taxonomy (GTDB): domain Bacteria; phylum Acidobacteriota; class Terriglobia; order Terriglobales; family Acidobacteriaceae; genus Edaphobacter. The sequence continues at coordinate 35,002 of DATJJJ010000029.1, read as the reverse complement.
CCGGCGTCGGCTTCGGGGAACACGGTGACGGCTACGTTCGCTTCTCGCTCATCGAAAACGAGGAGCGTACCCGTCAGGCGCTGCGCGGGATCAAACAGATGTTCCGCAACGGCTAATCGACTATTTACAGTTCACAAAAACGAGGGGATTGCGATTCATCGCAATCCCCTCGTTTTTTACGTAAACCAAACGGTGTCATCTTGACCCAAAGCCGCTAGAACTGCCTCTCACACCACCCCGATCATCCCGAAAGAAGGTCATGCCGACGTCCATTAGACCGTGCCCAAGCGCCCTCTTACCAGACCTATTCATCCCCGTTTACTATTTCGTCACCAATGCGGCTTTCAGGAGTATCATGGAAATGTGCCGAAATACTCTATCGTTGTCCCGTTTCATAACGAAGAAGACAATGTTACGACTCTCTACGATCGCCTGAAGGCGGTCATGGAGCAAATTGGCGAGTCCTTCGAGCTGGTCTTCGTCGACGATGGATCGCGCGATCGCACCTATCGCCTGCTTGAAGAGATTGCCGCCGTTGACTCGCGCGTTCTCGTTATCAAGCTGCGTCGCAACTTCGGTCAGACCTCGGCCCTGGCCGCCGGCTTCGACCACGCACAGGGCGACTTTATCCTTGCAATGGACGGCGACCTGCAGCACTCGCCCGACGAGATTCCCAACTTCCTCTCGAAGCTCGAGGAAGGCTACGACGTCGTCAGCGGATGGCGCGCCCAGCGCGGCGACAACTTCATCCTGCGCCGTATCCCCTCGCGCGCGGCCAACTGGCTCATGGCGACTCTCAGCGGAGTCAACATCCATGACTTTGGCACCACCTTTAAGGCCTATCGTCGCGAGGTCATCCACAACATTCCGCTCTACGGCGAGATGCACCGTTTCATTCCGGCACTTGCCTCCTGGTATGGCGCAAGCATCTGCGAGATCCCCATCTCCAACCCAAAGCGTGAGTTCGGCAAGAGCCACTACGGCATCTCGCGTACCTTCCGCGTCTTCTTCGACCTGCTGACTATCCGCTTCCTGCTCAAGTACATGACGCGGCCTCTCCACTTCTTCGGAACCATCGGAGCCCTAAGCTCTTTCTTCGGTTCCGCTCTCGCCATCTGGCTCCTCATCCTCAAGGTGATCACCGGCCAGCACGTCATGGATATGCACGGCCCGCTGTTTGTCGTCGCCGGAGTCCTCATTCTTGCCGGAGTCCAGATGATCGGCATCGGTTTGCTCGGCGAGCTGCAGGTGCGACACTTCCACACCTCCTCGCATCGTGCGCCCTATGCCGTTGACCGTATCCTGCGTCTGCGTTCCGAAGAGAGCCTCCTCCAGTAAGCTGAGGCGATCATTCGCCCAGGTCCGGGTTTTCTCCCAAATAAGAGCCATTTTCCCTTTCTCTTCAGGTAAAGTGTTGCCGAATTCCTCTACCGGCCCCCGCCGGTCTGGAATCTCATCTGAACGCAGGGAGTCCGGAATGGCAGCCTATTACGAGTTGAAGACTGCGGCAAACGATCAGTACCGGTTCAACCTCAAAGCCGGTAACGGCGAAATCATCCTCACCAGCGAAAGCTATACCTCGAAACAGGCTGCGCTCGGCGGCATCGAGTCCATCAAGACAAACTCTCCTCACGACGAGCAGTACGAACGCAAGGTCTCGACCTCCTCGCAGCCCTACTTCCTTCTCAAGGCCAAAAATCACGAGATCATCGGGCGCAGCGAGATGTATACCTCCGAAGGCGGGCGTGAAAAGGGCATCGAATCCGTCAAGAAAAACGGCCCCGTAGCAGCCACAAAAGACCTTACCGCCTGAAATCTCCCGGGAGAATCCCTTTCACGATCCCATTCTCTCCTCCGGAGGAAATAACCTTCGTGTGCCCCTGCTATCCTCTTTGAGACAAACCGAGAGAAGAGGCATCGAACCAACATGCAGGCAATCCAGATACTCCACCCCGGCGGTCCTGAAGCCCTCACCCTCACCGATCTCCCCACACCCTCCCCCGGCACCGGTCAGGCGCTCATTCGCATTGAGGCCTCAGGTGTCAACTTCATCGACGTCTACTTCCGCGAAGGCCGCTATCCCGCCCACCTCCCTTACACCCTCGGGCAGGAGGCTGCAGGCATCATCATCGCGCTCGGCGACGACACCTCCGCCAGCGGCTTCAAAGTCGGCGACCGCGTCGCCTGGACCACCTTCCCCGGAACCTACGCCCAGCTCGCCGTCGCTCCCGTTGCTCTGCTGGTCCACATCCCCGAAGCCGTCACCTTCCAACAGGCCGCCGCCGTCATGTTGCAGGGAATGACCGCGCACTATCTCTGCCGTTCCACCTATCCCATCCGTCACGGTGACGAAGTCCTCATTCACGCTGGAGCCGGCGGGGTTGGCCTTCTGCTCACCCAGATGGCCAAATCTCTTGGCGCCCGCGTCTTTACTACCGTCTCCAATGAAGAGAAGGCCGAGCTCTCCCGCGAAGCCGGTGCCGACGAGGTCATTCTGTATACCCACGAAGACTTCGCCGACGCCATCAAAAAGCTCGCCCCTCAGGGCCTCGATGCGGTCTACGATTCCGTCGGCAAAACTACCTTCGACAAGTCCCTTTCACTCCTTCGTCCCCGCGGAACCCTCGTCCTCTTCGGAGGCTCCAGCGGCCCCGTTCCGCCCTTCGACCTCATCCGTCTCTCGCAGATGGGCTCACTCTATGTCACCCGCCCCACGTTGAAGGACTACATCGCCAGTCGCGACGAGCTCATCCATCGCGCCACCGATGTCCTCGATTCCGTCGCCGACGGAACCCTCAAGCTCCGTGTCGAGCACATCTACCCTCTTATCGACGCCATACACGCTCATCAGGATCTCGAAGGCCGTAAGACCACCGGCAAGCTTCTCCTTATTCCCTGAGGGCGTGCATACATTCCTGGAGCACTCATGAACTCCCTCAAGACCACCAACCTCCTTCTCGCTGTTATCGCGCTTCTCCTTCTTGCCCTGGCCCTCCGTCCGCTGCGTTCTCCCGACCCCGTCCTCGCGCAGTCCCCGGATACCGATTACTTCTTCGAGCCCGGCACCTTCCTCGTCCGCGCCACCGACAACAGCCGTCAGGTCTATGCCAAGGTCGTCGTCGATCTCAGCAACGGACGTGTCTGGGCTTTTCCCACCCTCACCCCCTTGCCCTATCCCTCCGATCCCGTCTACAGTAAACCTCAGACATCGCACCCCTTCCAGCTCGGTCGTTTTGCGTTGGAAGATACAAAAAAGTTCATCCCAGACGATGCCGCTGGGCGTTAACCGCGCCTCTTTTGACTTACCATCGCCCATACCGCAAACTTGAAACACGCCTTTAATCTGCGGTTGGCGCATCTCTTACAAGAAAAAACGCCATCTGCCTGACCTCATCTTTGTTCCGCAACGAAATGTTCGGGAAGCGCGGTGAGACTCCGCCACTGCCCCGCAACTGTAATTCGCGCGCACCGCTGCAACGCGTTGTGACCTGCCTTCCGGCCTGCTCTCACTGAGTTCATCTCGGGAAGGGAACAGCTCCAAACCCGGATCGCACGGATCGCGAAGAGTCAGGAGACCGGTTTCGTTGTCGCACAACAACCACGTTCCCGAGGGGGGAACGAGGAGTAGAACCTTCATGCACGCACCCGCGCGTCCGTCTGCGGTCCCGTCTGTCTCGCGCCTCACCGCTCTTGCGCTTCTTTTCCTTGCCGCGGTCTCATCCCGCGCTGTCATCGTTCGCGGCACCGTCACCGATCCGCTCGGCGCTCCCGTCGCAGGAGCGCGTATTCAGCTGATTCAGGGCAAGAATGTTGAGGGCGACGCCTCCAGCGGCTCCGACGGCTCCTTTGAGATCCGCAGCACTGCCTCCGGACACTTCGTCCTGCTCACCTCCGCTCCCACCTTCACCCGCGGCATTAGCCCCGGCTTCTATGGCGGCCGCACCGACGTCGTCGGGCGCAACGTCACGCTTGAAATCGCAGCCGTGACCGCGCAGATCACCGTCACCGCCACAGGAATCCCCACGCCTATCCAGCAGGCCAGTTCTGCCATTAATCTCGTTCCGTTCAGCGCCCTTCAGACCCGCGTCGGCATCATGGACGACCTTCGCCAGTCGCCGGGAGTCAACGTCGTTCAGAGCGGACAGTACGGCGGCGTCGGCTCGCTCTTCGTCCGCGGCGGAAACTCCGACGCCAACAAGGTCATGATCGATGGCATCACCTCCGAGGACATCGGTGGCCGCTTCGACTTCGGAACCGTTTCCTCCACCGCGCTCGATGGCATCGAGCTCTATCGCGGCCCCAATAGCGTCCTCTACGGCTCCGACGCCGGAGCCTCCGTCGTCAACTTCAACACTCCGCGCGGAGGCACGATCCGCCCCATCCTCAACTACTCGGGCGACGCCGGAAACTTCCACACCTACCGCAACGAAGTCACCCTCGGCGGAACCCACAACCGTCTCGACTACTACGGAGCCTTCTCGCGCTTCGACTCCTCGAACTCGATTCCTCTCGACCGCTATCACGTCTCCACCAGCTCCGCCAATCTTGGCTACAACTTCACCTCAAACACCTCGCTGCGCTTCACCATCCGCAACGGCGTCTCGGGCACCGGCGTTCCGAACGCGCACGACTTCTTCGGAATCTCGGCCGCGGGTAAGCAGGCCGATCAGGATCTCTACTCCGGAGCCACTCTCGAGAACCGTCGCGGCAACTGGCATAACCTCGTCCGCTATGGCATCGCCCGCAAGCGCGAGCAACTCATTCAGTTCTATCCCGTTGGCGAAGACATTCCCGTCTTCGGCTTCGACACTTACTTTGGCAACACCGTCACCATTCGCGGAGCCAACGGCTATACGGCAACCGGCCGCGCCGCCATCAACTTCGGTGGCGCCTATCCCATGGCCAACGATCTCTCCTCGCTTCGCGACGAGCTTTACTTCCAGTCCGACTACACCTTCTCGCCACACTTCATCGCTCTCTTCGGCTTCCGTTACGAAGATGAGCGCGGCTCCTCGAACACGACCTTCAGCCGTGACAGCACCAAGCGAACCAATTACCAGTACACCCTGCAGTTCCAGGGCGATCTCAAGAACCGCCTCTTCTACTCCATTGGCGGAGCCATCGAGCGGAACGACCTTTACGGCACCGCGGGCACGCCCCGCTTCGGCCTCGCCTGGGTTCCAGTGCGTCCCGGCAACGCCTTCTTCCACGGAACCAAGCTGCGTGCCAACGCCTCCACGGGCGTGCAGGAGCCTTCCATCGCCTCGGAGTTCCAGTCGCTCTATAAACAGCTGGCCGATGCCGGAGCGCAGGACCTGATCGCCCAGTACAACGTCAAGCCGATCCAGGCCCTACGCTCCCGCACCTTCGACGTTGGCATCGACCAGAACATTCTGAATCAGGCCCTTATCCTCAAGGCCGGCTACTTCCACAACCAGTTCAGCCATCAGCTCGACTTCGTCGACCCGCTCACCCTGAAGACCGTCTTCGGCATCGACACCACCACCGCAAATCTCTTCGGTGCGCTGCTCAACACCCTTGCCTATCGTGCTCAGGGCTTCGAGGGCGAGCTCCAGTTCTCCCCTGGCCCGCACATTCTCCTGCGCGGCGGTTATACCTACCTGGCCTCGCTGGTCGAACAGTCCTTCTCGACCGACGCCATTGCCAATGGAACCTCTGCCGAGAATCCCAACCTTCCCGGCATTCCCATCGGCTCCTCTTACCCGCTCGTTGGTCAGCGGCCCTTCCGCCGTCCGCCCCAGACCGGCTTCTTCGTCGCACAGTACAGCACGCTGAAGTTCACCGCTGCGCTCAAGGGAGCCTTCGCCAGCAAATCTGACGACTCCACCTTTCTCTCCTTCGCCGACACCGAGGGAGGAAATACCCTGCTCCTTCCTAACCGCAATCTCGATTATGGCTTCTCAAAGCTCGATGCCTACGGAACCTACACCGCCACCCACAACGTAACTGTCTTCGCAGAGCTCAGCAATTTGCTCTCCCAGCAGCACATCGCTCCCATCGGTTTCCCGTCGCTGCCATTTACCTTTCGCGCCGGTCTCAAAGTTCGGCTTGGAGGCGACTAACTCTGTCAAGCGCAGAGAGGAGCTAACCTCAGCTAATCAGCAACTTACAGCTGCCGATCAGTTGCGGTCCTGCTGCTAAAATCAAAGAAGCAAGCAAGAAAGGCCCCGAAATTTTCGGGGCCTTTTCTATTCCGCAGTGAGGATCCCCACACCAGGAAAGGGAGACAAAGGAGAAGCAAAACGGAGACAGGAAAATGACAGGTCCGAACCTAACCCTAATCACATGAAGATTTTGCACAAAAAAGATACCGGGGGAGGGGAATCGAGGGAGTCCGTGTCCGCGTCTAAATGTTAAGAAAGGATGACCTCTCATGGACATCGGTAAACTTCTTCTTGCGACTGCACTTTTTGCTTCTCCCCTCCTTCATGCTCAGGAGGGACCTACGCCGACTCAGGCGATCATTACCGTAGATTCCAAGTCTCCTCAGACACTTACCCAGCAAAATCTTAAGCTCAAGGTTAACAATCGCGCCGCCGAAACCACGGCCGTAACGCCCGTTACCCCCAACGGGACCCAGGTAGCCCTCCTGATCGACGATGGCCTCCGCAGCTCCGTCGGCCGCCAGATCTCCGACCTCAAGAACTTCATCAAGGCACTTCCCGAGGGAACCGAGATTCTCGTGGGCTACATGCAGAACGGCCGAGTCGTGGCGCAGCAGCCCTTCACCACCGATCATGACGCCGCGGCAGGAGACCTCCGTATCCCCCTCGCCTCCGCCGGAGTCAGCGCCAGCCCTTACTTCTGCCTCTCCGACTTCGTGAAGAACTGGCCCGGAGGCGAAGGCTCCCAGGGAGCGCTCATCAAGCCGAAGGCCCGCTTCGTCATGATGCTGACCAATGGAGTCGATCCTTATAACGGCAGCGTCAGCCCGCTCAACCAGAACAGCATCTACGTACAGAACGCTGTCCGCGACGCCCAGCGCGCCGGAGTCTCCGTCTCCTCCATCTACTACGGGGATGCCGGAATTCGCGGAGGAGCAGCCAGCTTCAGCGGCCAGAGCTACCTCGCGCAGGTCTCCGAAGGAACGGGCGGAACGGCCTACTTTCAAGGCACGAGTAGCCCTGTCTCCCTAACGCCCTTCCTCGACAAGTTTCGCAAGGCCATCGCCGAGAGCTTTATCGCGACCTTCCCCGCCTCCTCCAGAAAAGATGAGCTCATCAACCTGAAGGCCTCCACTACACTTCACTCCACCAAGCTGATCGCCCCCACGCAGGTCCGTCCCGGAACCCGCATCACGGCTCAGCCCTGATCGTCAGCCAAGGCTGAGACCAGCAGCCTTATAGATCGACTCAATATGCTGCATATCCTTGAGACCCTCTTCGCCCGGAGTTCCCGGCGTACGGTTCTCAAGGACGCAGCTGCTGAAATGGTTGATCTGATCGACGAACTGGCTGGGATCATGCAACGTGGAAGCCTCATCCACCTTCGTCGCCGGACCGCTGCGATCTTTTCTGTAAGCCGCGGTCAGGTGCTGCCCTTCATAGTTGAAGTTATCGAACTCCAGCCAGCCGTTTGAGCCAAAGACCTTTGCGTAACTCGGCATCTGCGCCCCATAGGTGGTCGAGCAGCTCGCAACCGTGCCGGAAGGGAAGCGCATCGTCCACGAAAGATTCTCTTCAATATCTTTAAACCGCTCGTCTTCTTTATTCGAAGTAGCTACAGCAGTGAAAGCGACCGGCTCCTCTCCAGTCAGATAGCGAGTAGCGTTCAAGCAGTAGATGCCCACGTCCATCAGCGGCCCGCCACCGGCAAGCGCTCGCTGCGTCCTCCACTCGCCCTGTGCGATGTTGAAGCCGTTGGCACTATCGAGACCCTGTACTTTACCCAGATTGCCCGATTTGATGAGATCGATCGCCTTCAGTGTGTAAGGTTCATAATGCAGCCGATACGCGATCATCAGTTTCACATTTGCGCTCTTGCAGGCAGCAATCATCTGCTCGCACTCCGCGACCGAGATGGCCATCGGCTTCTCGCACAGGACATGCTTCCCGGCCTTCGCCGAGCGGACCGTGTATTCGGCGTGCATGCTGTTCGGCAGGCAGACGATCACAGCGTCGATAGCTTTGTTGTCGCGAATGCGGTCCATCTCTTCGTAGCTGTAGATGGACTCCTTCGGCACGCCGTACTGCGCCGCAATCTTTTCGGCCTTGTCGCGATGTCCGCTGACCAGGCCTGTGATGGTTGCTGAAGAACTGTGGGCGATTCCACGCATGTGGTGGTCGGCGATGCGGCCCAGCCCAATGACGCAATAGCCGATCTTCTTTGCAGGGCTCTGGCCAACAAGCGGGAGCGAAGAAAATGTATGGGCCGCGAGGCCGAGGGCACCTAGTTTGGAAAATTCTCTGCGGGATATCGTCATGCCAGGCAGCTCCGTTTTTCGAGGATTTCTTTCGGGCACCAGAATAAAGATTGTCGGACAAAGAAGAAAGGCCCCGGAGAATTTCTCCGGAGCCTCTCTGCTGTTGCGGTATTGCTGAAGGACTAGTACATGCCGTCCATGCCGCCGTGGTTGTGTCCGCCAGCCGGGGCTTCCTTCTTCTCCGGAATCTCGGAGATCATGGCCTCGGTGGTGAGCATCAGACCGGCGATCGAAGCCGCGTTCTGCAGGGCAGTACGGGTGACCTTGGTTGGGTCGATGACACCGGCCTTCACCAGGTCCTCGTAGGCGCCGGTTCCGGCGTTGTAGCCGAAGTTGGCTTCCTTCGAGTCAAGGATCTTGCCGATGACGACAGCACCCTCTTCGCCGGCGTTGGAGACGATCATGCGCAGGGGCTCTTCGATGGCGCGACGAATGATGTTGGCACCGATCTTCTCGTCACCCTCGAGCGACTTGACGACCTCGTCGACAGCCGACGAAGCACGGATCAGCGCAACGCCGCCGCCGGGGACGATGCCCTCTTCGACAGCCGCGCGGGTCGCGTGCATTGCGTCCTCGACACGAGCCTTCTTCTCCTTCATCTCGGTCTCGGTTGCAGCGCCGACCTTGATGACGGCAACGCCGCCGACCAGCTTGGCGAGACGCTCCTGCAGCTTCTCACGGTCGTAGTCCGAGGTGGTCTTGTCGATCTGCGAACGGATCTCCTTGACGCGGCCCTCGATCTCAGCGCCCTTGCCGCCGCCATCGACGATGGTGGTGTTGTCCTTGTCGATGGTCACGCGCTTCGCAGTGCCGAGGTCTTCGATCTTGACGGACTCGAGCTTGATGCCGAGGTCCTCGGTGATGGCATTGCCACCGGTGAGGATCGCGATGTCCTGCAGCATGGCCTTGCGGCGATCGCCGAAGCCAGGAGCCTTGACGGCAGCGACGTTCAGCGTGCCACGCAGCTTGTTGACGACCAGGGTCGCCAGAGCCTCACCGTCCACGTCCTCAGCGATGATGACGAGCGGCTTGGCGGTGCGGGCAATCTGCTCAAGCAGGGGGAGCAGGTCCTTCATCGAGGAGATCTTCTTCTCATAGATGAGGATGTAGGGGTTCTCGAGGGCAGCTTCCATGCGCTCCGCATCGGTCACGAAGTAGGGCGAGAGATAGCCGCGGTCGAACTGCATGCCCTCGACGACATCCAGCTGGGTCTCCATGGTGCGGGACTCTTCGACGGTGATGACGCCGTCCTTGCCGACCTTCTTCATCGCCTCGGCGATGATGGTTCCGATCTGCTCGTCGCTGTTGGCCGAGATGGTTCCGACCTGAGCGATCATGTCGCCGGAGACAGGCTTCGACAGTTTGCTGAGGGCTCCGCCCACAATCACGCCCTGTTCATCGCGCTTGCCAATGATGGCCTCGACGGCCTTGTCGATGCCGCGCTTCAGCGCCATCGGGTTCGCACCGGCAGCAACCGTCTTCACGCCCTCGCGATAGATTGCCTGGGCCAGAACGGTGGCGGTGGTGGTGCCGTCACCGGCAACATCAGAGGTCTTGGAGGCAACCTCGCGCACCATCTGTGCGCCCATGTTCTCGAGTCCGTTGCCGAGCTCAATCTCCTTGGCGACGGTTACGCCGTCTTTGGTGATGGTGGGCGAACCGAACTTCTTCTCGATAACAACGTTGCGGCCCTTGGGGCCGAGCGTGACCTTCACAGCGTCGGCCAGCGTGTTGACGCCACGCAGGATCGCCTGACGCGAATCTTCTCCATGCAGAATCTGCTTTGCCATTGTGTTGCTCCTATTTTCCGGCGACTGAGCCGGTCAGAAATTGATGAAGTTTTCAGCGGACTCATCCGCTCATAACATCTGCGTCCGATTGGAACGCGGCGAAGCCGCTTCCCGCCGTCCGCGAAAAACTACTTGAGGATGCCGAGAACTTCTTCTTCGCGCATGATCAAGAACTCTTCGCCGTCGAGCTTGATCTCGGTGCCGGAGTACTTGCCGAAGAGGATCTGGTCGCCAGCCTTCACATCAAGCGGGAAGACCTTGCCTTCGTCGTTCGATTTGCCCTTACCGACCGAGATCACTTCGCCCTGCTGCGGCTTCTCTTTGGCGGAATCGGGGATGATGATGCCGCCACGAACAGTTTCGTTCTCTTCCACACGGCGGACCAGAATGCGATCGTGCAGCGGTGTAAATGTCTTCGCCATTGCTAAACCTCTCCTTGTTACATTGATGTTCCGGACGGAATTAATTCCGTCCCGGGGTAACCGCACATCGAGCCCATAGAGGCTTAAGAGCCTCAAGTTCGATGTAAATTTTTGATATTGCTAGACCCTGTTCTCGCGACCAGCAAATAAAAACAAGCCAGAGGCAAGAGGCGTTAGCACTCAGTGCTTCCGATTGCTAACGATAGGACAGAGGCCAGCCGGCTGTCAACTTAGGAAGATGAAATGTGAGTGAAAGTCGCGCAGGTCGGTCTGAGAGTTCAGGACTTTTTCCAACTCACGTGGGATTTTCAGTTTCGTCAAGGTTTAGTTGAGGGGAGTACGTAAAAGGGTTCGTATCCAGCTGGATACACGGTGAAGTTGGAAGGCTCTCAAAACGGCGTCGGCGGAGATAATCGCCATATGCAAGGACATCCGCAGGTGTCGGGGAATCTCCAAGTTATTCGCGAATATATGGTTTACCTGCGCGTGGAGAAGGGAATGAGGCCCGCCACCTGCGAAGCCTACCGTCGCGATCTGGAGCAGTTTGCCGAGCATTTGGAGGTTGGCAACGGGCTGCTGGCGACGGCGCGGCAGGAAGATGTTGGAGCGTTTATGGAGGGACTGCGCGGACACGGCGTAGATTCACGATCCATTGCACGAAAGCTGAGTGCGCTGCGCGGCTTTTACCGCTGGCTGCTGATGGATAAACAAATCGCTCACGATCCCACCGTGAATGTGGAGAGTCCGTCCAGCTGGAAGATCCTGCCAAAGAGCCTCGCCGAGAGCGAGGTTGCCAGTATGTTGGAGCACACGGGTGCTGCTGCGAGAGTGCCGGATGCCGATGGGCTTGCGCTGCGGGATCATGCCATCCTCGAGCTTCTTTATGCAGGAGGCCTGCGTGTCGGTGAGATCTGTGCGCTTCATGTAGAAGATTTGCAGCTGGACGCCGGCCGTGCCCAGGTTCGCGGCAAAGGTGATAAGGAGAGGATCGTACCTCTCGGCCGATCAGCGATAGAAACACTGGAACGATATCTTGCTCTGGGAAGGCCAGAACTTGAAGGTGCTACCAGAGAGCGGACGCTGTTTCTGAGTGTGCGAGGCAAGCCATTAACGCGCCAGTGGGTGTGGGAGATGGTGAGAGCCGCATCGCCAGCGGGGACAAAGGCCAGTCCGCATAAACTTCGCCATAGCTGCGCTACCCATATGGTGGAGCATGGTGCTGATCTGAGGAGTGTCCAGACCATTCTGGGGCATGCCGATATCGCAACCACCCAGGTCTATACACATATTGCATTAGGTCGGTTGAAGCAGGTGCATCGCATGCATCATCCCCGCGGCAGAAGACAGAAGATCGAGGTCGAAGGATAAGGTGGAGCAGGAAAGTGAAATTCTGAGGAGCGAGTTTAAGAAACTGACCGAACAGTTTCTCTCCGTGTTGGCTGGGCAGCGCGGTGCCTCCGAACACACCGTGCGAGCGTACGGCCGTGAGATTCGCAGTTTTGCGGACTATCTCGATGAGACGCTCGGCAAGACAGCCTCCGTTGGCAGGATTGAGCATCTCCACATCCGCTCGTATCTTGGCGTTTTGTATGAACGGGGGTTGACGAAGGCCAGTGCTGCGCGTGCTTTGGCCGCGATCCGAAGCTGGTTCCGCTGGCTGGCGAAAGAGCGCCTGTTGGAGCAGAATCCGGCGCTGCTGGTCAGTACGCCGAAGCTTCCGAAGCATCTGCCACGCGTACCGAGCGCTGAAGAGGTCAACCGCGTTCTTAATTCTCTCGAGGCTCCGAAACGGGGTAATAGTAAAAGCGAGACCGAGGAGTCTGCGGCATGGCCGGAGCGCGAACGTGTGATCTTCGAGCTGCTCTACGGCTGCGGCATTCGCAACTCTGAGCTGGTGGGGCTCAACATGGATAGTGTCAAGTGGCACGATGAGGCCATTCTGGTACGGGGCAAGGGGCGCAAGGAACGTTTAGTTCCGCTTGGCGATGAGGCTGCTCTCGCGTTGCGCGCTTATCTTCCGCTTCGTGCAGAAAGATTGTTGGCTGCAGGCCGGGGGGCACTGATCTTTGAAGGACCGCTGCTGATTAATCTACGTGTACGTGGAGATTGCAGGCTTACGACACGCAGTGTGGGAAGAATCGTGAAGGCGATTGCTTTAAGCAGGGGATTGGCTGCGGATGTTCATCCACATACTCTACGGCATGCCTTCGGGACTCACATGCTGGAAGAAGGAGCCGATCTGCGGGCGATTCAGGAGATGCTGGGGCATGAGCGCCTGTCGACTACGCAGCGTTATACGCAGCTGACCGTCGGCCAGGTTCAGAGGGTCTATGACGAGACTCATCCCCGGGCGAAGTAGGCTCCTTCTCCACGGCCAGGGAAATCTGCTGTGTCCGTGGTTGATTCTCATCAAGTTCACTCGCGGGAGATTCGTTGATGCGGGGAAGAAAGATCGAGAAGACAGTTCCACTCCTGTCAGCTTTCTGACTGCTTCGCACGGAGATGCGGCCCTTATGGCGCGCTACGATCTGGCTGCTGACCCATAGGCCAAGCCCGGTTCCCGCAGAACCTTTCGTGGTGTAGAAGGGCTCGAAGATCTGACGCAGGGTAGCTTTACTCATACCGGTGCCTGTGTCGGCGATCACGATGCGTACGCCGTGGTTGCCTGTGGCGGCATGGATGGCCGGCTGGACTCGTACGCGGAGACGGCCCCCGCTCGGCATCGCATCAAGAGCATTCCCCACCAGGTTTACCAGAACCTGTCTCAACTCACCCTGATGAACGAACATCGGAGCAGTTGGGACATATTCCTTACGGATGACGACATTGCAGGTGGAAAGGCGCCCGAGATGAAGCGCAATGGCGCTATCGGCGATCTCGGCGAGCGGAGTGGAAACGGATCCGCGCTGGCTGCGGAAAAAGCCGAGCGTTTGTGAGGCAATCTGTGAGACCCGGGCCAGCTCATGCTGAGCAAGAGTCAGATAACTGCGGGCCTCTTCCGAGATCACTTCATTTTCAACCAGATAAAGCAGATTGGTTATGGCTTCCAGCGGATTATTGATCTCGTGTGCGATGCTTGCCGCCATGCGCCCGGCCAGCGCCAGCTTGTCGGCATTTCTCAGCGTCTCTTCTGCACGTCGGGTTGCCGTAATGTCCCGAGAGACCTTGGAGGCTCCAACAATATTGCCTTCTGTGTCGCGAATGGGCGAGACGCTCATCGAGACAATAATGTCAGTGCCATCCTTATGCCTGCGGAGCGTCTCGTAATGATCGATTACCTGTCCCAGGCGGATCTTTTGAAGAACCAGGGCGGGATCGTCCTGGCTGTTCGGGGAAGCGAGCTGCTCGGTGGGGTGCCCAAGAATCTCAGCGGATTTGTAACCGAAGATATTTTCGGCGCCTTTATTCCAGCTGGTGATGGCGCCCGAAAGATCGCAGCTGATAATAGCGTCGTCCGAGGACTCTACGATCGCAGCCAGAAGAGCAAGGCCTCGCTGCATGTCCTGTAGGTCCGAATCTTTGGTGGCAGAGGAGATACCAACTTCAGGAGATGATATCGCTGTTCCGGCTGGTGAAGGACGTGAGGGACGTTTCCTTCTTTTCCCGGCGTCCACTCTCTGTGGAAGATCGGATCCAGTCATGCTGCTCCCTGGTTGCGGCATGAATTCTCTTTTCGTTCTCCGCATCCTGGTCCTTAGGATGCGGACCTGTTCCCAAGGGCTGCCAATAGCCGCAGCGCCAAGGGATACAGTTGAATGCACCTCATTAATACCGTGGAATTTGAGGATCGATGGCGCGCGACCAGAAATCAATGCCCCCGGCAAGGGACTGGACATGCTCAAATCCCTGGTCGCGAAGCCACATGGTTACAGAGAGGGAGCGGGCTCCATGATGGCAAAGCACAACAATCGGCTGGTCCGGGTCCAGCTCCTGGTGGGCCCGCGAGGGCACCTCACCCATCGGCATCAGGACCGATCCGGGCAGAGAGGCCGTATTAAACTCCCACGGTTCACGAACGTCCAAGAGGAGCGGGGGATTGGCCTGTTGACGTTGTAGGGCATACGCTTCGACGGTGATTTCAGGTTCGAGCATAAGACAAGGATAATATCGACGAGCGACGACAAAAAAACGCACTAAGCAGCAGCATGCTAATAGGTTAGAAAAAAGAGTGTCGGAGAGTGCCTCCTGGCGGATTCAAGGAGGCTCTCCGTGGCAGTACACTTAATCGTTTAGAGGCATCCAAGGAGTATCCGGCAAACATACTCTGGTAGGGAAAGCAGGGAAGATTTTGGAACGAGTTTTGATCGTCGAAGACGAAGTACACGCACGCACGGGTCTGACCGAGTTGATTGAGAGTTGGGGCTATAAGACGGAGGGTGCCGCGGACGGTTTGGAGGGGCTCGAGAAGGCTCAGAGCTGGGGTCCCGCTGTCGTCGTCACCGATCTGAAGATGCCGCGGATGGACGGAATGGAGCTGCTCACCCGTCTTGCCGAACTGCCCAACCACATGGCCGTCGTGATGATGACTGCGCAGGGTTCGATCGAGTCGGCCGTAGAGGCGATGCGAAAGGGAGCCTATGACTATATTCCTAAGCCGGTCGATCCTCTTCGTCTGCGTACCATCCTTCAGAACGCGAGCCGTCAGCACAGCGACACCAGTGCACATGCCGAAGCGACTCGCCGTCAACGCGATACCAACATGCTCGGCCCGCTGGTGGGAACCTCGTCCCGCATGAAGTCTATCTTTTCCCTGATCGAGCGTGTTGCTCCATCGAATGTAAGCGTGCTGGTTACCGGGGAGAGTGGAACTGGCAAGGAACTGGTAGCACGGGCTCTGCATGAACTGAGCTCCCGGCGCAACAAGCCCTTTGTCGCGGTGAATTGCGCCGCGATTCCCGAGACCCTCATCGAAAGCGAAATCTTCGGACACGAGAAGGGCGCCTTTACCGGTGCGCTTGAGCGGAGGGCCGGATGCTTCGAGCTGGCGGAGGAAGGAACGTTGCTGCTGGACGAGATCGGCGAGATGCCGGCTACGACTCAGGCTAAACTGCTCCGGGTTCTGGAGGACCGTAAGTTGCGCCGTCTCGGGAGCAAGGCGGAGACGCCTGTGGACGTACGGGTAGTAGCCGCCACGAATAAAGACCCCGAACAAGCGGTGGCTTCAGGTGAGCTGCGCGGAGATCTTTACTATCGCCTCAACGTCTTCAATATCCAGATGCCGCCTTTGCGCGAGCACCTGGAAGATATCGAACCAATTGCTCAAAAGATGATCGCCGACATGAACGAGCGGCACAACTGTACAGTGACGGGAATCAAAGACATTCTTCTCAAGCAGCTGACTGCGTATTCCTGGCCCGGAAATGTTCGGGAGCTGCGCAATACCATTGAGCGGGCGACGATCATGGCCTGCAGCGGAATGCTGGGCCTAGAGCATCTTCCTCCCAACTTCGGAGAGCCTGGGTTTGCTCCCGCCATGTCGCGAGCAGGCCGTTCTATTGGGGAGAACATGACCGATGCTTCACGGCCTAGTGAGATCGAACGTTATCTGGAAGATCAGAACACGGTCCGGGTGGAAGTTGGGACTACGGTAGACGAAGCGGAGCGACAGCTCATTCTAAAGACCTTAATGTCGACCCACAACAACAAGACGAAAGCCGCTGAGATTCTGGGCATCAGCTCCAAAACGCTGCAGAACAAACTGAAGGAATACTCGAATAATTCTGCCCTGGTGGATTAGGCAATGCGGCTGAAGACGAAGCTGGTGGTATCGGCTACCGGACTGACGTTTACGATTGTTGCGGTTCTCTCGATTCTGTTCGTAGGCGAGTTGCTGCGACAGAGAATTGAGCAGACTGCAGCCGCAAACAGCGTCCTGGCGAACGAAGTCGCTCTGATGACGCGGCAGGCGGTTGAATCCGGCCTGCGCGCGAACCCGCCCGCAGACCTAAGCAATACAGCGCTCGATGCTGCGGTTGCTGACGCTCTGCGAAACTATCAGCCACTCGCCGATGTGATGAATGCCATCGTGCGTTACTCCCCTACCGTGCAGGATGTCATTGTGGCCGATGCACGAGGTCTCATCATTGTTAGTACCGACCCTGACGAGGTCAATGAAGTTGTCGGGCATCGCAACAGTCTTGAAAGTATTCAGAACGGAAGTATTGCGTATCAGCGCAGACAGGTCTTCGGTCTTCCGCAGGCCTTCGATACTGTGCAGCCGCTCGATCGGAATGGGAAGCCATTCCTGGTCGTCCATGTTGGAGTACGTTCAACCTTCCTGCGCAACTCCTACGAGCCATGGCTCCGTGCAGCTGCTCTTTTTGCACTGCTGGCTGCGGTTGCAGCGATGATCGCCGCCGCTGTGTTGGCCAATGCCGCCCTGCAGCCGATCGAACAGATCAGCCGGCAGTTGGAGAAGCTGACGCGGCAGCCCGGTCACTCGGTTGTTCCATCGCCCCCTGCCAAACCTGACAGCGATACTATGATCCGCGTCTCGCAGACGATCGATCGTCTGGGCGAGCAGATGCGCTCCACGGAGGCTGGTTTTACAGCACTCCAGGCCAGTCTGAATCAGATGCTCGATACTCTGCGCGACGGTGTTCTGCTGTTTACCGCCGACCGTCGTGCCGTCATGGTCTCCGATGCAGCGGCATACTTTTTGAATCGTCCGGAAGGCAATCTCGTCGGTAAACATCTTGAGGAGATCTTCGAGCCGGACACGGCGCTGGGAGCTGCCGTGCTTAAGGCCTTTGCCGACGGAGATTCTGTCAGCGCCGAAAACGTCACACTCGAAGATGGACGCCAGGTCCAGATCTCGCTTGACCGTTTCAGCGATGGTATGGGCACAGAAAGTATGGGAGCCCTGTTGACCCTGCGTGACCTCGAGTCGGTGATGCAGTTAGGGCAAGAGCTTGAGATTTCACGACGCCTGGCAGCCATAGGGCGGCTCACCGCTGGCGTGGGACACGAGGTCAAGAATCCCATCAATGCCATGGTTGTTCATCTGGAGCTGCTACGCAGCAAGCTGGCGATGGCTGGTCCCGAGGCCTTTGGAGGAGCGCAGCGCCATGTGGATATCCTCACGGGAGAGATGCAGCGGCTGGACCGTGTTGTACAGACGCTGGCGGATTTCTCCCGGCCAATGGATCTGAAGCTACGCGAACATGACCTTCGCCAGGTAGTCGATTCCGTAGTTGAGCTGACGGCCGCCGAGATGCATGAGAACGGCGTGCTGGTCTCGATCCATGCTCCACGGGATCCACTGATGGTTCGAGTGGATGCCGAGTTAATGCGGCAGGCATTGTTGAATCTGTTATTGAATGGAATGCAGGCAATGCCGCAGGGTGGAAGGTTAACTATCTCGCTTCATCGTGATCATCAATTCGCCGTCGTTGATGTAATGGATGAAGGAGAGGGAATTTCTTCCGAGGTTTTACCGCGTATCTTTGAGTTGTACTTCACCACAAAGCCCAAAGGAAGCGGAATCGGGTTGGCGATGACGTATCGCATCCTCCAGCTGCATGGTGGCGCCCTGGATGTTCGCTCCAATGCCAATCCACTCGCGAGAGATCGCGGAACTACATTCACATTGCGGCTGCCCGTAATGGCGGCCGAGACAAGAAAGGCCTCAGTGTCGGCTGGCACGAGGAGAACTCTGGGAGAGCACGTTTGACGTACCGCGGCGTGAATGTCACGAGGGCAAGCATCCAGTGGGCAGCACTGGCAGGCGTCCTTGCGTTCGGATTGAGCGGCTGTCGGCATAAGGCGGTCATCCCTCCACTGCCAGCTATCTCCCAGCCGGTAGCCTTGATCAACATTCCTGAATCAGTGCAGACGATTCAGGCTCCGGAGATCGATCTGCCGCCGGTGCCAATGGCATCGGGACTTCCCACGCATCGCGAGCGCCGCCGCAGAACCACTACTCCGATTGTTGCCGGGACTCCCTCCAATCAGCCCGCCGAGGATACAACTACGCCAGTCTCTCCAGAAGACGCAGCCATTGGTTCACTTTCGCTGGGAGGAGAATCCAATCCACGCGTACAGCAGGAGGCGACTGATCTGATTGCTTCTAATGAGAAGAGATTGGGCAACCTGCGGCCGCACAATTCCGCTGAGAGATCACAGGTCAACCGCATCCGGAACTTCCAGCGTCAGGCTCAGGATGCGCTGAAGTCGGGGGATGTGGAAGGAGCTCGAACCCTGGCTACGAAGGCTAAGCTGCTCCTCGACGATCTCGATCGATAAACCTATCGGCAAAACGAAGAGCGGCTGCCTAAAGCAGTCGCTCTTCGTTGATGGCCTTGAATTCTAGAAGCTATGCCTCTGCGCCGTGGCATTTCTTGAACTTCTTGCCGGAGCCGCATGGGCACGGATCGTTGCGGCCGACCTTATCTCCCGTCACGCGCGGAAGATTGCCGTTGGCTGCGCTTGCAGCTGCCGTGCCGACTGCGCGAGCCTGATCGAGCTCCCGCTGCTTTTTCCGCTGAAACTCCCGCTCGAGAGCATCGATCGTTGTAGAAGGAGCTCGAGTCGGAATCGGCACCGCTGCCGGTTCCGGGGCAGAGGCCCCGGCTGCGTGGCTCATCGGTACGGCCTCAGACTCAGGGACGGCTCCGGGCGGCAGGAAGCCGGGAGGGAGCTGATCCACGCTTTCAATCGGTTTGCCATCCGGCCCGATGATCTGCATGCGATAGAGATGCCGCAGAGTATCTTCCTGAAAGCGCATCATCATGCTTTCGAACATCTCGAAGGACTCTTTCTTATAGGCCACCAGTGGATCCTGCTGCGCATAGCCGCGCAGGCCGATTCCTTCCTTCAGGTGATCCATTTGCAGCAGGTGGTCCTTCCAAAGCCCGTCCAGTACGCTCAGCATTACCACGCGCTCGTGATACCGCATGGCCTGCGGTCCCAGGATGCGCTCTTTCATTCCATAGCGGCCCTGCAGAGCTTCGAAGACTGCCTCACCCAGCTCATGTCGGCTTAGGTTCGAGACGTCCACTTCATTCTCAAGATGTGCACCAAACTGATCATAAAGCTGGGAGAACAGCGTCTCAGTCTTCCACTCGTCCGGATGCGCTTTCTCAGGTGCGTTCTCGTCCAGAACGTTCGACAGAATTGTCGAAAGATAATCATCCGTGATGAGCTGCTTCTGGTCGACGCCGCCCATCAGCTGCTTGCGCAGGCCGTAAACTGCTTCGCGCTGCTTATTCATCACGTCGTCATATTCAAGCACGTGTTTACGCGATTCAAAGTTTTGCGTCTCGACAGCCTTCTGCGCGGCTTCGATTCGGCGAGAGATCATGCCACTCTCGATAGGCACTCCCTCTTCCATACCGAGCTTCTGCAGCAAGGTCGAGACCCACTCGCGCGCAAAGATGCGCATCAGGTCGTCTTCCAGCGACAGATAAAAGCGCGAAGCTCCCGGATCGCCCTGACGTCCCGCACGGCCTCGCAGCTGATTGTCTACGCGGCGGCTCTCATGGCGTTCCGTGCCGATGATGAACAAGCCGCCTGCGGCCACAACCTCATCGCGCTCCTTCTGCGACGCAGAAGAGTGTGCGGCCACCGCAGCATCCCAGGCTTCCTGTGTTGTTTCAAACTCCTGTCCCTGATAGTAGAAGCGGAACATGCCTGGACCGGCGACCGGTGAGATCGCGCCTTCGGAGGCAGAAATAGCACGTGCCTGCGACTTGCGCACCAGATCCTGACGAGCCATGAAGTCCGAGTTGCCGCCAAGAAGAATGTCGGTACCGCGGCCGGCCATGTTGGTGGCAATCGTTACCATGCCCAGGCGTCCGGCCTGTGCCACAATCTCGGCTTCCTTCTCGTGGAACTTCGCATTCAGAACAACGTGACGCACACCCTTGCGCTTGAGAATCTCTGAGAGCAGCTCCGACTTCTCGATGCTCGTCGTGCCGACCAACACCGGCTGACGTTTCTCGTGCAGACGAGAAATTTCGTCGGCCACGGCAAAGTATTTCTCTTTGGCCGTGCGGTAGACCACGTCCGGATTCTCGATGCGCAGCATCGGCCGATTTGTTGGAATGACAACGATCTCGAGCTTATAAATGCTGTCGAACTCCGAAGCCTCGGTCTCGGCGGTGCCAGTCATGCCCGAGAGCTTCTTGTACATGCGGAAGTAGTTCTGGAACGTGATCGTCGCCAGCGTCTGGTCTTCCTTGCGGACCGTGACGCCTTCCTTGGCCTCCACCGCCTGATGCAATCCATCGGACCAGCGGCGACCGGGCATCAGGCGGCCCGTGAACTCATCGACGATAATGACTTCACCGTCTTTGACCACGTACTCCACATCGCGCTTGTAGAGCGCATGAGCTTTGATGGCCACCTCGACGTGGTGCTTGAGATCCCAGTTCTCAGGGTCGGCGATATTCCCGATTTCAAGCAGCTTTTCGATCTTCTCCCAGCCTTCGTCGGTGACCGTGACGGCGCGGGTCTTCTCGTCGACCACAAAATCGCCGCTCCAGGTCTTCGTCTCCAGCGTCTCAATCAGCTCACCTTCTTCGAGCTGAGGAATAATCACATTGACGCGAACATATTTGTCGGTCGTCTGATCGGTCGGACCGGAGATGATCAGCGGCGTACGAGCCTCGTCGATCAAAATGGAGTCGACTTCGTCGACGATGCAGTAGTAGTGGCCGCGCTGCACCTGATCGGCGAGCTCGAACTTCATGTTGTCGCGCAGATAATCGAAGCCAAACTCGTTGTTGGTTCCGTAGGTGATGTCGGAGGCGTAAGCCTCGCGCCGTTGCTGATCGTCCAGGTCATGCACGATCACACCCACCGAAAGCCCGAGAAAGCCATGGATTTTGCCCATCCACTCGGCGTCGCGCTTGGCCAGATAGTCGTTGACCGTCACCACGTGAACACCGCGTCCGGCCAGAGCATTCAGGTAGCAGGGAAGCGTAGCGACCAGCGTCTTACCTTCGCCGGTCTTCATCTCCGAGATCTTTCCATCGTGCAGCACCATGCCGCCGATCAGCTGCACATCGAAGTGACGCATCCCGAGCACGCGCCGTCCAGCCTCGCGGACCACGGCAAACGCCTCCGGCAGGACCGCGTCGAGCGCTGCCTTTTCAGCAGCACGACGTTCCTCTTCGTTCTCCGGCGTATCTTCAATCCCCGCAATCGCATCGGCGATTCTCTTCCGGAACTCGGCGGTCTTGTTGCGCAGCTCTTCATCGCTGAGCGTCTGCACGCTTGGCTCGAGCGAGTTAATCTGGGCTACGATCGGCAACATGCGCTTGACTGCGCGTTCGTTACTGGTTCCAAAGACTTTTGCTATGACTGAGTTGAACAAAACCGGCGTCCTTTATAAGGGCAGAATCCCTACCCATAGAACAGTGTAAATGGTTCTGTGTCGAGCCGATATCTTTCACCCGCCAGTCTCGCTCCAACAGGAGAAGGGAATACAGGTTTGACTTGTTTGCGAAGAAGATTCCTGGACCTGCTCCCCGATAAGACCGCCCAGCAAAACCTCTCGCCTTCATCGTGCTGAAACGTTACCCTGCTCAGCAGATCAACCTTGGGGAACTTGGTAATGAGTTATCTGCAGAGTGCTCTGCTAATCGGCGTTTCCATTGTGGGTTCTCTTATCCTGGTCAACGTTCTCAATCGTCTCTGGCCTATCCAGAACCGAAAGATCGTCAATGACGTTACCGGCTGGCAGCTTGGCGTTCTGGGAACCACCTACGGGGTCATCCTCGGCTTCATGCTTTACACCGTATGGGGAGGATTTCGCTCTGCCCAGATCGATGCCAACCTTGAAGCCACCTCCATGCTCAACGTCTACCGGCTCGCGACCGGCCTTCCCTCTCCTCAGAGGGAGGAGATTCGCGAGTTGGCGCGAAGATACGAATCTGTCGTCGTCGATGTGGAGTGGCCAGCCATGCAGCAGCAGCACGAGGATCACGCAGCCGCTCTTGTCCTGAGCCAGATGTGGGAGGTTCTTGGTCGCGCCCAAGCTGATACCCCGCTGGCTGCGAATAGCATCGATCACATCCAGTACGCGATGAGCACGCTCTCCGAGCGTCGCAATATGCGGGAGCAGCAGCGCAGCAATCGCGTTCCCGCGTTGCTTTGGGTTCTCCTTCTTCTCGGTGCCGGTGCAACCATTCTGTCAGCGTGCGTTCTCGGAAACGATAAGAAGTGGCTTCATTACTGCCAGGTGACCGCACTTACCTTCGTTATTATCACTACGCTGGTTGCTGTTGCCGATCTGGCACGTCCTTATGACGGAGCGGTTGCGGTGGAGCCTTCCGCCTTCTCCCGTGCATTGCGGCTGATGCAGAAGCCGTGACGCTTTTGTAGCGACGCGGCTATGGAGTCTTTAAGTAGGGGGCCAGGGCGGAATGGTCCTTCCGCAGGGCTTCGGCGACAGATTCTGCCACCAGCTCCGCTCCTTCCGCACTGGTGTGCGTGTGGTCCACGGGGAAAAGCGTTGCCGTCTTCTGCGGTCCAAGCGCCTCAAGGCGGTCAGCCTCCACCGTCGCCATATCGACAACGGGCACGTGCTCGGCGGCTGCGACCTCATACTCATAGTCGCGATAACCCATATCCCGCTCGATATGAGACTTTCCGTCCGGGCCATCCTTCCAGATATTGCGAATCGTTACGGTCAGCAGAATGGGGGTAGCGCCCTTGGCACGAGCCTCGGCAACGTATTTGCGCAGATACCACCCGTAGCTATGGACCGTCTCCTCGCTCTTGCCCGCCAATGGACCGGTCGTGTACGGCTTCGTAATAGGAACCGTCACCGTCTCTTCTCCAATCCCTTTGACGCTCTGGCGAGCCTTGGGATCGTTCTGCGGATTGCTGCCGTCATTGTGACCCATCTGGATAAGGACATAGTCACCCGGCTTCATCTCTGAAAGAACATGCTCCCAGAGCCCCTCGTTGATGTAGCTCCGGCTGCTTCGTCCGGCCTTCGCTCGATTGGCTACATTAATGCGGCTGGTGTCGAACAGGGGAGCGAAGTGATCGCCCCATCCCAGGTCCGCCTGATTCCGCGCCGTGGAATCTCCCACGATGAAGACCGTCGGCAGCTTGGGATTGAGAGGAGCATCCTGCGCGACAGAGGTCTGAACCGGAGTGACGGGGACAGACGAGGTCTGAGCACCTCCGAAGACAGCGCTCGATAGGAGAATGGCAACTGAACAAAGGGAAGAAGTTACTACGCGGCGAGGCAGGTGCATGGCCGGAAGCTTAGCATTCGGAAAGCAGTCGTGTCATTAGAAGATTTATTTCTCTTTGGAAATATTGTGCGCCGTCTCCATCTCGCAGAGATCAGTGCCCGCCCATCGCCTCAGGATCCGGCTTCACGTTCTTCTGCGGAAGTCGCATGAGGAAGGGCAGTGGAATGAGAGACATAATCACCACGGAGAGAATAAAGAACGCATTCTTATAACTCAGCATCGAGGCCTGTCTCAGCATCTGCTGATATGCCTGTCCCAGCGCCATTTGTGTAGCCTGCGCGGTCGACATCCCCTGGGAGATCAGCATCGACGTCACCTGATCCATATAAAGCCGGTACGGCATGCTGCCGGGAACCACGTTCGACGCCAGCGCCGCCTGATGCACCTGAGCGCTGCGCGAAATAAAGGTCGTTAACAAGGCCGTTCCCATGCTACCGCCGAGATTGCGGGCAAAGTTCGAAAGGCTGGAGATCTGGTTCGTCTTATCCAGCGGAACCCCGACATAGTTCAGCGTGCTGATCGGGATGAAGACGAACGGCAGGCCAACCACCTGGATCATGCGCCACAACGTAACCGTGTCGAATGCTGTATTCAGATCCAGCCGTGTCAGGTTATAGATCCCCGCCGCCGTCGCGGCGTAACCCATCGCCACCATCAGTCGCGGATCGAACTTGCCCAGTGTTCGTCCTGCAACCGCCATCATCAGCATCATCACGAAGCCCGCCGGAGAAAGAACCATGCCTGCACGTTCTGCGGTGTAGCCGAGCAAAACCTGCAGGTACTGTGGAATCAGAACCGTGCTCCCGAACAGCACCATTCCCAAAATCAACTGCAGAAAGACTGCCGTGCCGAAGTTCCGGTTCTTCAGCAGTTTCAGATCCACGATTGGGTGCGAGTGATTCCACTCCCAGATCACGAAGACGATCAGGGTAACGGCTGCCAGAATCGCGCAGGTGACAATCATCTGCGATCCGAACCAGTCCTTCTCCTGCCCCTTGTCCAGCGTGAACTCCAGGAAGCCCACGCCCATCGCCACCAGGCCCAGGCCGAAGAAGTCGACCTTTTCTTTGTGAGCCTGCTGCTGACGGACCTTCATCTCCGGTGGGTCTTCCACCATGCGGTTGCTCAGATACAGTGACAGCAATCCCACGGGAAGGTTGATAAAGAAGATCCAATGCCAGCTGAAGTTGTCGGTAATCCAGCCTCCCAGCGTCGGACCGATCGCCGGAGCGACCACTACCGCCATGCCATAGACCGCGAAGGCCTGCCCTCTCTTTTCAATTGGAAAGGTGTCGGCAAGAATTGCCTGTTCGCTCGGCGCCAATCCGCCGCCTCCCGCTCCCTGCAGAATGCGCGCAATGATCAGCATCGGCAGCGTCTGTGCAATTCCACATAGCAACGAGCAGAGGGTGAACAGCGCCACGCACGTCATATAAAAACGCTTCCGCCCGAAGCGGTTCGACAGCCATCCCGAGATCGGCAGCACAATCGCGCTCGAAACCAGATAGCTCGTCAATACCCACGTCGCCTCTTCCTGGCTCGCTCCCAATGTTCCTGCCATGTGGGGAAGAGCGACGTTTGCAATCGAGGTATCAAGCACTTCCATAAACGTCGCCAGCGTCACCGTCAGAGCAATCAACCATGGATTGTGGTGAGGCTTCCAGACGGCTGGGGCAGCGGTGGGAGTGGCGACAGCGGTTGACATATCAGCTTACTGATATAATATCAGCTAACTGATAATTCGTGTCCAAGCAAAATCACATCTCGTCCACTTGGTCCCTGGAATCGCCGCGCTATCTCGAGGGTCGGCAGGCCGTCCGCAGCATGAAGCGGATTCTTCTTCAGTTCCGGGGGAAGCTCGACGATCAGTTGCGGCCCAATGGGGTAACCACGGCTCAGCTTCAAGTCCTCTTTGCGGTCAAAGCCAATCCGGGCAGCTCCGGGGCTCAGTTGGCGCGTTCGTGCTACATCACTCCGCAGACGACCCAGACGCTTCTAAAGCACCTTGAAAAAGCTGGCCTGATCGTTCGTGG
Source organism: Edaphobacter sp. (assembly GCA_035492215.1). Taxonomy (GTDB): domain Bacteria; phylum Acidobacteriota; class Terriglobia; order Terriglobales; family Acidobacteriaceae; genus Edaphobacter. The sequence continues at coordinate 9,103 of DATJJJ010000029.1, read as the reverse complement.
CAAAGATCCTGTCAACGATCGCATCCTCACCACACGTATCACCCCCGAAGGGGAGCGACTGATGCAAGAGGTTGAGAGGGAATCCCTCGCCATTCAAGCGGAGCTATGGAAGGGCGTCTCCGATGAGGAACTGACCCAACTCAACGCCCTGCTGGAGCGATGCATTGCCAACCTTGGCGCATCGGAAGAGGCGGAAAACGCTTTATGCTCTAGCGGCAAATCGTAGCCGTACATAATCCGCCGTCCAATTCCCGTCGCTGTCGCGAAGAATCGGTTCAAGCAACCGTACAGTGTCATGCAGGGCCGCGGTCCGGTCAGCTGGGGCCAGCTGGTCCAGTAGTCCATTGCGAAATGTCTCCAGCCACGCCTCCATCCCGTTGGGCAGAGGAGTAGGGCGCGGAATCAGATCAATCGAATCCACCCGAAACCCAGCATCCTCCATGAGTCGCCGATAGACCGCTGGAGCGGGATAATACGAGGCTGCTTCCTGTTCCGCATCGATCCCATAGTGTGGAAACACAGCCGCAAGAGCCGTTCGGATAGCGGCGATATTTCCCTGGCCACCCATCTCCGCGACAAATCTTCCGCCGGGCTTCAAGGCGCTATGGATCGACCTCAACATCGCCGGGTGCCGATCCGCCGAAAGCCAGTGCAGGGCCGCGTTCGAAAAGACCGCATCGAACTCATGCCTGAAGGGCAGAGCCTCCGCATCGTGCAGCTCTACATCCAAGCCGCGCTTCTTCGCAGCCTCCAGCATCGCGGGCGAGCTATCGACTCCCTTGACCTGTGCTCCACTCGCAGCAAGCCTCTCCGTCAGCACACCATCGCCGCAGCCCACATCCAGAATGCGCTCTCCAGGCCGGGGAGCCAGCAGTTCTACCACGCCTCCGGCGAGATTCGCCACAAAGCGTCCATTGGCTGCATATGCCTCCGTGTTCCAGCTCTGCTCGATCTTTTCCATGAACCTATTCTGTTCATTTGCCTTACAGAGCGCGAACAACATTCGAACTTTCTCGGAGGCTATAAGTTTTATTGATAGTTTTTTCAGGTTCCATAACCACGATGCTTCATCGCCAGAAGCTCCTGCGCGCTCGGCCATGAGATCGTCAACAAAAATGCGGAGTCGCTGGTAGCCTCAACTTCGTGCGGAATCGACGCACCCAGCGTTATCAGGCCGCCAGTAGGCATCTCGAAAGACTTTCCCTGCACGCTGAACCGGATCGCCCCTTTCAGCACCTGAACTGAGATCGTTCCATCGGCATGATGTTCCTTCATCCGCGAGCCCGGCTCCATTGTGATGAGTACGGTTCTGAAATCTTCTTTCTTAAAGAGCGTCTTCGCATAATGACCAGCTGCCCAGGGCTTTTTGCCCTCTGAATCCGCGATCTCTCGCGTCAGGTCGAACTGGGCAAGGTCATCCACCATGTTTCCGTCATCTCTCGATCGGGTCATCCGTCTTTACCCCCCTTCGCTTGGATGCAGCGCTGCGCCGTTAGGGACACTTCGTTGCATATACTTGGAATTCGTGCGCCTTCATCAAATGAAGCGCCAAGGAGCAGGGAATCATGGCAGAGAATCCGGCCGCAGCCATCGAATTTGCACGCAGCCAGCAACAAAGGTTTGTCGACGAGTTGAAGGCGCTGTTGCGCATACCCTCCGTCTCCACTCTGCCTCAGCACGCCGGCGATGTGCGCCGCGCCGCCGAATTCATCGCCGATGAGCTTCGCCGCATCGGCATGGAAAATGTCCGTCTCATCGAAACCTCAACCACAGAACATCCCAACGGGCACCCACTCGTCTACGCCGACTGGCTTCACGCCGAAAAAAGCGATGCTCCCACCATTCTTTGCTACGGACACTACGACGTTCAGCCAGCCGAGCCTCTCGACGAGTGGATCACACCGCCCTTTGAGCCCGCCGAGCGGAACGGCAATCTCTACGCTCGGGGTGCGGTCGACGACAAGGGACAGATGTGGATGCACGTCAAAGCTCTCGAATCGCTCTTTGCCTCGGGCAATTGCAAGTTGCCTCTCAACGTCCGCGTTCTCATCGAAGGAGAAGAGGAGGTCGGAGGAGAGGGAATTGCATGGTTCGTCAACACGCATCCAGACCAGCTTCACGCTGATCTCGCCCTCATCAGTGACACCGAGATGTTTGCTCCCGAGCTTCCTACCCTCTGCGTCGGGCTGCGCGGCATGATCTACACCGAGCTTGAGGTGCGCGGTGCACGAATCGATCTCCACTCCGGAATGTATGGCGGAGTCGCTCCCAATCCCTTCGTATCGCTCTGCCAGATCATCGCAAGGCTCAAGGACGAGAATGGAAAGATTCTCATTCCCGGCTTCTACGACAAAGTCGAGACCCCGACTCCCGAAGAACTGAAGACATGGAAGACACTCCCCTTCGATGAAGAGCACTATCGCGAGACCGAGATCGGCTCTCACGAATTGGTGGGCGAGCCTGGTTTCAGCACCATAGAGCGTCTCTGGGTTCGTCCTACGCTCGAGGTTCACGGCATGCCGGGCGGCTTCATCGGTGCCGGAGCCAAGACGGTAATTCCCGCCAAAGCCGTCGCGAAGATCAGCATGCGTCTTGTGCCCGGCCAAACTCCTGCAGAGGCCTTCGCGCAGTACAAAACCTATGTCGAATCGATTGTGCCGCCCGGCGTACAGGTCGAGGTACGCCTCCTCCACACGGCCGACCCAATCGTTGTCTCGACAGATAACCCCTTCGTCAAGGCCGCGACAGAGGCGATGCATGAGGTCTTCGGCACCGATACCGTCTTTATTCGTGCTGGAGCTTCGATCCCGATCGTAGGAGACTTTGTAGGTAAGCTTAAGACTCCTACCCTCATGATGGGGTTCGGACTTCCCGACGACAATCTCCATGCGCCGAACGAGAAGTTTCATCTCGCCAACTTTCATCGTGGTATCGAATCGCTCGTGCGCTTCTTCGCTGCGGCCGGTGCCTGATGTCGTCTCTGCCCATCTCGGCTTATGTTCTTGCCGGAGGACGTAGCGCCCGCATGGGCCAGGACAAGGCACTGCTCTCCCTTGCGGGCAAGCCTCTCATCCGGCACGCCATCGAAAAGCTCAGCACTCTCACCGGCGAGGTCGCCATCCTCAGTGGCCAGCCTGAGCTTGCGCACTTCGCTCCTCTCGTTCCCGATCTGAGAGAGAGCTGCGGCCCGCTTGGAGGGATCGAGGCCGCTCTTAGCCTCTCCCGTCACGATTGGAGCCTGATCGTTCCGGTCGATGTACCTTTTTTCCCCACCGCGCTGTTACGGAGCTGGACTGAAAAAGTTCTCTCGCAACCGGCAGCGCGCGTCGCTCTGTTCGTGGTCGATGGAATCCCACACCCCGCGCTCTGCCTCGTACATCGGGAGATGTTGCCTTTTCTCAGCACCGCAGCAAATCAAGGACGATTCAAGCTCTATCCGGTCTTCGAAGAGGCCGCCCGTTGTCTCGCGCATCGCAACAGTCTCCCAGTGAATCAAACTCTTCTCCGTTGGGAGTGGAAAGAAGCCGATGCTGCAGTGGTCATCGATTCCATGCAAAAGAACAGGGAAGAACACCTCGTAGAGCCTCGGCTCTGGTTCGCAAACCTCAATACTCCGGAAGAGTTTCAAGAGGCACAGCGGTATCTGGATATGCTGGAATCGTGAAACCATCCGATGCAACAATACAAAGAGGAGATCGCATGGCCAACGAATCAGCGGACCCGGCTCAGGGAGATCAGCAACAGGCCTCTGGACGCGATAAGCGCGCCGCCATCGAAAAGGATGACGCCGACGGATCGGCGCACGTCTCCGACGATCAGCTGCAAACTTCCTCTGACTCCACCGTTCCTCTGACTGCAGAAGTCTCCCCTGACGTGGCGCCGGTTGTTGAGGAGTTCATGGAGCAGGCGGCCCAGCAAAACGAATCGGCCGTCGAGACAGCGGATTCAAAGGTAAGTGCCAAGTCCGCTCCCTACATCTCCTTCGAACACGTCTCGAAATCCTTCAGCGGATTCGTCGTTCTCGAGGATGTCAGCTTTTGTGTGCTGCCCGGCGAAACGCTCTGCATCTTGGGACGCAGCGGTGTGGGAAAGTCTGTCTCGCTACAGATGCTGATGGGGTTTCTCAAGCCCGACAGCGGAACAATCTACGTGGCTGGGGACGACATCATCGGTTACGACGAGCGTCAGATGCAGGCTGTGCGTCGCAAGGTGACCATGGTCTTTCAAAATGGCGCGCTCTTTGATTCCATCACCGTGGGCGAAAACGTCGCATTTCCTCTTCGGGAGCGTGGCGAGCTCACCGAAGAACAAATCATGCAGGTGGTAAAAGGGCTTCTTGAGATGGTTGGCGTTGCTGGCATGGAAGATCTTCTTCCGTCGGACCTCTCCACGGGCATGAAGCGTTCTGTTGCAATTGCACGTGCACTCGCGGCGCAACCGGAAGCCATTCTTTATGACGAGCCCACCACAATGGTGGACCCTCTGATGGCTCATTTACTCGGAGATTTAATTGAGCGTCTTAAGCAGCAACTTCATCTAACCAGCATTGTCGTTACGCACGACATGCGATTCGCAAAAAAACTCGCGGACCGCGTGGTCTTCCTCCACGCAGGAAAAGCACATTTTTTTGGAACGATGGAAGAGATGGAGAAAAGTGATGATCCGATCCTGCGTGAATTCTTACAACTCGATGAACTTGTCATGCCAAATTCATAAAAGACTTGTAAGCACACCACTTTGAAATATGTCATCGAATCGATTACAGATCTATTCCACCTAAGTGGAATCGCCATAGTTAAGCCTTTTGAGCTAAAAGAAGACTAGACGTCAGTTGCGCGGTCCAGACGTTCACGGGTATTCTTAACTTAGAAATTTGAGATTAGCTGCCCCCAAATGCAGCAGAACGCTTTTTCAAGAGCAACTTTACGTCTCAACTTTGTGTCCAATTGGATTAATTGCAACTATTTTTGTTGGTAGGACGAGCCTTTTTATTCTTTCGTCGCCAACTTCAAGCCTGGGAACTTGGTTGTAAGGCGTGAAACTATGGCGACTCCAGATTATTTACAGCAGGTAATTGTCTCGGGACGAAAGTCAGCTGCTAAAGGCAGTCGAGTTCAAACGACTTCCGCTGGCGTTTTCAGGCGTCCCTCCGTGACGAGTCTCGTTTGGGCCTCGCTGGATCTTGTAACTGTATTGGTAGCAGGTATCATCGCTCTGCGAGTTCATGTAACGCTTCCCGCAGAGACTCCCGCTTATTCCGTTGTTCCGCGTCTTTTTCAGGAATCTCCCCACACGCTTCTGTTCTACGTTCTTTGGTACGCCGTCTGTCTGATTTTCTTCACGCGATCGTACGGACTTTACGGACCGATTCAGAACCGTAGCGGTTTGCATGAGCAGCGCATGGTCATCCAGGCCTCGCTCACGGCAGGGCTCGTTCTCTGCGGCACGCTCTATCTGTCCAGCGGAAATGCCGTCTCTCGTATCGTGGTCATGCTGACCGTCCTCTTTTCGACCGTGCTGCTGTGCATTCGCCGCGGCCTTGAGAGGCGCAATTTCTATCGCCGCAGTCTCGCCGGCATTGAGACCCGCAATGTTCTCATTGTGGGTGCAGGTCGCGTCGGACAAGCTCTGCGCAATCATCTCGATTCACTCCAGCACCTGGGGTTTCGCTTTAAGGGCTTCGTTGCCCTCACGCAACGCGAGGCTGAGCTCGGTGATGCTGAGATCATCGGCGACGTGCGTAATTGCCTCTCCCTCGCTCGCTCGCTCTTTGTCGACGAGATCTTCTTCTCTGTCCCCGGCGACAAAAAACTTATTATTCAGACCGTGGAGGAAGCCCGCCTCGCTGGCATCGATGTTCGTGTCGTGCCCGACCTCTATGACGGCCTCGCCTGGAACGCCCCGGTCGAATATGTCGGTCAGTTCCCAACCATCCCCCTGCATCGCGGTGATTTTCCCATTGGGGCTTTCCTGCTCAAGCGCATTCTCGACATCACCGTGTCCTCCATTGCGCTCGCAGCGCTCTCACCCATCATGTTGGCCATTGCCATCGCGGTCCGCATCGACTCCGAAGGCTCCATCTTCTACCGCGCTCATCGCATTGGCCGCAAAGGCCGCACCTTCTCCTGCTACAAGTTCCGAACCATGGTGCGCGACGCCGACAAACTCAAAGAGAAGCTGGCGCACATGAATGAGCGCGACAGCGTGCTCTTCAAGATCACCAACGACCCACGCATCACTCGCGTCGGACGTTTTCTGCGCAAGTACTCCCTCGACGAGCTGCCGCAGTTCTACAACGTTCTTCGCGGCGACATGAGCCTCGTCGGCCCACGTCCTCCCATTGCCCGCGAGGTCGAACAGTACGACATCGAGCATCTCCGCCGCCTCAACGTTCTCCCCGGCATCACCGGGCTGTGGCAGGTCGAAGCGCGCCAGGACCCATCCTTCGACAGCTACATCTCCCTCGACACCGCTTACGTCGAGAACTGGAGCCTGTGGCTCGACATGAAGATCCTCGCTCGTACCATCAGCGTCGTCTTTGCCGGAACCGGCAGCTAGCACTTCGCGGGCTGCCGCCTCCACCCCCATTTCGAGCGCATCGAAGATCTTCGCCTGCAGAAGCGATAAACTAAAGCTGTGAAGATAGCTCTGGCGCAGATCAACCCTACGGTGGGAGATTTCACCGGAAACACCCAGAAAATCCTCGAATTCGCGGCACGCGCCGCCGAACAGGGAGCCGATCTCGTCGTCTTTCCCGAGCTCTGCGTCTGCGGTTATCCTCCGGCCGACTTTCTCGAGAAAACAGCCTTTGTTGATCGCGCCATGCAGGCCGTCGATGAGATTGCCGCATGGACCGGCCAGCCCGGCCGTCCTGCACTTCTCGTCGGCTCTGTGCAGCACGCCGGCTCGGCCGTCGGCAAGCGAGTCTCTAACGTCGCCGCCTTTCTCTATGCGGGCAAGGTCGCCTTCGTTCAGCAGAAGATGCTTCTGCCCTTCTACGACGTATTCGACGAGCAGCGCTATTTCGAGCCCGCGGTCTCCCAGTCCATCACCTTCCTCGACGAACAGCCTCTCGCCATCACCATCTGCGAAGACGCCTGGAACGATAAGGACTTCTGGCCTCGCCAGCTCTATCCCGTCGATCCAGTTAACGCGCTCATGGAGCAGTGGCAGTCCAACTCGCCACGTTTTGATCTCCACCCCCGAATCATCCTCAACATCTCGGCTTCGCCCTTCTGCCAGGGCAAACCCGCCGTCCGTCAGAACATGCTCGCCGCCATAGCCGAGCGCCACAACGCCTTCGTCCTTTTGGTCAATCAGGTCGGCGGCAACGATGGTCTTGTCTTCGACGGCTCCTCTCTTCTGCTCGATCCCACCGGAACCGTCGTCGCTCGCGCAGCCTGCTTCGCCGAAGACCTCGTTGTCGTCGATATCCCCCACACCACTGAGGCCGCGCCCGCCCCCTGTGACGACACAGCTGAAATCTGGAAGGCTCTTGTCGTCGGTACGCGCGACTACGTTCGCAAATGCGGTTTCAGCAAGGTTCTCGTTGCTCTCAGCGGCGGAATAGACTCTGCGCTCGTCGCGGCGATCGCCGTCGAAGCTCTTGGAGGGGAAAACGTACTCGGCATCGGCATGCCCAGTGAATACTCGTCACTCGGCTCTATCGACGATGCGCGGCATCTCGCCCGCAATCTCGGCATCCGGTTTGAACTCGTGCCGATTCACGACGTCTTCGCCCAATTTCAGAAGGCGCTCGAGCCCCTCTTCCGTGGAACTCCCTTCGGTCTTGCCGAAGAGAACATTCAGTCCCGCACCCGTGGCGTTCTTCTCATGGCTCTCTCCAATAAATTTGGCGCGCTCGTGCTCACCACCGGCAACAAGAGCGAGATGTCCGTCGGCTACTGCACGCTCTATGGCGACATGGTGGGCGCACTCGCCGTCATCGGCGACGTCTACAAGACCCGCGTCTATCAGCTTGCGCACTACGCCAACCGCGACCGCGAGATCATCCCGCGCAATACGATCGAAAAACCGCCCTCCGCTGAGCTGCGCCCCGATCAACGCGATACCGATTCGCTTCCACCCTACGAGGTCCTCGATCCTATTCTTCAGGCCTACGTTGAGGGCTTTCTCTCCGCCGAACAGATCGCCAGGGAACAGAAGATCGATCTCGCCCTTGTACGTTCCGTGCTCCGGCTCGTCGAACAAAGCGAGTACAAACGCCAGCAGGCGGCACCCGTCCTTAAAATCACGCAGAAGTCCTTTGGCACCGGACGCAGATTTCCCATCGCCGTCAAGGTTCAGGTTTAATAGCGGTACGGCCTTATCCATGGCCGCAATAAGGAAGGGTCTCGATTTTGAAGAAAGCTTACATCCTGTCGACAGTATTGGCGCCGCTTCTCGGCGTAGCCACCCTCGCCCCAGCTCAGACTGCCTCGCAGTCAGCTCCTGCGGCGGCTCAACCGGCCACGCCTGCCCAGTCTGCTGCGCCTGCTCCGAAGCCGCCCTTGCAGCTTCAGTCGCTCGATCCCTCCAGCCATCCCGATCCCTTCCCGCCAGTCAACGCCAAGTACTTCACTGCCAGCACTCCCACCGTCGCCACCGTCGATGCCTTCCTTAAATCCCTCTGGGGTTACGATCCCGACCGCATCTGGCGCGTCGAGGCCATTCAGGCCACTAAGGCGCCAGGTGTCAGCAAAGTCGTCGTCTTTGTCGGCGACAAGAAGCCCAACTCCAAGGTTGCCTCCACCGTCTTTTTTGTTACCCCCGACGGCAAGCATGCTATCGCTGACGCTTCAGGCGTCATCTCCTTCGGAGCAACTCCCTTTGCCGACAATCGCAAGCTCCTCCAGGACCACGCCGATGGACCCTACCATGGCGCCGCAGGTAAAGACTTCATGCTGGTCGAGTTCGCAGATCTTCAATGCCCGCACTGCAAAGAGGCTCAGCCCACGATGGATCGTCTCGTCAAAGACTTTCCCAACGCGCGGGTCGTCTTTCAGAACTTTCCTCTCGTTCAGATCCATCCCTATGCCTTCAAGGCCGCTACTTATGGGTATTGTGTTGCTCAGCAAAAGAACGATGCGTTCTTCACCTATGC
>DATJJJ010000028.1:0-23377 GCA_035492215.1 Edaphobacter sp. | reverse complement strand
ATGCGATCAACAGAACCAGCGCTGAGACGGTGATCAGCATCCGCAGCCCTGCGCCTACATCCTGTTGCATATTTTCGATTCCGGCTCCGCCGGGGCTGAGGGTTACATGAGAGTTCGCAAGATTCTTGGCCTGGTCGTTCTTCTTGTAGACATCAAGCGTCGAAAGGTAATTCCGCAGCGAGGCGCTCATCTTGGCCTGCAGCTTCGTGACGTCGGTGCCGGGCTTTACCCTGCCCAGCAGATAGAGCCAGTTCGCTCCCCGATTGTGCAACAGGCTGGTCGGGTGCGCCGGTCCAAGCTGAGGCTCCATCACCATGGGGATGTAGAAGTCCGGCGGCGTATCCGTCATGCGATCGCCGTAGAAGGCTGGCGGAGTGATGCCGAGGATCGTGACGGGATAGGTGTTCAGTACAAAGGTGCTGCCCACAATCGAAGGATCTTCGGCGTAGTCGCGCTGCCAGGTCTGATAGCTCATGACCACGCCCATCGGGGCTCCCGGCTTGTCGTCCGACGGCACGATCAGGCGACCCACGTAGGGCTTCAGTCCAAAGACCTGAAAGTAATTTCCGGTGACCATCTCTCCGCGAGCGGCCTTGGGCAGGTCGCCGGGGCGGCTGCTGCGTGCGGTGATGCCGCCAAGTCCGTAGCCGGCCTGCATTGCCGCGAGATTTTCGAACTCAGGTGTGTTGTCGCGGAGGTGTTCGTAAAGCTCTGAGGCGAAGATCGAATAGTCGTTGTTCTCCGGAACGCCGCCGTTGACGCAGCAGTCGCCGCGGTCACCGACGCGAAGGAGCATCGCAGGGTCGGCGACGGGAAGGTTCTTCATCAGGACGGCATGCACCAGCGTAAAGATGGCGGCGTTGGCGCCGATGCCCAGCGCGAGCGTGACGATGGCGGTGATGGTGAATCCCGGCGCCTTTCTCAGCTGTCGCAGCGCAAAGGTTATGTCCTGAATCAAACGGTTCATCGCCCACTCCTTAGTTGCGCGTCTTCGTGCAAGATCGTTTGGGTCTAAGCTCTCAGGGTTGCTCCGCGCGCAAAGACGCGCGCATTCTTCCAGAGAGCCTGTACGGTGGCAGCAGGAACGCTCAGCTCCATCTCGTACTGCCGCAGGCCAACGATTACCGTGAATCCCGGCGTTTTGAAGGGGCAGGCCGCACGGGCCTGCATCCTGTGAAAGGCGCCGCCGCCATCGGCGATGGCGTAATGCAAGGAGTTTTCGGCCTGCAGCTTCAGTTGCTCGCCGTCGGCCTGGTAGAACACGGCGCAGCGAACCCCGATGCACAGGATCAACAGCAGCAGAAAAGCCGTTGCGAATCCAGGCGTCTCCCGCACGAACTGTCTTGCTTCTTCCATCACGCCACGAATCATGACTATGCCTCCGCCATTAGCTGGCTCAGCTCTCCTTCGGCGACTACCTTGCCGTCGAACAGATGAATCTGCCGTTCCGCATGGGCCGCAAAGCGAGGATCGTGCGTCACCATGCAGATGGTCGCGCCCTCGTCGTGCAGCTCCTTCAGCAGCTTCATCACGGCTTCACCGTTCTTCGAATCCAGGTTTCCCGTAGGCTCGTCGGCCAGCAGGATGGAAGGTGACCCCGCCAGCGCTCTGGCCACGGCGACGCGCTGCTGCTGACCGCCGGAGAGCTGCGCCGGATAGTGGCGCATGCGGTGCGCCATATTGACGCGCTCCAGCGACTCCTGCACTCTCTTCTTCCGCTCCGCCGCGGGCATTCCGCTGCGATAGGTCAAGGGCAGCTCAACGTTCTCCGCCACGCTCAGGTCGCCGATCAGGTTAAAGCTCTGGAAGATGAACCCGATCTCCTGGTTGCGGATGCGGGAGCGATCGGCGAAGTCCAGATTGGCGACGGCCTTGCCGTTCAGCTGATAGCGTCCGTTGGTTGGGGTATCCAGAAGCCCGATGATCGACAGCAGCGTCGATTTGCCGCAGCCCGAAGGCCCTGACATCGCGACATACTCGCCGCGCTCGATCTGCAGGTGCACGCCCGACAAGGCATGCGTCTCGATCTCATCGGTATAGAAGACCTTCGTCAGCTGCTCGATCTCGATAATTTTCTCCGCCATTCGCTCTCTCCTTTTCGTTCTGTTTATCCCGTTACTCCAGGCGAATCCTGTCTGTGTTGTCCTGCCGGCTCATGTCCGACAGAATGACCGTGTCCCCGGGCTGCAGGCCGTCGATCACCTGAATTGCGTTGACCGAAGCCTTGCCGACCTTAACCGGGACCCTGACTGCGGTGGTTCCGTCCGGACTCAGCTTGAACAGACTGATAGTGCTGTTCTCGTTGCCGAAGGCCGGCCGGCCGACATAGAGCACATTGGCCATGCGATCCAGGTCGATCGTTCCGTCCACACTGAGGTCCGTACGCGTGCCTTGCGGCATCGCGCCTTCCAGTTCTACGTCGACAGTGACGGTTCCGTTCACTACCGCCGGATCAACCCGCATAACTTTTCCCGGAATCACGCCATTGTGCGTATCGATCTCGGCCGGTTGCCCGATCAAAATATCCTTTGCCTGGGTCTCGGCGATCTTCAGGCTGGCCTTCAGTTGGTCGGGCTGAACTACCTTGGCCAGCGTGGTGCCGGGGGCCACATGTTCGCCGATCTGGTGGGGAAGATCGACCAGCACACCGCTGATTCCCGCCTTCACGCTCAATGCATCCTGTTGCCTCTGCTTCAGCGCCAGCAGCGCCTCGGCCTGCGCCACCTTGGTCTCCTGCACCGCAACCTGTGTGGCAATTGCCTTTTCGTTGACGACCAGCCGCTCCTTCTCAATGGAGTCGCGTGTCGTCAGCTCATCGGCCTTGCCCTTGGAGGCGTTATAGGTCAGCCCGCTGATCACACCCAGGTCGTAGAGCGATTTATCGGTCTGGGCCTGCAGCTTGGCCTGGTTATAGTCCGCGCTCACCGTCGCTGCACCGGCCTTCTGGGTCATCAGGTCGCTCTGGAGCTTCGCCTTGATGTTGGTCAGGTCGGTCTGCGCGGCTTTCAGTTGCAGCTGCGCGTCCATTAGCTCTTGCTGCACCGTGGGGTCCACCAGATCCATCAGGATGGTGTTGGGTTCCACCTTCGCGCCGGGAAGTACACGAATGCGAACCACGGTCGCCTCTGTCTCCGCGGGAATCAGGCGAAGCCGATCCTCGCGCGGAACCAACGTTCCCGGTCCCCGCACCTGCCGTAGCAGCGGTCCGCGCTTGACGGTATCGGTCCAGACCGTCGCCCGGTCCACGGTTGGCGCTGCGGGCTTCAGCTTCGAGACGAACAGGGCCGCTGCTGCCAGCACCAGAACTCCCACCCCTGCGACGATCCACTGTCGCCGCATCTTTTTTCGTTTGATATCAGGTCTCTGAATATCCATGGCACATCTGAAAGAAGCAACCTACGTGCCAAATTAACCGCATTATTTTCAGTGGTTTATAGGATCCATTTTCGAGCGGTACTGTCCGCAAACGAAATCAGTTGTTCATTTCCGGACACAAGGCGATCTTCAAGCGAGGCCTTCCTTTTGAAGATCTATGTTTGCTATTGACGCTGGGTTGGCTCTGGGTACAAAGCTGCCGAAAGTCGGCAGAGTCGTTCTTAACTCTCCAGGCTCTGTGAGCAATCGGCGGCGGGGGTTATTTTTTGGTCCTGGGAGAGGCGGACTTCCGCGCGGCGGTCTCTGCGGGAGCTTCCTCGGGTGAGGGGATGGCGCCCATTGCCTCTGAGATCTGGCGGCTGGTCTCGCGCAAAGCATCGACGACCTCTGCAACGCCGATCTTGTCCTCGATGCGTTTCACGTACGGCACCGTCAGGCCTGCGATGGCGTTGCCCTGCGAGTTGAGCACCGGGAAGCTGATGTTCATCACGCCCGTCACCTCGTAGCTGGCGCGACGCTCATAGCCCCGGGCGCGAATCTTTTCGAGATGCTCGTCCAGATCGGCCGGCTTCTTCTTCTGAGTCTCGCGTATCCACTCCTGGATGGCGCGCTCGCTCGCATCTTCGGTCAGGTGAGAGAGAATGACGTGGCCTGTTGCGGCGTGCATCAGATCGACCTTCGATCCTACCTTCACATAAAAGCCGGTGGACTCCGGAGAGTCGACCTGCGCCAGAATGACGACATGGCCTCCATCGAGCACGCCCAGATGGCAGGACTGCCGTGTCTTGTGTGCCAGCCAGTGCATCAGAGGCAGCGCTTCGGTCACCATGCGCTTGGTCGGTGGGTGCTCCTGCCCCAGACGGAACAGACGCAACGTTAGATGATAGCGATCCTTATTCGATGACTGCGCCAGGTAACCGCGGTGTTCCAGGCACAGCAGCATGCGGAAGATCTCCGACATGGTGCGGTTCAATCGCCGTGCCACCTCGCTGACGGTCATCCCCTCCGGGGTGCCGGCAAACAGCTCAAGGATATCCAGCCCTTTTTCCAGGGCAGGTGTTGGATAGTAGCGTTTTCCCTGTGGTTTAACAGCGGTCGTTCGCGGCGCTGGAGATCGCATCTCCCACAAGGTAACAAAAGCTTTCGCGCATAGGAAACATTTTCCGGGTTAGCACGGCCGTGGTTGGAAGCTCTTCTCGATCGCTAAAACCTGAGCACTTAGTGGCCGGAATGCGCTGACGCTGGCGTTGCACTGGATGCAGACGGAACGGGGTAATGCTTCGAAGCTCCTGTCCTTGTATTCAGAATGTCGAAGCTGCCGTCGCCTGTGCTGGTCAGCTCAAGCGAGTGGCCAGCATCCTCTCCCTGTGGGTTGGCAATAAACTCCGCGGCGGTATTGTGTTCCTCGCCGCCCTCTTCGGAGTAGTGCAGCTGCCAGAGCGTCTCCAGCCCGGGAGCCTTCTTGATCGTGTCGAGAACGGATGGGGAGCCTCCCTTGTGGGCTCCATTCTCCATCACGGCAACCCGCGCTCCAAGGGCATCGACCATCGCCGGGCTCGAGCTATGGTCCCATCCGTGGTGCGAGACAATATAGATGTCCATTGGCCCCAGCTTATTGACCGGGCACACCAGCTGCATCTCCTTGTCCCAGGTCAAATCGCCCAGGTCCAGCATCTTCAGCTTGCCGAAGGTGATCTGAACCCCCACGGAGCGGGCATTCTCGGTTGTATCCGGAGCCTTATTCTCCGCGTCTTTGCAGAATGGATTGGCTGTATCTCCGCCGGGCAGAGGTTTGTGGATCAGGTTGCCGTCGGAGCTGACCACAATCGCCTTCATGCCCACGATCGGAAGCACATCGCCGGGCTTCGCCAGAATTCGCTTGATATGGTTTTCGGCGATGAGCCGCTCATAGGTGGCGTAGGACTTGTCGATCCCCGGGTCTTCCTCGCGATTGGCTCCGTGATCGATAAAGGCGCCCACCGGAACGTGCTCGAGCAGCTGGGGCACACCTCCCACATGATCCGCGTGGTAGTGAGTGATCAGAACATAATCGATCTTCTTCAGGCCGGCATCCTTAACCGCTGCGGCGATCCGGCCCGCGTCTCTGCCGTCATTCTCTGCCCATCCAGTGTCGATCAGCATGGACTGATTCGCCGGAGTTACAAAGAGCGTGGCCTGTCCTCCCTCAACGTCGATGAAATAGACCTTCAGCTGCCCTCCAACGCCCTTCCCGTCTTGCGCCGCCCGGCATTCGGCAGTGCACAACCAGCCCACCATCAGAGCTGCCAGCACTCCCCATTGTCGCCATCTCATCGTCGTCCCGTTCCTTTCCAAAATGCTCTACGTTTGCGGTTTACCATCCGTCGGCCTGCAGCTCTTTGGACTCCCGTCCATGGGAGAGGCTATCACCCTTATGTTGACCTAGATGGTCCTCAGATAATCCCACCCTCTTCGCGTTTCGTACAGTGTCTTCTTCTATTCGGTCGGATATCTTTGACGAATGGAAGAAACGTTCATTCTGCGGTCTTCCCATCCTTGCCGCTGACGCTTCACGTATCATGGCGCGGATGCGATTTTCTGCTCTTCTGCTCGTTCTTGCCGCTCTTCTTGTGCTTCCGCTTCATGGTCAGTCGGTCGACTCCACTGGCCGCTGGACCGAGGAACAGGCCAACGCCTGGTATGCCAGACAGCCCTGGCTGGTGGGGGCGAACTACGTTCCCTCCGACGCGATCAATCAGCTCGAGATGTTTCAGGCGGCAACTTTTAATTCTACGATCAACGATCGCGAGCTGGGTTTGGCTGAAGCCATCGGCATGAACACCATGCGTGTCTTTCTGCAGGACCAGCTCTGGCAGCAGGACCCCAAGGGCTTCGTCAAGCGGCTCGATATCTTCCTGTCGATCGCGGCGCGTCATCACATCCGTCCTGTTCTCGTCCTCTTCGACTCCTGCTGGGAGCCCAATCCGCACCTCGGCCCGCAGCATCCGCCTATCCCCGGCGTGCATAACTCGGGCTGGGTTCAGAGTCCCGGAGCCAAAGAGCTCACCGATCCCTCCTACGAGCCGAAGTTGAAGGACTATGTCGTCGGTGTCGTCTCCGCCTTCGGCAAGGACGACCGCGTACTCGCGTGGGACCTATGGAACGAGCCGGACAATAACAACGGCGGACGCTTCGATGAGCCGAAGAACAAGGCCGAGCTGGTCGCTGCATTGCTGCCCAAGGTCTTCGCGTGGGCGAGATCCGCTCATCCCACGCAACCGCTCACCAGCGGCGTATGGGCTGGGAGCTGGAGCGATCCGGCCAAGGAGTCGCCAGTCACGAAGATTCAGCTCGCCGAAAGCGACGTCATCAGCTTCCATAACTACGGCTGGCCCGAGGAGTTCGAGGCTCGCGTGCGATCCCTTCAGCCGCTTCATCGTCCCATCCTCTGCACGGAATATATGGCGCGTGGCAGCGGGAGCACCTTCGATACCATTCTTCCGCTGGCGAAGAAACTGAACGTCGCGGCTATTAATTGGGGACTCGTCGCAGGCAAGACTCAGACCTATCTTCCCTGGGATTCGTGGCAGCATCCTTATGTCTTGTCCCAGCCCACGATCTGGTTCCATGAGGTCTTTCGGCACGATGGCACTCCATACCGCCAGCGCGAAGTGGATCTTATCCATGAGTTAACGGGTCGAGGCACAGGCGTCGCGCCGAAGACCACCGCGGGGTCCCAGGCAGGATCGTAGAAGGGATACACAACGGATGCTGTCTCGTCTATTGCCAGGGCTCTCACTAAATCTGTAGGATTTGTGACCAGTGACTGGTCTGAGGGATAGGCTGCGATTTAACCTGTTTCAGGTACGCCTGCGATCCTCTTTTTCGGATGACCGAATGGCGCACTCATCGTCCATGAAGTATCGGATCTTCATCCTCTGATCTCCGGACGAGAGAGCAGCCCAAGATTTCAGGTCCCTAGTTCAGAGCACTCGTCAGCGACCTTCTCCCGAGGAGGAATATTTGCGATGCAGTTGATCAAACATCCTATTCTCATCTCATTGGTGCTCTTCGCGGCCGTGACCTATGCGCCCGCCAGTCATCTGGTCTCCTACGATGCTCCTTCCAGCAACGTGTGCCCTCAGGGCGTCTCGATGAGCGCGCAATAGAAAGTCGAGGACCGAGCCCTGACCTTTGCACGCTGGAAGAACGAGATCCACCAACCTATATGGATGCACCCCCTGATCTTTATCTCAGGGTCCACCTCGCTGGGCTTTCTCTTTGCCCTGCAGGACTGGAACGACCGTATGCGTTTCTGGAACGAGCATCAGGTGACGCTGAAGTTGTTGTTGCAGGCCTGGGGCGCGCAGTACTTCATCTGGGGAGTGCTTTGCTGGATCCTCTGGTGGACGTTGCGTTCGAAGATCTACACGGCAAATCTCAAGACCATGCTGCTCGTCTTCTTCCCGCTCAGTCTTGTGGCCTGCGTGGTGGAAGAGGTGATCTGGGTCATCATGTTTCCCAAACTTCCGATGGGAAAACCACCCATGCCGTTTTGGCAACGCCTGTCGTTCCATCTCGACGCGGAATTGATCGATTCGCTTGTGCTCTTCTGGTCCGCTTTCTTTCTATTTCGCGGCATCGGTTATTACCAGAGCTATCGTGAGAAAGAGCGCATTGCTACGCAATTGCAATCGCAACTGATACAGGCACAAATGCGCGCTCTGCGCATGCAGCTGAATCCGCACTTTCTTTTCAACACCATGAACGGCATCTCCAGCCTGATGAGAGTCGATGTGGCTGCGGCCGATCTCATGCTGGAACAACTCAGTCGTTTATTGCGTATAACGTTGCATCGCGGGGAGGCGCAATTCATCCCATTAAGCGACGAGATGGAGTTTATCGAGATGTACCTTGCCATGCAGGACAGGCGATTCGCCGGACGTGTGCGGCAGCAGATGAACGTTGATCCTCGCGTTCACGACGCCATCGTCCCGACCATGATCCTTCAACCGATCGTGGAGAACGCCTTCGCGCATGGCCTCTCGCGGCTCAGCTCAAGCGGGCTTCTCTCGATTGAAGCCCGTTCCGAAGGAGCCTCGCTTCGTCTCAGTGTCACAAACTCCGGAGTCGGTCTTAAGCCGTTGGATCGCGGCAACGGCAATGGTAATGGCAATGGCAAGAGCAGCGGCGTCGGTTTGGCGAATGTGAAAGACCGTCTTCAGATGCACTACGGAGAGAACTACACGTTTTCGATGGTGGAGCTCGAAGGCAAACAAGTGCAGGTGGTGATGACTCTTCCCCTGCGTTTTGCTGAGCATCCCGTTGAACAAACTACAGGATACGGTGTGTGATGATTCAGGCAGTTCTTGCGGATGATGAGGTGCTGGCGCGGCAAAAGCTCCGTCAGCTGTTGCGCGAATTTTCCGAGATCGAGGTCGTCGGTGAAGGTGCGACTGCGGCCGAAACCATCGAGCTGGTTCGCGCCACGAAGCCCGATCTTCTCTTCCTCGATGTCCGCATGCCCGACATGGACGGCTTCGACGTCATCGGCGAGCTCTCCGCCGCAGGCGCGCCCACGATGCCCTGCATCATCTTCACCACCGCCTACGATCGCTACGCTCTGCGCGCCTTCGAGATTCACGCCGTCGACTACCTGCTCAAGCCCTTCACGCTCGAGCGCTTCCGCTCAGCCACGCAGCGCGCACTCGATCAGATTCAGTCGGCGAAGCAGAACCCCGATGCTGCGATTCCCAAGTCCCCCAGCGGCACGCCTTACACCACACGCATCGTCTTCAAGTCCAAGGGGAGAATCCTCTTCCTTCCCGTCTCGGAGATATGTTGGATCGGCGCTGAAGAGAACTATGTGCGCATCTGTACTCAATCGGAGACGCATCTGCTGCGCGAGACCATGACGCGTCTCGAGGAGAAGCTCGATCCCAACACCTTTCTGCGAGTCCATCGCTCCTCCATCGTCAATCTGCAGTACGTGAAAGAGGTACGGCCCGAGATTGATGGCGAGTATGGCGTGCATCTTCTCAACGGACAGAAGATTGCGATGAGCCGTACCTATCGGTCGCGCATAAAAAACTGGCTGGAGCGATGAAGCTCCAGCCAGTAGTTTGTCCGTGCTTGCTTGTGCTTACTTCTTCGGCTCCAACAGGTGATCTACGCAAGCGGAAGGCTTGTTGACCGGGTTGCATCGCGCCACCAGCCCATCGGGAAACTTCACGACATACGGCGTCCACTGCGAAGGCTCCGACGGGGGATAGTCGGTGCTGACCATCTGGGCTCCGCTGGAGAGAGCAAGATCGCGGCGCGTCGTGTCGTTGGTGCGCGCGGCTTCAGTGCCCTCGTCGGTGCGCGTACGCACAAGATAGCCCTGCTTCACCAGACCATCGATGGTTTCCTTCGATCCGTCGTTCTGCTCCGTGAAGGCGGCATCCGGCTTGCCGGGCTCGGCGTTCGTAAAGAAGACGCGGCCCTTCAGCGAAGGATGCCCATCGGTATAAATGCTCTCGACTTTGCGCTGATCCAGCAGGAAGACCACGCGTCCGCGAGCCTTCTCCAGAGTAGGCCAGTGGCCCTTGCTGATCGCGGCATTCAACGTGGAAGCACTGCCGCGAACCTCGTCGGGAGTAATGTATTCGCCGGTCTTGAAGACCGAACGAACCTCGGCATCCAGCGCGTCGAAGACCTGTGAGGTGAAGGGCTCCGTCGCGGGCGTGTTCGGTCTCGGCTTGCCGTTGTCCTCTTTGGTCTCCACCAGCACGAAGATGGGCAGATGATTCGGATGCTCTTGCGACCATGTCCGCACAATGTTGAGGCACTTGATGAAGGTGTGGCAGGAGCTGCGCTGATCGACACCCTGCACGTGCATCACCTTGAAGCCGGGCTTATCCATCTCGTGATCAGGATCGAAATCCGGGTCCGCAGGCAGCCCGGCTTTTGCAATTGCATCGTTAATGCCGAGATGCGAGTAGCGTCCGCCCTTGGCATCGGCAAAGACATCGATCTCAATCTGGCGAACACCACCGTTGAACTGATCTGGCAGAGGAGCATGGACGTAATCGAGCGAACGCAGCGCCTTGGGATTCTTCTCCTCCAGATACTTTCTTGCGCTCGGCCCAAAGCCGGTGTGGTAGCTGTTGTGCGAGCCAATCACCTGAATCTGGTTGATGTGGACGATCTTGTCCTGCGCTGCCTGTGTGTCCTGCGCAAACGCTGCACTGGCACAGGCCGCAAGGGTTACGCCCGCTGCGATTCCGATTGCACCTCGAAACATTCTTTACCTCTCCATCTGGTTGTAAGTCTGGCTGTCAAAAATATGGGCGCCGTTCGTGAGGACACGGCGCCCGGTTTCAAGCAGGGTTGTCCAGTTGCCTAGAAGATGATCTTCGCTGCAAGCTGGAGCTGGCGCGCCGGGAAGGCACTGGTGATCTGACCGAAGCTGGTAGATCCAAAGGTGCTGTTTGGGGCCATGTAATTGACCTTGTTCAGCACGTTGAAAGCCTCAGCGCGGAAGTCGAAATTCGAGCTGTCGTTCCAAAGCGGGAACGCCTTGTGCAGTCCAAGGTCAGCCTGATAAAACGCATTCGAACGCTCCGAGTTGCGGGTTACATTGCCCCAAGGATACGTGGTCGGTGTCGTCAGGTTGGCAGGAATGAAGTAGTTGTTCACCGTGGTTGCCGTCTTCACGCGGCCCGAGGACGGTCCCTTAATCGGTCCATTGTTCAGACGCTGTGGGCGGTAAGTTACCAGGCCCGAGCCATACAGCGGCGACGAGCTGGAAAGAGAGTAGGTGATGTTGACGGGAAGTCCGCTCGTCATCGTGTTGATCAGTGTCAGCTGCCATCCGCCAAGCGCGGTGTTCATCAGACGTCCCGAGCTTCCGCCCCACTGATGTCCATGACCATACGGCAAGTCGTAAACGACAGAGAGCGTATCTGCGAGGGGTTGATCGTATCCACCCGGACCGTAGTCCTGTCGCGGGTTGGCATAGTTGATACGCGAATTGTCTCCGTTGGAGGTTTCCAGATGTCCGGAAGAGATATCGAAGATACGTCCATACGTAAACGAGTTCAGAAGGTAGAGGCCGCGCGAGGCGCGCTTCTCTAGTTTGAATTGAAAAGAGTTATAGTTTGCGGAACCGGCTCCGTATGCAATTTCGATACTGCCGAAGTTTGCGATGGGACGGCGCTGCTGCAAAGACAATTTGCTGCAGTCTGTGGCACCTCCGGACACGCAGGGAACTCCCTGGTTGTAATCGGCGAGCACCTGCAGATGGGTTGCCTTGTTGCCAATGTAAGCGATATCCGCCATAAAGCCGTAGGGCAGCTGCTGTTGAATGCCGATCTGATAGCTCTGCACATAACCCGTCTGGAAGTTGCGGGGAATGTAGCGTGCCGTCACCTTGAGAGGATTGAAGTTCGACGGAGCTGTCAGGTTATTTGCGTATCCCTGCTGCGTTTGACGGAAGCAGGCTGTCTGGTCCTGAGTATCGTTCTGGCACAGGGTTGAAGTGGAGGGGAAGGTTGATGCCGAGGTTCCCTGCGTAATATCGGCGCTCACGACGTCCGGACCGTTGTAGGTAAGGTTGTTCTCTCCGCCTGCACGATTCCACTGCGAGTAGCCGATTCCATAACCACCACGCAACACAGTTTTGTCGGTTGCTGAATAAGCAAAGCCAAAACGAGGTCCGAAGTTGTTGAGAGGAGTATTCACCAGAGAACGGCTGTAAACGCCGCCGCTTCGTGCGTGAATCAGGGAGTTCGTGGAAGGATCGAAGTTCGAAAGACGATTGTCCTTCTCATACTGCGGCGTGACGATCTCATACCGCAGACCGGCGTTGATCGTCAGCTTGGGCGTGAGCTTGATGTCGTCCTGAAAGTACATGAAGTTATAACGCTGGCGAAGATGCACGATGGCGTAGGTCGTCAGCTGATATTCGTTGCGATTGCCCATCATGAAGTCCGCAAGGTTACGGGCCTGCTGGGTCGCCGCATCGTTGGAGACCGCAACGGGATTGCCGTCGGGGCCCAGAGGACGAGAGAACTGACCGGCGTAAAAGTCGGCGCCGTAGCTGGGGTTGAAGTCGTTCAGCTCGGTGTTGACGGCCTGCCACTCATAGCCGAACTTCATGCTCTGTTTGCCCTTGATCCAAGTAAAGTTGATCTTGGGGTTGTAGATGGTGGGGTTCTGGAATTGCGGATTCGAGGACTGTGCTCCAAACTGATCGAAGCCGGTCACCGATTGCTGATTCAGAGTTCTTACGACAAGAGGATCGGTGGGCAGACCGTCGGTAATGCCGTTCTGGACCAGCAGCGAAGGCTGACCCTGGCCGATGGGGAACTTGCCGCCAAGGTTACGCGACCATCCGAAGCGGATGTCCAGGAGCTTGTTGGCGGAAAGAGCCCAGGTCATACCGCCAGCAATAGCGCGGTTCTGAATGTTTACGTTGCCGTTGGAGTTTCCACCTGCGGGTCCAGTAATGCCAGGAGGATCAAACAGACTCTGACGGTGTTCGCTGTAACGACCGAAGACGCTCAAATGATCGTTGAAGGTATGGTCGACGCGAGCATCGCCCTTGTCGTCGTTGATGGTTCCCCGCGGCGTAATGGCGAAGTTCTTCGAGGTGCCGGGCAGGTTTGGCATCGGCAGAAGATCGAGTACCGAGCGCGCGAAGGGTGTAACGGCACCGGCAGGGATCTGACCCGTCGGATAGTTCGCACCGGTGATGGGATTGCGCAGCGGAATACCGAAGTTGCCTGCTCGCTGAGCTGCCGTCGGAACCGTTGAGCTCACGCTGGGGTTGTTGAAGATGCGTCGCAGACCTTCATAGTCCACAAAGAAAAACGTGTGATCCTTCCAGATCGGGCCGCCGAAGGTTCCGCCGAACTGATTCTGGATGAACTTGGGCTTCGTTGTGCCGGGAGGCAGGAATGGTCCGGTGGCGTTGAACACGGTGTTGCGGTTGTAGTCCCACGCGCGTCCGTGAAACTTGTTCGTGCCGCGACGGATCGAAACGTTGATCACCGCGCCGGTCGAACGGCCATACTCGGCGGAGTAGTTATTGGTCTCCACGCGGAACTCGCTTACAGCGTCCGGCGAAGGAGGAATGTTCTCGTTGGCGAAGCCCTGGTTCGACGTGCCGTAGTTGTTGTTGTCCAGTCCGTCCAGCAGGTAGTTGTTGAAGGCCGAGCGTTGTCCGTTGATGTTGAACGAACCCTCGCGGCTCGAGGTGCCGTTATTCTCCAGCAGCGACTTTCTCGCACCGGGAACGAGCAGCACCAGGTCGGCATACGAGCGGCCGTTCAGCGGAAGGTCTTCCACCTGTTTGGTGCCGATCACGGTCGAGTGCGAGCTCGTCTCGGTATCCAGAAGCTGCGCGGCTGAGGTCACGGTGACCTCTTCCGAGACCGAACCTGTCTTGAGGGCAACGTCGACGCGCTGGCGAGCGTTTGTCAGAACGGCGAAGGTCTCAGTGGCGGTACGGCTGAAACCCTGCGCTTCGGCTGTGATCTGGTAGTTGCCCGGCTGAATGCTCGGGAACTCATATTTACCCTCGGAATCCGTCGTCTTCGTCTGCTGAATTCCGGTGGCGGTGTTGGTCAGCGTTACGGTGCTGTTCGTTACTGCGGCGCCCGAGCTGTCGCGGACATAGCCTAGCACCGAGGCCGATTCGAACTGGGCCCAGGCTGCCGTACCGCTCAGCAAAAACAGCGCAGCCGCCATCAGCGACAGCCAGCCGCGCACTTTAGAACTCAACCCTGAGACCCGAAGGCGTTCAGGCGTCTCGGCTCCCTTCTCCAAAGATCCGGGAGGTAGAAGCGTACATGCGTACTGTGGAAGGTTTTTCATCAGATGTGCCTCTCTTGCATCGTCTGTTCGTCCCGTCGGTTGATCTCCGATTGCCGGGAAGGTCTTTCTCATCTGCTCCCCCCTGTTTCTACAGGGTTATTTTTTTTCAGAGCAGCGGTTCCTTTTGTATCCGGACCGGCAAAAACACTACTTACTGCGTTTCAGCGCTGTCAATGGAAATTAGCAAACGGTACCGTTTACGTAAAAAATGGTTTTTACGTTTCAATTCGCGGATAAACAAGGGTTTATACCGTTTACCCGCCAGTGTTAGCGAATACGCAAACCCGACCTGTTTCAAAATAAAAACAAGAGATGTGCGCATAGAATTCATTCTGAAGGGTCTGTGTAAAATCCCTGTAAATAAGCGGTAACTCTCCAAAAACCCTCTCCAGAACGCAAAAAGCCCCGGAGATCTCCGGGGCTCTTAGAATACCTTCTCGAACAACGACTAATGCATCTTTACCAGTCGATCTTCTCCGGGAAGAACTCCGCGAACAGATCGTCGTAGTACGGTTTCAGCTCTTTTAAGTTCGGCTTGGTGTGACCCTTCGAATACAGGTCGTACGGATTGAACTGGTTGACCCAGTGCAAACTCTCTTTGTCCTTCTCATTCATCAGGTGCTGATACGCTCCATGCCGGTGCCAGGCATAGAACGAGTGGTAGCGCAGCATCGCCAGCGACGAGTCCGGCAGATATGACTTCATCGCTTCATAGATGTAGCCGTCGTGTCCGAACGACATGTGCACATTGTCCAGCCCGCAGTTCGGCTCATAGATGCCGTACTTCGTGCTGTACACCGGGTGGTTATAATCCGGGTTCGCCTTGAAGTACTCGGGGAAAACAATCTGGTCGGAGTAAGCGCAGCCCACCGGGAACGTATCGCCCACCACGCCCCACTGCGGCTCGCCGTAAAGGCAAAGCACCTTGCCCAGGTCGTGGATGAAGCCCGTCAGCACAAACCATCGCGGATGCCCGTCCTTGCGGATCGCCTCCGAGGTCTGCAGCAGATGCTCGATCTGCGTCAGGTCCGTGTCCGGGTCACTGTCGTCCACCAGCGTGTTCAGAAACTCCGCCGCCTCCCAGATCGACTTCTTACCCTTCTTCAGGCCGAAGTACTCCTTCTCCTTGCCCATCACATAGTCATGGGTCTGGAACTGGTGGTTCAGCCGATAGAACTCCGCCACACCAGGATTCGCTGTCTCGTCATACTGACGAAACTCTTCCTGGTTTTTGCCTTCCTTGTAGCGCCCTTGTAGAAACTCATCCCACTCTTCCATGTCTTTCCCAAGTGGGGTGTTCGGTGCGATCGTTGCGGCCATCGTCTTGTCCTCCGGGCGGCGAGCTCTTCCTAGTTAGCGGTAACTATAGGACGCCACGGCCATCTCTGACAAGCGAAAACGTGTTTTTTATCATGAAAATTTCGCTCCGCCCGCTTACAGCCCCGATCCCTCGCTCTGCCGGGTCTCCTGCCGGGCCAGCTCTTGCTTAAAAGCCCCTTCCCGCTCAGCGACATAGGCTGCATACCCCTTCGGGTCCACAAAGGCACTCTTATCCCCGGCCTTTAGACGGGCGTACTTGGCGTCCAGGTCAAAGTAGCCGCCATGTGCTCCAAGAAACAGATCGCAATGGAGCGACTTGAGCACCCGGAAGGTCTTCTCGTAGTCCGCCACGATTCCCGCGTAACTCGGCTTACCCACCAGCTGGTAGCCCGGATTCACATTTGGGCTGCCCACGATCACTGCATCGTAGATCTTCCCGTTATCGTTTACCTTC
Source organism: Edaphobacter sp. (assembly GCA_035492215.1). Taxonomy (GTDB): domain Bacteria; phylum Acidobacteriota; class Terriglobia; order Terriglobales; family Acidobacteriaceae; genus Edaphobacter. The sequence goes on along the minus strand of DATJJJ010000028.1, from coordinate 7,389 downwards.
ATCGTCCACGTCGTGCACCCCTTGGTGTGGCCCGGAGTCTTATGCGCCACCAGCACTGCGCCCCCCAGCTTTACCTCGTCGCCGTCGTGCAGAACGCGATCCACCTTCGTCAGCTTGTACCAGTCGTTCTTATTCTTGCCGTAGGCAAAGTCGCTCTTGCCGCCGTCCTCCACCACTCCCACGTCGGCATCCATCACCATGTACTTTGCCCCGGTCATCTGCAGAATCGTCGCGCTTCCGGCATCGTGATCGTTATGGGCATGACTGATCAGCAGAATCTTCGTATCGCTGAACTTGAATCCCAGCTTCTCCACGCTCGCCTTGATCAGCGGCACCGAACGCTCCAGGCTGCTGTTGATCAGAATGTTTCCCTGCGGGGTCACTACCAGGTACGAGGCCAGATCTTTGCTACCCACGTAGTAGAGGTTCCCCATAATCCGGAAGGGTGGAAACGGTTCCGTCCACGCCGGGTTCTGCGCCCGCAGCTTGGTCGCTGCAAAGCCGAATAGAAAACATACAGCCAGAACACAGCTCACAAACGCGGGCCAGCGGGTCAGTCGTCTCATCCGCTCAGCATGGCACCGTTTGGCGAGGATTTCCCTGTGAACTTATGCTTTCCTGTTATCTCTTTCGATCCTGCTGTCCGTCACAACGCTGCCCACATGACGGGCGGGTGGGAGAAAGTCACAGTAGGGTTTTCATCCTTTGCGTAGACCGAATTTGTCGAAAAAGGCCGATTTTCCAGCTTTCTACTCTATCGGCGGCGCAGCAATCGTATTACAGTTCAAAATCATGCGAGGATCTGTTGCGGGTGCGATCGTTGTCGCCTGCTGTCTACTCCTGAGCGCATCATGCGCGCGGGCAGGCCGACCCATGCCTGACGTTGTCAACGACAGTCCAAAACCGTTGCAGGTGAGCCTGCTGATGCCGTTGGATGTGGGGAAAGTGATGGACGGCGCACCGATTCTCGCCAAGTCGCTTGTCAATTGGCGAGAGGGCGAATGCTCCATTGTGCCGGGTGCTGTCATCTCAGGCCATTTAGCCCACGTTCAACGAAAGTCACCTCAGGACAAAACATCCCATGTCGAGGTGGTCTTCGATTCGGCCGATTGCAGCGGCAGATCCATGCCGATCGCGCTAACGCTTTATGCCGTGATTGTGATTCGTGAGGGATCTCCGGGCACAACGGTTGGAGATTATGGCATGTTTGGATCTGGCAGCCCCAGTGTCCTATATGGGCCGGTAGCCGGATCGTACGGAACAATATCGGGCGCCGCTCAAATGGCGTCAATGGACACTCGCTATGCGACTTACGATACGGTCCAATCCGAAGCGAATCGGGGGAAGCTGCCGTCCGTTATTAAATCAGGACAGGTATTTGGCAAGTCGCATCTGTCCCTGGCTGTCGACAAAGGAGAGGAGGGAGGCTCCGTCCTTTCCTATGAAAAAGGAAATTTGCGACTTGAGGCAAAGACAGAGTTTGTTTTGATAGCGAAACCTGTAGCCCCGACACCTGAGACGAATACAAATCTTTCTGCGGCACAGTCAGTTGTGGAATCAAAGTCTCCGTCACTGCCCCACCACGACGTTGATACGAAGGAAGTGGGAACGACTCAGGAGGTCGCCGAGATAGACAAGACAGAACTATGTTCGAGTTCATGCGGGGTTATCGACAACAATGCGCCTTCTGAAGTTCATGAGGCTCCCATGGCCTCGGTAGGCTTCGGTTATGTTCCTCGCGAAAAAGGAGAGCGCGCAAGCCTTAGTTATGAAGCAGCGATTGTCTTTCTGGATGCAAAGACTTTGTTATTCACCTTCGAGCCGCGCCAACTGCTCCACCATCTTCGGGAGGGGCAAAACATCGAAACAGAAAAAACCATCCACGCTGTTCTCATTGACGTGCAGACGCATGCGCCGATTCGCATTATGGACTGGAGGGTGCGGGGTGAAGGGCAATATCTCTGGCGGGCTGGTCCAGGTCGCATTCTGGTACGTCGTTCCGATCGTCTCTATCTGATGGATGCCAGCTTGAATGATCTGCGATCGATCCCTCTTCGCGGCCCCCTGGCGTTTGTTTCCGTGGCTCCTTCGGGTAAGCGTATTGCCGTTGGGACGCAACGTGAGCGATACACGCCAAAGCAGTACGCTCAAATCTTCGAAGCAACCCATATAAGTCCGGAAGAGGACGTGGATGTCCAGCTACTCAATGAGCAGCTTGAGGTCTTGGCAGCGACAAGACAGGACAGCACCGCTGCAGTCCCGATCCTAAGCGATCAGGGAGAGCTGCGCCTCTCAAGCGTTGGTCGATACCGCTGGCAAATTTCACTTCTGGGATGGGAGGGCGAGAGGCACAAGATTGCGACTATTCACTCCGTATGTCTTCCTGAGCTGTCCGCGCCATCTCCAGAAGCACTATTTCTGGTGGGCTGCGAGAGCTCTTTAGCAAGCCGTTGGTACCGTGTGATCCGTTACGATGGAACGGCGATCCTAACGAGTCGAGGATCGAGTCTCCAGATCGGACACGAGTCTTTGTCGGCGTCCGGCTCCGGGATTAGCATCAGGGTCATTCACTTGATGCGAAGTCAGTTGAAAAGCGCTTCGTTTGTGGCGAGCGAACTCGTGGATCAAGAGGTTGCAGTGTATAGCTCCTCTGAGGGCAAGCGATTGTTTAGAATCCGTGCACGACCGGCCTTAGTTCATCAGTCTTTTGCTGTTTCTCCCTCAGACGATCTGATTGCCGTACTAGCTGATGGAAAAGTCTGGTTCTATCCATTTACTCCAAATGCCCAACAGTAATGTTGGTAGTGGATGTTCTTGTATAGCAGCCTCCCGTCATTCGTCACAATCTCCGTCAGTAAAAGTCTCGATCACGCGTCATCCATACAGATTTCCCCCTAAACTGGCGACGCTCAGGACTACAACTGTTCGCTGTTCTTTCCGAGGAGGTCCACCCGACATGAAAAAAATCGTCCTCAACCTTTCGCTTCTCGCGCTTAGTTCTCTTCCTTTCGCCGCTGCCGCTCAGGCACCTACACCCGCGCCTCCCAGCACCCTCAAAGGCGTCCTGCTCGAGCAGCTCCGCACCACACACAACGCGCAGGACTGGTTCGCCTCCGGCAACACCGCGATGCAGGGCCTTACCGCCGAACAGGCCCGTTGGACCGACGGCAAGGGCAATCACTCGGTCGGCCAGCTCACCTATCACCTCGTCTTCTGGAACAGCCGCGCACTTAAGCAGTTCAAAGGCGAGAAGACCGACAAGTTCAGCGGCAATAACGATGAGACCTTCAACAACTTCACTCCCCAGCAGTGGGCCGATCTCGTCAAGCAGTACGACCAGAATATGACCGAGTGGGAGAAGGCCGTCGAAGCGGCCGATGACGCCACCGTCGCCAAGAACGCCTCCCTCATCGCTCACGTCGGTACTCACAACGCCTATCACATCGGCCAGATCGTCTTCGTTCGCAAGGAGCAGGGCGTTTGGGATCCGGCCAAGGGAGTCAAGTAGTCGCCTCCCGGTTCTACATGCCTATTCTCCGTCGTCCGCAGCTTGAGCTTTCGTGACGCGAGAGATACCGCTGTGTTTTGCTTGCTGGATTCCGACAAGCGATTCCGCTAGGATCGGACGGTCATTCTTCGAGGACACATGCCCGAGCCCAATCACGGTCACCATCACTCCGAGGGACATATCCCTCCTCCCGATCTTCCACGCGAAAAGCGCATTCTCGGATTCAGGCCGCTTCACGTCATTCTCGGGGCTCTGGTTCTCGTCGCGATCCTGATCATCTACCTGCTCCTGATCGCCCGCGCAGGCTACTAGCGAGCGAAGCGAGGCGAGGGCGACTCAGTGCATATAGCCCAGCGAGACCAGAAACGCATCCTCCAGCTCGTGCGCTTCTTTTGCAAACTTCGGATCGGCATCGAAGTCGCGATACTGCACCTTGAGATTGCGGGTCAACAGATGGCCAACGCCGGGATAGATATGTAACTCGCACCGTACTCCGCTCTTTTGTGCGGCGTCACAGAACGCGCGCGCGTCCTTCGTATACACAATCGTGTCCTCCTCTCCCTGAAGAATCAGAGTCGGCGGCAACGAACGCGAGATGTACTCCGAGGGCGAGTAAAGCGCCGGATCGGCCTTCCCCAGCATGATCCTCGTGAAGAACGGATCCTTCGCCATATTCAGCGCGGGAGAGTAGAGCATCAACACATTCGGTCTCTCTTCAGGTGTAATCTTCCGTTCGCGTATCGCTGGCAGCGTCGCCGCCGCGGCAACCAGATGTCCACCCGCCGACCATCCATAGCCCACGACGCGATTCGTATCGATCCCGAACTCCGCCGCATGCTGTCTGGCCCACGCGAACGCAGCGCAGGTATCATCCACACTGTCGATCGGGGTTCGCCCATCGTTGGCTAGGCTGTAATCCACTGCAATCGCTACCAGCCCCTTATCGGAAAACTCTTTGGCGCGCCCAAACAATCCTGAAGCGTCTGCCAGCTGCCATGCTCCTCCATGAAACAGAAGAATCGCGGGGCGGCCGTTTCCTTTCGTCTTCGGCGAAAACACAAAGGCCTTCAGGGAGCGTTCTCCCACCTGACGATAGATAAACCGCTCCGCGCCCATCGTTTTTGCGGCATTGTCTTCAATCGCGGATGACTCTGCCGTCTGTGCGCGAATTGAAACTGGCATCGTGAGGATGACCAGCAAAGCCATCACAAAAAGCTTCAGCATTCTTTGCGCAAAGTCTTTCATCTCTCGGGTTCTCTCCTCTGGTGATGCCACAGGTACGAATCCCAGCTCGCAGAGGTTCCCTCGTGTCTGAAAGAAATCAAAATATTGGATAAGGAATGCTGCTAAAGCGTGGAGGCGTCGAAGAAATCCTGCCCGCCGGCTACAGCTCCGATGACCAGCAACGCTTCTCGTCCCTCAGAAACCGCGGAAGGCAATGGCGAATCGATGCTTTCGTGCGAAAGGTCTTCTTCACACGCAAAAAAGCGTAGGAAGGCCCGCCGTTGTTTCGTCTCATGGTCTCGGATCGTTCCGCGCAGCATCGGGTACTGTGCCTCAAGTGCATCCAGCACCGAGCGTTGGGTAGGCAGTTCTGCCTCCACCGTAACCTCGCCCTCCATCCTCGCCAGAGTGCGAAGATGAGGCGGAAGCAGCACTCGAATCTTCATGGAAGCGTCTGGACCTCGACCGAGAGCACTGCGGGGAGATCGCGAACGATCGGCTTCCAGCTATCGCCTGCATCAGCCGAGACATAGACCTGTCCACCTGTCGTGCCGAAGTAAATGCCGCACTTGTCCAGCGAATCGACCGCCATCGCATCGCGCAGCACATTGACGTAGCAGTTCTCCTGCGGCAGCCCCTTTGTCAGCGGCTCCCACTCATTGCCGCCCGAGCGGCTGCGATAGACCCGCAACTTTCCATCGGGAGGAAAGTGCTCGCCGTCGCTCTTGATCGGAACCACATAGATCGTCTCCGGCTCATGCGCATGCACGTCGATGGCGAAGCCAAAATCGGTAGGGAGGTTTCCGCTCACCTCGGTCCACGAATCGCCAGCGTTGTCCGAACGCATCACATCCCAGTGCTTCTGCATAAACAGGACGCTCGGTCGTGAAGGATGCATGGCGATGTGATGGACACAGTGTCCCACCTCCGCGGTTGGGTTTGGAATAAACTCCGACCGCAGCCCCTGGTTAATCGGTTTCCAGGTTTCGCCCCCGTCGTCGGTTCGGAACGCTCCAGCGGCCGAAATGGCAATGTACATTCGCTTCGCATCGCTCGGGTCCAGCAGAATCGTATGCAGGCACATGCCACCAGCGCCCGGCTGCCATTGTGGCCCGGAGCCGTGCTTCCTCAGGCCCGGCAACTCCTGCCAGTTCTTGCCGCCGTCGGTCGAGCGGAACAATGCAGCGTCTTCCACGCCTGCGTACACCGTCTCCGGATCGGTGAGCGAAGGCTCCAGATGCCAGGCCCGCTTGAACTCCCACGGATGCGGCGTGCCGTCGTACCACTGATGCGTCCCGGCTACGCCCTCGTAAGAAAACTGATTGCCGACCGGTTGCCATGTGGCGCCGCCATCATCCGAGCGCTGGATCACCTGGCCGAACCAGCCACTGGTCTGTGAGGCGTAGATGCGGTCAGGGTTCGCTGGCGAACCCTTCATGTGATAGATCTCCCAGCCTGCGAAATGGGGACCGTCCACCTTCCAGTCAGCTCGCTTGCCGTCTGAGGTCAGGATGAAGGCTCCCTTGCGCGTACCAGCCAGAACACGAACTTTGCTCATTGTTCGTTCTCCTTCTCGTACCGGGGCACTGTTGGTGTTGCGACCAGATGACTATCTCTCGGACGAAGCCTGCGCCGTCGAAGCACGCGCGACCAGCGTCGGGGCCACCAGCACTGTCTTCGGCGGCTGCTCCGGATTTCCGGCCAGCTCCAGTGCCAGTTTTCCCGCAAGCCGCCCCAGCTCGATCGTACCGTGGTCGATGGAGCTCAGGGGAATCCTGAGGTAGTCGTTGTACGGCATATTACCGCAACCGATGATCGCGATGTCCTGCGGAACCCGCAGTCCGGCAGCGACAACTGCCTCGATGGCGCCAATCGCGGTCATGTCGTTGTAGCAGAAGACCGCGTCAGGCCGCTCTTTGAGAGCCAGCAGTTTCTGCATCGCCTCGTAGCCGGTCTTGTCGCCGCGCTCTTCCGTGTGATCGCACACGATCACATACTCTTCGGGAACCGGCAGGCGATGCTCTTCGATCACGTTGCGATATCCACGCAGGCGGTCGAACGAAGGGCTGGTATTCCGGCCCGCAATATGCGCGATGCGTTTCCTGCCCAGGTCGATCAGGTGGCTGGTCGCCATCTCGCCTACGCGCAGGTCGTCGGAGCCGACGAAGTGAGCCGCCAGGTGAGGAAAGTTGCGGTCGAACAGAAGGTACGGCGTGCGCTCGTCGCCCAGCTCATAAAAGTTGCGCAGGTTCGGCTGGCACGAGGCAATCAGCAGCACGTCGATCCCGCGCCGCAGCAGCGTGCGGATCTCCTGCCTCTCAATCTCCGGATCCTCCTCCGAAGAGGCGAGGATCAGCGCGCGGTTGCTCTCGCGCAGCACGCCGCTCAGCGACTTCGCGAACGCGGCGAAGAAGGGATGCACGAGGTCCGGGACCACCAGCCCGACCGTATAGGTCTTGCCGCTGGCCAGTCCACGAGCCAGCATGTTGGGCTGATAGTTCAGCTCCTTCATGCGCTTCAATACGCGTTTGCGCGTCTCCTCGCCGATGTCGCTGTTGCCGCGCAACACCTTGGAGACGGTCACCACCGAGACGCCAAGATCTCGTGCAATGTCCTTTAACCTGACTGCCATAACAAGCACCATCCTACAGCCAACG
>DATJJJ010000027.1:0-3998 GCA_035492215.1 Edaphobacter sp. | reverse complement strand
TTCAATACGCGTTTGCGCGTCTCCTCGCCGATGTCGCTGTTGCCGCGCAACACCTTGGAGACGGTCACCACCGAGACGCCAAGATCTCGTGCAATGTCCTTTAACCTGACTGCCATAACAAGCACCATCCTACAGCCAACGATCCGGCAGGAAACAATCTACCGATAGAAAAATGGCCCGTTCTAACTGAATCGTGTCCTTCGCCACAGGCTCCAGCCGCCTGCAATCAGGCTCAGCAGGAGCACCGCGCCCAGTCCTGCGACCCAACGCAGGTTCATCTCCAGCGGAGGAACCGTCGCCTTCGCTCCCAGCCAGAGAAATACTCCCGTCGCCGCTGCGACGATCAGGTAATCCCACCAGCGCCGCCGCTCGCTGCGGTCGCCGAACTCATCCCCGGCCTGCGCCGCCAGGGTGCGGTAGTAGTCCAGTCCATAGCGGTCGCACTCGCGCAGCACCGCTTCGTTGGTCGAAGTCTGCTCCCGAGCCGAAGCCACCGCGGTGCCAATCGCGAGAGCACCGAGGATCATCGTCAGTGAACCGCCGATCACCAGCAGGCGATGCCGCGAATCGGCACCTGCAAGCTCGCCGAAGACCAGCGCGCCCCAGGCAAGGCCCCACAGCTGGTTTGTATTCGAGAGCGGGATCCCGCGGCCGATGCCGAGATACTTCGCCGCGAACTGCTGAAACAGGTCGCCGATCACCCAGACGAATCCGCCGAGGAAGAGCCAGAAGACCAGCCCCGGACGATGAAAGAGATGGAACGAGGGCGAGTGCAGGCCACCGTCCAGAGCCATCGTCAGCCCCAGCACGGTTCCCAGTTCGCCCACCGTAAAGGCCGTTACGAACGACAGTGGATTCATTCCGCTGATGTAGGCCTTGCGATACGGCACATACATCGTTCCCCACATCAGGCTCGCCCCGGCTGCTGCCATGATGCCGCGCATCGCGTGCTGACCGCCGCTCGTCTGGCCGTGCAGCGTGCTGAAGCCCAGCATAATCGCTGCGGCGACTACAGCGACGGTTCCCAAGACCACTTTGCTGATATTCGCCGCATCCGCTCCCTTCAGCTCCTTGAACAGAACGCGACCCCAGAAGAGTCCGATCAGTGAGTTGGCATTCCACAACGGAAACGCAATCGCCAGCCCGACATCACGGATGGCGAAGATGGTGAGGGTATTCGCGACTGCCCACAAAGCTCCGGCCAACAGCGCCCACACGATCAGGTGTTTCTTCTCCATCAGATCGGTGAAGACATAGCCCGTTCCCTTGAGCAGCGTGGGAAAGGTCCACCGCGCCGTAAAGACGCCCGCGACCATACACAGCGAGACCGCGAAAGGAGAGAGACCGGCGTTCACCAGCTTCGTCGGAGCCTCGGCTGCCCCCAGCCACACCCCGGCGGCCAGCCCGCAGATCACGCCCAGGCCGTGCAGCGACAGGCTATGTTGTTTTGCATTTTCAACCACGTTCGACACTCGTCTCTCCTTGCCTTAGTGCAGTACCACCAGCAGGATCACGCCTGCTATCAGCACAAAAAACGGAACGAGAAAGTGGCTGTCGGTAAGGATGGTCTTCGCCGTTCGAGCAAACCCCATGCGTTCTCCTTCAAATTCGCGATGCGCTACGTAAGCGGTTACGCTCGGGCTAAACCCTATCGGTCGTATCCGGCGCTGTCAACCGGGAAGAGGCCAGGCCGGCTTCCTCCGGCAGCTTTGTCTGTCTTCAGCATCCCACAAAAATTCCTCCTAACCGCAACGACCTTTCCATGTCTAATGCGCTGAATGGAAGTTCACGACCACGCAATCGTCCGGGCGGTGCTGGCCGGAGACAAAGAGGCCTACGGCGCGCTGGTCGCTCGCCACAGCCAAAACGTCTTCCGTGTCGCCTTCCGCATCACCGGCGACGAGGCCGACGCCGACGAGGTCGTGCAGGAGGCATTCCTGCGCGGCTACCAGAGGCTCAGCAGCTTCGAGTCGCGGTCTGAGTTTGGAACCTGGATCTACCGCATCGCCGTGAATTGTGCCTTGAACATGATCAGCAAACGCAAAGTCGAAGCAAGCTACCAGATCGGCGAAGAGACCGATCCCGCGCAACACCAGGTGCAGGTGGCTGACTCTTCTCCCGGGCCAGAACGCACCCTGCTCAGCCGCGAGATCGAATCGCTGCAGGCCGCGGCCATGAAGAGCCTGACCGCGACCGAACGCACAGCTTTCATCCTGCGACACATGGAGGACCGTTCCAGCAGCGAGATCGCCGTGGCGCTCGACATCGCACCCAACGCCGCCAAGCAGGCCGTCTTTCGTGCCGTGCAGAAGCTTCGCCGCAGCCTCGCTCCACTTCGGGTAAACCTATGAACCATCTCAACCAGCAAACGCTCCTCGATTACTACTACGGAGAATCGGATTCTCCCGCCGCGATCGATGAACACCTGCACGAGTGTGCGGAGTGCGCGCGGGAGTTCAACGCTCTGCGCAGCGATCTCGCGGCGATCCCCGTTCTCTCCGCTCCGGTACGAGGCGAGGACTACGGTCAACAGGTCTGGCAGTCGATTCGAACCTCTCTTCCGGTCTACGAGGCTCCGCAGAAGAAGCATCCCTTCGGCTGGCTGATGTCGAGCCCATGGAAAGGCTTTGTCGCCGCCGCGACTGCTTGTCTCCTCATCGTGGCGGCCTTTTTTGTCGGACGCCACTGGGAACATCGCACTCCATCTCTCGCAGCAAACCACAGTACGAGCGAGCAGGGCCGCGAGCGCGTGCTGCTCGTCGTTCTTGGCGATCACCTCGACCGCTCTGAGCGTTTGCTCGTCGAGTTAAGGCATGCCGATCCTTCAACGGAGGCCCCACTGCAGGCGGAGGCACGGGATCTGCTCTCCTCGAATCGCCTTTACCGCGAAAGCGTGAAACAGTCCGGCGACCCGACGCTTGCAACTGCGCTCGACCACCTCGAGCGAGTCCTGATCGAAGTTTCGAACGAGCCCGGAGGTCTTTCGAAGGCCAGGCTCGACGAACTGCAGAAAGAGATGAACACCGACGGTCTTCTCTTCGAGGTCCGCGTCCTGCGCTCCCGCGTGCAGGGCGATGTGGAAGGAAAGGGAACCGGTGCAACCACCACGAAAGGGGTCTACCTCTGATGAAATCGACAATCATTCTTCCGGCGATTTTTCTTGCTGTTACCTTCTCCGGTCCTGCTGCCTATGGCCTTGAGTCTTCCGCTTTTGTGATGGAGGCGGCCGACGCTGCCCAGACAAACACGCAGTATGCAGAAGGCACCCGTGCCATCAACGACGGCCGGTGGACCGACGCCGAAGCGATCTTCACCAAGATTGCCGCAGAGCATGGCGACCGCGCCGATGCGGCGACCTATTGGAAGGCCTATGCCGAGAACAAGGAAGGCAAGGCCGACCGCGCAATCGAGACGTGCGCCACTCTCCGGCATAGCCACGCCGATAGCCGTTATATCAGTGACTGCGACGCACTCCGGGTTGAGATCCAGGGTTCGGCCTTCCGTGTCGAAGTCCCGCCCATTCCGCCTGTTGCGCCTGTCGTGGTTCCACACATTGAGGTTTCGCCGTCTGTCCACGTCGAAACCCACATCACGGGCCGCCCGCCTCAGACGCCCTCGAACCCCGATGAAGATCTCAAGCTGCTGGCGCTTCAGGCTGTCATGCAGCAGGACGAGTCCCGCGCGTTGCCAATCATTCAGCAGATTCTCAAGGGCAACGGCTCCGAAGGCCTGAAGCAGAGAGCGCTTTTTGTACTCGCACAGAGCAACACTCCGCAGGCGAAGCAGACGCTCGGACAGATTGCGCGCGATTCCTCGAATCCTGGACTGCAGCTACGCGCGATCAAGATCTATGCCGCGATGGGGGGCAAAGGCTCCGTCGATACTCTCTCCGACATCTACCAGCACTCCTCCGATAAAAACGTGAAGCGGGCGATTCTTCAGTCCTATCTCATCACCGGTTCCTCCGATAAGTTGCTTGCGGCAGCTCGCAGCGAGCA
>DATJJJ010000026.1:0-48855 GCA_035492215.1 Edaphobacter sp. | reverse complement strand
AAAGACGAGAGCAGATTTGCAGAAGCCATTTTTCATTTGGTCTCTAAACGATCTCCGTAAATACCATACCAAGAACAGATTTCTGTCTATCGTGGCTTCCGGACACTAGTCCACAGCTTTGCCCATACCTATAACGGAGTGATCCGTGGAGTGGTGACCGATGGGGCAGGACCTATATTTTCAATGCGCTCCGTGCTTCAACCCATTCTCAGCATGCTGCCGCAACTGGTTTCGGAACCGCCGACCGCAAAGATATCGCCGTCGCCACCCAAGATTTTCTGACACTCGATATTAAGCTCTCCATTACAGCAGGTGAGGGCGATTCCATTGCGCGGAGAGACTCCTCATGTTCCCGAGGCGGTGCAGATTTCATGACATGAGGCCGGAAGGAAGAGACCTCGCAAGTTCCGTATGGTCGGGCATTCGGAAGTTGAGCCCCATCGACGGGCAAATTAAAGCCAAATCACCAATACACTCATCTAAACGGGATTAGTACGCGAATCGGCATGGAGCGAACATTAGCTGGGAACCTGTCACCGCTTCAACAGATCAATCGGCTCATTCACATCCTCAATCCTGAAGTGCTTCGCCAGCGCCGGATGCTTCGCCTCAACCGCCTTGTACATCTCCCAGGCCACGCGCCGATAGCTGAAGTGTCCTGCTACCCCTGAGCGCAGTTCTGAGATATACAACGCTTCGGCAAAGTCCATCTTGAACATCGACCGGCACCGCGTTCCCAGCGGCAAACAGTACTGTGCCGACTGCGTAGCCTCCGGCACACCACAATCCCGCAATAACCGGTAAGCTGCCATCGCCGCATCCATCGCTGCCTTGTACTCCGGCTCAATCCCCGCCTCGGCCAGCGTCGGCTGCCCCGGACATACCGGCTCGTCATAACCATGCACATCCGTATAGCTCTGCAACAACTGCACGCACCGCCGATGCCGGTGCATATCGCGGAACCCGCCAATATCCATCAGAATGTCGAAGCGAAATCCCTGCCCTGCGCTGAACGCGCGGAGCAACTCATCGTGCTTGCCGCGATGTTTCGTTCCCAACGCAATCAGCTCGTCGCGCTGCTCTGCAGTCAACGCCGCCACATTCGACCTAAGTTGCCGGTACGAGTAGTGGCAGTTCGGATACAGCAGCGATGTCGCCAGTTCCACCTCCAGCGGCTCTGCATCGTCCAGCAAATCCACCACTGGAGCATCCTCGATCGCCTGCCCCTTCATCAACTCTGCAGCTGCCTGCGCCAGCACTCTGCGCGACTCCTCCGCATATGGATTCGGCACCGCATACTTCACCAACGTCGGGGCCGCCTTCACCGGACGCATCAACATCTCCGTCGCCCGTTCCGCGCAAACGCCGTCGACTGAGCCGATCTCCTCGCAAAGCACTCTCGCATCGCCATGGTAGGCGCTCCATGCAGGCTCCGCTGCAGCCGTCTTCAGCTTCTCGCCCAGCTCCCTCACCTCTGCAAACTCGCTCGTCAGCAGCCGCGAGATCTGCGTCTCCAGCGTCCTCGCATTGACGATCTGTCCCAGCGAAGTATTCGTCGCCAGCGGCAGAAGGTACCGCGCCACGTCGAACGCCCGCGCCTTCAGCGTCCGCTCGTAAGCGTCGGGCTTCATCTCCTCAGGCCGCGGAATCGAGCCCTTCAGCGCTTCCAGCATCTCCGCGCTCACCCGCTGATACGCTACGAACAAAGCCCCAACCGCAGCCGTAAACTCCGGCGTTTTCGCTCCAAGATCCGGCGTATACCACCCCGAGCGTCGAAAGTCCTGATACCGCGTCGACCGCTCCTGTCCATCCCAGCGCTGCTCATCCACCAGCTCAATCGCCGCCAACAGACTCAGCCGCTCGATCGCAAATGGAATATGCGCAAGGTCCGCAATCGAACGATGCCCATACTGAAAATAAAACGTATTCAAAAACTGCTCGGCGCGCTGCGAGCTGATCTCGACCAGCGACTCCTTCATGCTCAGCGACGAACGCGAATACTTCGCCATCGCATACGCCAGCACCTCAGGATCGGCTCCGTGGATCGCATATACATCCGTCTCGCTCTTCATCGCAGAACTGCTCGCAGTAAAAATCTTCTTATCGTCGCCCGTCATAGTGACCCCAGAATACGTCATGACGCTCCACTCCGCCGAAGACCTGCTCACGCCCCTAAAACCCTTCGGCTTCTATAATCAATCTGTTGTTTTCCGGAGGTCCATGAGTACTCTCAGCAGTCGCATCGCATTGGTTACAGGAGCATCCCAGGGTATCGGCCGTGCCATCGCCCTCGAACTTGCCCGTAAAGGAGCCCAGGTCGCACTCGCCGCAAGAAATGTGGAAAAACTCGCCTCCGTCGAGGCCGAGATCCTCACCGCTGGCGGGACTGCTAAGTCCTTTGCCCTCGACGTCGCCAGCGAAGATTCCATCAAGGTGTGCGCCAAGGCCGTGCTCGCTCATTTCGGCAAGGTAGAAATCCTTGTCAACAACGCCGGCATCACACGTGACATGCTCTCCATGCGCATGAAGCGCGCGGACTGGGACGAGGTCCTCTCCACCAACCTCACCGGGGCCTTCCTGCTCACGCAGGCTGTCATGTCCTCCATGGTCAAGAACCGCTGGGGCCGTATCATCAACATCACCTCCGTCGTCGGTGAAACCGGCCAGGCCGGTCAAGCCAACTACGCCGCCTCCAAGGCGGGACTTATCGGCATGACCAAATCCCTCGCCCGCGAGCTTGCCAGCCGCACCATCACCGTCAATGCCGTCGCCCCCGGTTACATTGAGACGGCGATGACCGCGGTCCTCACCGAAGAGCAAAAGAAGATGAACGCCCAGTACATCCCCCTGGGCCGCGTCGGCACAGACGCCGAGGTCGGCCATGCCGTCGCCTTCCTCGCCTCCGAGGAGGCTGCCTACATCACCGGGCACACCCTCGACGTCAACGGCGGCATGTTCATGAATTAACCCAATGCCCAAGATAACCATCCGCAAGGCAGCCGGCGAGCAGGACATTGCCGCCGTGCGCCTGCTGATGCTCGAATACGGCCGGCATCTCGCGGCCAATCCCTCCGGGGCAGCCAGTATCTGCCTCACCGGCCATGATCAGGAGCTCGAACGCCTTCCCCAGGGTTATATCGTCATCTTCCTCGCTGAAGTCGACGACTGCCCTGCCGGATGCGTCGCTCTCCGCGCAATCGAACACCCCGAGGCGGCCTGTGAAATGAAGCGCCTCTGGGTGGGCTCCTCCTTCCGCGGACTCCGCCTCGGCCGTCGCCTCGTCGAAGAGGCCATCCTCTGGGCAGAGTTCCACGGCTTTGGGTCCATGTACCTCGACACCGTACCCGCCGCCATGCCCGAAGCCAATCAACTCTACGCCCGCCTCGGCTTCCTCCCCGTCGAGCGTTATAACGAAAACCCCATCGACGGCGTTGCGTTCTTCTGCCGGCCCCTCGGCAGTGTCCGATAACTCGCCAAAAGTCTGTTGTCGTAATCGGTTCCTTTTTCAAGCCGCTTAAAGTAAATCTTCAACTTCTTCTCCCCATCTCCCCACAGATGAACCTCCTCTGGTACGGAAGTCACACGTATTTACGAAGTTAGGCATTGACCGTTGCTCAGGACCTGTTTACTTTGTGGCTAATGGCCGCTATGCAAACACTTTCTGACGAACTGGAGATCGAGTCCACTGAGGCTCTCTCGATTGCACGGAATATTGGGAACACCATCCGGGGCTATCGCCTCCAGAAGGGTATGTCCCAGGGTGACATCGAAAAGCGTACCGGCCTGTTGCGCTGCTACCTTTCCCGTGTCGAGAACGGTCACACCGTTCCCTCGCTCGAGACGCTGCAGAAGATCGCCCGCGCCCTCGACCTTCAACTCGCCGAGTTCTTCGCCGAAGAGATCGTCTCCAAAGAGATGTCTTCCCTGCACCTCAAAGAGGACGAGATCCGTTTCCTCACCCAGGTTCAGCGATACTCCGCAAACCTCGGCGAAAGCGACCGACGTCTGCTCCTCGCCATGGTCCGCAAGTTCGCCCAGACAGCCTTAACCTAAGATTCGCAGCTCCGAGCGAGACCCTGAACCTCTCCTCCTGATCGAAGCCTCTCGCCGTTTCATCGCCAGAGGCGCGGTCAAAAGACCCAAGGGGCCTGCGGTTCGTTCGCACCCTCGCAAAACGGCAATCTAAATCTTCTCAAATCACAGGTTGATGCGCCGTGGCTTGCCACGGCGCTCCCTTCGTCCTGCTCTCCTCAATCCCGCGAACCTCCGCGATCCGCGCGCGCCGCTGTTCCGCGCCGATTGGAGCCGGAAGCACAAACTCATTCGCCAGCGATGCCAGCCTCTGCGTCGTCTCCGGAGCCACCGCAGCCATCCGCGCCGCCAGCCACGCCTGCGGAGTAATCAGAATCTCCGCCCGTCCCCGCGCTACCGCATGGAAGATGTGATTGGCCGCGCGCCGCACCGAAACCGCCACAATCGGGGTCGTGGCCGCAAGATCGAACCACCGTGCCTCCTTGTTACGATCGCCGCGGAACTGAGCATGCATATGTCCTCCGGTCCGCATCAGCCCCGGGCACACCGTCGTCACCCGCACTCCTTTGTGGCGCAGCTCCGCATGCAGACCCTCGGAAAATCCCACCAGTGCAAACTTGCTCGCCACATAAGGCAGCATGTGCGGAACCGCGACCTTGCCCCCCACCGAGCAGATATTCACAATCGCCGCCGGCTTCGCGCGGTCGCGATACAGCAGATACGGAAGCGCCGCCTGCGTCGTATGCAGCGCCGCAAAGAAGTTCGTCGCCATCGCCCGCTGAAAGGCCTCCAGCGGCTGATCCTCCACCGGCCCCACCTCCATAATTCCGGCATTGTTGATCAGCACATCGATGCGCCCGAAATGCGCAATCGCGTGCTCCACCAGGTTCTTCGCCTGCTCCGGATCGGTCAGGTCGGCAGGAATCAGCAGAACATCTTCCGCCGAGCGCACTGCCTTGCGTTTCCGTAGCGTATCCCTCGCGTCCATCAGCTCTTCGAAGTTCCGCGCCGTCAGCACTAACCTGTCCCCGGCCTTAGCGAACCGCTCCGCCATCGCCAGTCCCAGCCCGCGCGAGCCACCTGTAATCAACACGATCCTGCCCGAAGAGCCCCGGCTCTTGAGATCATGGCTCTGCTGCCACCGTTTCAACCCATACGACACGCCCGCGGTAGCCACTCCGGCAAGCATCTGAACTACAAGTGAGGTTCGCTTCATGACGGAGATTCCTTCCGGTACGGTAGTCTGATAAACAATATCTGGCTTGTTTGACGCCAGTTTGAATCCCCGCGCTAGACTACAGCTTGGAAAAAACGGAAAGGAGATCCCAAAGGGCCAGACATGGCGACAAGAAGAAAGAGCAAAGGCGCATACATGATCTCGGCGGTCGCGGAGATGTATCAGATCCACCCCCAGACCCTGCGGCTCTACGAACGGGAAGGTCTTCTCCGTCCCTCGCGCAGTGAGGGAAACACCCGTCTCTATACCGACGAAGATCTCGAGCGCCTCGAATTCATCCTCAACCTCGCCCGCGACCTCGGCGTCAACATCGCCGGCATCGCCGTCATCCTCCAGATGCGCGAACGCATGGAAGAGATGAACCGCCAGATGCAGGGCTTCGTCGACTACGTCCGCTCCGAGATGCTCACCCGCATGCAGCAACCGAGCCCCACCGCCGGACTCGTTCCCATGCGCCGCCCCGTCGTCGTTCCCCCTCCCACCCCGGGCAGGAAGAAACCGTAACGGAGACTGTCACAAACTCTATATTTAGATCCTGATTAAAGGACATGTCTTTCGACTTGCTACGCTGTAAAGCTTAAGAGCACTACTTCTGTCGTGCCACAGCTAGCCAATGAAAAAGGGGCTTTAGCCCCTCGAAGCACGCCGTCACAAATCTCTGGAAATTCACCAAACCACCCCACCTCCCTCCTTCTCACCGGAGTAGCATGGTCCCTAATTGAAAACCTTGGAAAAGGAGCATCTTATGTCCCAACCTTTCGTTCACCTGGAGCTGGCTACCCCCGACCTCGCCAAAGCCAAAGAGTTTTACGGAAAGCTCTGCGGCTGGACCTTCGACGACGTCAACATGGGCGGCGAGCTTGGAACCTACTCCACCTTCAAGCCATCCAACGGCCCGGGAGGCGGAATCTACACCATGCCCGGAGCACCTACGGCTTGGCTTCCTTACATCGGCGTAGAAAACCTGAAGGACGCCACTGACAAGGCTATCTCCCTCGGCGCCAAGGCCCTCATGCGCGAGCAGGAGGTTCCCGGCCACGGTTCTTTCTCCGTGCTGATCGACCCCACCGGAGCGTCGATTGCCCTCTGGGAAGCCAAAAAGGCCTGATCTACCCTTCATTTCGTTCTTTCGCGCTGCCGGTTCTCCCGGCAGCGCGAACATCAACAGAATGTCAAGGCCAATACATACCTAAGTTATTGGAATAGAAGGGTATATCTTTTGCCGACCAGATAGGCCCAACTTGTTATCCTTGAGATAGGGGAAAACAAAATGGATCTCCACGGCGCGAGACAGGCCTCTGCCTTTTTTTTCAAAACCTTGCAGATAGATTCATGGCTGATCAGGAAACTACGAATACAGGTCCCAAGCTAAATCATTTATTTCCAATATTTTGCATATGAAGAGCGGGGGGCTAGTGCGAGTTCGGAGAGCTCGATCCCGATCCCCCGAAGATCCCGCCGGAGCCCGACGACGATCCCGAGGATCCGAATCCGCCACTGCCTGAAGGTGAGCTCGATCCGAAGGGACTGCTGCCCGAAGGCGACGACGATCCAGACCCCGACGATCCTCCGCCGAAGCCCGAGCTGGAACCTCCTCCAAACAGCCCCGCCTTCGCCTTCAGCTGCTCAATCCGCGGATCGTAGATGAACTCCCATGTCTGATAGGTCGTCTGCTCGTTCAGCACCGTAATCGACTCCCCCGATTTCGAGCTGCCGAATCCGACAATCGGTGCTCCGCCGCCGCTGAAGCTCGTCGCCGACTGGCTGCCTACCCCCGACGAGCCCGAGGAACTCGACGAAACCGTCGCCCCCGGCCCGGACCCGGACGATCCCGTCGGCGAGCTTGATCCTGACGTCGGAGAGCTGGACCCCAGCGAGCTTCCCCCCAGGCTGAAGCCGCCGCCGCTGCTGCTCGACCCTCCCAGCCCTCCCGGCGAGGAAGACCCCAGCCCTCCGGTCGGAGAGCCGCCCATCGGAGACGATCCGCTCACCGTCGCGCCGGGAGTAGTGGAACCCTGAATCCCGCTGCCTGCAGGCAAACCGGAAAGCGGCTGGCCGAAGAAGCCCTTCACAGTCGTCTTCGCCTCACCCACGTGAATCAGCCGCCAATCTGCCTTGCCGGTCATCGGATCCTCGTACTTCCGGCGCAGAAAACGAATATTCGCCGTCTTCTCCAGCTGATCCATCGCCCCCGGATAGCGGCCAAATTTTCGATAGTAAAGCTGGATCGCGCGGACGTACTCGTTACCGCGATGAATCGCCTCCACCTCGCGCTCCCGGCGCAGTGCCTTCGCCACCGTCGGAGCGGCGACGCTCAGGGCGAGCATCACCAGAAACACCAGCACGATCACGCCGACGATCAGGAACCCCTCTTCGCCTTCGCGCGCTCTGCTGTTGTGTCTGAGCTGCATCGTCTTCACCTAATGCATAATCAGCGGAAGCGTCTGCCGGTTGTTGTTGGTCAGATCCTCCACCTGCACCGAGTTCGCCAACACGGTCAGGATACGATAGCGCCGCTGCACAATGTCGCCGTCCTGGGCCAGAAAAACATCATCTCCGTGCAGAAGGAACGCTCTCCGCTTCCCCGTCGCATTCGTCTCGGTCCCGAAGAACTGTAGATCGATCGGCGGAGGCGGAGGAGGTCCTGCCGGAACCATAGCCACCGGAGCCGTAGACTTAGGACGCGCCGGAGCCAATGCCTTGGGAATCGCCACCGGGGCCGAAGTCGCTGAAAAGATATTCCTGCCCGTGCCGGAGTAGACCAGTCTCTCCGTCACCAGCATCGGTCCCATCTTCAAAGTAGGATCAAGCTGCGCCGCAGTATTTCCAACGCTTTTGGCTGCTCCTCCCTGTGCAGCGGGAGTGCTCGAGACCGCAGGAGCCGTCTGCACAGGACGCGATGGCGCAGTGCCGGTGTCGGCGAGCTGGTAATAAAGAATTCCTCCCGCCAGCACCGCGAATCCTACGATGACCGCCAGTTTTTTCTGAGCGTCCGCAGTCAGCTTCATTGCGCCACGCTCCCCTCTGGCTCAGCAGTCGTCAGGGAAGCTTCTTTCTTCGCCGCTTCATCCGCATTCTTCGCAGGCCTGAGAAAGGTCGTCAGATGCAGGCGCAGACCCACCGTGCCGCTCTGCTGCCCGGTCAGGGTCACCGTATTGATCAGGAAGAACGTCTTGTCCCGCTCAATCGAGTTGATAAAGAGAACCAGCGGGCGATAGTCTCCGCTCAGGCTTGCATCCATACGAATCTCGGTCAAAGCTCCACTGGAGCCTGGAAGCACGGGTGAATACGCGTACTGCACGCTCTTCATCTTCACGCCCTGCTTCTCCGCCAGAGATCCAAGCTCGGCGTACACCTCGGAGTAAGCCAGCGGAAGTCGCTTGTCGTAGAACTGATCCGAATCGATGGTTGCATTTGACAGCTTGCCGTCTAGTCCTTCCAGCGGCTTTTTGGCGATCTCCGCCGTTCTCATCGCAATCGTCTGCTGTTCCAGCGCAACATCGTTCTGGTCGCTGGCAATCCTCCAGGCGAAGAACATCTGAGCCAACAGATAAAGATTCAGTAAGAGAAGAAGCGCAACCCCGGCATAGTAAAGATTCAGCCGCGTCATCAGGGCCCGGGCCTTCCCCGAAAAATCCTGTACGCTCTCCGCAAATGTTGGTCGAGTCGTAGCCGTCATCGGGGCACTCCCTTCGGCGATGGCTTTGTATCGCTCGTCTTCGGAGTGGCCTTCGGCACAGCCTGAGATTTCACCGGCTGCTCCTTCTTATCCTCCTTCAGAGTGGCAGACTTTTCCTTTGCTGGAGTCGCCGCCTCGGAGAGCGGATTGTACCCGCTCGTAATGTCGAACTCGACTCCTCCGGGCGCTTCCACTGGAGTTCCAAGGGCATGGGTTTCTTGAGCCTGAGTCGCCTCTCCCGCAAGCCTCGGGGCGATAAACCGCTGCGACTTCTCCAGATTACGGACCAGCTCCACGGCACGGTCGCGCTCACCTCGGACACGCAGACGAATATTCACCTCGCCCGACTTGCTCGTCAAAGGCTCAATACTGGTGACCTGAACTCCGGCAGGAAGAACGCGTTCGAGATCCATCATCACAGCGGTCCAGCTAAAGCTCTTCTGCGCAAAGACTGCATTCAGGAACTGGCTCCGGTCGAGCACAGCGCGGTTCTGCGGCTGCCGCATCCTCGCCTCATTGCGCTGCCTCTCCTGCTGATATTGCAACGTCCTGGCCTTCAAAGCATTCATCTTCGCCGCGCTTGCATTTGCCTTTGTATTCAACGCGCGGTGTGCAACGCCCAGCACAACGGCGAGCAGACCAAACGCGACCACCGCGAGCCTCAGCTTTGCATAGAGGGGACGCAGTTCAACGAAAGGTCGTGACGCCAGATTGACCGAGATACGCATCAGTTCTTCAAGGCTCCTCTGACCCCCGCCAGGACGCTTCGTGAGACGAGTGAGGTTGAAGCTCCGGCACCGAGAGCTTCTGATCCGATCATCTCTCTCACCTCGATTCCCTTTATCCCATTCTCTTCCAGAATGCCGTGCAAGGCTTCGGCGCCCAGTGATCCGGCCGCAAGAATCGTCTCAGGCGAAGCTGCCAGGGTGTCTTCAAAGTAAGCTCCCGCCACGCTGACCGTCTGGGCAATTTCGCGCGCCGTCATTGCGGCCTCTGCCGAGGCCAACACCTGCGCCTCAATCACTGCCTCAGCATCGATGCGGTCGAATCCGTTACCCGACTGCACCAATACGTCTGGCTCTCCGATGGCTTGAAGATCGTTCGCAAGCTCAAGTGTTCGATGCAGCAGAAGAATACCGCTGTTAACAATGGCCGTCGTGATAGAACCATGCCCTGCGTTGACGACGAGGACTGGGGCCTGTTGCTCGTCAAGCCCTGCCAACGCAGCCAATGTACTTGGAAGGACTGCCCCTGGCAGATATCCGGCAGAGATCACGGCCTGTTCGTATTCTTCAAGAACCTCGGAAGGCATGGCCACCGCGAGAACGCGGACGGCGTTCTTCTCGCTCGACATAATCTGGTAGCTCACGGCTGCGTGGTCACTGTCGAATGGCAGAAGCTTTTTCAAACGGAATCGCACCACGGCCAGCGCCTCGGCCGGCTTTGCCGGAAGAGTATCGAACTCGAGCAGCAGGACACGAGCCGTAGAGTCCGGCACAACGATCGTTACCGCACGATTTCGATCTCCCGCACGCCCTGAGACCTTATCGAGAACCTCGCGCAAGGCAGTGATGATTCGTTCGCGATCGCTGAAGTTGCCTGCTCGAAGACCGATCGCCAGCGCTCTTCGCGGCAATGGACTCTCTGCAATCGCTGTCAAAACAGCAGAGGCATCTTCGGCTCGCGCCGCAACGACACCCTCCGACCTCAACTCGACCGCAAGCCGTGGCCGCGAGCCCAAAGTTTTCGGAAAAATCTCCATTCCGTTTCAGCTTATCCTGTTCTGCATTCCGGTCACGGCGCGGTGGAGCGCTATCGTCCTGACTCAATAAAGGTGACCTTGTTGATCTCTTTGAGAGTCGTGATCCCGGCGCGGACACGCTCGAGGGCAGAGTCGCGCAGAAATGCCATTCCTTTCTCACGGGCTTTTTTACGAATCTCGCTTCCCGGCTTTTTCGCCAGGAGCATCTCGCGAATCTCGTCATCGAGCTCCAACAGCTCATGAATCGCAGAACGTCCGCGATAACCGGTTCCACCGCACTCGATGCACCCTGCACCTTCGCGAAAACGGAAGCCACGCCAGACATCCGGCTCTAAACCACTGGCTGTCAGGGTTTCATCGTCATAGTAGACGTCACGCACGCAAAAATCGCAGATCTGGCGAACCAGCCGCTGCGCCAGGATACAGTTCAGTGCGGAGACGAAGTTATAGGGCTCGACTCCCATGTTCAGAAAGCGACCCAGCACGTCCACCACATTGTTGGCGTGAACAGTGGTGAAGACAAGATGACCGGTGAGGGCGGAGTTGATGGCAATCTGTGCCGTCTCGGCATCACGGATCTCGCCGACGAGAATCTTGTCCGGATCGTGACGCAGAATTGAACGCAGACCGCGAGCAAAGGTGAGGCCCTTCTTCTCATTGACCGGAATCTGCGTAATGCCACGAATCTGATACTCGACCGGATCTTCGATGGTGATGATCTTGTCTTCTTCGCTTTTGATCTCGTTGAGCGCAGCATAAAGAGTGGTCGTTTTACCGGAACCCGTAGGCCCTGTGACGAGCACCATGCCATACGGCTCCTTAATATAGCGACGAAAGCGTTCCAGATCGCGTTCGGCAAAACCCACAACATCGAGCGAAAGCTTTTTGAACTTCTCGCTCATCGACTCCTTGTCAAGGACACGGAGCACAGCGTTTTCACCATGCACCGTCGGCATGATCGAGACACGGAAGTCGATCAGTCTGCCCTTGTAACGCACGCGAAAACGCCCGTCCTGCGGAACGCGACGCTCGGCGATATCGAGCTCGCTCATAACCTTGATGCGGGACAGAATGGTCTGATGATGCTCCCGCGCGATGGGAGCCATAGCCTGCTGCAGCACACCGTCGATACGGTATTTCACGAACAGCGAATCGTCGTAGGTCTCAAGGTGAATATCCGAGGCGCGACGCTCGAGCGCGGTGAAGATCGTCGTATCGACCAGGCGAATGATCGGTGATATATCGTCTTCGCTGGTCAGCCTCTCAATAGAGATGTTTTCGTCCGCATTCTCTTCGCTCGAAAGAACATCAAAGGCGAGTCCTTCGCTGGCCTCGTCCAGCACGCGCTGGGATTGTTCGGTCTTCTTCAGAAGCTCGTTGATCTGCGAAAGTGTGGCTACGCGCGTCACTAGGCGCATGCCAAGCAGGCCCGAAATTTCGTCGAGCACCATCAGCTTCGAAGGATCGGAGACGGCAATGGCAAGCCGCGTCCCCATCTGCTCTAAAGGCACGAAGCTGTAGCGGAACATCATATCCACCGGAACACGCTTGAAGAGATCGTGCTGGATCTTGAAGTTTTTCAAGTCGACGAACTCGGCGTGATAACGCCTGGCGAGCGTCTGCGCACGCTCAAACTCGTCCATTCCCGACTCCGCGATCGGGATTGCCAGTGGAAGATTTGCCATACCCGTAAGACTCCTATGCTATCGAACCGTTACCTGTAAGCCCAAGGCAGGCCCTTCAGACAACCTCAAACCTTTCCATTGCAACAAAATGAACAATCATCCTAAGATGCATGCGTAACCCATAGGGCTCTCCGGGAGAGGTCCGCGCAGTTTCTGGACAAATCTCATCGTACTATTCCCACTCCCGCTTCCTGAAGCATTCGGCCGCGAAATTCAAAATCCGTGGAGGACTTCAAAGATGAGTGACGCTGCAACCCCAATCTCCAATTTTGCCAATAAGACAGTCAATTGGTCGATCTTTCTCAGTATCCTGCTCATTCTGGTGGGTTTTGTGACCCTCCTGCTGCCTTTCCTGGGCGGTATCGGAATCACAATCTTCATCGGATGGCTCATGATTGTAAGCGGCATAACCCATATCATCTTCGCCTGGAAGAGCCATACCACCGGGGGCAAGATCTGGGAGCTGCTCGTCGGTCTCGCCTATCTGTTTGCAGGAATTTACCTGATTACCCATCCGGTCGCAGGCCTGGCCTCTCTGACGTTGCTGCTGGCCTTCTACCTGTTCTTTGAGGGGATCTTCGAGATCGTTGGCTACTTTCAGGTTCGTCCCCGCCAAGGCGCAGGCTGGCTGCTCATCGATGGAATCGTGACGCTGATCCTCGCCTGGATGATCTGGGCGCATTGGCCCTCGAGCTCAGTCTGGGCGGTCGGAACTTTAATCGGCATCAGCATGCTCTTCAGCGGGTTCTCGCGGCTGATGCTCTCCATGAGCGCAAAGCGTCTTCTCAAGCTCAGGACGGCGTAGCCGGGGAATTTATTCGCCCGTTGCTTCAGTGTTCAGCGACTGAATCAGTGCGTCCGCTTGCGACATCGAGCCGTCGAGGCTCACGAGCAGTACGTCGACGTCGGTCGCCATCTTCGCAGAGGTTCCCTTCAACGAGCCGATGGCTCGTGCATTCAGGTTGTGCTTCAAAAAGATCACCTGATCATGAAAGGCCGACAGCACGGGTGTCATTCGCGCCTCCGTCTGTCGCATCGACTTGAGGTAGTTGGCCTCCTTCAACCGCGACTGCCGCAGCATGTCCGCCGACTGCTGCTTCAGCTTGCGGTTATTCATGCCATCGATCTCCTTCTGCCACTCCTTGAAGAGATCCGACGAGACCTTATCGATGGAATCAATACGGTCATGGAGCTTTTTCGCGCTGTCTTCGGCCTTCTCGTACTCGCCATTCAGCTTCTTGTAATTCTTCTCAAGATCGCCGCCCTGGAAGCCCGTAAGCTCCTTGAAGGAATCCATTGTGGACTTGATTTGTTCCTTGGCCTGCTGCTGTTCTTTCTTGGAATCCTTCACGCGCGAGACAAGGATGTCGCGCTTCTCTTTCCCGAAGGCGGCCATGGTCTTGTAATAGGTCCGTGTGCAGCCAGCAGCGGTAAGCACCAATAAAAATGCGCAGAAAACAACCCAGCGAACCCTTGCACCGGAGTCCATAGACACCCTTTGAGCATGTGAGATGGGTAATGCGTGGCCCGGGTGATGCTCAGTGACCGCTCATTCCGCTGGCTCCCAAACTGAAGATCGGGAGATAGAGCGCAATCAGAATGGTCACAACAACAACACCCATTACAACCAGAATCATGGGTTCGATCAAGCTCATGGCTGCGGTCAGGTTGGTCTGTACATCCTCTTCGAAGAATTCAGCAACCGAGTTCAACATCTGAGGAAGCGCGCCCGTGGATTCGCCGACCTCGATCATCTCGATGGCGAGCTCCGGAAAAGCCTTCGTCTGCTCCAGACTGCGAGACAACCCCTTCCCTTCGCGGACGGTCTCGACCGAACGCAGAATAGCACTGGCAACCTGTCTGGAATCGATGGAGCGCGCAGCCGTTTCAAGCGACGGTACCAGAGGAAGCCCACCGGTCAGCAGAGTGGAGAGTGTTCTTGCAAAGAGCCCAACCTGATACTTCAACCAGACATCGCCGAAGACAGGAGTGCCGATCCGAACACGATCGATGATCAGGGCACCGGAATCGGTCTTCGTCCAGCGGTAGAAAAGATAAATCAGACCGGCTAGGGCCGCCCCCATGTAGAGGCCGTAGTGCTGAACATTTTGCCCGAGGTCCATCAAAAAGACAGTCAGGGCAGGAAGCTGAGTGCCAAGCTGCTCGTAGAGCTGGGCGAAGCGCGGGACCACAAAGCTGATCAAAAAGATGAAGAGACCGATCACCATAATGATCAGCAAAGCGGGGTAGATCAGACTCGCCTTGAGCTTCTTGCGGAAGGTGAGCGAAACCCGCTGAAAATCCAGAAAGCGCTGCAGCACCTCTTCCAGGTTTCCCGAGCGCTCCCCGGCAAGCAGCGTAGTCGTGTAGACCAGGGGAAACCCACCCTGCGCCTCGAAGGCCTGTGAGATCGATTCTCCGGTCTTGACTCGGGCAGCTACATCCTCCAGCTGGGCACGGAAGTGGACAATCTTTTGCCTCCGCGCCAGAAGATCAAGAGAACCCAGAATAGGCAACCCGGCGCGAATGAGGGTCAGAAACTGCTGATTGAAGATGAGGAAGTTTTCGAGTTTGACTTTTTTTCGACTGGCTCCGAGAGTGCCCCGCGTCTTGACCGAATAGACGTGATAACCCGCCTGGGTAAAGCGCGTGCGTAACTCTTCGGCCGTGGCAGCGATATGCGTTTGTTCGAGCACTCTTCCGCGCTCGTCCGCCAGCCGAACTACAAACTCATTCATAGGGGATGGTGAACCTTACACCCATCTTAGACGTTCTAAGAACGGTTTCCTGTAGCAAAAAGCCCCGGATCACCGGGGCTTTTACGAAACCACGATCGCTTAGACGCTGAAGCTAGAACCGCATCCGCAGGTTGACTTCACCGCGGCGTTCTCAAACTTGAAGCCGGCGGCCTCAAGCGTTTCAACGTAATCAACCGTGCAATTGACCAGATACATCGCAGAGGTTGCGTCCACAAAGACCTTGAGATCGTCGAACTTATAAACCTTATCCATCATCCCGGCCTGGTTTTCGAAAGACATCGAGTATTGGAAGCCCGAACAACCTCCGCCCACTACACCAATTCGCAGGCCGGCAGGAACCGGGTCCTGAGTCGCCATAATCTCCTTCACCTTGGCGATGGCATTCGGCGTCAGGGTTACGGGCTGGGTGGAAACGGGAGCCCCGGTAACAACTTCAGCGGTAGGGGTGACAGTGGCAGTAGACATTGAATCTCCTTGTCTTCTTCAGGACTCTTTCAGTCCTGATTAAGTGTATGCTCCCTGATTCTCAGCGGCAAGCCCCGCCATCGTTATCGGCAAAGCACTTGTATTTTGGATGCCGGGGGTTCGCTTTGGATGCAACAGTTTGAGACCGCAAACTGCTACCATTTGGATTCAGTCTTCTTACCGGTCCCTGGAAATGAAACCACTACTTTTTCTCGCCAACGCCTTTATTAATACCTTCGGGATCACTCAGCCCTCCGAAGCCTCCGCAAAACGAGCGGCGCAGTTTATCGCTGTCCTGATCGGGATTGTATTGCTCATCTTCTTTTCTTTCGTGGCATTCGGCATCTACGTTATGGTCCGGCACTAGGCAGAGAACCGATCTATAGAGCCGCTTGTATTTTTAGCCGCTTTTGCCTGTCTTCGAAAGAATCGCTGCAATCCATTTCTAAAGATGGGTTTCAACTTCCGTGGAAGGTCTCGCCGCATGGTCTTTTCCTAAGCTCTTATGCAGGTTCCTTGAAAATAACCCTCTTCACAAAGTTCTGGTCGATCTTCAATTAACAGGCGTATTATGCCATCGGACGCCACCCGCTGCCATCCGAGCCTGCTGCCGGCCCGCCTGCTCAGCCCCGAACGCCCAATGTGTAGGGTTCTGAAAAGGGAGGAAAAACATGAGCGCTATACCCATCATGCTCATTATCTGGGGAGCTGTGGCAGCCTGTTTTCTTGGGCTGCTCGCCTATCGAGGACAGCTTACCCGTTACGAGGAAGATCAACTCTTCCTGAACGAACGGGAGACCAACGAACAACATGAACAAAGTGAGATTGTTCGAAAAGTAAATCAAATCGGTCCTGCAATCCGCGTTCTTGGTTTCGCTGCGGCTGCCATGACCATCAGCATCGTTGGAATCTTTACCTACGATGCGTGGCAAAGAATTCGATAGATTCCGCCAAAACATCAACTCCCCAAAAACGACAAAGGGCAAGCAAATGCTTGCCCCTTTGTGTTTTTTGCCCTGCTTTAGGCGTTGTAGGTGGTCGAAGAGACCCGTCCACCCTGCCCGGTCCAGTTCGTGTGGAAGTATTCCCCACGAGGCTTGTCCACGCGCTCATAGGTATGAGCCCCGAAGAAGTCACGCTGTGCCTGCAACAGGTTCGCAGGTAAACGCTCGGTGCGGTAGCCGTCATAGAAGGCCAGTGCCGTGGAGAACGCCGGCGTAGGCACTCCGATCTCGATGGCATGAATGATCGCCTTACGCCAGGAAGCGCCGTACTTGTTGAGGGCGCTTGAAAAGAACTCGTCGAGCAGAAGGTTCTGCAGCTTCGGATTCTTATCAAAGGCAGCCTTGATATTCCCCAGGAAGACGCTGCGGATGATGCAGCCACCGCGCCACATCAGCGCGATTCCGCCCATGTTCAGCTCCCACTTCTGCTCCTGCTCGATAGCGCGAAGCAGCATGTAGCCCTGTGCATAGCTGACCATCTTCGAGCAATAAAGCGCCCGACGCACGTCCTCGATAAAGGCCTTCTTCTCGGAGATGGTGAGAACCTTCTTCGGTCCCTGAAGAATCTTCGAGGCGGCGACACGCTCATCCTTAAGCGCCGACAAGCAGCGCGCGAAGACACTTTCACCGATCAGAGTGACAGGCTGACCGAGGTCGAGTGCGGAGATCGCTGTCCACTTGCCCGTTCCCTTCTGTCCTGCCGTGTCCAGGATCTTGTCGATCATCGGCTTGCCATCATCGTCCTTCTTGGCAAAGATCTTGGTCGTGATCTCGATCAGATAGCTGTCGAGTTCTCCCTTGTTCCACTCGGCAAAGATCTCGCTCAGCTCATCAGGCGTAAGTCCGAGGGCATCCTGCAGAAGCTGGTAAGCCTCGCAGATCAGCTGAATATCGCCGTACTCGATGCCGTTGTGGACCATCTTGACGTAGTGACCGGCTCCATCGGGACCGACCCAGTCGCAGCACGGCGAACCGTCTTCCACCTTGGCGGCGATCGCCTGGAAGATCTCCTTTACATGCGGCCACGCTGCCGGATCTCCACCCGGCATGATCGAAGGACCGAAACGAGCGCCCTCTTCTCCGCCGGAGACGCCCGTGCCGATAAAAAGAATGCCTTTTTCCGAAAGCTCTTTTCTGCGCCGGTTGGAATCAGTGAACAGAGAGTTTCCGCCATCAATAATGATGTCGCCCTTTTCCAAGTAAGGCAGCACGTGATCGATCGTCTGATCGACAACGTCACCCGCCTTCACCATCAACATCACCCGGCGCGGACGCTTCAACAGCTTGCAGAGTTCCTCGGCCGAATGCGCTCCAACGACCTGGGTTCCCTTTGCTTCATGGTTAATAAACTCGTCGACCTTTGACGTCGTCCGGTTGAACACGGCCACTTTGAATCCATGGTCGTTCATATTCAACACAAGGTTCTGGCCCATTACTGCAAGTCCAATTAAGCCAATATCACAGGTTCCATCAGCCATCTTTCTATTCTCCTCAAGGCGATCACCTCTCCGGTGCCGCGAAAGATAAAACCATATCGCAAAGACTCCATCGACTCGGCAAACAAATTGGTCCGTCCACAGTCCATGGTCTATCTATCATAGGGGGAGAGAGGCAGAGCTGGCTGACAAACCCTGAGGATTATGAAAGAAAAAGGAGCCTCACTCTGAAGCGAGGCTCCTCGAATGCGAAAGAATCTACATCAGAAAAAGATTCGGCCACCTAACTGCACTAGCCGGGGGAACCCCAGCGTCCCGGTGATTTTGCCAGCCGCGCTGCCCCCCACCTGCAGGTTAGGACCATTGAACTGAGGAGTGTTGAAGGCATTGAGTGCCTCCGCCCGAAACTCAGCGTTCACACGTTCCGTCACCTTGAAATTCTTGTTCAGGGAAAGATCCGAGTTCAGATATCCCGGACCATAACAATTGGTGGTACGGGCAACATCGCCATAAGGCAACGCTCCGCCAGCAGAAGGGGTTCCAGTTTGTACAAAGGCAGCCGTATTGAAATAGGTATCCAGACGATCCTGCGGACTGCCTGATTTACATGGGCTAATCCCGGAAACGTAAGTTGGCCGCTGCGTCGTATTGCCATAGCCGCTCAGGTTATTGGTAGCTTGCGTAACCGGTAAAGGAGCACCATCCTGCACGATCATAATGTCGTTGAACTTCCAGCCTCCGACAGCAAAATCGAGCCAGCGGTTAACTCCTCCAAGGAAGGGTTTGCCGCGCCCGAAGGGAAGTTCGTAGGTGACAGAGAGGGTATACCGCTTCGGAATATCGTTAATTGAGCGCGAATACTCCGAACTGAGGTCGTAGGTATCCTGTGGACCATTGTTGCCGGGGTTGAGCGTGCTGCTGGCACCCCACAAATTGTCCCAGTTAGAGGCCCAGGTGAAGGCGGTCAATACCGTGAGACCACGATTGAACCGCTTCTGTACCTTGATGTCTAACGCGTTGTAGTCACTGACTCCGTTGCT
Organism: Edaphobacter sp.; assembly: GCA_035492215.1. Classification (GTDB taxonomy): domain Bacteria; phylum Acidobacteriota; class Terriglobia; order Terriglobales; family Acidobacteriaceae; genus Edaphobacter. The sequence goes on along the minus strand of DATJJJ010000026.1, from coordinate 29,756 downwards.
GACGGAATCTGTAATATTTCCGAACTGCGGAAATGGCCGAATGGTCTGGTTATATGGCTGTGTGGAGTTTCTCCACGCTCCCAGACCTGCATACTTGAAAGGGGTTGCCGCCCCCAGAGCCGAGCTCCCTAAAGCTAAGTAGCTGTCGACAAGTTGATTGATGTTCATATTGTTGCTCTGGTTTCGTGCATGTCCACCGACGTAGCCGATCTTAAGAGCAAAGCCATATGGCAACTCGCGTTCGACATCAGCGGAATAAGACTCGTACAGCGGAGCCTTCCGGGCCTGATCGATGATAGAGATGGTGCTGCCGATGCTGGTGCTATACCCAAGCGTATTGCCTGTAGGTGTTGTACTCAGGGTTGGGAAGGGATTGCTAAGGCTGATCGCGGGAACTCCGCTCTGCGAATTGATGGAGTTGGTCAGCACGTATCCCGGAGCGAAGGCCGATGAAGTGCTGTAGACAATTGGCTGATAGAAGAGACCGTATCCGCCACGCACTACGGTCTTGTCGTCAATGGAGTAAGCGAAACCAAAACGTGGAGACCACTTGTTTGTGGTATTGCCCGTTGCAGTGGGATAACCATTCTGCCCGGCAAACATGATGCCTCCCGTCGCCGCTACGTTAGAGCCCGCCACAGAGTAAGTTACATTCGGATCGAAACCCACGGCGTACTGATTGCTTCTCTCATTGACCCCAGGCTCATGCTCGTAGCGAATGCCCATATTCAACGTGAGCTTTGAAGTAACGCGCCAGTCGTCCTGCAGATAAACCGCGTTGTACTTCGAAGTAATAGCCAACGTGGCTGGAATAACGAGCGATCCACTGGTGGGATAACCCAGCAATAGATCGGCTGTAGTCGCGCCCGTGCTCGAAGCCGAGTGAGAATCGGAGTTCGGCAATCCTGAGTTAGTTAATGTGTTGTCGAAGGTGAACGCACCGCTGGTGTTGCTCAGATTGGTGGCAGTCACACTGATAGCACGAAAGACGTAACCAGCCTTCACACTGTGTTTGCCCATGCTCTTCGCGATTCCCACGACGAAGTTGCGGGAGAAATAAACGGCAGGGCCGGAATTCGAGGTGCCCTCGTTCGCGAGTCCTGCATCGCCTGTGATCGCAGGAAAGCCCGACTTCGATAGCGCCTGCAGATAGTTGTTCGGAAAACCCAATGTCGATTGATCGAATCCGGCACTAATATCCTGCGTGTCATTCGGAAAACGATTGAATCCAAATCCTACGGTCAACACCGTCGTGGGATTCAAAGTAATCGTGTTCTGAATACCGACTGCATCGACTTTACGATAAAGCAGGTAAGATCCCGAACTTCCAGCCAGATTCTGCAAAGCATTTCCGCCCGGCTCCTTACTTCCATAATGCATGTAGTAGAAGTCCGCTAACCAGAAAGTTCCAAACTGATGATTGATCTTGCCGATAAACTCGTCAGCGCGATCCCCAAGCGTATCGCCACCATTGAAGTTAAGGCCGCCGTAACTGGTAATGCTGTTGTTCGGCTTGGGATACATCGAAAGAATTGCGTAGCCCACAGGATTAATCCGGTTGGCCGGAATTTTATTGAACGGAAATGCCTTGCGAGGGGAAGAAAGTGGATCGTAGATGCAGCGTCCGCTAATGCAGTTGCCCGATGCATCGACTGTGCCGATCTCTGAGAAGTTGCCCGCATCGGCGATAGAACTGCCGCGCTGTAATGCTGTCGGAACAGCAAAGGAATTAGCCGCCGTCAGCGGCGAACGCTGACGATAACCCTCTTCCGTGATCCAGAAGAAGGTTTTGTCCTTACCCCCGAGAAGCTTGGGCAAAGGGATTGGACCTCCGAGCGAACCGACATAGCTGTAAAACTCAGCCGCTCCTCGAGGCGTCGTCGGCGAAATAATGTTGCCGTTCGAATCCTTCATTGGTGTGCGATTGTTGAAGAACAGATTGGCTCCCCAGTTCGTCTGACGGGTCTCACCCTGCAGCACACCATGCAAGGAAGACGAACCGGACCGAAGCGTCGTGTTGAACATGCCACCACTGGTGCGGCCAATCTCGGCATCATAAGTATTCTGTTGAACCTTGACCTCTTCTACTGACTCGAGGGACGGAATTATCACAGCGCGGTTGCTGAAGTCAGTGATCGGGATGCCATCCACGGCGTAGTTGTTGGAGCTGATTGGAGCGCCCCCGATAGAGATCGTGGACGAGCCGCTCTGATCCTGAAAGCGCACAAAACGCGGGTCGCCCACCGGGGTCACGTTGTTGTCGAGCTTCGAAAATAAAAACGGATTGCGCCCAGGATTAGGAAGATTAGTCAGCTTCTGCGAGTCGATCAGCTGGCCGTTGTAAGAGGTCTGGTTATTAACTAGCGGCTCGTTAGCTGTAACTTCGACACTCTCTAAATTCGAACCAACCTTAAGCGCAATATCGAAGGGGATCGTATTTCCCGAGTCCACAGTAATGCCATGGGTCTCCGACTGTTGAAATCCATCCATGGTCACAGTAACGGAATACGCTCCTGGATCGACAGCATTGAACACGAATTCTCCTGTCCCATTGCTGATCGTCTTTCGCATACTTCCTTTCGCCTCAGACGTAAGGATCACAGTTGCTGGCGTCAGAGCCGCACCTTGAATATCAGTGACCATTCCGCGAATGGCGCCATAGTTGGACTGCGCCAACATCTCTACTCGGACTGTCATAAAGAACACGACGAGTAAAACAAAACTCCAGATATTCCTTTGCAAGGAATGCATAAGCAGCCTCCAGCGGGATATTCAACACATGTGGGTTCAGGCCCCTGTCCATTCAGGTCACGGGAGATTGAAAAATAGAAATGACATTGCTCCTTCCCTGAAGACACACTTCGAGCGAGACCGCACGGCTTCGTGCAGATGTGGCCGACAAGTGCACTTCAGCCGCCACCCGAATAACTTCGAGTGAGAAGGATTTTTCTAACTAGAGCTGTAGATAGCTGCGAGGATCTCTACAATCTGCTCTTCGGCTGCATCGCCGAAGTTACACAAATGGCAAATTGATGAACTTCGACTCTGGGCAGAGGACAAACATTGTCTCTGCTCTTTCTTGGCAGATACTACGAAAAGAAGAAAGCTAATGACTTCGCGGGAGCGAGAATCCCGTAATATCGCGAGACCTCTACTCAAAATGAAGATTAGCTTTGTGGTATTGGGCTTGAGAGTAGTCGACCGGAAATAGAGTGTCAATAAAAATGTTTATGCAATATTGAAATTCGTCGGCCTCCACAGCACAAAACAGTTCGCGATCTGCTCACTCTTTCATCGCATGCAAAGGTTATTTGCCTTTATGGTGGAAGAACACTGAATTAAAAATTCTGCTGACCAGAAAGGCCTTCTCTTCGTAATGTCACGCGTGTCTTTCCTCGCCGCTCTTGCCCTCACCGCTCTTCCTCTTTCTGCTCAGCAGCACAAAGTGACACAGGCTGAAGTCGATCGCATTACCCGTGATGCCATTCTCGTCGACACCCATAACGACATTACCTCGCGCACAGTCGAGGATTACGACATCGCAACTCCAAACACCAAGGGACAGACCGATCTCGCGCGGATGAAAGGCTACCTTGGAGCCGAATTCTTTGCCGTTTATGTCAGCGCCGACTACGTCAATGGAAACCACTCCGCGAATCGTACCCTGCAGATGATCGACACTGTGCGGACAGACATCATCGCTGCACATCCTCAAGATTTTGTCTTTGCCACTACAGCAGATGAAATTGTGCGTGCTCATAAAGAGCATAAAATCGCCGCCCTGATGGGCATCGAAGGCGGACATGCGATTGAAGACTCCCTGAGACTGTTGCGGGATTACTACGCCCTTGGCGTCCGCTATATGACGCTGACTCACTTCAACACGAATCACTGGGCCGATTCGCAGGGAGACATCGACGATCCCCAGGTCCAGCATCACAACGGCCTCACTCCATTTGGCAAAGACGTCGTGCGCGAGATGAACCGTCTCGGCATGATGGTCGATATCTCCCACACCGCCGACAAGACCTTTTGGGATGCCTTAGAAACCTCCTCCGCCCCCATCATCGCTTCGCACTCCGCCTGCCGCGCCGTCGCCGCCCACACACGCAATATGACCGACGAGATGATCAAGGCCCTCGCCGACAAAGGTGGCGTCGTCCAGATCAACTTTGCCTGCGAGTTTCTCTCCAAGCGCTATCTCGACGGTTATCGATCGTATCGGGCATCGGTACGGGAACAGACGACAAAGATCGAAGATCCTTCGGCGCGTACCGAAGCCATTGAAAAACTTCGCAGCGACTTCAGGGCTAAAGTACCTCCTGCCACGCTGGCCGATGTTGTTGCACAGATCGACCACGCCGTTAAGATCGGCGGAGTCGATCACGTCGGCATCGGCACCGACTTCGATGGCGACAGCTGTTTTCCTCCCGACCTTGATTCATACAACAAGTTCCCCGCACTCACTCGCGCTTTGTTGGAGAAGGGATACACTGCTCAGGACATCGAAAAGATCTATGGCGGCAATCTGCTGCGTGTTATGCACGCAGTAGAGCAGAGAGCGCACGAGCTGCAATCGATGCCGGCGATCCACTCCGACATCGCGAAGAAATAACGACGACTCACACAAAAGAAAGGGCCTTCACAGCGCCCTTTCTTTGATCCGTCCGTTTCGCCGCTATTTGCTCTTGACCGCAATCACCTCAATCTCCAGAGCAGCCCAGGGAGCAGCGAGTGCAGCAACCTGAAACGCAGAACGAGCCGGTTTATTCGGCTGCTCCTTTGTGCCAAAGTACTTCACATACTCTGACTGCATCCCGGCGAAATCAAGCTTTCCCGTCTTCGGATCAGGTCCAAGAAAGACTGTCATTTTGACAACATCCTTCATATCGAGTCCCTGCTCCTTAAGAGCCGCCTGAATCTTCGCAAAGACGCTGCCTGCCTGCGCCTTCGTGTCGCCATACTCTGCCGAAGTTCCATGAGAAGCATCGGCAGGCGTGATGGGAGATGCAAGTTGTCCGCTAAGGTAATACGTATCGCCAGCCCATACACCCTTTGCGATCGCCGCCTTCTCATCCTGAATATGCTTTACGGTTGTCTGTGCATGGGCTGAAACCATGCAGACAGCCACCATGGCTGCTGTAAGCAAGCTCTTCTTCATCCGATGATCTCCTTAGAACCGAGCGTTTTCGTTTAGGCCGAGACTGCCTGGCGATGCTTCCCTTCAAGCCGTGCCGTCTTAACCTTGTCGCAGATCATCTGAACAGCACGCTTGCCACTCAGAGCTGCGCCCTCCTGCCAACCCACAACATGGCTGGTGTGGTCACCGGCAAAATAGATAGGTCCGTCCGGCTCGGTAATAACGTCGTAGTCGGCCTGATCGAGCCGACCGATCCACGAGCCTTCATTCCACTGGATATGTTTCCACCCGCAGAAGATCGGCTTCTCCAGCTCCTTGCCATGTCCCGGATGCAGCTTCTCGATGGAGGCGCGCGAAGCTTCAAACTTCTGCTCCATCGTGAGCTTGTCCAGGCCGCCAGCCATCTCGTCCATGTATCCGGAAACGACGATGCCGCGCTCGGAAAACATCGAGGCGCTGGGATACCAGATCGGACTCGGTCCCTCCGCAAGAAAAGACAGACCGCCATAGATGTTGTAATCCGTCTCCCAGAATCGTCGCGACTCCCACGGAATCTTGCAGGACCCACGATACGAAGATCCGCCCCGCTCTACAGCTCCACGATGAGCAGGATCAAGATCGGTTTTGATCTTCCTGAGAATCGTCAGCGGCATTGCGCATACAGCGTAGTCCGCCTCAATCGTCTTTCCGCTGCCGTACGTTACGCGAACTCCTTTGGCAGTCTTGGCAATCTCCGTCACTGGAGCGTCGTAAACAACTACCGAACCAAGCGACCGCGCAAGAGCGATGGAGATCTGCTGCATGCCATTGACCGGCTGGAACATCGTCGCCTGCCAATCCCACGCCTCTTCATACAGCTCCGCGTTCCAGAAGTTCGCATCGAGCAGCTGGTGAAGGCTCAGCGGAGTCTGATTGACGATCATCGTCTGCGATCCTGCCCCCGGATAACGATCGATCTCGGCACGGTCGGAACCGACATACTTGCCACCTTGATCCAGAGGACCGTAGATCTTCAGAACATCCACCAGCCGTTGCCGATCTTCTACGCTCAGATCCTGATCGAGAGCTCCGCCGGCAACAGCCTTCGAAAGCAGCTCGCTAAGCTGACCTCGAGTATCGTTAATTGCCTTTCTCTGGCACAGCGCCTTGCCGCCGTTAACCTTATCGTTCTGCAGCATCGACGAGCGCGAGGTATTGACCTCAATCTCAAGCGGAACCCTGAGCTCTCGACAATAACCAAGCATGGTCCCGTGTACCGATGGCAATCGGGCAGGTCCCATGTTCTGGTACAGACCGTCGCTCCAGGTAATTGGCTGCTTCGTTCCATCGGCGAACGTAACAACATCTCCGTTGCGGGCGCTCCATGCACGTCCGCCCGGGCGATGGCGTGCTTCAAGCAGCGTAACGTCGTATCCCAGTTTCTTCGCCTCGTAGGCCGTAACCAGCCCACCCACACCGCCGCCTAGTACAACGATCTTTACGCCTTTGCCGACTCCGGCTGCCGCAGCAATCGGCATAGGCTCCATTGCTTTCATCGGCATCAGTCCCAAGGACTGCATGGTTGTGAACGCAGCGCTGTATCCACCAGCCTGCCCTACTCGCATCAAAAAATTGCGCCTGGTGATCCCCATAGAAAGACACCTCTCCCCCAAAGAAATTGAGATCAGCCCCTCTTATCGCCAGCTGGGTTGAAATCTTTGATTTATCAAGAGAAATGGAGCTTCGCTGAAGAGGCATCGTGGCCAATGCGAAAGGTCCTTGGATTGCGGGTGATTGTGATCACAATTTATAGCAAAATCACAAACCAAATCCACAACTATCTCGCCTTCACCGGTCACAAAATTCATTCCGGACGGGCAAAAACATTCCTAAAGCTTTGCAGCTAACCGGTCACGTGCTTTGAACAATGCGCGGACCGCTTTCCACGACGCTTGCTGCGCTACAATCCTTGCAAGCCTCTTGTGCAGAGACATTGCAGCGAGGCTTGGGGTGCGAAAGTGGCGAAATTGGCAGACGCACCAGACTTAGGATCTGGCGGGGCAACCCGTGGGGGTTCAAGTCCCCCCTTTCGCACCAATAAAGTTAGGGCCGACGGAATAGTCGGTCCTTTTTCTTGTACTCATCCATCAGTCGTTGGGCTATTTCGTATCCGCAGTTAACGAATGTTTTGAGCATTCTCTCTACCGAAGCCTTTACATCGATTGCCGGAATGTCCGAAAACTTACTGTCGAGCATTCCCGGACTGACTACCGCCTACTGATTGGGGAGGAAGGTTTCGGACCGCGGCTACAGGAAATTCCACTGCGCCTGCGTGATCTCCATCCATGTCATAAACACCGATACGAAAATAATAATTTCCCTTGTCGGGAACGCTGATTTGCTGAACACAGTGGAGGCCTCCACGAAACAGGGCTACATATCCGGCCTGCGGAAGATTGGCGTGGACTTCGTTTCCTGCACGAGTGATGAGTTGGCCGTCCTGATCATAGACGTAGGTGACAAACTGAATCTGACCGACATAATTTCCTTCAACTGATTGCGTAAAGCGAATGTGACGGGGGTCTGCTGCGAAGATGACGTTATACCGGCGGTAAGGCGGTTTTATCTTGGAAGAATCTGGGCCAGCGGCAGTTCCAGCAGCAAGCGTGTCTTCCGTGGCTGCACTTGCAGGAACAACCCGAACCTGGAAGATGATCTGTGTGGGATCAGGAGCGCCATGCATCATCGCGACCCGCACCGGATCGAATGAGTTTATCGGCTGCATTGCTGCGGAACCGCGATAGGAGGCTTGCGGATCGTCACCAAAGTATCCACGGCGATAGGTAAGAGTGAAATCATTCTGAGGCACTCGTACCTGAATCTTGCGATAGCGGCCATCCCATTTCGTGTTCGCCGGAGAGTAAGCGATCGTGTAGTAATTTGCCCCATTCTCTATAACATCGGAGACAGCCTGAGAGAGGCCATTTGTGTTGATGTAAGCATGTCCGCCCGTCTGTTCCGCCATACGCAGCATCGTGCTGTGCTCGTCAGCAATCTGATTGTAAAACTTCACCTGAACCCTGCCGAACGCCATGGGATTGCGGGCGAAACTGCTGATGGGAGTGTTGGAGGCGTTCAAAGTCGGCGACGTCATCAGGCCGCGGGCGTCAACCGGATATACCGCCACCTGACTGCGTGCCAGAAGATTTATGGTTTGGCGGAATTCATCTTCCGAACTTGCGGCAACAGCAAAAGGACGGTTCAGGCTCCCATCAGGAAGGATATTGACAGGAAACGATCCGGAGAACCAAATGAGATTCTTACGTCCTTGCAAGCCACTAAGATATCGAGCGAGTTGGTTGAGAGAGTCGAGTGTGTACTTTGCTCGAAACTGAAGCTGAGAGCTTTGCTGTTCCGCCTCGAACTGTTGCAACTCTGCGATGGTTTGAGCTACTCCACCTATCCCCAGATTTCCAAAGCTGTCATCGTATTGCTGCGACAAAGGAACGGCGCCATTGCCCCCGCCGACGGGATCGTCCAACAACGGTGAAGCTTTCGAGCTGCTTTTATGGTCGACAGCGGCCCTGAGAATCTCCGGATCGGAGGTGAAACCCTGGAGAAGATAGAGGCGGGTTGCGAGACCAAAGATCGCAATCCGAGCACCGCCCGGTGCGTTCTTCAAATACTGTTTGATTTGAGCGCGAACAAAGGCCTGATCCTGGAGGGGCGTATTAAGGGTGTCGAGGAGAAGTACGTTGAGCGTTTCTTTTTGCGGGACAGGAGATAAGTTGGTGAAAACACCTGGTGGTAACGGAGTCCGCTGAATCGGCATCGCGGGTTCTGAGATAGGAGCGTGTTCTTCAAAGGCTTTAATGTTCTGCGATACATTGTCCTCGAGCACAACGAAGTCGGAGGCCTTTAGGTTATGAACAGGCTTTCGATGCGCATCCGTGACAGTTACATCGACGATCACCAGTTGAGTATTTGCTTTGAGGGTGGTGATGGCCGATGACTTGGAATCTGGCTGGGAACTTTGCGCGAAGAGGGCAGAGGTCAGTAAAGTGATTGCGGCAGAACGATAAAGCATGTGCTCTCCGGACCAATTTCCGAACAAAGGATACCGCAGCTATGACAGATTTCTAAATTCTTTGTGAAGAAAAAGAATATCTGTTTCTGATGCTGCTCGCTCGGTAGCCGGCAAAACGTAATGCTTCTGCTCATCTTCGGCGCTGGAATCGGAACTGGACGGTTACAACCAGTTTTAGGCTTTGTGGATCACCTGTCCCTGGACAAATTCATCGGAACTGAAATTCATGGACCCAATTCTGTGCCAACAGTGGCTCGTTCCTGCTTATACTGAAGGAGTGCAGCGGTGCAGCAAAGCTGGATATTTTCAGAAAACGTAAATGCAACCGAACTCCGCTAAGTTATTGACTCCAGGATCACTACGGACTCAGAATCTTGCGGGCCGATGTTTTCATCTCAAAACCTCCTAATTTTCAAGCAGTCAGGAAAACGATCTTCATGAGTCAGCAGCCGAAACCGAACGCCGAGCCGAAGCTCAACCTCTCCACGACACCCGACTATCGCGACGGCTATGCCAACAGCGTTCAGGTTCGTATGTCTGTCTGGGACTTCATGCTGGTCTTCGGCACGATGAGCCAGGATGCGCCCGACGAGCTGACGGTGAAAAACTTTCAGGGAATCTATCTGAGCCCGCAGCAGGCGAAGGCTCTGCTCAATGTACTCAGTCATAACGTTGCGCAATACGAACAGGCCTTCGGAACCATTGCGCTCGACCAGCAGGTTCCTCTATCCGGCGGCCCCGTCCACTAAGACGCGCGTGCGATCTTTCCTGAATCATCGCCGCGCACCAGCTGATTTTCCGATAGCACTGCTCTTTCCGCTCTTTTTTGCGGTAGTCTACCTCTCCCACATCACTCTGCTGCGTCTCCCTTACTTCTGGGATGAGGCCGGCTACTACATTCCCGCTGCGTGGGACTTCTTCCGCACGGGCTCGCTAATTCCTCAAACCACTCTCACCAACGCGCACCCTCCTCTCCCTTCCATTCTTCTTGCCTCCTGGTGGCACATCTCCGGCTTTGTCGTCAGCGGAACTCGCACTCTGATCGTCATGGTCACCGCGACAGCCCTGGTTGCGGTCTTCTATCTAGCCAAGTCGCTTCTCAATACCCCCGCGGCCATCGCTGCCGTCGTTCTTACCGCAACCTATCCCGTTTGGTTCGCCCAAAGCACTCTGGCTCATGCCGACATCTTTGCCGCGTCGTTCACCCTCTGGAGCCTCGCGCTTTATCTCCATCCCAAATCCAATAACCAGATTCTTGCCTCGGCGCTCTTCTCCTTCGCCGCGCTTTCAAAAGAAACCGCGATCGTCACCCCACTGGCCCTCGCCGTCTTTGAAGCTGTCCTTTACGTTCGATCGACAAACTCCGCGCAGCGCCGCTCCCACGCCCTCTGGATCGCTTCGTTTCTCTCTCCCCTGATCCCATTGATCGCGTGGTACGCCTACCACCGCCACCGCACCGGCTACATCTTCGGCAATCCGGAGTTTCTGCGCTACAACGCAACCGCAAACCTCGACCCCACGCGTATCGCTCTATCGCTATGGCATCGTCTTCTGCATCTCGTCGGACATATGAATATGTATGTCCCGGTCGGATGCGCTGTCGCCGCATTCTTTATTCCCGCCCAAGCCACCGGAACCTCCGCTCTCTCGCGCCGCGCCATCGCAGCAATCGTTACCGTTCTTACGGCCAACTGGATCGCTTTTTCCATCCTCGGCGGCGCTCTTCTCACGCGCTACCTGCTGCCGATGTATCCGCTCATTCTGCTTTTGTGCATTGCCCTCTGGCAGCATCACCTCAAAAGATGGTGGCTTCTCGCCGCGCTCAGCACCGTAGCTTTCCTCGCCGGCATCTGGATCAACCCTCCCTACGCCTTTGCACCGGAAGATAACCTTACCTACCAAGATATGATCGTGCTGCATCAGCAGGCCATCTCCGTCATCGCACATCGCTACCCTCAGGCAACAGTCCTCACCGCTTGGCCTGCTACGGCAGAGCTCACCCGTCCAGAGCTCGGGTACATTCACAAGCCGGTCAAGGTCGTCTCTCTACAGAACTTTGCCCTGGGACAGATCGAGCAGGCAGCCCAGGACCCTGGCGCCTACGATACGGCCCTTCTCTTCTCCACCAAGTGGGAGCCGCCTTCGAGCCATCTCAATCTGAGCCGGGCCAATCGCAACTCCGACGAAAAATACTTCGACTTCCATCACGATCTCTCGCCGTCCGAGGCCGCTGCCCTTCTTCACGGCGAGATTATCTGGCAGGGCCATCGCAAAGGGGAGTGGGCCGCCGTGCTCCGTTTTCCTCGCGCCGTCGACGCTTCGCTTTCCCGTCCTGCTTTCGGCAAGTAGCACCCGCATCGCCTTCGCATCACGCTCTATACTCAAGCTGTGTTCAGCTTCAGGTCATCTCGTTGGATCTCCCGCAGTCCTCGCCTCTTCTTTGCGATTCTTTTAGGGGTGCTCTCTGCTTCGCTTCTTCCTGCCCAAACCACCGAAGACTCCATACCGATGGGCCGGGTCATCCTCGTTCTCCCCTTTGAAAACCGCTCCGGACAGGCGGATCTCTCCTGGATCGGCGAATCCTTTCCTGACACGCTCAATCAGCGGTTCTCCTCGGCAAGTTTTCTGACGATCTCTCAGGAAGACCGGCGCTATGCGCTCGATCATCTCGGCTTTCCGAGCGACTTCCGTCCTACACGAGCGACCACCATTCGCATCGCTCAGACGCTTGATGCCAACTACGTCATCATCGGCAGCTATAACGTCGCCAACGGTCATATTTCGGTTCAGGCTCGCGTGTTGGAAGTCAACAGTCTCCGCATGTCCGCGCCTATCGAAGAGACGCGCGACCTTCAGCGCCTCTTTGACGTGCAGAATGCCCTGGCGTGGAAGATCGTTCGCGAGATCGACCCGCACTTCAACGTCGCCGAGCAGACCTTTCTTGCCGCATCCGGCCAAATCAAGCTCAGCGCCTTTGAAAATTACATCCGCGGCATCACCGCCGCCAACGGCCAGGACCGCATCAAGCGTCTTCAGCTTGCCGTAGCCGAGTCTCCCGGATACACCGCTGCGTTGCTGGCGCTGGGCAAAGCCGAGTATAACGAGCGGGACTACGATCATGCGGCCGCCACACTGGCTCATATCCCCCAAAATGATCGGCGTGTCCTCGAAGCCAACTTCTATCTTGGGCTCGCGAACTTCAACGCGGCTCACTACGCAGAGGCGGAAAAAGCCTTCGCCTTCGTCGCCAGCCGGTTGCCTCTGCCCGAGGTCGTCAATAATGAGGCAGTCGCTCTCAGCCGCCGCGGTCATAATGCCTCCGCCCTCTTTCAGAGAGCCGTCGCCGCCGACCCCAAGGACCCCGACTACCACTACAACCTCGCCGTCTCCCTCTTCCGTTCCGGGGATATATCCGGAGCCCGCAGTGAGGTCGATCTTACCCTCAAGCTACGTCCCACCGATCCCGAGGCCCCGCAACTGAAGGCCCTAATCGCGAAAGGTACACCACCTTCTCCTTCTTCAGGATCGGCCACCAAACCTTCTCCTACCGCTACTTCCAGCTCCACCTTTGAGCCTCTCGAACGGATCCGCCGCACCTACTCTGAATCCTCCTTCCGTCAGGCCGCCTTTCAGATCGACCAGATGCGTGCGGCTCGCATGGCCAGCCTTCCGCCAGCCCAACAGGCCGCCCAGTACGTTCAACTGGGCAGCGATTATCTTGCCCAGGGACTCATTCCTGAAGCCGAGCGGGAGTTCCAGTCTGCACTCGCCGCAAGTTCATCCAGTGCAGAGGCTCGCGCCGGCCTCGCCGAGGTCCGTGAACAAAGCGGAGACCTTGCCGCCGCTCGTCAGGAGGCGCAGGCCTCCCTCAATCTAGGTCCGAATGCCGCTGCCTATCTCGTGCTGGCACGCATCGAACTCAACGAAAACCAGACCGCAACCTCCGCAGCCGACGTCTCCAGAGCACTCAAGCTCGAGCCCCGCAATACTGCCGCCCTCGGCATGAAACAAGCACTGGCCGCGCGTGGGCAAACTCTGCCATGATTCGTACATGAACGCACGCCGCCATCTCGCCCTCTCCCTCATCCAGAGGCTGGCCTGCGGACTCACCCTTCCTCTTCTCTTCTTTCTCCCCATCGCAAGGGCGCAGTCCCCTTCGGTCATCAAGCTCACACTCCACGACACCATCCAGCCCGTCTCGGCCGGTTACATCGAGCGAGGACTCTCCGAAGCAACCCGCCGTCATGCATCCGCCGTAATCATCTCCCTCGGCACGCCGGGCGGTCTGCTGGACTCGACCCGCGCTATCGTACAGTCCATCGAGCGCTCCCCTGTCCCCGTCATCGTCTATATCTCTCCCTCAGGCAGCAGGGCTGGCTCAGCAGGCTTCTTCCTGCTTGAAGCCGCTGACGTCGCCGCCATGGCTCCCGGAACCAACGCCGGCGCAGCTCATCCCATCCTCGAAGGCCAGAAGCTCGACCCCATCCTGAAACAGAAGATCGAAAACGACACCACGGCCTTTTTACGTTCCTACGTCTCACGTCGAGGACGCAACCTTCAGGCCGCAGAGGATGCGGTTCTCACCTCGAAATCCTATAGCGACGAAGAGGCTCTCAAGCTCAACCTGATCGACCTTACGGCTCCGGACGATGCATCCCTTCTACGCGACCTCGAAGGCAAACAGATCCACCGCTTCGACGGCTCTCTTCAGACCTTGCGTCTTGCCAACGCCCCCATCCTCATCCTTGAACCGTCCCTGCGCGAGCGCATCCTGAGCCGCCTCGCCAATCCAGACCTCGCCGTACTCGTGCTCGTACTTGGCGGCCTGCTCATCTATCTTGAGCTCAACCTGCCCGGCACCATCGTTCCCGGAGCCCTGGGTACGCTGCTGGTCTTGCTCGCCCTCTTCGGCCTCAATCTGCTTCCCATCCATCACACCGCGGTCTTTCTTCTGCTCGCCGGACTCTGCCTTTTTGTGCTCGAAGCCAAGTTCCCTAGTCACGGTATCCTCGCTCTGATCGGAACCCTCTGCCTGATCGGCGGACTTGCCACACTGGTGGACGGTCCAATCCCCGAACAGCGCGTCCATCTCTCCATCGCAGTGGCTACCGGACTCGGCTTCGGAATCATCTCCTTCGGCCTGGCCTGGATTGCCCTGCGAGCGCGCCGCAGTAAAGTCCTCACCGGTTCGCAGGCCATGATCGGAGGAACTGCAATCGTTCGCCCCATCCTCTCTCCCCTGCCGACCGGAGAGTTTCCGGTGGAGATTCGAGGCGAGCTCTGGGAGGCGCGTCTCGTGAGTCCCGGACCGACTCCGCACCCAGGATCCAGTGTCCTCGTCCGTTCGGTCGATGGACTCATCCTCCTGGTCGAACCCGTTTCCTGAGCAGCCCTCCTGCGTTGACCGGTATTCCAGAGTAGACTGGAGAGGCAACAGTCTTCGTTTTGAGGGAGTTCTTTGCTGATGTCGATCGTGTCCCGCCCACCTTATGTGTGGAGCTTCGTTTTTTCTCTCTTTGCAATCCTCGCCGCTCCTTTTGCCGGCGCCCAGGCCATCAGCGGACACCCCGCCCTCGAAAAGCAACTCTCACGCCTCGAAGTCTCTGCGAACGGCATCGGCGTGATCACAAAGAGTGTCGAAGGAACCAATGACCTCGGTGTCACTCTTCAACAATCGGCCAGCAGCACCGTCGGCGTACTGATCGGCATTCGTTACACCAAGTCCCCCTACATCGGTGGAGAGTTTAACTACAGCTACGCCCGCTTTAGCCAACGCTACCGTGAGCCAGTCCCCGGGGGTGGCTTTCTGGATCCCTATAACGTCGGCTCTGTTCAGACGAACACCAGCGAGTACTCTTTCGGCTACGTCATCCATCCGCCACACCAGATCCTTGGAGCCAATCCCTTTGCCTCTGGCGGACTAGGTACAACCGCATTTCGTCCTACGACCTTTGGCGGTCTGGGACTTCCGACTCACGCCCGCATGACCTACTACTACTCAGTCGGTCTTGAAAAAAACCTCAATAAGCACTTCGGAGTCCGAGCTCTGTTCCGGCAAACCTTTTATAAGGCGCCGGACCTCCAGCAAACCTATCTGAATATCGACAAACAGACCTCGACGATAGAACCCGGCTTCGGATTCGTCATCCATTTTTAGAAAACTGGCTGTCTGTCGTCGAATGAGAGACCGTGCCTGTCGCCAGACTTACCTTCGAGATCGAGATTCCTCATGCGCAGTCCCTCAAGGACCGCAGACAGGTGGTTCGCTCCCTTAAGGATCGCTTACGAAATGCCTTCAACCTGTCGATCTCGGAACTGGACTCTGGAGAGATTTGGAATCGGGCGACGATCGGGATCGCCGTCATCTCCGGCTCCTCCAGCTACCTTACCGGCCAACTCGAGGAGATTGATCGTGCGGCACATCGAATCACGCAGGCCCTCGGAGCTGAAGTTACTGATTCTTATGCAGAATTTCTCTCCGATCCGCCTTGATATCCACTTAAATGACGCGAATTCCACCGATTTTTTCTAGGTGGAAACTTTATAAGTTTGATAACCTAACGAGTTTACTAAGGCAAAAAGCCATGCCAGAACAACGAGCCCGAGCCCACCATCGCAGCCGCGTCGCCAGCACCTTCTCGGAAGAGATCGGAGCCATGCTGGAAGGCGAACTCTCTGACCCGCGAATCGCACCCAGCTATGTCACGGATGTTGTACTGGCTCCCGGAGGCAAATCTGCCCGCATCTACGTCGCCGTTCACGGCAACGAGCAGGAAGAAGAGTCCACCCTTCTCGGCCTGATGACGGCTCGAGCTTATATACGCTCTCAGTTGCGCGAGCGAATGGGGGTCCGTCACGTTCCGGATCTCACCTTTGCAATCGATCGTTCCGAGAAAATGACCGGGCGCATGGAAGAGCTCCTTGGCCGGCTTCGAAGACGAGAAAGGAAGCAGGCATCCGCGACCGTGGAGCCCTCGCAGGCGACAACCTCCTCATGACGATTGACGCTCCCATTTCTTCCATTCTGGAGGGGCTCCGTTCGTCTCCTCGCTTCCTCATCGCCTCGCATGCTCGTCCGGACGGTGATGCCATCGGCTCCACGCTGGCCATGGCGGAGATCCTCGACCAGCTCGATCGCGAGGCGATCGTGGTGCTGGCGGACGAAATTCCTTACATCTACCGCACGATGCCGAATGTGGATCGTATCCACTTCGTGACAGACGTCCGCGAGGTGGAACCCAATCTCTCCACGCCGGCCATCCTGCTGGAGTGCGACGGTACTCCCCGCACTGGTCTTGCCGGACTCGAAGGGCGATGCCTTATTAATATCGATCATCACGCCAGCGGCAGAGCCTTTGGCGCTCTCAACTGGATCGACGAAAACGCCTGCGCCGTGGCAGCCATGGTCTATCGGCTGGCAAAGGCAGCTGGAGTAACGATTACTCCATCCATGGCAACCTGCCTCTATACCGCCATCCTCTCCGATACCGGATCGTTCACCTACCCCAGCACGACCGCTGAGACCTTCGAGCTGGCCCACGATCTGGCGGCGCATGGCGCCAATCCCGCGCAGATTGCACAGGACATCTACTTTTCAAACCCCGAAAGCAAGATCCGCCTGCTGGGAACCGCGCTCTCCAACCTCCAGACCGAAGGGCCCCTCGCCTGGAGCTGGGTTACGGCCAGCGACATGGATCGCGCCGGTGCAGGAGCGGAGGACTGTGAGGGCGTCGTCAACTACCTGATCAGCATTGCAGGAGTCGAATCCGCAGTCTTCCTTCGGGAGCTTCCTCTGCTGCAGCAGTACCGGCTCAGCATCCGCAGCAAAGGCAGAATCAATGTCGCCCAGGTCGCCGAAACCTTCGGAGGCGGAGGCCACCGCAGCGCCAGTGGATGCACTCTCGACGGCCCGTTGAGTGCCGCCACCGAGCGCATCCTCCATCAACTACGAACGGGACTCTGATAGCCTTGTCTCGTTCCAGTTCAGAAATGGTTGATTCTCAAAAATCCGCCGGACGCGCAGTGCGGAGCGGCTGGCTCTCTCGCCTCTGGAATCCACCCGAGGCCGGCTTCAGCCGCGAGCTGATCCTGCTCACCCTCGTCAGCGGCTTCCTTTTGCTCTACGGCCTGGTTCCCATCTTCGGCGGAGATCAGCTTGGGCTGGTCGGAGCCGACGAGCCACGCTATGCTCAGGTCGCCCGCGAGATGCTCGAGGCGCACTCGGCTGCCTGCCACGCCGTCGATGCGAAGGTCTTTCCGCACAGTCTGCGGCTGGCCGACCTCAATGCGTCGTACCACTGCCTGATCGGGGGAACCGTCACTCCGCTCCTCTATGGTCATCCCTGGCTGGAAAAGCCGGCCCTTTACTACTGGCGAGCCATGGGCTTTTTCAAGGAGTTCGGCGTCTCGGACTGGTCGGCGCGACTTCCCTCCTCCTCTGGGGCCTTCGCCCTCATCGTCCTGATCTTCCTTCACATGCGAAGATTTCGGCCTGGGGGTCACCTCGATGCCGCGCTGATTACTACCTCTTGCGTCGCCATCGTCAGCTTCGCCCGCGGAGCGTCGACCGACATGCAGCTCGCGGCCCCCTTCTGTATCGGCATGCTGGGGTGGTACGCCTGGTACGAGACAGGAAAGAAATTCTGGCTCTTCGATCTCTACTTCTTCGGAGCAGCCGCCACACTCGCCAAGGGGCCTGTAGCTCCCTTTCTGGCACTCGCCATCATCCTGCTCTTCGCCGGGCTGCGGCGGGAGTGGTCGCTCCTGCGCCGTACGATCTGGATTCCGGGACTGATTCTCTACTTCGTCATGGTGCTTCCCTGGTACATCGCAGTGCAGCACCACAACCCGACCTTCTTCCGTGTCTTCTTTGAAGAACATAACCTGGAACGGTTTGCGACCAACCGCTATCAGCACCACCAGCCCTTCTGGTACTACATCGCGGTTCTGGTCATTGGCCTCATGCCGTGGAGCGTGATCGCGATTCGCGCTCTCATCGACTCCATCGAGGTCTCCATCGCGGAGTGGAAGGTCCGGCACAATCCCAAACGCTACCTCGGTCACACTCGTGCCGGCGATGCCTTCCCGGAGTTCCTCGTACTCTGGACACTCTTCCCCATTGTCTTCTTCTCCTTCTCAGGCTCCAAGCTTCCCGGCTACATCCTTCCTTCCATCGCCCCTCTCACCATTCTCACCGCCGATTATCTGAACCGCGTCCGGCATCGTGGACTCCCACGCTGGCTGCTCTGGGCTCATGCGGCCACCTGTGCTGTGCTGGTCTTCGTTCTCACGCTGTCTCCGCAACACATGAAGTACGAAACGCTGATTCCTTCCGCCAGTTGGCTGGTGGCCGCCGGTGCTGCCGCGCTCGTCTTCGCCGCTCTCGTCTTCTGGATCATCCGCCGCTGGGGTGTCTCTCAGCTCACCAACGCCACATTGCTTCCGGCGCTGGCAATGCTGATCTTTCTCCTCGGCTTCCACGGCCACGAACTCGACCTGAACTACTCGGCCCGGCCGCTGGCGCGGGAGATGGCGCAGAAGGCTCCTGATGTAAATCTGGTCGCAGTGGAGTCTGTCCGGCGCGACCTGGACTACGGCATCGCGTTCTACCGCAACCAGCCGACGATCCACTATGAGAAAGACGGCGTTCCCTCCCAGGAGCACCTGCTGGTGATCCGCAGCACCGATACGGCGGATCTGGAGCGTTACCTTGCCGGACGTGTGTACACCCCGCTCTTTCTCTACGACTCTCAGGGGCTTGAGGTCTACCGTGTCTCGGGCCGCCCCTGACCAAAAAGAGTCTTTGTAGAAGGATTTGCTCTACCGGTTATTAAAATTCTGTAATCTCTACGGAGACTTTTCAGACCGCAGTGCGTAGTTCTGTGGAGATGCCCGTCGCGACCCAATTCGAGTTGCTGGACCTGCGGCAGTTTTCTGCGCGTCAGCTTCGACCGCTCCTCGAAGCGGAGGCCGACGTGTGGCAGGAGAAGCTGCGTTGGGACTATCGCAGCTCCACTGAGTTGCTGCTGCAGTATCTGGACTCGCACGTTCTTCCGGGCTTCGTCGCTCTCGATCGCGGCAAGGTAGCGGGATACACCTTCTGCGTCTACGAAGGGAGCAAGGCTGTGGTGGGAGATGCCTTCTCGCTGACCGCAAGCCCGGAGCAGAGCCAGCAGATGACTGACGCCCTCCTGCGGCGGCTGCTGGAGGTTCTGCTGCACTCCTCGACGATCGGCAGGGTCGAGTCGCAGTTGCTGCTCTACGAGACCGGACAGATCGAATCCAGTTTTCTCGATGCAGGATTCACGCAGCATCAGCGGCTTTTTATGGAGCTTGATTTCGAGCGGAGCACAACGCCGTTCCGCAGAGGTTCCCCGATCGTGGACATGGATCTGATTCCGTGGTCTTCGCTCTATTACCAGGCGGCGGCAGAGCTGATTCATTCGGCCTACCAGCATCATGTGGACGCGGAGATCAACGATCAGTACTGCTCGCTTCACGGCTCGCTGCGTTTCCTTCACAATATCGTCCGGTTCCCCGGCTGCGGCGTCTTTGAGGAGCATCAGTCCTGGCTGCTGCGGGAACGGAGATCCGGCCGGCTGGCAGGAATGATTCTCTGTTCGCGGGTCGCAGAGGACGTGGCGCATATCACCCAGCTCTGCGTCGCACCTTCCTACCGGGGCAGAGGGCTGGGCCGGACGCTTCTCTATCACGCAGCGGAGAACCTGCGGCGTACCGGAACCGCGGCGATCACCCTGACCGTGACCGAGTCCAACCGGCAGGCGGTCACGCTCTATGAGGATGCCGGATTCTTCATTCGGCATCGCTTCGACGCCATGGTCCTCTCGCGAAGCTCCGAGTTCTGGATGAGGGGATAGCCCTCCCTCGAATTTCATGCAAAATATTGGATTGAAAAGGCTTAATCCCGGACCACCGGATCAAGCTCTTGATTGGAAATAGCTTAATCATCAAGATCTTGAAAACGTAGCTTCCACAGAGGTTCGAGAGAATGACCGGCTTTTCCCTTCTTCTATTTTAGAAGGTTGGCCCAATCCAATCGGCAAAGGGATCTGCCTCTATTGCTGAGACTTACCGAAGACCTTCTCTTGACAGCAAAAAAAAGGGGCAGCTGAGTTTAACTCCGCTGCCCCTTTCTTCATTCGATTCGCGCTACTCCACGTGATAGTTAGGAGCCTCGCGGGTGATGATGACGTCGTGGACGTGGCTTTCGCGCAGGCCCGCGCCCGAGATGCGGATGAAGCGGGCGTTCTGCTGGAGATCGGGAATGGTGACGCAGCCGAGATAGCCCATGCCGGAGCGAAGTCCGCCGACGAGCTGGTAGACCATGCCTTCGAGAGGTCCGCGGTGAGGAACCCGGCCTTCGATTCCCTCGGGAACGAACTTGGCGAGGCGGTTGGAGGAGCTGTTTTCCCGCGCGGTAAGGTTGGGCCGTTCAGTAGAGGCGTCGGAGATATCGTCCTTGCCCTGGAAGTAGCGCTCGCCCGAGCCCTGCGCCATGGCCGAGAGCGAGCCCATTCCGCGGTAGGCCTTGAAGGAGCGTCCCTGGTAGAGAATTGTCTCGCCCGGCGACTCGTCGACACCGGCGAAGAGCGATCCCATCATGACGACCGAGGCACCGGCAGCGATGGCTTTGGTGACATCGCCGGAGTACTTGATGCCGCCGTCCGCGATGATGGGGATGTTGTTCTCGCGACCGGCACGGAAGGCCTCGGAGATGGCGGTGATCTGCGGCATTCCGGCTCCCGTGACCATGCGGGTGGTGCAGATGGAACCGGGTCCGATTCCGACCTTGACGGCATCGGCACCGGCCTTGATGAGGGCGAGAGCACCCTCGTAGGTGGCGACGTTCCCCGCCAGCACATCGATCTCAGGAAATTTGCGCTTGACCTCGCGAACCGACTCGATCACGCGCGACGAGTGGCCGTGAGCGGAGTCAATAGCCAGAGCGTCCACGCGGGCGCGAACCAGCTCTTCTGCCCGCTCCAGATAATCGCCCGTAGCACCGATGGCTCCGGCGACGCGAAGGCGGCCCTGCGAGTCTTTCGAAGCGTTGGGATACTTCAGTTTTTTCTGGATGTCCTTGACGGTGATCAGCCCCTTCAGCTCGTACTCATCGTTGACGACGAGAAGCTTTTCCACGCGGTGTTGATGAAGAATCTGCTCGGCCTGTTCGAGAGTGGTGCCGACCGGAACGGTGATGAGGTTCGTCTTGGTCATCACGTCGAAGATGGGGATGTCGGTGCGGGAGACGAAACGGAGATCGCGGTTGGTGAGAATACCGACGAGCTTCTTGTTTTTGGTGACCGGAACGCCCGAGATCTTATAGCGACGCATGACCTCGAGCGCAGCAGCGATGGGCTGCTCAGGCTCGATGGTGACTGGGTCGACGATCATGCCGGACTCGGAGCGCTTCACCTTATCGATCTCTCCGGCCTGCTGTTCGATGGTGAGGTTACGGTGCACCACGCCCATGCCCCCTTGCTGCGCCATCGCGATCGCCAGGCGCGACTCGGTGACGGTATCCATGGCTGCCGAAAGAAGCGGGGTGTTGAGAGTGATTCTCCGGGTGAGTTGAGTCTGCGTACTTACCTGGGTCGGAATGATTTCGCTATAGGCAGGAACGAGGAGTACGTCGTCGAAGGTCAGGGCTTCGGGTAAAGGGAGATTGATCATGTCCTTCGCTAATCCAGGTAAGGGCCTCATGAGAGGCGCGTGGCCGTTGGAGATTTAATATTTGATTGTAGGGGAGGGGTGGAGGATGCAGCAAGGCGGGCAGGTTGTGTTTCTGTCAATCGTGCTCAACAGGGCTTACTCTTACGGCAGAAAATCCTGGTGCTTCTGCCGGCTCATCCGCTCCAGAGCGAAGAAGTAGAACCAGAGATACGGCAGCATCAGCAGCCCACCCCGAATCATCTCCTTCCCCATCTCAAGTTTGTCGAAGGGAAGATGAGCCAGCCGCAGGGCCTGCGCCGAAAGCAGGGCCGTAAGCGGCAGGGCGACCACCATCATGGCGAATCCTGAGACGAGCGACTGCCAGGTGGCTTGCCACAGGATCGAATCCCGCCATGTCGTTTTACGGCGTGGGAGTGGAAAGTCCATCGATCACCTCACGCACCCCTGAATGCAATTCAAGGTACAACTTCAGAGCTTGAAATAGAAGGGTTTAATCCTACGGGATCCTCCGAAAAGTGTTCGGAATCGAATCGTCTTGTCCACGGATGAACATCCCACGGTCATCGCGGAAATCGAGGATCGGAACGGGACTCAGACTCATCTATTCCTCCAGATGAGTGCAGGCTCGATTCTCTTTCCCAATCCACCTCTCCAGGCGCTACTGGAAAACCATGCGCACCTCGCGAAGCGATCCGGTAAGGCGATGAAGTATCCGCGAGAGGTGACGCCGTTTGCGGCAATTGAGGAGAACTCCCCTCATGCGTTCGAGAGTCTGTTCGAGCTGATGGAACCGGGAGAAGTTACGTACATCATCAGTGACACTCACCCTGCGGTTTTTCCGGGGTTGCAGTACGATCCTCCGCTGGGCGTGCTGCAGATGGCTTATCCACGGGAGCTTGCTCTGCCGGAGGCTCCGGGGAGCGAATCGGTGACGCTGGAACCGATCCCCTGTATCGAGGCCGAGGACATGGTCGCGCTGACCGACATTGCCTTCCCTGGGTTCTTCCGCCGCCGTACCTGCGAGATGGGGAGCTACTATGGGATTCGCGATGCCGGACGCCTGGTGGCGATGTGCGGCGAGCGGATGGCCATTGGCGACTATCGCGAGCTGAGCGGCCTGTGCACGCATCCGGAGTATCGCGGCCGTGGATACGCCCCGATCCTGATGGTGCGGCTCATGCAGAACCATCGTGCGGCGGGCCTGCGGTCGTATCTGCATGTGGCGGCGAACAATACAAACGCCATCGCGCTGTATGAAAAGATGGGCTTTGAGCATCGAGGCGAGTTCCAGCTCTACCGAGTAACGCGGCAGGTGTAGGCGCGGCTCCTGATGGGAAGGATTACCGTTTGAAATGCCGCCGAAGCGGATGTATCATTAGTTGGTAGCGTTTTTTCCGTTGTTCCGAAGAGAGCCGTGAGCTGGCCGGCAAAAAAGGACGGAAGAGATGAGTGGGCTTCAGCCCACTTTTTATTTGCTCTTAAATACGCCCTTCCCGGGTTACGCGAAGGACGCGGCACGCGCAGCAGAAAGAACTGGTATGGCGCTGAATCTGGACACAATACGAGCAACGGCAGAGCGCGTTGCGGCCTCGCATCTCCTGGAGGTCGTGGATCTTGAGCTCCAGAGTGCAGGCAAGTTCCGGACCCTTCGAATCTTCATCGAGAAGAATGCCGAGGAGAGGGCGAAGCTGGCGGCGAAGGCCACCGCAGAGGGAGCCGAAGAGGATCCCACCCTCCCCAAGGGAGTTCCGGTGGAGACGCTCTCGGGGGTCACCCACGAGGATTGTGCTGTGTTTGCGCAGGACTTTGGAACGGTGCTCGACGTTGAAGACCTGATGCCGGGAGCGGAGTATACCCTTGAGGTCTCCAGCCCCGGTCTGGAGCGCAAACTGCGCAGCCCGGAGGACTTTACGCGGTTTAAGGGAAACCTGGTGAAGGTGCAGACCTTCTCCCCGGTCAACAACAACCGGCACTGGCAAGGTCGCTTGACGGGATTTTCCGGGGATGTACTGACGCTGGATTTATCGGCGGTAAAACAAAAGGGCAAGGCAAAGAAGGCTGCAACCGCCACGGTGCTTGAGATTCCGCTTGCGAATGTGGAGAAGGCGCAGCTGGTGGCTGAGTTTTAAGGCCCGGCTGCGGCATCAGAAGAAAACAGGAACGATAAAGCTCCGGGGAGAGGAATTCCACCGGAGCATGAAGGGCAAACGACGATGGCAAGTGCTTTGTATCAATCGATTGAGCTTTTGAGCCGCGACAAGGGCATCGACCCGAACGTAGTGGTGGGTGCAGTCGAGGACGCGATCGCTCTGGCAACGCGCAAGTTTTACAAGACGCAGGAGAATATGCGTGCCGAGATGGACCGTGACACGGGCGAGATCCGCGCCTATGTCTACAAGACCGTCGTCGAAAGTCCGGAACTGCTCGAGGACGAGACCAACCAGCTGACGCTGGAACAGGCCCGGGAACTGGCTCCTGAGGTTGAGGTGGGCGGTGAGCTGCGGTTCTACAAGGACACGACTCCGCTGGGCCGCATCGCGGCACAGATGGCCAAGCAGGTCATCTTCCAGAAGGTTCGCGAGGCCGAGCGGGACACGGTATACAACGAGTACAACCACCGCGCCGGCGAGGTGTTGACCGCGACCGTCAAGCGGCTGGAGCCGATGGACGTAATCTTCGACCTGGGCAAGGCCGAGGCGAGGATGCCGAAGCGCGAGCAGTCGCGGCTGGAGCAGTTTGCCATCGGGGAGCGGGTTCGTGTGGTTCTGCTGCGCGTAGATCGCGCGGCGAAGGGACCGCAGGTCATCGTTTCGCGTGCCTCCCCCACTCTGGTACAGAATCTGTTCCAGAGCGAGGTTCCGGAGATCTACGACGGCACAGTGGGGATCAAGGCCATTGCGCGCGAGGCTGGCGAACGCACCAAGATTGCGGTGCAGTCGCGCGATAAGGATGTCGATCCCGTCGGCGCCTGCGTCGGCATGAAGGGTATGCGGGTACAGTCGATCATCCGCGAGCTTCGCGGCGAGAAGATCGACATTATCGAGTACTCCGACGAGATTACGACCTTCGCCGAGAAGGCTTTGCAACCGGCCAAGGTCAGCCGCGTCTCGATCACCGACCTGGGCGAGAAACAGCTCGAGGTGATCGTCGACGACACGCAGCTCTCGCTGGCCATCGGCAAGAAGGGCCAGAATGTACGGCTGGCCGCCAAGCTGCTGCAGTGGAAGATCGACATCAAGAGCGAAGAGGAGAAGCGCCAGGAGGTCGAGCAGCAGATGCAGGCCATGGGCGGCGGACCTTCGACGCCGATCGAGCAGGTCACCGAGCTGGGCGAGACCATTCTG
This sequence comes from Edaphobacter sp., assembly GCA_035492215.1. Taxonomy (GTDB): domain Bacteria; phylum Acidobacteriota; class Terriglobia; order Terriglobales; family Acidobacteriaceae; genus Edaphobacter. The sequence goes on along the minus strand of DATJJJ010000026.1, from coordinate 4,513 downwards.
GAGAAGCTGATCGCCGCCGGCATTACCACGGTCGAGACGCTGGCGGATATGACTCCGGAGCAACTCGAGGAAGTTCCAGGCATCGGAGAGAAGACAGTCGAAAAAATCTCGGTTGCGGTGCGCCACTACTTCGGACAGTACGAAGAGGGCGAGGAGCGGCCGGCAGCAGCGCAGATCGCCGGGGCAGCCGAGGCGATCAGAGAGGAGAGCTCGATGGAAAAGACACCGGAAGAGATTCTCGCCAGCGAAGCAGGCGAGGGCCGGGCGCAGGAGATCGGTGGAGTTTCGGCCGAGGATCTGGCCGACGCCGAAGAGGATGATTCGGCCTCTGACGCGTTCAGCGACGCCGATGCCCGCGAAGAGCAGATTGAATTGAGCAACGATGCCGTCGACACGCTGGTCGATGAGTCGCAGGAGAGCTACGACGAAGGCATCGACAATAACGAGCGCGACAGTGAATAGACGCGCCGCCAAAAAGATAGAAGCGCTGCATCGCGGATGCAGCATCAGGGATAATAGAAGTAATAACGATTCCTACCTCGAAGAGGCCGATATGAGCAGCTAGGGCGCTAGGGAAGCGGAAAAAAGGAACGGATGAGCAAAGTTCGAATCAACGATCTGGCACGAGAACTGGAAGTGAAGAGTAAGTCGATTCTCGATGCGCTGACAGCCGTCGGCGTAAGCGAGAAGAAGACCCACTCCAGCTCCATCGAGGCCGATGAAGCCGACAAGGTTCGCTCCTATCTCAGGGGTGGCCGTGCGGGCAGTGGAACATCAAGACAGTCGGCCGACGCGATGCCAAAATTTGATCTATCGAAGGTTTCTAAACCGGGCGATGCGCTGAAGGCGATTTTGGAGCGCAAACAGGCCGAAGCGGCTGCCAAATCGGCGCCGCCGGTCGTAGCGCGTCCCGCAGTCATTCCGCCTCCGGCGAATGCCCCGGTCGCGACGAAGCCCGCAACGGTCCCTAACGTGACCGCAGCCGCGGCACCGCCGAGGCAGGGTGCGAACGTGCCCGCTCAGGCTGCGCAGGGGCCACGCAGAATCGTTCCCCAGCCACGGCAACAGGCCAACATTGTGGCCCCGCCTCCGGCGTCTCCCGCCATTGCGAGCAGGCCTCCGGCCGGTCCCGTGGTCGCCCGTCCGACAGCGGCCCCGGCTGCTCCTGCGGCTCCGGCGACACCTCCTCCGGCGGCAACCATACCGGCAGCGGCAGCGCCTCAGCGCCCTGCGGTCACGCCTCCCTCCACCCCAGCCGCGGCTCCCAAGCCCGCTCCGGTGGCTGTTCAGGCTCCCGTAACTCCCGCAGAACCTGCGGCACCCGCGACACCGGCCGCTCCGGCTCCGCCCCCTGCTCCTGCTGAAACACCCGCCGCAGCAGCCCCGGTTCCGGCCGCCGCAACTCCGGCAGCTCCAGCGACTCCTCCGGCAGAAGCCGCAGCTGCACCCGCACCTGCGGCCGCGGCAACAGCACCGGCTCCTCCCGCGGCCCCGGCAGCTCCCGCAGCTCCGGTTCGCCGTGTGATTATGCCGCAGACCGGACCGAGACCCATCTATACCGCTCCCCCACCTGCTCCGGGAGCTCCGCCACGGAATCGTCCCATCTTCGAGCGTCCTCGCCCCGGTGGTCCGGGAGGACCTGGCGGTCCCGGCGGACGACCTCAGCTGCCTCCGGGCGCTCGTCGCCCAATGCATCCGACCCGCAGCTTTCCTGGTGGCCCGGGAGGTCCCGGCGGACCAGGCGGACGACCAGGCTTCGGTGGTGGTCCAGGGGGAGGACGGCCAGGATTTGGCGGCGGCAGACCGGGATTCGGTGGACCTCGCCCAGGCGGCGGCGCACCGGGACTTCTACCTCCGGGATCGGATGCAGCTGCTCCTGGCGGACGTCCGGCAGGCCGTCCGGCACAGCGCCGTGGCGGAAGCAACAACCGTTACGAGAAGAGCAAAGAAGGTCCGATGAAGGGATTCGCTCCGCCGCCCCGTTTTGGCGGAGCCCAGATCCCGCAGGAACCCCTGCCGATCACCCGCAACATCACGGTGACCGAGGGCATCAGCGTCAAGGATCTCGCCGAGAAGCTCGACATTCGTGGCAAGGATCTCATCGCTACCCTGCTGATGCGTGGCGTCTTCGTGACCGTGAATCAGACGCTGGACTCCGAGCTGGTCAAGGATGTCTCGCGCCAGTTCGGGGCCGAGGCCAAGGTCATCTCGGTCGAAGAGCAGCTTGAGAACGAGGCCATCGAAGGCTTCCTCGAAGATACGACCGGCATGACCGAGATCGTGCGTTCGCCTGTGGTTACCGTCATGGGCCACGTCGATCACGGTAAAACCTCGCTGCTCGACGCGATCCGTCAGACCGACGTCGCCGCGGGCGAAGCAGGCGGCATCACGCAGCACATCGGCGCCTACAAGGTGCATGTGACCAAGCCGGACTCTCCGGCGTTTGGGCGCGAGATCGTCTTCCTCGATACTCCGGGCCACGAGGCCTTCACCCGTATGCGTGCGCGCGGCGCCAAGGTAACCGACATCGTCGTCATCGTCGTCGCAGCCGATGACGGCGTGATGCCCCAGACGCTCGAAGCCATCGACCACGCCAAGGCGGCCAACGTGCCGATCATCGTGGCGATCAACAAGATCGACAAGCCTGAAGCCAATCCCGACCGCATCAAGCAGCAGCTGGCCGAGCGCGGCCTGCAACTGCAGGGATGGGGCGGCGATGTGGAGTACGTCGAGGTCTCCGCGAAGAAGCGTCTGAACCTCGACAAGCTCGAAGAGATGATCTGCCTCGTCGCAGACATCAACGAGCAGAAGGCACAGCCGGATCGTCCCGCTGTCGGAACCGTCATCGAAGCCAAGCTCGATCGCGGACGCGGCGCCGTGGCCTCCGTTCTCGTCCAGAACGGTACGCTGCGCACAGGCGACAGCTACATCGTTGGCAACACCTTCGGTAAAGTCCGCGCCATGTTCGACGATCGCGGACGCTCGATCACCGAAGCCGGACCTTCGACCCCGATCGAGATCCTCGGTCTGGAAGCGATTCCCGACGCTGGCGATACCTTCCTCGTCATGGCCGATCGTGACCGTGCCAAGGAGATCGCTCGTTACCGCACGCTGAAGGAGCGCGAGGCACAGCTGGCGAAGAGCTCGCGTGTCTCCCTCGAGGGCCTCTCCGAGCAGATCAAGCAGGCCGGCATGAAGGATCTCAACCTGATCCTGAAGGGCGACGTGCAGGGCTCGGTCGAAGTGCTGGCCGACTCGCTCGAGAAGATGTCCACCGAGAAGGTTCGCGTTCGCGTCCTTCGTGCAGGCGTCGGCGCCATCACCGAGTCCGACGTTCTGTTGGCCTCGGCCTCGAACGCCGTCGTCATCGGCTTCAACGTGCGGCCCGATCGTAAGGCTGCCGAGATCGCCGAGCGCGAGAACGTCGAGATCCGTATCCACTCGATCATCTACGAGCTGCAGGACGAGATCACCAAGGCCATGTACGGCCTGCTCGAGCCCGTCTTCAAGGAGAACTACCTGGGACGCGCCGAGGTGCTCAACGTCTTCAAGATCACCAAGGTCGGGCAGATCGCTGGATGCATCGTTCGCGACGGTCTCATCCGCCGCGACGCGCAGGTCAAGATCATGCGCAACGGCGACGAGATCTGGAAGGGCAAGATCGCCTCGCTCAAGCGCTTCAAGGACGACGTCCCTGAAGTTCGCCAGGGTGTGGAGTGCGGTATCGATCTGGGCAACTTCAAGGACATCCAGGTCGGCGACTTCCTCGAAGCCTTCACGACCGAGAAGCTTGCAGCAGAGCTGGGACAGACCGCTGCCGAGCGCAAGGCTGCGGCCGCCGAGACTGCCCACGCATAAAACCATTCAACCGAAACAAAAAGGCCGGGAGCGATCCCGGCCTCTTCTTTTGCATTTCCCTTCCCTCATCCGCGCCACGGCGAGTTGCGAATCACCTGGCAGAAGTTGCCGCGAACGAACTTCGGATCCTTATCCGCCAACACATCGGCCTTTACGTTGCCGAAGGTCGTCTCCGGCCTGTGCTTGATGCCGTCATAGAAGGCCTGCAGGATGTCCTCCTTGAAGTGAGGCGTGCGCGGAAACTGCTGCACGACAGCTTCGCGGTCAGCATCGCTGAAGCCGGCATAGTCGATGCCTAGAACATCCATCTCAACCCCTGCCGTCACCAGCGCCACCACAGGATGCATGTACTGCGGAATGCCCGGCGTGGTGTGAAGCGCAATCGCCGTCCACACATCGTCGATATCCGTTTCAGGAAGCCCGTACTCACGCAGGAACTTGCGCGCGGCGTTCGCTCCATCCACCTCGAAGCGGTCGTTCTTACTGCTGTATCCGGCGACCAGGCCGATATCGTGGAACATCGCTCCCGCGTAGAGCAGTTCGGGATCGAACTTCAGCCCGCGACGCTGACCGGCGAGCGCGCCGAAGTGGTATACGCGGCTGGAGTGATTAAAGAGCAAGCTCGATTCGGTGTCGCGAATGAACTCCGTAATAT
>DATJJJ010000025.1:0-76986 GCA_035492215.1 Edaphobacter sp. | reverse complement strand
CAGGAACAATCCAATCGCTTAGAGCGCTCTCATTCGGGAGCGCATTTTTTTGGCGATTGAGGTGCATGAATGAGAGCGGAGGTTGTTTGCGATGCAGGTGACGACACCTTTGAGCGATGCGTTGACGCGTTATCTGGACCTGACCACGGAGCAGATGAAGCTGACCGCCGAGAACATGGCGAACGTGGATACGCCTGGATACAAGACGAAGGGATTCGACTTTGAGCAGGAGTTTATGAAGCAGATGAATCTGACGGATGCGCCGGTGTATGCGTCGGCGGATGCGCAGCCGGTGGATGGATTGGTGGCGCGGCCGGATGGCAACAACGTGTCGATGGACCGCGAGGGCGTGCAGCTGGCGAAGGCGCAACTGCAGTTCAAGCTGGGCGTGCAGTTGTTGAAGAACGAGTACTCGACGGTGATGAACGCGATTAACGCGGAGGCGAAGTAGGCGAATGAATCTGTTTGGAGTGATGGATGTGAGCTCGTCGGCGTTGAAGGCCGAGAGGGTGCGGGCTGAGGTGGTGGCCTCGAATATGGCGAATGCAGAGACGACGCGGACGCCGGATGGCGGACCGTATCAGCGGCACCATGTGGTCTTTGCGGCCGATGGTGACGGCGAGTTTCAGCACTCGCTGGTGAATCATCTGGTGGGCAACGGGCTTCCGTCGTTGGGTGAGCCGATGTTGTTTGGTGAGGGACTGACGGCAGCGAAGAGCGTGCCCGGCGGTGTGGAGATTACGGGTGTGATTGCCGACAACAGCGCTCCGCTGCGCCGCTATGATCCGCAGCATCCGGATGCGGGGGCGGATGGATATGTGTCGTACCCGGACATCAATCCGTTGACGGAGATGGTGGATCTGATGGGAGCGACGCGGTCGTATGGGATGAACGCTTCGGCGGTGCAGGCGGAGAAGAACATGGTGTCATCTTCGCTGGAGATTTTGAAGTAACTGGCTTTTTGAGATTCAGACTTTTTGAGGTGACGGGATGAGCGATGTGTTGATGGGAAGCGTGGTTTCGGCGGCGAAGGGTATGGGCTCGATGAACCAGCAGAGCTGGACGGTGGGCAAGGACGCGAACCAGGGCGCAGAGACGGGAACGCCATTTGCCGGATTGCTGCAATCGATGGTGGCGCAGACGAAGGCGCTGGACGATCAGGCCTCGGCAACAGTGACCGGGGTACTGAGCGGGCAGGGTGTGGATATTCACGAGGCGATGATTGCGACCCAGAAGGCCAACATGGCCTTTGAGCTGGCCCTGCAGGTGAGGAACAAGGCCGTCGGGGCGTATCAGCAGATGATGAACATGCAGTTCTAGAACCACCATTTAAGGCGAGTGAGAGCGAGCGGATAGAGAGATGGCGGAGACGGAACGGGCAGAAAAGACGGAGTTGCAGAGGCCGAAGCCGGTTGTGGTGAATCCACCGGACGGAGCTGCGGAGCGCGTAGTTGCCGCGGCAAGGGCGATGCGTGACAAGGTGATGGCCATGCCCGCAGGCAAGCGGACGTGGCTGCTGGCCTCGGCGGCTTTTATCGCAGCGATGTGTGTGGCCATGCTGTGGTACGCGGGGCGCAGAGACTGGAAGACGCTGTTTACGGGACTCGATGGCAAGGATGTGCAGCAGGTTTCGCAGGAGCTTGCCGCTGCAGGGATTCCGTACCAGATGACGCCGGATGGCGGTGGCATCCAGGTTCCGGCAGAGATGCTGGACAAGGCGCGCATGGAGGTTGCGGCGAAGGGAATGCCGCAGACGGGACGGCTGGGCTTCGAGATTTTCGACAAGCCGAACTGGGTAGGCAGCGAGTTCGACGAGAGAGTGAACTATCAGCGCGCGCTTGAGGGCGAACTGGAGCACACGATCGAGACGCTGGGCGTGGTGCGATCCGCGAGGGTGCATCTGGTGCTGCCCAAGCAGTCACTGTTCTCAAGCGAAGAGCGAGCGGCGAAGGCTTCAGTGGTGATGAAGCTGAAGCGGTCGTACATGAGCGAAGAGCAGTCGGATGCGATTCGCAGCCTGGTCGCAGGGGCGGTGGAGAACCTGAGTCCGGACGATGTGAATCTGGTGGACGCCGATGGCCGCGCGAATCTGAAGCCGAGATCGAAGGATGCCGTGGCTGCGGATGTGGAGCAGGAGATGGAAGCGAAGCTGGTGGCGATGTTGGAGCCGCTGGCGGGACATGACAATGTTCGCGCGACGGTGAATGTGAGTTATGAGCAGGGCAGCGAGGAGCGGACGGACGAGATCTATGACCCGAATCAGTCGGCGGCCCTGAGTCTGCAGAAGAGCGAACAGGTCTCGCAGCAGGCGCAGAAGGCGATGGGAGTGCCGGGAACAGCGAGCAACTCGCCGACGGGAGCACCGGAGGGCGCGGTGCAGGGATCGCAGGCAGCAGCGGCGCCGGGGACGCCTCCGTTGCTGCAGAAGGAGGCGCTACCGGTGTATCCGCAACAGGGCACGGGAGCGGGCCAGAGCCTGCATGAAGAGAGTGGGACCTACGGAGTGACGAAACACACGATTCACACGGCGGAGGGACCGGGAAGAGTTCAGCGCGTAACGGCGGCAGTGGTCGTGAACGATCGCAGCGCGATGGAAGGCGCGGGCAAGACGCAGCACATGATCTGGAAGCCGCGCAGCGCTGAAGAGATGCGGCAGCTGCAGCAGCTGGCGCAGGCGGCGGTGGGATTCGACGGAAAGCGCGGCGACCAGGTGGTGGTGGAGAACGTGAGCTTCAGCACGAACTCGCCGGAGGTGAAGCCTCCGGTGATGGAACAGCTGATGGATCAAGCGAAAACATTGGCACGCACACAGCCGGGACTGGCGAAGACGGCGATTCTGGGACTGTGTGGTGTGCTCCTGGTTCTGTTTGTGCTGCGGCCGATGGCGAAGCAGGTGGTGGAGACGCTGCGTGGGCCTGCTCTGCCGAAGGGAGTTGAAGTGGCGGCCCTGAGTGCAGGAGAGCCGGTCGATCCGCTGGAAGGGGCGATGGATTCGCCGTTGACACTGCCGATGAGCTCGAAGGAGATGATGCAGCATCAGGGCATCTTCGCGCAGGTGGCGGAACATATCCGGCGCGAGCCGGCACAGAGCACGAGATTGATTGAGGCCTGGATCGGGTCATCGGAGGAGGCGAATTAGATGGCCGCACAGGCGCAGGTGATGGCAGGGCAGAGGGGGCAGCGAGGCGGGCTGATGCTTCCGGAGTCTTCGGGATTTGAGCCGCTGGAGGCTCCGGGTATCCGCAAGGCGGCGATCCTGATGGTGGCACTGGGAGATGAGCTGGCCAAGACCATCTTTCAAGGGCTCTCGGAGACCGATGTGCATCGCGTGACGGAAGAGATCACGCGGCTGGGCGAGGTTCGCGCGCAGCATCTGACGCAGGTACTGACGGAGTTCTATGGACTGCTGGAGACGCAGCAGTACATGGTGCGCGGCGGTCCGGAGTATGCGTTGAAGTTGCTGACGGAGGCTTTCGGGCCTTCGAAGGCGGAGGCCATGCTGGCGCAGGTGAGGCGGTTGCGGGAGCAGTCGCATGGCGATATGGCGGCAGTGCAGAAGATGGATCCACAGCAGCTAAGCAAGTTTCTGGAGAACGAGCATCCGCAGACGATTGCGCTGGTGTTGGCGCATGTGGATGCGAAGAAGGGATCGACGATTCTGATGCAGCTGGAGTCGGCGATCCGTGTGGATGTGGTGAAGCGGTTGGCGGAGATGCGGCAGTTTTCGCCGGAGATGGCGCAGAAGGTGGCGCTGGTGCTGCATCAGCGCATGGAGGGCATGGGGAACGGAGGAAGGAAATCCTACTCCGGCTTCAGGGCGGTGGCGGAGCTGTTGAACCGCGTGGAGCAGACGGCGAGCAAGGGAATTCTGGAGGAGATTGAGCATGAGAATCCTACCCTGGCGATTGGGATTCGTAATTTGATGTTCACGTTCGAGGATCTGCAGACGGTTCCGGCGGAGAGCATTCGCGAGTTTGTGGCTTCGTGCGATAAACGTGTGCTGGCGATGGCGCTCAAGGGCGGACGGGAGAATCTGAAGGCGCACTTATTCAAAGCGATGAGCTCTCGCGCGGTGGAGATGCTGAAGGACGACATGGAGGCGATGGGCCCGGTGCGAATGAAGGATGTGAATCTGGCACAGCAGGAGCTGTTGGCTCTGGCGCGTCAGCTGGAGAGCGAGGGCAAGATGATGCTGAAGGTGGGGGCCGACGATGATCTCGCCGTCTGAGAACGATACGGCACTCCATGCAGTGCTGCCGCTGGAGTTTGAGGAACTGGGTATCGCATCGGATGACACGGTGGATGCTGTTTCTGTGGAGACGGAGAACAGTGCCGGCGAGAGCGACAGGATGTTGGCGGAGCTGGAAGACCGGTTGAAGTCGCAGGCAGAGAGAACAGAACGGCAGATGGAGACTGCACGGGAGCAAGGAAGAATTGAGACGCGTGAGGCGATGGCGCAGGAGCTGGACGAGAGACTTGCCCTGGAGCGCGAGGCCGTAGCGAGGTTATGCGAGCGGTTTGCGAAGGAACGGACGCGGTACTTCGCGGAGATCGAGAACGAGGTCGTGCGTCTGGCGTTGGCGATTGCAACGAGAGTGCTGCGTCGGGAGTCAATGCTCGATCCTTTGCTGTTACGGGGAGCGGTGAGGGTGGCGCTTGAAAAGGTGCAGGAGGGAACAACCGCCACGCTGAAGGTTCCAGTGGAGCAGGTGGAGGAGTGGCAGGCGATTCTTGCGGAGAGTAGAGAGGGTGTAGTGGTCGCCGGAGATGGGCGGCTTCACATGGGCGAGTGTGTTCTCGAGACGAGCGTGGGGCGGGTTGATCTGGGAGTGAAGAGTCAGGTGGAAGAGATCGAGAGAGGCTTTTTCGATCTGCTGGAGAAGCGACCGGCGTGAAAAGAGAAGGAATGGAGAGGGAAGAGAGCGGACCGTTGTCATCGTACTTCATTCGGCTGGAGACGCGTCAGCCATGGCGCTGGAGTGGGCGCGTCGTGGAAGCGAACGAGCAGACGGTGGAGTCCGAAGGGCCGTTGTGCTCGGTGGGAGAGTGCTGCGAGATTCTCGATGCCGAGGGAGAAAGGCATCAGGCCGAGGTAATCGGGTTTCGAGGGCGGCATGTGCTTTCGATGCCGTTGGAGGCTACCCGGGGGATTCGCTATGGCGATGCGCTTTCGGCGATGGGAGTGACACCAGGGATCGCAGTGGGCGAAGGTCTGGAGGGCAGGATTCTGGATTCATTAGGATCTCCGTTGGACGGCCTGCCTGCGCCGCGAATGCGCGAGTTGTGGCCGCTGGATGGCACAGTACCGCATCCGATGGAGCGCGTTCCGATCCGAGAGCCGCTGGGTACGGGTGTTCGTGTATTGGATGGGATGTTGACGGTAGGCCGTGGGCAGAGGATCGGCATCTTTGGCGGATCGGGCGTGGGAAAGAGCACGCTGATTGGAATGATGACGCGGAACACGGCGGCCGATCTGACGGTGGTGGGGCTGGTGGGAGAGCGCGGGCGTGAGGTGCGCGAGTTTGTCGAAGACTCTCTGGGAGAAGAGGGAATGCGGCGCGCTGTGGTGCTGGTGTCGAGCTCGGATCAGAGCCCGCTGCTGCGAATGCGAGCGGCACTGGCGGCGACCGCGGTCGCGGAGTTCTATGCCTCGCAGGGTCGTCACGTGCTGCTGGTGTTGGATTCATTGACGCGGTATGCAATGGCGGCGCGTGAGATTGGATTGGCGGCGGGCGAGCCTCCGACGACGAAGGGATATACGCCTTCGGTCTTTACGCGGTTGGCGAAGCTGGTAGAGCGGGCGGGCAACTTCGAGCGGGGAAGCATTACGGCCTTCTACACGGTGCTGATGGAGGGCGATGACCAGCAGGACCCGGTGGTCGATTCGGTGCGTTCGTTTGTGGATGGCCACGTGGTGTTGTCGCGGGCGATGGCTTCGGCGGGATGGTATCCGCCGGTAAATGTTCTGGACTCATTGAGCCGTCTAATGCCTGCGGTGACAACGAGAGAACACAGAGGGCAGGCTGCTTTGGCGCGCAGATTGTTGGCGGCGCATGCGCGCTCGGAGGATCTGGTGCGAATTGGAGCATATAAGCCGGGTGCTGATGCGGAGCTGGATCGGGCGATGGCTGCGATACCTTCGCTGCGCGGCTTTCTGGAACAGGACAGTGAAGAGCGTATGAGCCTGGATGAGACGGTCGAACGACTAGCGACGATGGAGCTTTAGCGATGCGGCAACGGCTTGAGGCACTGCGGCGATTGGGAGCCGTGTACGAACTGGTCGAGGAGATGCATTCAATGGAGGCGCGCGTGGCCGCGCAGGAGGCGAGTGCGGCCGAGAACGCAGTTCGTGGCGAAAGGAGTGTCGAAACTTCCGCACGGCAAGGAGAACGCGAGGCGATGAGAGCGGAAGATTCGGAGGAACGTTCCGCGAGGATAGCTCAGAGCCAGGTAGCGGAGCAGCGACGGCGACAACTGGAACCGCTGCTGGAGAAACGGCAGAAGATCAGCGACGCGGCGAGTACGCGGCACAAGTCCAGCCGATTGTGGAGCGAACGGATGAAGAGCCTGATCGAGAACGAGGCATCCCGGATCGCTACGGTTGAGGAACGAAGACAGCAGATCTCTTCCGACGATCGTTTTCTTGCGAGAAGAGGTCGGAGCAATAAGACGAAGAGAGAAGCCGAAGATGAATCTTCCCTAATAAGGGCGCAGAAGGATTTGGCAGAGTGAATGCATTTGAATTTACAGACGACGGGAGTGGGCCGATGAAGATTCCAGAAAGGATCGGGATAGAGGATGTGCGGAGTGTTCCGGTATCTGTCTTGGCTGGTACAGGAACAGGGGAAGCCTCGTTTGCTGAGAGCCTGGAAAAAAATGTGACAGCAGACTCCGAACGACCTGCGCAATCGAAGAAGGATGAACCGGCGATTCCTGAGATACGACCGGGAGCGTTGATGCAGCTTCATGCAAAGACGTTTGCTGGAGGCAAGCCGAAGCAAGGCATCGCCGAGGCGAAGGCAGGGAGCGTCCGTCTTTTGTCGGCGAGCCCCACAGGTTCAGCAACAAAGGGAATGACGGGGAAGACTGTCACCGCTCCGAAAGAGGCGAAGGAAACTGAGATTTCCACGGCTGGAGATCTCCAGATTGAAGAGAAAACAGAACAGAAAGCAGTACCGTCCGAACTCACTTTTGTTCTTTCGAAGGGGAGGGAAGAGGAGTCTGTTGGAACATCGGGTGCTGGAGAGACGACCGCTCCTGCTGCCGGAAGTGCGAATGCTCCGGCGCAGAATGCACCTGCGATTCACGATGCCAAAGGAGCGACCTTGTCCGAAGCGGTGAAGGGAGGTGCCCTGAAGATTGTGCCGATGCCGGTGAAAGAGAAAGATCTCAAGGCGCCGGATAAATCCTCTGCCAGCAAAAAGAGTGAGGCAAAGGCGGACAAAGAGACTCAGGTCACGACTGTATCGACAGCGGACGCACAACTGACTCCGGCTACCGGAGTCGTTCAAGGGAATGTGATTGCGATGTCATCGCCGACGGGCAAGGAGCCGACAAGTGAGGAGAAATCCTCTGTATCGGCGGTCGGCGCGAAAGCGAAGACGCGGCCGGTAGAACTCAAAAAGACAGACCCGCAGAAGACAATAGAGCCGCAGGATGGGGTGAAGGAGACCGGCGTCGAGGAGGAAGCGAGTGGCAGCGTTGCTCGTGAAAAGAAAACAGATTCAGGGCCTTCTATTCTCCGTGAGGTTAAAAGCGAAGGTGTTCCACCGACGGGCGAGCAAAGTGTGCCTGGAGTGCATGACAGCGGGAGATCGCATCTGGAGGTAGTTTCCGCACAGGCGGCTCCGGTTCCGTTGCATTCGATCTCATCGCCAGCGAATGAAAAGGTCGCGCAACCGAGTGCTTCTTTGTCGAACCCGCAAGGGCACGCCGCTCTCTATGCGACTCACGAGCCCGCTAGCATTGCGGCGACTCCAACGTCGCTTGAGGTGGGAGTTTCGGGAGGGACGCACGGCTGGTTGAAGGTACGGGCGGAGCTTGCCGGAGATGGCCTGGTGCATGCGTCCGTCTCTGCAAGCTCGCAAGGCGGAACGGAGATGTTGCGTCGCGAACTGCCCGCTCTGACGAGTTACCTCCATCAGGAACAGGTAGGCGTGAGCTCGGTGGCGGTTCATGCGCCTTCGAGCACGATGAACCTCTCGGATATGTCGAGTGGAGGAGGTCCGCATCGCGAGGCGGGAGGCAGTGGAGCGGATTCGCAAAGGGGAGGAGCGGGGCAGGAGAGTGCATCGGCCTTGGATCGAACCGAGGAGAGTTTTCAGCGGACGATTCCAGAGAATCGCGATGAAGCAGGATGGTCGTCGTCGATAGGGTATGCAGGAGCCGGTGGCTGGCTCAGCGTGCGAGCGTAGCAGGACAGAAGGATGAACGAAGGGAGAGAGGGATGGACCTATCGCAATTAGGTGTACTGGCAGGACATGGCGGAGGAGCGGCGACCCGCGTGGCTACGGCTCTGGCTCCGAAGTCGCGGACAAATGTTGCTGCGAAGGACGACAGCAGCAGCAGTGGAGATAGTAGTTCTACTACGGATAATTCAACGATCACAGCGAACGATTTTCTAACGCTGCTGGTGACGGAGCTGAAGAATCAGGACCCCACTCAGCCGACCGATCCGAACGCTTATATCCAACAGCTGGTTGGCGTAAATAGCCTGCAGCAACTGATCTCGATGAATCAAGGATTGAGCACCTTCGAGACGAACTTTGACAACGCGATTTCGGGCTCAGGCTCTGACGCTTCTCAGGCATAAGTAAAGGCAGATTTCACACAAGGAAGAAGGAGAGAGGAATGGGAAATTTTTCGATTGCATTGAGTGGACTTCAGGCCGATACCACATCGCTGAACGTGATCGGCAATAACCTGGCGAACCTGAATACGAGCGGTTACAAGGATCAAGGGACGACATTCGAGGATCTGTTCTATCAGCAGATCGGCAGTTCGGGGTCGAACAACCCGCTGCAGGTGGGCTCGGGAACGCGGGTGTCGGGAACGACGACAGATTTTACCCAGGGATCGATTCTGCCGACGGGGCAGTCGACCGATATGGCTCTGAGCGGAGACGGATTCTTTGTCGTGAACCAGAATGGCACCCAGGAACTGACTCGGTCCGGCGATTTTCAGCTGAGCCAGGACGGCACCCTGACGACAAAAGATGGAGCTCTTGTGATGGGATATCCGGCGAAGAACGGAGTGCCGGATGTGAATGGCGGAATCGGTTCGATCAATCTGCCGGTGGGTGTAACCCAGGCGGCGCAGGCGACCCGGAGCATCTCGGTTACGGCAAATCTCGACGCCTCGGCCGCGGTCGGGACGCAGTTCACAACGCCCGTGAAGATCTATGACTCCCTCGGAAACAGCCATCAAGTGAGTGTGACCTACACTAAGACCGCGCAGGGAAGCTGGGACTATGCGGTGTCGCTTCCTGCAGGAGAGGCAGGCGCTCCGACCAACAATACCGGAACGTTGACCTTCGATTCGAACGGCGTTCTCACCTCGCCGACTGGCCCGATCACAGGGATTACGTTTCCCGGTCTTACCGACGGCGCGAGCGATCTGAACTTCAGCCTGGACCTGACGGGAGGGGCAAGCGGCAGTCCAACGATCACCCAGACGACGGCAGCTTCTTCAAACGGCGATGTGCTTCAGGATGGCTATGCCAGCGGAACCTATACCGGATTCACGGTGGACGGGAATGGAGTGGTGACGGCGAAGTTCAACAATGACCACACCGAGGTGGTGGGTCAGGTCGCCGTAGCCACTGTGACGAATACGCAGGGCCTGGTGATGATGGGGCATAACAACTATGCCACGACAGCAGCTTCAGGTGATGCAGTGATTGGGGTTGCAGGAACTGGCGGCCGCGCAACGATTGAGGATTCATCCTTGGAGCAGTCCAACGTGGATATCTCGACGGAGTTCGCGAATCTGATTGTTGCGCAGCGTGCCTTTGAGGCGAACTCGAAGACCATTACTACCTTCGATTCGCTGACGCAGACGACGCTGGGAATGATTCGCTAAGACTAACTTGAGTCAAGCGAACAAAGCAGGGGCGGCTTCGGCCGCCTCTTTTCTGTTGGCTGAGAATCGTGAAGATTTACTAATCCATCGCTGTTCCGGTTGGTCTTGCGATTGCACTGGATAGGGGCATCATGGCTACTACACCCCCTGTTATTCAGCCCAAGATTACATCGGATCCGGTGAAGCTTCCGATGATGCCCCTGTTGATTGCCGTTGTGGCGGGCGTAATTGTCGCAACGGTTGCAGTCGGAGGCGTGCTTACGTATCTGTTGCGTTCGGGCAAGGTTCCAATCCATGCAACAGCTGCTCCACCCCCACCCCCGGCGGCTTCTGTCGTGAAGACGCACATGGTGGTGATGGAGCCGCTTCTGGCGAATCTGGCCGATAGCTCCGGCAGTGCGTACCTGCGCGTGGGGATCACACTCGCGGTTGCCGATCCTGCTGGTGAAAGCCCGAAGGAGAGTAAGAAGGCGGAGGAGAAGCCTGCGGGGAAAGATGCTGCCGATCCCGCGGTGCGCGATACGGTCTTGACCATTCTGGGGCGTGAGACCTCGGAGCAGCTGCTCGCTCCCGAAGGAAAAGATCGGCTGAAGAGAGAGATTAAAGATGCTTTGGCCGCGCACGATTCTGAGATCAAAGTTACGGATCTGTTCTTCACAGAGTTCCTGGTGCAGCGCTAGAGAGGCAGGAGAGATCGATGGCCGAGATGGAGTTAGCGAAGGTGGAGACGACTGCACCTGTTGAGGAGCTGCCACCCCAGTTTCAGGTTGTACCGATGGCGGAGGCTCAGCCGGCGGCGTGGATGATGCGAATTGAGGAGCATGCCTCATGGCCTCTGCTTTCGCAGATGACGGTTGCGGCAATGGTTGGGGCTCCGATGGCGGGCTTCAAGGTAGGTGATCTGTTGCGTCTGAAGCCTGGAGCGGTTGTGGAGAGTGCATGGCCTTATACGGAGGATGTTCCCTTCAGGGTAGGACGTGTACAGGTGGGATGGAGTGAGTTTGAGGTCGTGGATCAGCGCCTGTTGGTGCGGGTGACGCGACTGGCTTAGTCGGAAAAGAGCGGAATGCAGAAGATGACGAGCATGGCACAGAGAAACGAAGGATTAACACGATTCGGGCTTGCAGGAGCGCTGATGCAGTGGTGGAACGAACGGCGCTCGATGAGTGCGGGTGCTGCGCGCCGCATGGAGCTGCTCGAGACGCTTTCCCTGGGAGGAAATCGTCAGTTGATGCTGGTGCGTTGCGGTGGAGAGCGGTTTTTGGTGGGCGGCAGCCCGGATTGCATACAGAACATCGTGAAGATTGAAAGCGACGATGCAGAGACGGTGCGGCAGGATGGTGTATGCCGTTGAAGAGAAGTCTGTGCGTCCTGGTGCTCGTGATGTGCGGGACTACGGTTTCAGCGCATGCTCTGGCTTCGATGAGCGGGCAGTCGTTCTGGGTGAAGGGGTATTCTCCTGTGCTGCGATCTGCGCAGGGCAGCGCAAAGAAGATGACAGCTGCGGTTCGGAAGCAGCATGAGGTTTCGGCAAAAGAGAGTTCGGCTGCGCAGGCGAAGGGATCGATCGCCGAAGCGATGAAGGTGGACCACAGCGTGCCGTGGTCGATTGTGCTGGGGCTGACGCTGCTTACGTTGTTGCCGGCTCTCCTGCTGTCGTTCACTCCGATGGTGCGGCTGCTGGTGGTGTTTCACTTTCTGCGCCAGGCACTGGGGACACAGACGGCTCCATCGAACCAGGTGCTGATGGGACTTGCGCTGATGATGACGTGGTTTCTGATGCAGCCGGTGCTGTTGCAGGTGGAGCAGCAGGCGGTGACACCTTATCGCTCCGGAACCCTCTCGGGGGAAGAGGCGATGAGCCGCGGCATGGAGCCGGTGAAGAAATACATGCTGCGTTATGCGCGGGAGAAGGATCTTGCCGTCTTCGCATCGGCAGGAATGGCAACACGGCCGCGAACGAAAAACGATCTGCCGGTGCAGGTGGTTGTGCCTGCTTACATCCTGAGTGAGTTGAAGGCGGGGTTTCAGATTGGCGCAGTTCTCTTTCTGCCATTTCTTCTGGTGGATCTGGTGGTCGCGAGTATTACAACCTCGATCGGCATGATGCAACTTCCGCCGGTGGTGATCTCGACTCCGTTAAAGATTCTTCTGTTTGTGATGGTCGATGGCTGGAACCTGTTGGCAGATCAGTTGATTAAAAGTTTTTGAGACAGAAGAGGAGAAGAGATGCTGCCGGACCAAACCGTAGAGATGATGCGCAAACTGTTAGTGGAAGCGATGCTGTTGAGCTCGCCTTTGCTGATCAGCGCATGTTTGGTGAGCCTGCTGGTGAGTCTTGCGCAGACGCTGACCGGAGTGCAGGAGCAGACGCTGACGGCGGTTCCGCGACTGGTTATGGTCTTTGCGGTTTCGATGGTGACGCTGCCCTGGATGATTCATCGGATGGTGGCCTTCACGATCCATCTGTTTCAAGACTTTCACCGGTACCTGGGGTAGGCCATGGACGGGTGGATCAGAGGGTTTCCGGTTGATTGGCCACAGTTTCTGACGGTTGTGCTGCTGGTCGCAATTCGCGTGAGCGGACTGCTGGTCTTCGCTCCGTTCTTTTCCTCTTCAGCGATTGCACCCCGAATCAAAGCAGGTTTTGTGTTTGCGATCACGCTGCTGCTGGCTCCAGCGGTTGCGGCGGTGCCGGATGCGAGACCGGTACTGGACATGATGTCGGTGCTGGGGGAGATCGGGGTGGGTCTGGTCTTCGGGTTGACGCTGATGATGCTGAATGAGGCGTTGATGTTTGCGGGAACACTCCTGGGGATTCAGTTCAGTTTCTCGCTGGTCAATCTGATGGACCCGAACTCGAAGATTGAGACGCCGGTGCTGGGGCAGATGCTCACGTGGCTTGGACTACTGGTTCTGATTGGAGTGGGACTGGACCGAACGCTGTTGGAAGCCATGGTGAGGAGCTTTCGTGCGATTCCTGTTGGGCATGCGATGGTGCAGGCGAGAACAGGCGTGGCTCTGGCGGAGATGGCAGGCGGAATCTTTCTTGCCGGTTTGCAATTGTCGGCGCCTGTGATTGCAGCGGGGATGGTGGTCGAGGTAACGATTGCTCTGATGGGCAAAATGGCTCCGCAGCTTCCGGCGATGGTGCTGGGAATTCCGTTGAAGACGCTGGTGTCGTTCGGTGTGCTGATCGGTAGTCTGGCGCTGTGGCCGGGATGGATCGAGAGCCACTTCTCAAGTCTATTGAATGCGGCAGAAAGGCTGCTGGTGAAGGCATGAGTGGACAACAGACCGAACAGGCGACACCCCAGCGAAAGAAGAAGGCACGGGAGAAAGGCGATGGGGTTCGCAGCCGTGAGCTGCTCTCCGCGATGGCGATGTTGGGTGGAGTGTTGATGTTGGGCGCGACGGCGCACGGGTTTTCCGGAAGTTGGGGCAAGGTTTATATCGAGAGCCTTCGCTCGGCTGGCGTAGGTGACGTAAGCGGAGAACGTGCATGGAACGAAGCGATACGAAAGATGATTCAGCCTGCCCTGCTGCCGGTGGGATTGGTCCTGACCGCAAGCTTTGGCTGCGCCCTGATGACGGGTGTGGCGCAGACCGGCGGAGTGCAGATGCATCCGAACATGCTCGAGCCGAAGTTTGAGCGTCTGAATCCCGCAGCGAACCTCAAGAACCTTTTCAGCTTGAGGCAGGCGATGCGACTGGTGAAGTCTCTGATTCCAGCGACTGTGATGTTGGCGTTGGGATGGAGTGCGCTGAAGTCGATGCTGTTGTCGATGCCTGCGATGAGTCTGGCGCGATTGCCGGAGACGTTTTCAAGTTCGTATGGGCTGGCTCTGGATGCCGCGTGGGTGATGCTCGTGTGGTCTGCGATCGATTATGCCGTGGAGTGGAGAAGCTGGAACGAGCGGCTGAAGATGAGCAAGCAGGAGGTCCGCGAGGAGCTGAAGGAGTCGATGGGCAACCCTGAGATCAAGGGAAGAATTCGACAGATCCAGAGTGCGATGCGCAGGCGCAAAGTGAAGGCGGACCTGTCGAGGGCGAGCGTGGTGATTACGAACCCGACGCATTATGCGGTAGCGCTGGAGTTCAGCTTCGAGACGATGCAGGCGCCAATGGTGCTGGCGAAGGGGCGCGACCTGCTGGCAGCGGAGATTCGTGAAGAGGCGCGATGGGCAGGGATTCCGATTGTGGAGAATCCGCCTCTGGCGCGAAGCCTTTACAAGATGGTCGAGCCCGGTCAGTCGATTCCGTTTGAGTTGTACTCCGCCGTGGCGGGCATTCTGGCCTATCTGTACCGGCAAAAAGTGGAGGAAAGAATGCGTCGGCAAAGAGAAGCAAAACAGGCGCAGGGGATGAAGCCTTATCCCGTTGCGCTGATGAGTGGAATGCGGGGAGTGGGAGGTGGAATGTGAGTGAGACAAAGCAGATCAACCGATGGTCTCCGGCAAAGCTGCAGGCGTTTCTGTTGCCGGTAGCGGCTGTCAGCGTGGTCTTCGTCATGCTGATTCCAATTCCGAGCTTTGTGCTCGACCTGCTGCTGGCGCTGTCGATTACAGCTTCAGTCATTGTGTTTCTGACTGCAGTGCAGGTGCGGAGGGCGGTCGATTTTTCGGTCTTTCCCACGCTGCTTCTGTTGCTGACGTTGTTTCGCCTGTCGCTGAACCTTGCATCGAGCCGAAGGATTCTGCTGCATGGTCACGAGGGGACAGCTGCTGCGGGATCGGTGATCGAGGCCTTCGGGCAGTTTGTTGTCGGGGGAAACTACGTCGTCGGATTTGTGCTGTTTCTCGCGTTGATTGCGATTCAGTTTCTTGTAGTGAGCCACGGCGCGGTGAGGACCGCGGAGGTCACGGCGCGGTTTACGCTCGATGCGCTGCCGGGCAAGCAGATGGCGATTGACGCGGATATGAATGCAGGCCTGATCGATGAGCAGCAGGCGCGGAAGCGCAGGCAGGCCATCGCTCGTGAGGCGGAGTTCTACGGCGCGATGGATGGCGCGGCTCGATTCAACCAGCGAGATTCGATGGCGACGATTCTCATCACCGTGATCAATATTGTCGCGGGCCTGCTGATCGGAGTGATTCAGCAGGGAGCGGATCTTGGCACAGCCGTGAAGACGTACACGATTCTCACTGTTGGCGATGGCTTGGTGACGATGATTCCCAGCCTGCTGGTCTCCGTGGCTGGCGGCATCGTGTTGACGCGTGCTTCGTCGGCAGGTGCGCTCGATGAGGAACTGGGAACCCAGCTGCTGAAGGGAAGAAATACGCTGTGGATCGCCTGCGGGGTACTGATTTCGCTGGCGCTGATTCCCGGACTGCCGAAGCTGGCCTTTGTGTTGATGGCAGCCGGGGTAGCGCTGATCGCGCGGAAGCTGCCGGAGTCGCAAACGCAGGCCGTAGGCACGGAGATAGACGGAGCGCAGGCGGCGAAGGCGAAGACCGGAGAGGTCGCCGCGACAGAGAATCTGGGCTCGCTGTTGAAGATCGATGAGCTGACCCTGGAGATTGGCTTTCAGCTAATTCCGTTGGTCGATGAGAAGCAGAGCGGACAGATGTTGAATCGCGTGCGGGCTCTGCGACGGCATCTTGCTACGGAGCTTGGCTTCATCGTTCCTTCCGTTCACATTACGGACAATCTGCGGTTGAAGCCGCGTGAGTATGTAGTGAGTCTGCGAGGCGTGGAGATTGCTCGCTGGCAGACGGAGCAGAACTGTCTGCTTGCCGTGAATGCGGATCCCAAGGCACGACCGCTGCCCGGAGTTGAGACTTGCGAGCCCGCCTTTGGAGTTGCGGCGCGGTGGATTCAGCCCGGGCTGGAGGAGCAGGCGCTTGCTGCGGGCTACTCGGTTGTCGATCAGACGACCGTGATCGGGACGCATCTGGGCGAGTTGATCCGGCGTCATGCGCACGAACTGCTGGGACGCCAGGAGGTGAAGCGTCTGCTGGATAGCATGAATGAGAGTTATCCGAAGCTGGTGGAGGAACTGGTTCCGAAGCTGATGTCGCTTGGCGAGGTGCAGCGCGTGCTGCAACAGCTGCTGCGGGAGCAGGTTTCGATTCGCGATCTGGGAGCGATTCTCGAGACGCTGGTGGAGACGGCGCCGCAGTCGAAGAATGTGGTGCACCTGGTGGAGAGCGTACGACAGTCGTTGGGGCGTGGCCTGATTCATCCACTGCTCGATAGCGACGGTGGGCTGAAGGTGCTGATGCTGGATCAGGGAGTGGAGAACGAGCTGATCCACACCTTCGATCCTCAAAGCGCCAGTCTTCTTCTTGGAGATGGATCGCGTTCCGCCGGGATGCCGCAGGATTTCCTGCGACGGGTTGTGGATTCTGTGAAGCGGCTAACCGGAGCAGGCTCCACATCGGCCCTTCCCGTGCTCCTCTGTCCGAGTCCGGCACGTTATCACGTTCGGCGATGGCTCGAACCCTTTCTTCCGAAGGTAACGGTGTTGTCTCCCGTGGAGATTCCGCCGGAGGTGAGGGTGCGGAGCATCGGCACAGTTGGTTGAGGTAGAGGCGGTACTTGCAGAGGAGGATGAAAAGGATGAACCCAGGACGATCGATACCGTTGGAAGCGATGAATGAAATCTCCGGAGGGCCGGTGTGGCTGACCGAGGGGGCAGGGGAGATGGAGACCAACCGGCAAGTACCTGCTGATACTACAACCGAGCGGGACCTTCTGTTGATGGAGCATCTGTCGACGGTGCGTTACATTGCGCGGCGCATTCACGAGCGTTTGCCGCAACATGTTGATCTTGACGATCTGGTTTCAGCCGGTGTTGTGGGCCTGATCGATGCCTTTTCGAAGTTTGACCATGGCAAAAAGGTGCAGTTCAAGAGCTATGCTCAGTTTCGGATTCGCGGAGCGATCCTCGATTCGTTACGCACGCTGGACTGGAGTCCGCGTGAGTTGCGCCGCAAGGGCAGGGCAGTGGAAGAGGCCATTCGGTCGGTGACGCAGCGTATTGGACGGGCACCTTCGGAACAGGAGATTGCAGCAGAGATGAGCCTGAGCCTGAACGACTATCAGCAGCTGTTGGGAGAGCTGAAGGGCCTGGAGATCGGAAGCCTGCATGTCGAGCGATCGGAAGACTCCGGCGACGAAGAGCTGGCTTATATTCCCGGCTCGCCGGAAGAGGATCCTCTCTTTCATTGCCTGAAGGGAGAGATGCGGCAACGATTGGCGGACGCCATCGACGAGCTGCCGGAGAAGGAGCGCATGGTCGTGACGCTCTACTACTACGAAGAGCTGACGATGAAAGAGATCGGTCTGACGCTGGGAGTGGTGGAGTCGCGCGTCTCGCAGATTCACTCTTCGGCGGTGCTGCGGCTGCGATCTGCACTCGCCGGGCTGGGCACCACGCCTGCCATGAAGAAGCGGAAGGCCAGAACGCAAGCTTCAGATTGTGGCGCGATGACTTTGGCGGATTGCCGGAATGAGAGATAAAGGATGGAAAAGAAGTTAGGACAGGACGATATTGATGCTCTATTTGCCGCAGCGAATGCGTCGGAAAAGACGGCGACGACTGAGGTCGATAAGGAGCCCGAGAAGTATGTCTTCAGTCGCGCGGGGCAGATCAGCAACGATCAGCTGCGGGCGATTACGACGGTGAACGATCTGTTCGCGCGAAACCTGATGCATGCGATGGGAGCATGGCTGCGCACGTCGTTCCGCGCGAAGCTGGTCGCTGGAGAACAGTTGCCCTTCAGCGAGTTTCTAGAACGGCTTCCTGCGATGGCCTACGTCTGCTCGGTACGGCTGGAGCCGTTGGGAGCGGTCGGGCTGTTGGAACTGGACCTTGGACTCGTGGCTCCGATGGTGGATGTTCTGCTGGGAGGCGGAGGCCATGCCGGACAGAAGCGTGAGCTGACCGCGATTGAAGAGTCGATTATGCGTTCGGCGATGGTCATGATTGTGCAGGAGCTGACGCTGGCGTGGCAGGCCGTCGGACTGGAGTTTGCCTTCGAAAAACGCGAGACCGAGGCTCAGGCGGCGCGCACGATGACGCTGGGAGAGAAGACGCTTTGCGTAAGCTTCGAAGTCAGAATCAGCGATGTGCAGGGAACCTTGAATCTGTGCCTTCCGGCGGTGGTGTTGAATGCGATTCTGCGCAAGCTGATTGCGGAAGGAGACCGTCCGCGGCGCCGGTCTAGGGAGTCGGCGGAGCGGATGCGAGAGCTGATGGGAGAGTCGAAGGTAGAAGTTCTGCTGCAACTTCCCGCGATGAGACTGCGCGCCTCGCAGATTGCAGAACTGGCACCCGGGAGTGTTCTTCGGTTGCCGATGCCGCGGCACGAGGCTTTGGATCTGATGGTCGGCGGTCTTCTGATGAGTAAGGCGCGTCCGGTGCGCAGGGGAGATCATCGCGGGGCGATGCTCGAGAGAATGCATTACGCCGCAACGGCGATCAACTAAGAGGAGAGAACGATGGAGCAGGTTGCGGGAACGGCAGAGAATGCAGGACTGGATTCGAAGATGGAGATGCTGTGCGACATCGAACTGGACGCAACGCTCCGCTTCGGTACACGCGAGATGATGCTGCAGGAGGTACTTGAGCTTGGTCCGGGTGCGGTAGTGGAGCTGGATCGCCATGTGGCCGAGCCTGTCGACCTGGTGGTGGGAGACAGGATTGTAGCGCGGGGAGAGGTTGTAGTCGTCAACGGAAATTTTGCTCTGCGAGTAACCGAAGTAGCAGCGCCGCAACTGCGGCTGGAGAGTATTCGATGCTTTTTCTAGGAAAGAGAGCAGGGCAGGCGGAGGTGAATCTCTCCGGTTTCGCAACTCCTGGAGTCGATCCTCTGGCGTGGGCGGAGGAGAAGAACCGTCCGGACCCGATCGCGATTTCGGGACGCAGAATGTGCGCGAATCCAGAGTGTGTGGCAACGTGGACGGCACCTTGGCGAAGCCGGAAACGTCCTCTGTTCGAAGGGCAGTGGGGGTGCAGCGGGAGATGCGTTCTCGCGTTGGTGCTTGCAGCGATCCGGCGCGAATCCGTGAATGCATCTGTCTATGGTGTAGTGCGGCATCAGCATCGTATGCCTCTGGGACTTCTTCTACTGGAGCAAAGATGGATTACCCAGTCGCAGCTTCAGCAGGCGCTCACTATTCAGCGCGAACGAGGGGGACGCATCGGCGAGATTCTGATCTCCGATTGCGGTGTAGACCCCGGTTATGTGATGCGTGGCCTTGGCCTGCAATGGAACTGTCCTGTGCTGGGAAGCAATGGATTTTCTCCGGTTTCGATGGCTCTTGTAGCTCCGCGAATCCTGATCGAAGAGACAGGAATGCTCCCGTTGCGGGTCGCAGCCTCGCGAATCCTTTACCTCGGTTTTGAAGAGGGACGGGACGCCTCGGCGGCGCTGGCGATCGAACAGATGACCGGGCTGAAGGTCGAGTGTGGCCTGATGCAGGCAGAAGAGTATAGGACCACTCGCGACTCTCTGCTGGAGTGCGAGGGAGTGGAGTCGAGAGAGGAGTCTTTCGGAGAGACCGACGCGATGGCTGCGAGGATCACCGCGATACTGGAGCAGAAACAGCCGGTGGCCTCAAGGCTGGTTCGGATTCATCACCACTACTGGCTGAGACTCTGGCTGGAGGCCAGTGCACGGGGCTCGCAGGGCAATCTTCCGCGAAGCCGAGACGACATGGCCGATTACGTCTTTGCAATGAGCCGTTGAGATCCATGGGATGATCCCTTGAATTTTGAACAGGATACTGGCGGCTTCAAGGGGTTATGCGCAGGAACGATACTCTCTCATCGCTGAGGGAGTTGGGGTGGATTCGTTCAACCGAAGAGATTATCGCTGCGAGAGTTCGCTGTTGGAAGAAGTCTCAGCGATCGCCGATTGTGCAGAGGATGCTGTTCCTCCGTCGGAGACGGCGCCCGTATGCGACGGTCCAAGGCCCAGCTTGATGATCGCGCGCGAGTCCGGCATCAGCTTCGTTTGCCAGCCGTTATCGCCCTGGTATTTCTGCATCGCCGCAGCGGTGGTGGAGTCCCAATGGCCGCTCACGTCAGACATATAGCCAGAACGGACCAGGGCTTCCTGGATCTGTGTGGCACGGGTGTCGTCGATGGAACGCTGACCGGAGGCGTGTTTGACCGTAGCCTTCGTTGGCTTCGTCGTGTGCTTACGGGTTTTAGCGACACAGGGAGTAAAGGTTGCAGCAAGTAGCAGGGAAGCGCTAAGGAGTCGGCCTAACCGCATCAAGAAAAAACCTCGCGTGACAGTTGGGGCAGAGGGTCGATCGGTTCTGCTTAAAACTAAGGTTAACCCTCTGGAAATGAGGATGCAAGAAAAAGGTTGCTCAAATGAGCAACCTTTTTCACATTGGAACAAGTGCTCTGACGAGAGAGGCGGCTGGATAGCCGCCTCACCAAGGGTTAGGGGAGGGTTCCTCCCACGTAGGAGTTTCCGCTGTTTTTCTGCGGGAAGTGGATTACGAAGACAACATCGTCTTTGGATTTGAGCTCGGTGACGATGGCGCGGTAGGAAGCCTCATCGGTTACTGCCTTCTTATTGATTTCGGTGATGATAGCGCCCTTGGCCAGCCCGATCTCGTCGGCGAAGGAACCGGGGCGAACGCTGGTGACAATGACTCCATGCGACACCCCGCTCTTTTGAGCGATAGCGGGTGGAATCGTGGAGACGGTGATGCCGAGCTTGCTCTGGCCGGCATCGGATTCCTGCGGTCCGTTGTCATCCTGATCGCCGCCGCCTTCGATATCGGCATAGGTCTTAGCCCGATCTCCGATAACGACATTGGCTGAATCCGGCTTGCCGTCGCGGAGGTAGCCGATCTTTACCGAAGATCCGATCTTGCGAGCGGAGATGTCTTCGACCAGATCGTCGCCGTCCTTGATCTGCCGTCCATCGATGGAGACGATGACGTCGCCAGGCTTCAGGCCTGCCTTCGCCGCGCCGCCGCTGGGAGTGACAGTGGAGACGATGATGCCGTTCTTGAAGCCGTAGATGCGACCGACCGCCGAATTGGTGGCGGACTGGAAGCTGATACCGATAGAGCCGCGAACCACTTTATGTTCGGGGCCAATCAGCATGTTGTAGACATTGGCGATGGTGTTGGACGGCATGGCGAAACCTACACCCTGCGAACCCATGGACTGGGTATAGATCGCGGTGTTCATGCCGATCACCTGACCGCTCATATCGACCAGTGGACCACCCGAGTTTCCGGGGTTGATGGCCGCATCGGTCTGGATAAAGCGCTGGAACTGCGACTGCGATACACCCGACGGAGAGGATGCGCCTATGTCGCGGTTCTTTGCCGAGACGATACCGGCTGAGACGGTCTGCGAAAGACCGAACGGGCTGCCGATGGCCAGCACCCAGTCACCAACCTGGGCTCCATCCGAGTTGCCGATCTTGATGGTGGGCAGAGGCTTATCGGCTTCGATCTTGATGACCGCGATATCGGTATCTTTATCAACGCCGATGACCTTGGCCGGACGACCGGGATCCGTTGGATTATCCGGGTCACTGGAGAGCTTGACGAAGATCTTATCGGCTTTATCGACGACGTGATTATTGGTGATGATGTAGCCGCGGGGGTCGACGATGAAGCCAGAGCCGAGAGCGCGCCGCTCTCCTCCCATGGGACCACCGTCTCCGTCATCATCTCCGCCGCCACCGCCACCTGGATTGCCGAAGAAGCGGTTGAAGAAGTCCTGCATGTCGTCCTGATCGTCGCCACCGAAGGGGTTCTGACCGCCGCGACGCCGGCCTTTCGGCGCTTGCTTGGGAATCGACTCGGTATTGATGTTGACGACAGCAGGCCCGACCTGTTTGGCGATCTGCGAGAAGCCGTTGGACAACGTGGAGGGAGAAGGAACAACGAGCTGCTTGGCGTCGGAGCTATCGGGGGCCTGCTCCTTCCCACTGACGCCGTGCGTAATCACGGAGCCCACCAGGATGCCGGCCGATAACGTGGCCAGAAGGGCGAAGGTCGAAGTGAGACGGTGGTTACGTGCGCGTTCCAGCCAACTCGTGGACTTGCTTGTCGGTGTATCCATCAATCGATCAAACCTCTATTCGTTTGCTTCCCTGTCCGTCTCGGAAAGGAGACGGGCGAAGAGTTAAGTATAGACCTCGGAGCTTGAGGGGCGTGCAGAGGAGAAGCCGCCAAAAAGGCTTCCGCATGATTAGACGCCGGGAGGAGGTAAATGTGTTTCCAGTGAGAAGTGCGGATAAAGCTTTTTGTTCGAATCCTTTTAGAGAGGATGTTCGGAGATGGGTAACGGTGTGGGAAGAAGCTCCGTGAGAAGAATTCCAGTGAAGATCAGGGCAGCTCCTCCAAAGGCGCGAGAGCTCAATCGTTCTCCCAGAAAGAGAAACGAGGTCAGCCAAGCAAAGACCGGTTCCAGGGTGAGCAGCAGTGCCGTGTGGGCAGGGGGAAGGTGCTGCTGGGCCCAGCTTTGGATCGTGAAGGCGGCGGCGGTAGCCAGCAGACTGGTGACGGCCAGCGCAACCAGCAGGCGCGGAGTTACCGTCAGGTAAAGACGGCCGCCAAGAGGGAGGGTGAGGGCCATCACGATGGCGGCGAAGAGGATCTGCAACGTGGAAAGCTGTGGGATTGGAATCCGTGTCGAGGTGTGGGCCAGCGCAAGCAGATGACCTGCAAAGGCAATGGCGCACAGTAAGGTGAGCAGGTCGCCCAGTCCGATGGAGCTGAAGAGATTTGCCCAGGTGGTTCCGGAGGGTGTTGTGAGCAGAAGCAGACCTGCGAAGGCCAGCAACGCTCCTAAGGCTGCCGGCCATCGCGGTGCGGGAGCAGAAGCAGGTCGCAAGAGAGGAATTGCCGTCAACAAGGGAACGAAGACGACAACCAGTCCGGTGATAAAGGCAGATTTGGCCGCAGTGGTGCGAGCCAGTCCCGCGGTCTGAAGCTGATATCCGGCGGCGAGAAAGGTCCCGACGACTGCTCCGGCGATCACACTCTGTTTTGGAATTCGCCGAAGCTGACGATGATTGACGAGGATGAGCGCAAGGGCAGCCAGCGTCATACGCAGCAGGTTGAAGACGAGCGGCGAAGCGTCGTGCAGTGCGTCTTTGACCAGAGCGAAGGTAATGCCCCACAGCGCGACGACAGCAAGCAGCAAAATGTGGGCGAGCACGGATGGGCTGAGTCTGGACAATGCGCTTCCTGAGATGGAGTGGGGATCGAGGCTACAGGCAGAGTTTACAGTGCAGTGGCCGATCGCGCGGAAACGGCTTCGACGGCAAGTTCGGGCGCGATCTGCGCGGCGGCCAGAAGCACCAGAAGGACGCGGCGAAGTGCGGTCTCGCGGCCGGTGGGATCATACCACTCACCGAGGGTGTGAATGTTGCCGCCTGCGCCTCCTGTGCCAATGGCCAGGGCTGGAATGCCAAGCGAGAGCGGAAGATTCGCGTCGGTGGACCCGAGGCGAAGTTCGGTAGGAAGACTCAGGTGGCGATCGACAGAGCGCAGAACGGTCAGCAAGGCTGATTCGCGAGGCAAGATTGCTGCGGGACGATCGCCAATCGGCTCCACAAGAAGCTCAGGTGCGTGCGGGGCGGAGAGAAATGGCGCAAGGGTAGTACTCAGCGCATGGCGAACCTCAGTGGCAGCTTGTCGGAGAGGTTCGGGCTCACTGGAGCGTAGCTCGATCAAAGCTGTTGCCGAGGAAGGAATGGAGTTGACCGAAGTTCCTCCGGAGATATGGCCGACGTTCAGGGTTGTGAGAGGCGTCGAGGGGAAGGAGAGGTCTGCGATGGCCGTGAGGGCGCGGCTGAGCAGAAGGATCGGATTGGGGGTTCCGGCGTCCGACCAGGAGTGGCCACCGGGGCCGGAGAGGGTAATACGAAAGCGCAGGCTGCCCAATGCATGAGTGACCACGGCAGTTCCGCTGCCCTCAAGCGCGATTGCGGTGGCGATGCGATCACGATAGGGGCCTTGCTGGAAGAGATAACGCATACCGCGCAGATCGCCTTCGCCCTCCTCACCCACATTGGCGGCGAACAGGATGGTCGCGGGGGGATGGATCCGTGCGTGATGCAGGGCGGCTGCGATGGCGAGCAGGGCTGAGAGTCCGGCGGCGTTATCACAGATGCCTGGGCCGTGAATTCGCGGCGAGTCGGTTCGTTCCACAGGCTCGCACGACGTACCTGCGGGGAAGACGGTGTCGAGATGTGCGGAGAGAAGGATGACCGGCAGGGTTGGATTGTTGTCTTCGGGGACAAGTTCGGCAAGAGCATTGCCTTCTTCGTCGAGATGAACGTTGCTGAGACCGAGAGACTCAAATCGCTCCAGAAACCACGCGGCGCGGGCCTGTTCCCCAAAGGGGGGAGCGGCGATGGCTGCAGTCTCCACCAGCCAGCGGCGCACCTGCGGCTGATGCAGGTGCAGCCAGTGGAATGCGCGATGAACTGCGGTCAGACTGGCAAGGCTGATAATGCGCTGGTTCGAGGAGGACGACATATTCTTCTTTGAAGGTTAGCGCGATTCCCGCGGAGAATCGTAATTGACTTCGACCAGAAAGAGCCCCTGGGGAGGCGCGGTGGGGCCGGCGGCGGTACGGGAGAGGGCCGAGAGAATGGAGGGAAGTGCCTCAACAGAAGTACGGTCGCGTCCCACGTCGACGAAGGTTCCAACCAGATTCCGCACCATGTGGTGCAGGAAGCCGGAGCCGGTGACGCGATAGATCAGGAGCTCGGCGTCGCGATGCCATGTGGAGGCGAAGATGGTACGGATGGCCGTTTTCGCGAAGGCAGGATCTTCGCCGGTCTCGTCGGCCTGCCCGCGAGCGCTAGCATCGGGATCGGTTGCGGCGAAGGAGGTAAAGTCGTGCGTTCCGATGACGAGGCAGGCGGCCTGCTGCATGGCGGCGAGGTCCAGAGGCCAGGTGCAGTTCCAGACGAAGGGGGCAAGGGTGGGCGGGCAGATCGGTTGCGTTGCGATGCGGTACTCGTAGGTCTTACCCCGGGCGCTGTGGCGGGCATGAAACTCGGCCGGAACGGACTCGATCGAGAGAATACGGATGCTTGAGGGAAGTTGATGGTTCAGCGCCCGCTGTAGATTCGGTCCTGGAATGGGAGTCTGGAGCGAGACGGAAGCGACCTGCCCGAGTGCATGGACGCCGGTATCGGTGCGGCCGGAGCCCTGCGGCAGCACCACTTCGCCGGTGATGTGATGGAGCGCCTCGGCCAGCGTACCCTGAACCGTGGGCAGTCCCGGCTGAATCTGCCAGCCGTGATAGGGGGTGCCGTCGTATGCAATCGTGAACTTCCAATGAAACATGAGGACAGTTTGGACGGTATCACGGGGCAGGGTGCGGATCGAGATTTTCACCGGAAATGGAAACCTAACAAGCCGGGGTTGATATACTTAGCGGGTCCTTTCGATACGGAAAAATTTTGGCGGGCCTCGGAACGAAAAGCCGGATCGGTGCGTATCAGTGGCCAGTCGCAGCCTTATTCGTAGACAAAGAAATGGAAGTACCCAGCAGGTCATCATCTTTAAAGAGTCCTGAAGCTGGGGCTATGCGTCTTAGTAAGACACAGAAAAACAAGATCCCTGTGGCCGGTCACGGGTCTTGACAGGTCGATAAGGGAAGATACCCCGGTGAACTCCTCCCGAGTGCAGAGGGAGTGCCCGGTCAGAACTAAAGGGAAGGTTGGAGATCGCATCGTGAGATTAAGGGATATGCAGGCAGCAGCAAGTGTCGCCCTGCTGCTGATGAGCGTAAGCACAGATCCGCTGCTGGCACAGCAGGCAAATCCGCAGCCACAGTTGCAGACGCAACCCCAGACGCAGACCAGTCCAACCGCTCCCGCTCCGCAACAGCAGGTGGTGACGGATACAACAGGAACTCCGGGATTGCCCCAGGCTCCCGAGCCGAAGCCGACTGAGCCTCTGTTTCTGCGTGACACCAGCATCGATTACACCAAGCCGAAGAGCCATATCTGGAACCCGATTGCGCCTTACACCTCGACGAATCTTCCGCAGGTGCGTCTGGGAAATACGCCTCAGCTCGATCAGTTGCTGCGCGACGGAAAGATCTATCTGAGCCTGAACGACGCGGTCACTCTAGCGCTTGAGAACAACTACGATATTGAGATCGCAAGGATCAACCTGGATATCGCCGACACAGATCTTTTGAGGGCGAAGGCCGGCGGAGCGCTTCGCGGTGTCAACACGGGTATCGTGCAAAACACCATTGGCGGAACAACTTCTACGGTGGCGGGCGGCGGTGGTCCCGGTGGAACTTCGGCCGCAGCAGGCGGCGGTGCGGCAGGTGTGCAGGGTATTGTTACCAGCACCAATGGCGGCGGTCCACTTCCGGTCAATCGAGATCCTGTACTGACGGGCCAGCTGCAGTATGAAGACGCCAACAATCAGCAGACCAACACCCTGATCACCGGAACGGATACTCTCAAGCAGAATACGGGGAGCTACAATTTCGGCTATCAGCAGGGATTCGTCACGGGTACCCTGTTCAACTTTACCTTCAACAACTCAAGAACCACGACGAACAGCGTTCGCTCGACGTACAGCCCCCAACTCAACTCGACATTTCGTGCGCAGGTCACGCAGCACCTATTGCAGGGATTTGGTCCGTGGCTCAACACACGCTTCATTCTTCAGGCGAAAAATGATCGTCGCATCACCGACTCGGCCTTTCGTCAGCAACTCTTGTCCACGGTAACTCAGGTGGAGAATATCTACTGGGGGCTGGTGAGTGCGTATGAGGACGAACAGGCGAAAGAACGCGCCCTGACGCAGTCGACGCAGTTGACTGCGGATAACCGCAGGCAGCTTGAGATCGGAACGCTGGCTCCTCTGGATGTAGTCAACTCGGATGCGGCGGTGGCGGCCGACAAGCAGGCCTTGGTTGCCTCGAAGACGAACCTTGAGTATCAGCAGCTGATCATGAAGCAGGCGATCGCCCGCAACCTGAACGATCCCCAGCTTTCAAATGCTCCGGTGATCCCGACCGACCGTGTGAGCCTGGATCGTTTGCCTGAAGAAGATACTCCGATTGAAGATCTGGTGCGGCAAGCCTACGCCAGCAATCCACAGATCGAGCAAGCTGTGCTGCAGATGAAGAACAACGAGATCACGATCAAAGCGTTCAAGAACAACCTGCTGCCTACTGTCGATGCTTATGCGTTCTACGGCGGATCGGCACTGGGCGGTAAACAGAACCCTGTTTTGATTTGCGATCTTACCAACAACACTCCATGCGACCCGGGAACTTACCCTACTCGCGGCATAAATGATGTCTTCGGAAATACTTTCAACGGTCGTTATCCCGATAGTGGTGTTGGTGTTAATATCAACATCCCGATACGTAATCGTATCGCGCAGGCCGATCAGGCCCGCTCGCAGATGGAATACCGTCAATCGCAGATGCGTCTGCAGCAGCTCTACACTCAGACGCGTATCAACGTCATCAATGAACAGTACGCAATGACTAACGATCGTGCACAGGTTCAGTCAGCGCAGGCAGCCCGTGACTACGCTGTCCAGAGCCTCGATGCTGAAGAGAAAAAGTACAAACTAGGTGCATCGACGACGGCACTTGTTCTGCAACAGCAGCGAAACCTGGCTACGGCCGACAACAACCTGATCTCCGCAACAGCCCTTTACGCCAAGGATCGCGTGGCGCTGGGACAGTTGCTCTCGAACCTGCTGGATAAGTACGGCATTAATATTGTGGACGCTGCGACAGGCAACATCACCCACCCGATCACGGTTCCGGGTTTGACGCCGCCGAAGCCTCAGGAAGCACCGAAGCCGCTTACAGAAGCACCCGCAGCTCCTCCACAGTAAATTGATGAATTCTTCAATCAATGACAGCAAGGCCCGGATTCCTCCGGGCCTTGCTTTTTGCATGAAGAAATCGCTCGATCCATGCTGGACTACACTGAGAGTATGAGCGAAGGACACAACACGGTGCAGGAAAACACGCTGGCAAACGCGGCTTCGGCCTATCTACGATCTGCAAGGCATCAGCCGGTGAAGTGGCATGAGTGGGGCGAGGAAGCGTTTGCGCGGGCCAAGGCGGAAGACAAGCCTGTGCTGCTCGATATTGGAGCGGTGTGGTGTCACTGGTGCCACGTGATGGATCGTGAGTCGTATGAGAATCCTGAGACGGCAAAGCTCATCAACGAACATTTTGTAGCGGTTAAAGTCGATCGTGATGAGAGGCCGGATGTGGATACGCGATATCAGGCCGCGGTCTCGGCGATCAGTGGACAGGGTGGATGGCCGCTTACGGCGTTTCTGACTCCTGAGGGAAAGCCCTACTTCGGTGGAACGTACTTTCCGCCGGAGGATCGGCACGGTCGTCCAGGGTTGCCTCGCGTGTTGTTGACCATGGCTGAGGCCTTTCAGAAACGACGCGGCGAGGTAAACGATTCTGCGGGTAGCGTACTCGCCGCCATCGAGCACAACGAATCCTTCATGGGGCGAGCTGGGAATCCTGGACCAGAGCTGGTAGGGAAGCTTGTCAGCTCCGCATTGAAGCAGTTTGATTCTCGTTCGGGAGGCTTCGGATCGCAGCCGAAGTTCCCGCATTCGGGCGCTATCGACCTGCTGCTGGACGTCGCTTCGCGGTCTTCACTGCCTGATCCGGAGACGGCTGCACAGGCAAAGAACGCTGCTCTGGTCACGCTGGAGAAGATGTCGAAGGGCGGCATCTACGACCATCTCGCCGGAGGCTTTCATCGCTACTCCGTCGATGAGTACTGGATTGTGCCTCACTTCGAAAAGATGGCGTATGACAACAGCGAGCTATTGAAGAACTACGTTCATGCCTTTCAGAGTTTCGTCGAGCCGGAGTGCGCCCGTGTCGCCAAGGAGATCATTCGATGGATAGATGAGTGGCTGAGCGACCGCGAGCGCGGCGGCTTCTATTCTTCGCAGGATGCGGACTACTCGCTGGACGACGATGGCGATTACTTTACGTGGACCGTCGACGAGGCTCGTGCGGTGCTGACGGCGCAGGAATTCGCAGTCGCCAATGCGTTTTACGACATTGGCGAGATCGGCGATATGCACCACAACCCGGCGAAGAATGTTTTGCACGTCCGGGTCACGCTCGAAGGTGTCGCCAAGTCGAACGGAATTACGGTGGACGAGGCCAAGCAGCTTCTGGTTTCCGCAAAGGCAAAGATGTATGCCGCACGCCTGAATCGCCCGACTCCCTACGTCGATAAGACGATCTATGTTGGCTGGAACGGCATGTGCATCTCCGCGTATCTTGCGGCGGGGCGCGTGCTGGGGATGCCTGAGGTGCGTGACTTCGCGTTGAAGTCGCTTGAGCGTGTGCTTGCCTCGGCATGGGATGCCGAGAAGGGAATGGCGCACGTCGTCACCTATGGCGAAGGTGGTTCAGGACAGCGCGTGGCGGGAACGCTCGAAGACTACGCCTTTATGGGCAACGCTGCGCTCGATGCCTGGGAGGCGACCGGAGAGCTGCGTTATTACAATGTCACCGAGCGTATTGCCGAGGTATTGATCGAGCGCTTCTATGACACCGTTGGAGGAGCCTTCTTCGACACCGAGTCGGCTCTGGGAGAAGAGCGGTTGGGTGCGTTGGCGATTCGCCGGAAGCCACTGCAGGATTCGCCCACGCCCGCAGGCAACTCTATTGCCGCAGCGTTGCTGCTTCGTCTTGCGGCCCTGAACGATCGCGAAGACTATTTAGCCAAGGCAGTGGAGACCTTGGAGACCTTTGCGGGAGTTGTAGAGCACTTCGGCCTCTACGCAGCCAGCTATGGGTTGGCTCTACAGCGGATGGTACAGGGGCCAGTAGAAGTCTGCATCATCGGCGATGATGTTTTGGCACGTGAGCTTGAGGCCGCTGCGCTTGCTCGGTATGCGGTCAACAAGAGCGTGATTCGTCTGCGACGCGAGCAGCTGGATGCCTTGCCCGCCGCGTTGATGGAAACCTTGCCCTATCTGCCTGTGTTGAAGGATCCTGAGCCGGGAAGCTTCGCCGTCGTCTGTACTGCACGAGGGTGTCAGCCGCCGGTAAAAACTGCGGATGAGTTGATCTCCACTCTGAATCAGGTGCTATAGGGCCAATTGTGTCGAATGAGCCGATGCGTATTGTTCTCTCCGGAGGTCCAGGTGCCGGGAAGACTGCGCTTCTTGAAGAGCTGCGGCACAGAGGGTACGCATGCTCGGCCGAGGTTGCGCGGCGAATTATCCAGCAGCAGGTCGGCGCAGGTGGTGACGCTCTGCCATGGGCATACCGCGAGAAGTATGCCCGCCTGATGCTGGAAGCTTCGGTTGAGTCATGGAAGGCGGATGCTATTGCGGGAGCTGTGACCTTCTTCGATCGGGGAATTCCTGACACGCTCTGTTACGCGCGGCTCGTTGGGCTTTCAACCGATCTGGAGCAGACGACGGAAGAGTGCTGCCGGCAGTATCGGTACTGGCATCGCGTCTTTCTGGCGCCGCCCTGGCGCGAGATCTATGAGACGGATGCCGAGCGTAAGCAGGATTTTGAAGAGGCCATCAGGACCTACGACCTGATGGCCCGTACCTATGCTGGGTGCGGATATGAGGTCGTTCCGCTCCCGCTAACTCCAGTCGCGGAACGTGCCGATTTTGTGCTCGCTGCTATCGCGAACGGCTGACTTTATACGCCGATGGTTGGCGCAGCGGGAGGAGCCGTAGGGTTGGGCTTCTGCTGCATGACCAGCATGTTTGAGGAGATGCCGAGAGGAATTCCTTCTTTCTCAAAGGCAAGAACGATACGGCGGCGCAGCTCTCGCAGCACGCCATCGCGCTGATTGGCTCGAACGCGAATATTGATGAGATAGATGACTTCGCGGCCACGGATCTCGTTGATCCCGAGAACATCGGGATCGGAGATCACAATGTCTTTAAAGGCGGAATCGTGACGGACATCATTTGCCAGTTTCTTCAGAATCTCAGTGACACGGTCGGGATTAGCGCTCGCATCGACGGAAACTGAAAGCTGTGCCACGGAGAAGTCACGAGACTGATTGGAGACGGTAGCGATCTGGCTGTTCGGGATGACATAGAGCGTGCCATCGCCATCGCGCAGCTTTGTGCTCCGTAAGGAGAGATCTTCGACCGTGCCTTTCAGGCCGGCAATCGAAACCACCTCTCCTACGTTGTACTGATCCTCCAACAAGATAAAGATGCCGTTCAACATGTCCTTGAAGATGGACTGAGCCCCCAGGCCGATGCCGACGCCCAGAATTCCGGCAGAGGCAAGAAGTGGCTCATAGGGAATATTGAAGATGGTGAGGATCTGTAAAAAGGCGAGGAACCCAATCACTCCAAAGGAGGTAGCGCGCAGGATGGAGGCCATCGTGCGCAGTTGAGCCGCTCGATGGAAGTTTCCGACATACGTTATGGCGCGCGACTGCAGCCTTTTGACAAAGAATTGGACTACCCTCAGCAGGATAAAGACGACGATGAGAACGCCTAGAAGTTTGGGAACCTTATCGCGAACAAAAACAACGATGTACTGGTGCCACTCATGGGAGAGGGCGTAACCGATCGATTCGTCCGACGGGATTGCTTGCAGGGTTGTGGCTAGATGGAGCATGATACTGGCAATCTCGCTTTCGCGCTGGAGTTCAGCTTCTTCAGCATGCAGGAACTCCCAGCCGGGATGCAATCCGGCGAAGACGAGGAGGAGGGCCTATGAGGAGATCATGGCGAACCGGGATGTGGATTTTCCTGGCGCTGGGCACTGCCCTGCCTGCTCTGGGGCAACGGCAGTCGCAGACCGGCACCATGCCGCCAATCCAGCAGGGGCCTCCCACACGAAATCCCTTCCCATCAGCTCCGGGGATGTCGCCCATGGGATCTGGAGATCCCATGGGAACTTCCGATGTTCTTAACCATCGCATGGCGGAGCAGCAGGCACGAGCCCGGAATAACGACCGGCAAAAGCGCATCGAATCGGATACCGACAAGCTATTGGGTCTGGCGAATGAACTCAAGCAGCAGGTGCAGGGCGAAAAACAGCTCTCACCCGAGGATGTCAGCAAACGTGCCGAAGAGATTGAGAAACTCGCCCGCAGCGTTAAAGACAGAATGAAGGGATAGTGTCCCTATGGTTGTTGCAGAGCCAAAGCTGCATCCACTTGCGCATAAGGCAGGGCAGTGGTTGCCGGCATCGCGGCGGACCTCAGTGCATTGACAATGGTTGCAGCATCCCAGTCCGGATGCGCCGCACGTAACAGAGCTGCCGCACCGGCCACAAGCGGAGCCGAGGCGCTGGTCCCGATGGCCTGAACATAGTCCGTGTGGCCAAGGTTGAAGCATCCAAAACTATGCGCAGAATCGGTCGGCAGCCCGTCGGCAGTGCCGGGAAGTCCGGAGCTGCACGCGCCACGTACCCAGCCACTGACTGCGAGATCGCCACCCGAGGGATAGCTTCCTCCGGGAGCAGCGACTGCATTCAGTGGAGCGCCGTAATTGCTGTAGTAGGCCAAAGAAGAGGGGCCCGCAGTGCAGGCTGCGTTATTCCTCGTGTCCTGCATGCAGGCAGGATTCGTCGAGGCTACAACTGCAAGCACGCCGCGCGACTGTGCGGGGATTTCGACATAGCGAGAGTTGGCGAGATTGGTGGCATCGTTCCCCGCTGCGGCTACCAGTACGGCGCCTGCCTGGGTTGCGGCGTAAGTAATGCGGTCAAAGGCTGTCTTCGTTCCCGCACCGTCCCCGGTAGACAGATCGATCAGTGCGCCGAGCGACATGGAGATCACGTCGGCATGGTTCGCAAGGGCGTCGTCAATTCCTTGAATCACCCAGCTCAATAGTCCGCTGGCCTCACCGGCGTTGCAGCGCTGGGTATCGTCGACTCCGGTGGCAGCGGGCATGCGTTCCAGCACCTTGATGTTGAGCAGGGTAGCCGAGGGAGCCACCCCGATCGTTTTGCCGCTGCCCGGCCCCATGGCTCCGGCAGCCAGCGAAGCGGTCCATGTACCGTGCCCGTCCTGATCCTGCGGGGAGCCATCGTCGCAGGGACTGGAGAGCTGGGTCTGGTCGATCTCGGAGAGATTGAGCGCCAGATTCGGGGTGATATCCGGGTGCGAGGCATCGACTCCGCTGTCCAGAATGGCGATCCGGACCCCTTTGCCACGTGTGGTGTCCCACGGACCATGAGCCGGGCCTCCAGGAATGTTGCCGCCGTAACCGCCAATCTGACGAACCGCCCAGCCCTGGGGAGAGTTGTAGTAGGTATCGAAGGTCGCGGCTCCCACGGCGACCGAGAACACAGGCTCAAGCACTGGGCGGACACGGAGGTGATGGGCCGTGACGATGCGGTCGTGCAGAACGTATTCCACGTCAGGCTGTGCCTCCAGCGCGCGGATCGTCTGCTGGTCGTCTGCAGTGGCGGGCTGCGAAGAACCGCCGGAATGCATGGCACGAGCCGTGTGATGCGACATCTGGACGGTCGCGATACCGAAGCGTGGATGGCGCTCCATGAGTCGTCCCCCGGCAGCCTGAGCTCTTGCTGCCGCATCCGCGGGAACGGTGCCGTCCCGATAGACCACCAGGTAGCGGTTGGCGATGGCATCTGCCGTTGCAGGAGAGTTCTGTGCGTTAAGCGGTGACGCTGCGACCAGCAGACCAAGGCAGAGACTGACGGAAAAACGAGCGGACACGACCGGCACCTCGTGGGTTGAACTGCTGTTGTGATCGGCTAAAAAAAGAAAGCCCTCAGCCTTTGCCGGGTGGTGTGGTATTACTTTGGTTTATCAAACAGGCACAGCTCTGAAGATCGCACCAGAGCCCGGATTGACCCTGTTTGGGGCCGCATGCTCTAATTGGCCGCTCTGCGGGGCAACCCCTGGAAAGTCCGCTGACTTAAGAAGTTTTGCAGATTTAAGGAGACCTATTGCATGCATGAAGTGAGCCTTTTGGCTATGGCGTTTCAGGAGCAGGTTCCTTTAACCCCTGCGACGGGAAGTGGAAGTGATGGACAGATCTGGCTCTGGATTGCGCTTGCGGTGGGAACGCTGGCACTGGTTGCAGCCTTTTGGTTGGTCCGAACGGTAAACGCCGCCGACACCGGCACGGCGGATATGCAGGTCATCTCCAACGCGATCCGCGAAGGAGCTGAGGCCTTTCTTCGAAGGCAGTACAAAACGATCGGTGCGATCGCCATCGTTCTGGCCGTGGTTCTGTTTATCGGCTATCGCATGTCGGATCGCATGGCGCCCTTCGCTCTGAAGACCGTCGTGAGCTTTCTGACCGGAGCAATCTGCTCGGCTCTGGCCGGATATACGGGCATGTACTGCTCCATCCGCGCCAACATCCGCACAGCGTCGGCGGCAAGAACCAGCCTCAATCAGGCGCTGCAGATGGCGCTTCGTGGCGGTGCAGTTACAGGTCTGGTGGTGGTTGCGCTCTCGCTAATGGGTATCGGAATCCTGTTTCTTCTCTTCGGAGGGCTGGAAAATCCCCAGGCCGTGCCCTATCAACTGGTGGGCTTCGGCTTCGGCGCTTCCCTGGTCGCACTCTTCGCTCAGCTGGGTGGAGGTATCTACACCAAGGCTGCTGACGTAGGAGCCGATCTGGTCGGTAAGGTCGAGGCAGGAATTCCCGAAGACGATCCGCGCAACCCGGCCGTCATCGCCGATCTGGTGGGCGATAACGTTGGCGACTGTGCAGGCCGTGGAGCCGACATCTTCGAGTCCACGGCGGCGGAGAACGTCGGTGCGATGATCCTGGGCGCGACGCTCTATCCAGTCTTCGGCATCAAGGGCATCCTGTTTCCGCTCATCGTCCATGCGATCAATCTGATCGCCAGTCTTGCCGGCATCTTTGTCGTCAAGTCGAACGAGCAGGAAGACCCGATGCACGCCTTGAATCGCGGCTTCTATCTCACCTCGGGTCTGGCGCTGCTCGGCTTTGCCGGAGCGGTGTACACCATGCTGAACGGTCCGGCTGTCCAGCCTATCTGGCTGCTGGGCTGCGGCGTAATCGGTTTGGCGACTGCGTTTCTCTTCGTCTGGATCACGGAGTACTACACCGAGTCGGTCTACCGGCCGGTCAAGTCCATCGCCGAGGCTTCGCTCACCGGTCCGGCAACGAACATCATCAGCGGCATCGCCGTAGGCATGGAGACCCCGGCACTCCCGGTCATCGTGATCTCGGCTGCTCTGCTGTTGAGCTATTACTTCGGCGTTCGCGGTCTTGAGGGAATTGTCGGAATCAGCGATTACGAGAAGGGAATCTACGGCACAGCCATCGCCACAATGGGCATGCTCAGTTGCGCGGTCTACATCCTCGCAATGGATACCTTCGGACCGATCACCGACAATGCGGGCGGCATCATCGAGAT
The DNA here is from genome assembly GCA_035492215.1 of Edaphobacter sp. Classification (GTDB taxonomy): domain Bacteria; phylum Acidobacteriota; class Terriglobia; order Terriglobales; family Acidobacteriaceae; genus Edaphobacter. The sequence goes on along the minus strand of DATJJJ010000025.1, from coordinate 41,564 downwards.
GTCGCATCAGCCGCATGAGATCCGCGAGCGCACCGACAAGCTGGATTCGGCGGGCAACACCACCAAGGCGCTCACCAAGGGATATGCCATCGGCTCGGCTTCGCTGGCGGCGTTCCTTCTCTTCTCGGCTTATCTCGAGGAGATCAAGGCAATCGTCACCGACAAAGTCACGAACGCAGGCGGCTACATGCCCGCTGGGTGGAGCTTCACCAACATCAACCTCGCACAGGTTCCGGTTTTCGTTGGAGCTCTGTTGGGAGCGATGCTGACGTATTTGTTCAGCTCGATGGCGATCAAGGCCGTGGGCCGGACGGCTCAGATGGTAGTGCAGGATGTGCGAGCGCAGTTCGCTGAGAATCCCGGGATCATGGCGGGGACCTCGAAGCCCGACTACGGCCGCTGCGTAAGCATCGTGACCGGAGCTGCGCTGCGCGAGATGGTCGTGCCGGGTGTGCTTGCAGTGGGCCTGCCAGTCGCCGTCGGACTGATCTTCCGCAACTTCAGTGCCAGCTATCACGCCAATACGACCGTCTATGCACCCGGCACCATCCTGCCAGTTCCCGCAATCGCGGGCAAGGTCGTCAACCTTGGCGGAGCCGAGGCGGTTGCCGGTCTCCTGATGGTGGGCACGATCGCAGGAATTCTCCTCGCGATGCTGATGAACAACGGCGGCGGAGCCTGGGACAACGCCAAGAAGTTCATCGAAACCGGTCAGTACGGCGGCAAGAAGAGTGAGGCTCATAAGGCTGCCGTTGTCGGCGACACCGTAGGCGATCCTTTCAAGGACACAGCCGGACCCAGCCTGCACGTGCTCATCAAACTACTGGCGACGATCACGCTGGTGCTTGCTCCTCTCTTTGTCTAACTGGAAACAACCAACGCAACGATGGGGTGGCCTTGGCCACTCCATCGTTTTTTGTGTCAGGATTTGCCGGATACGGTACTAAAGTTTGCCTGCAACCCGCCGATGAACTGACGTAGCGGGAGGAACAGGATGAGCTACTCAAATGGAATCGGCGATTGGAAGTCTTTGAATCCAGTCGCTCCGGCATCGACTCCGGAGGCCCGGCAGACCAAAGCCACTACACCGAAATCGTCGAACAGCACCTACGCTGACCAGGCCAAATTGAGCCCTACCGGCGAACTGATCGCGCAGGCGCTCGGAGGATCGGACGTTCGCTCGGAAAAGGTGGAGGCGCTTCGGCAGTCGATTGCAGCCGGGACCTACAACGTTTCATCTTCCGATGTCGCCGACAAGATGATGCAATCCTTGCTGGGCTGACGTGAACACAACTAAGCAGGCGGTTACAGGCTTTTTAGAGTACACGCTTGCAGCGATCACCAGACTGGATCGAGAGCGAAGTCTGACGCTGGAGCAGCGAATGTTGCTCCTCGCACAATCGGGTGCCTCGCTTAGTCCAGCTCAAGGGCTTCGCGAGAGCCGGTACCGGCTGCGGATTCGCGTCTGAGATCGGCGCAAGCCTCTAGAAGAACATCGGCTTTTTCAGCCGGAAAGGAACGCGAGAGATGGGTACCTTGAACGCACTGATGGGGCTGGCGCAACAGGCGCTGATGGCCGACCAGGCGGCACTGAACATCACTGCCAACAACGTCGCCAATCAGAACACGCCGGGATATACGCGTCAGGTGGTCGAGTGGCAGGAGAACGATAGTGTCACCATCGGCAGTCTCGTTCTCGGCACGGGAGCCAGCGCTCAGGGTGTCTCCCAGCGCGACCGTGTGCTCGAGCAACGTGTCCAACAGCAGATCCAGACCCAATCGCAGAGCTCCGCGCTCCAGAACGCGCTCAGTCAGATTCAGAACATCTTCGGTATCAGCTCGACCAGCACCTCCGCTAGTTCCACACAGCTCGGTTCGGCGTTGAACTCCTTCTTCAACTCGTTGTCGGCCCTTGCGGCGAATCCTTCGGATACGCCAACCCGTCAGGCTGTGATCTCCGCTGCACAAAATCTCGCGGGTGCCTTCAATGCAGCCTCCAACCAGATGCAACAGGTCTCCTCCGGATTGAACCAGCAGGTCTCCGGAGACGTGGATCAAGTCAATGGTCTCCTCTCTACCATTGCTTCACTGAACCAGAAGATCTCGACGACGAGTCCGGATGCCGATGCCGGTGTTCTCGAAGATCAGAGACAGCAGGCCATCGCCCAGCTCTCGCAATATATCGGACTCGATCAGATCACGAACGAGAACAACCAGATCACACTCACGACCACCAATGGTGCCGTGCTTGTTAGCGGCGACCAATCTTATTCCATCACCACGGCCAATGTCGGCGGAGCAACGCATCTCTATGCGGGCATTCCACCCCAAGATGTAACCAGTGGCATAAGTGGCGGCGATCTCGGTGGCGCCCTGCAGGTTCGGGATCATCTTCTCCCTCAGTACCAGAGCTCCCTCGACGAGCTAGCCTACCAGGTCGGCACGCAGGTCAATACCGTAAACGCCGGTGGACTCGATGGCACCGGAGCTGTGGGAGGCAATCTCTTCAATCTTCCTTCTACGGCGAGCGGAGCCGCGGGATATATCACGGTTGCAACCACCGATCCGGCAGCCATAGCCGCCGCGGCAACCGGCGAAGGCGCGACCGGTGCCGGTAACGCTCAGGCGCTGGCCGCTCTTGCGACCGGTACAACCTTCTCGGGCCAGACGCCTTCAACGTATCTCAGCAATCTGCTGGGCCAGATCGGTAGCGATACCGCCTCGGCGATCTCCGATAACACGGCACAACAGGCGGCGCTGTCGCAGCTGACCAGTCAGCGCAATGCTCTCTCCGGCGTCTCGCTGGACGAGGAGGCGGCCAATCTCACGAACTATCAGCGCGCCTATCAGGCTGCGGCCAAGGTCTTCTCTATCACCGACGAGCTGATGGCCAGCGCACTCAATCTTGGCGTTGACAGCGCGGTCTCCTAATCGAACCCGAGGAACGACTTTCATGCGAGCAGACCCCACTTACTACAGCAATCTTGTGGTGGCGATCAACAATGCCACCGGCAGCTCCAACCAGTATGCCTCCGAGCTCTCAAGCGGCTTGCGCGTCAATTCGCTCTCCGACGATCCCACCGCGGCGGCGCAGAGCTTTCAGATCGGCAATCAGATCGAACGGATCGACACCTACGTCTCGACCGCATCGAACGTCGCTTCGAAGATGCAGGTCATGGATTCGACTCTCGGCGAGGTCGTCTCGCAGCTTACTTCCGCCATCACGCTTGCGGTGGGAGCATCCAACGACACACTGAACAATACGAACCTCGTTTCGATTGCGAATCAGGTTGCGGCGATTCGCGACAACATCCTCGCTCTCGCCAACGGCAGTTATCAAGGCGTCTACCTCTTTGCCGGTAGCAAGGGAGACACCGCTCCGTTCACTCTGGACACCAGTACAACTCCTGCTTCTGTTACCTATAACGGGGATAGCAACGTGCAGTCTCTCGTAACGCCTGGAGGCCAGCAGATTCAGACCAGCCTTCCCGGCGACTCCATCTTTGGCTCAGGAACGACTGGTGTTCTCGGAGTGCTGAATCAACTCGTCTCCGATCTCTCCAGCGGCGCTTCCACCTCGACCATTACCGCAGACAGCAATGCCCTCAACGACGCTTTGGGGAATGTCACGACCGAACGCAGTCTTCTGGACAATTCTCTGAGCACCGTCCAATCCACCAGCACGTATGCCCAGACCCAGGAATCCCAGCTCAAGGTCCAGCAGGGAACACTTGTTGGCTCAGACCCCGTTGCTGTGGCAACCGGCCTGAAATCGAGCCAGACTCAGTACGAGGCACTGTTGAGCACCCTGACTGCCCTTCAGAAACAGAATCTCTTCGACTATCTCTAACCCGTGACGATTAGTGCTGAAGCTTTGCCAGCTGTTTCTGAACTTCTTTGATCCGAAGACCATCGGGGGCCAGCTCCAGATACTTGTTGTATTCATTCGCAGCCTCCTCCCGCTTATCCATCTTCTGGGCCACGTGTGCCAGAGCGAAGTGGGTCTCAGGATCAGACGGTTGGTACTTCACTGCGTCCTTGGCCCGTAGATAGGCTGCCGCCAGATTGTCTGCGTTCTCATAGAACTTGGAGACCTTCAGGTCTTCCTCGGCGCGCTCTTCATCGCTCTGCAGCTTTTCCACCTTCGGCAGGCGTCGACGAACGGAGCCATTTGCCTTGTTGGGTTCGGGGCTGCCCGCATCAGCAGGCCGATCCGTATCGTCCGCGCTCGAAGAGCTGCTACTGGACGAGCTTGAGCTGTCCGAAGACGATTCTGACCCGGGCATTGGAGGAGCGGAAGCAGAGCCTGGGAAAGGGAACTTGTCGGCCGCCGACGGAGGTTTACCGTCAGGTGCCGGTGCCCCAGGCGCATCTGGCTGCTGGCCTGGAGCAGAAGGAGCAGATGGTGTCTTCTCTCCGGGGAAGGGAAACCGCTCTGCCGCGGATGGATCCTGGCTGGAAGCAGGAGCGCAGGGAGCGTTACTATCCGTTTCCTTTCCTTGCTTGTTGTCCCCAGACTTTTTGTTCTGGGCCTGGGACGAGTCGCTCGGCTTGCAGGGAGGCGTAGCGGTCTGCGGACGCGCGGGAGCGGTCATCGCCAGCACTGCGATGAGCGGAAGGACGCGGTTCGGGATACGGCTCATCATTCTTTAGACTACGCGTCTCTCCGGTTTGACGCCTGAGTGGAGTGGTTTGTTATATTCAGCTAGCCCACACTGCGGAGAATGCGACCTTCCATGCCGAAGTTTCGCCTGCGCCGGCGGGAACCCATTCCATTTGGACAGTTTCTCGATGATCTCAGGTTTAATGATCCGCTCCTCGTCGATCCACGCGGCCGGCTGCTACACCACACGAAAGATTCGCAAAGGCACTCGTGTCATTCAGTATGAAGGGCCGATCTTTACCAAAGATGAGGCCGACGAGCGCTACAAGGATCGCTTTGTCACCTACCTCTTCAGCACCGGAGAAAGCGAGGTGATCGACGGCTTTGGCACGGCCATGTTCATCAACCACTCCTGCGACCCGAACTGCGAGACCGAGCACCTCGACGAAGAGATCTGGGTGGTGGCGATTCGCGACATTGAGCCGGGCGAAGAGCTGACCTACGAGTACAACCTGCATGACAGCGACGATGACGATGCTGACTGCTATTGCGGTTCGAAGCGGTGCCGGGGAACGATGTTCAGCGACGAAGAGGTAAAACGCCGCGCTCGCAAGGCCCGGAAGCAGTCTCGCGCCGCTCGCGCATGAGTTCTCGCTTCGGGACGCTACAATAACGGGATGCGGCTTTAAGCCGCCTCGGCTTATGGCATATCAGGTTTTAGCAAGAAAGTACCGTCCGCAGCGCTTCGCCGATGTCGCGGGGCAGGATCACGTCACCGTGACGCTGATGAATGCTCTCACCCAGGGGCGTATCGCCCATGGCTACATCTTTAGCGGACATCGAGGCATCGGGAAGACCACGATCGCCCGCATCCTGGCAATGGCGCTGAACTGCCGCAACGCCATCGGTTCCGCAGAACGGCCCACTGCCGAGCCCTGCGACGTCTGTGAGTCCTGCGTCGAGATTCGGGCGGGAAACTCAGTCGACGTGATTGAGATAGACGCCGCTACCAATCGCGGTATCGATGAGATCCGCGAGCTGCGCGACGCGGCCCGGTATCGTCCAGCGCGCGACCGCTACAAGATTTACATTCTCGATGAGGCGCACCAGATTACCGATGCAGCCTTCAACGCTCTGCTCAAGACCCTCGAGGAGCCGCCCGACCACATCGTCTTCATGATGGCGACCACGCAGCCGGAGGATATTCCCCAGACGGTGCGCTCCCGTTGTCAGCACTTCAGTTTTCATGCGGTCAAACTGGTCGATATCCTCGCGCAGTTGCGCGGCATCGCCGAAAAGGAAGACCTGCTCGCCGACGACGGCGCTCTGGCACTGCTGGCTGAGGCCGGTGACGGCTCCATGCGCGATGCACTGTCCATCATGGACCAGGCGATCGCCAGTGCTCCGCTTGAGGATGGTCGTCCCCGGCTTGAGCTGACTCAGATCCGCGATCTGATGGGAACCGTGCCCAATGCGGTCTTTGAGCGCATCCTCGAAGCCGTAGGCGGAAATCGCAGCGCCGAGGTCATCACCGTCGCCAACGATCTGCTCGACGCTGGGAATAGTCCGGCGCAACTGGCACGGCAGTTCGTGCGTTATCTGCGTAACTGCCTCATCGCCAAGATCGCCGGTCTTGGACCGGACAGTGGATCGACCGAGTTGTTGCAGATCTCTTCTGACGAGCAACGACGTGCCGGCCGTTCAGCAGCCCTCTTCACCGAAGAGGAGCTCACCCGCTTTCTGCAGGTGATGCTGCGCACCTTCGACGAGCTGGGCTATCGGCAGGAACAGAGATTCCACTTCGAGCTGGGCCTGCTGAAGCTGGTACATCTGCAGCGACTGCTTCCCGTGGAAGAGCTGCTGAGCCGCATTCCTGTCCCGGCAGGCTCGGGAGGATCGCCAGCGCCTCGTCCTGCGACGTCATCGACCTCTTCTTCATCTCCAAGCCCGCGACGGGCTTCCTCGGCTCCTGTTCCTCCCGCGCCCCCAGCACCAGCCAAACCGGCTTTTTCTCCCTTCGCTGCCGATACCGGTCGCAGAAGCGCACCCGCACCCGTGCCTGTTCCAACTCCCGCAGTGCTGCGAAGCGTTACGGCTAGTCAGGAGACCCTGGTCCAGACCGAGCTTCCTCCGCCTCCTGCTCCTGCAGTCTCGGTTGCAGAGGCTGACCCGATCGCTGAAATTACCGCGATTGAGATCGCCGCCGATATGCTCGGTGCGGGTTCAGCCCCGGTTGCGGTCATCGAGCCTGAGGTATCCCCCATCATGGCTGCTGCAGAAACCGTCGTCGTTGCTGCTTCTGAGCCTGAAATATCCCCCGCACCTGCCGGTGGCTCGGGAGCCGACGATCTGCAGCAAGCTGCCGTTGAGGCACTGTCGGCAACCAAAGGCCAGAGCTCTGCCGCCGATGCGCTCGCCGATGCCGAGTGGATCGTTGCTGACTCCGAGCTACGGGTCCAGACCAGTCTTTCAAAGACGATGCTTCCTCTGATCATCAATGCTGAGGCCGACCGTATCGTTCGCACAGCTCTGCGAAACGCAAACGCCGGACATCTGAAGCTTGTTCTGCTCTCCGGTACCGCCAATACCTCAGCTGCAAAAAAGCCGAAGGTGGCCAAGACCGGTAGCGCGCAGGCCCGCGCACTCGATCATCCCGTCGTGCAACAGGCCCAGAAGCTCTTTAATGCCGAGGTTCGTAACGTAATCGATCTCCGGGACAACGACTAGAAACACAAGGATTTTGTATGGATTTCTCCGATCTCGCAAAGATGAAAGAGATGATGGGGCAGGCGCGCCAGATGCAGGAACAGATGGAGCGAAAGCTTGCCGAGACTATCGTCGAAACCACCACCGGCGGCGGCATGGTCTCCGTACGCATGAACGGCAAGAAGGAGCTTCTCCGCCTGAAGATCGAGCCCACTGCGATCGGAAGCAGCGAAAGCGATCTCGAGCTTCTGGAAGACCTGATCATCGCTGCTGTTAATGACGCCGGACGTCGTGCCGACGAGGCCATGAAGGCCAACGTGGCAGGAATGATGGGCGGTCTCAATCTTCCGGGGCTCACCTAGTGGCGCGTTTTGCCGAGCCCATGACGCGGCTCATCGACGAGCTGCGCAAGCTTCCCGGCATCGGGACCAAAAGCGCGCAGCGTCTCGCTTTTCATGTGCTGCGTTCTTCGCCTGAGGACGCCGAAAGACTTGCCGGAGCCATTCGCGAGCTGAAAGCGCGGCTGCGTCTGTGCTCCGTGTGTAACAACATCACCGACGTTGATCCCTGCAGCTACTGCACCAGTGCCGTGCGGGACCAGCGCCTTGTCTGCGTCGTGGAAGAACCGACCAACATCGCCACCATCGAGAAGACCCGCAGCTTCGCCGGTGTCTATCACGTGCTGCACGGAACCCTCTCTCCCATCGGCGGTGTCGGTCCCGAGCAGCTTCGCATCGCCAATCTTATGACGCGCCTTTCTGCGCTCGACGAGGTGATCCTCGCCACCTCGCCCACCACCGAAGGAGAGGCCACGGCACGCTATCTCGCGGAAGAGATTCACCGCACTGATCCCCGCATCAAGGTTACCCGCATCGCCACAGGCGTTCCTGCCGGCAGCGATATCGAATATGCTGACGAGATCACCATGTCCCGTGCCCTTGAAGGGAGACGAGATTTTTAGAATCGGCTTCAAGTTACATTCACATCAGGCTGGTATAAACACGCTATGAATGGGTCTCTTAGTCGTCGCGGATTTCTTCGTCAGAGCTTTGCCTTCAGTGCCCTTGCAAGCCTTGGCTCGTTGCCCTCCTTCGCCAAATCGCATGCGGGGAATGCAGAATCGTTCCAGTGGCTCATGATCGGCGACTGGGGATACGAGAATGCCACCGCGCAGGAACAAGTTGCCGCAGGGATGCGTGCCTATGCGCAGCAGCACTCTCTCAAGACCGACGCTCTGCTCATGCTCGGCGACAACTGGTACGGTGAGCTCCCTGGCGGTGTCGACAGCCCGCGATGGAAGACACACTTTGAGGATCTCTATCCGAAGTCGATCTTCGACTGCCCGGCCTACGCTATCCTCGGAAACCACGACTACCAGCGTATGCCGGAGAGCAAGGTCGAGGCCGAGTTGGCTTACGCCAAGCGGGGCAACACCCGCTGGATCATGCCTGCGCGTTGGTACAGTTTCGAATTTCCCGCCAAGAATCCACTCGTGACCGTGATTGCGCTCGATAGCAACATGCCGCACGCCAACGCCGCTCCGGCCAAGAGCGTCAACTTCACCCTCACCCCCGAGGAGCAGGCCGCGCAGCTTCGCTGGCTCAAGGCTGAGCTGGAAAAGCCCCGCCGCACGCCGTATCTCATCGTGATGGCACACCATCCCATCTACTCCAACGGTCCGCATGGAGACCATAAAGTGCTGATTGCCGACTGGGAGCCGCTGCTGCGCGAGCATAAGGCGCACCTCTACCTCGCCGGGCACGATCACGACCTGCAGCACCTCGAATTCGAAGGGCATCCCACCTCGTTCGTCATGTCCGGTGGCGGCGGTGCCGATCTCTACACCCTGAAGATCGACGAGGCGCAGCGCGGACCCTACGCAGCTAAGGCCTACGGCTTCAGCCACCTTCAGATCGCGGCTGACAAGCTGACCCTTCTTCACATGGACCAGACCGGCCGCATGATCCACGGATTCACCAAGACTCCCGACGGACAGGTAAAGATTCTCAGCTGAAGAGATGAAGGCTAATAAATAAAGAGGCCACTGAGGTGGCCTCTTTTGTCTTTCTGAATGATTCGTTGGTCTATACGTCCTGTAGATCGGAGCCCGTCATCTCCACTGGCTTCTTCAGGCCCAGCAGTTTGAGGATCGTCGGCGAGATATCGCGCAGGCTTCCTCCCGGCCGCAGAATCGCGTGATGGCTGCTATCGCGCTCGTCCGCAATCAAAATGAAAGGCACGGGATTGGTGGTATGGGCCGTGTGCGGTCCTCCCGTGACAGGATCGATCAGCAGCTCAGCGTTGCCGTGATCCGCCGTCACCAGCAAAGCTCCCGCGCGTTGTTTCACTGCCTGATAGATGCGGCCCAGCTCTCGGTCCACCGTCTCGACGGCACGAACCGTAGGCTCAATCTTGCCGGAGTGTCCCACCATATCGGCATTGGCAAAGTTGACGATAATCACATCGAAGGCCGTATCGTTCACCGCCTTAACGACGGCATCTGCAATTCCGGCAGCAGACATCTCCGGGGCCAGGTCGTAGGTCGCAACTTTCTGCGAAGGAATCAGAACGCGATCTTCTCCAGGGAACGGCTTTTCGATGCCTCCGTTGAAGAAGTATGTGACGTGGGCATACTTCTCCGTCTCCGCCACGCGCAGATTGCGCAGGTTGGCGTCGGCCATCACATTGGCAAGCAGATTGTCCATCGACTCCGGGGGAATAACCACCGGCACCTTGAAGTTCTTGTCATACTGCGTCATGGAAACGTAGTGGATGTGCGAAGGCGTCTCAGAGCGGGGAATTGCTAAATCAAGCTCTGCGGCCTTCGGCAGATCGAGAGCATTATTGGCCGTCAGGCCTCCTTCAAGATTGCGTGCAAGCACTCGCGTAATCTGACGCACACGGTCGGCGCGATAGTTGAAGCAGATACAGACATCGTTGGAGCCGATCAGCCCGATCGGCTTATTTTTTTGATCCACCACGGTGAACGGTGGAATGAACTCATCGGTGATCTCGTTGTTATAGAGCTCTCGCACGCGGGCCAGCGGATCGGGATACGCTCCACCCTCTGCACGCCCGGTGACCATGGCATCGAAGGCCTGCCGTTCCTTCTCCCAACGCAGATCGCGATCCATCGCAAAGTAACGCCCTGAGACTGAAGCGATCTGTCCCACGCCGATCTCGCCCATCTGCTGCTCGAGCGCTTCAAGATAACCCAGTCCGCTGGTGGGCATCGTATCCCGGCCATCCATAAAGGCGTGAATGAAGACTCTTTCGAGCTTGTTCTTGGCCGCCAGCCGCAGAAGTGCGTAGAGATGGCGCTGATGCGAGTGAACGCCACCGTCCGAAACCAGGCCGCAGAGATGCAGCGCACGATTCTCCTGCCCCGCCAGTTTGACTGCCTGCGTCAGCGTCGGATCGCTGAAGAAGCTGCCATCGGCGATGGCCTCATCGATGCGTGTAATGTCCATTCGGACCACGCGTCCGGCCCCGAGATTAAGATGGCCCACCTCGGAGTTACCCATCTGTCCGTCCGGAAGGCCCACGAAATGATCGCTGGCATGAATCAGCGTATTGGGAAACTCCTCAAGGAGCCGATCGTAATTGGGCTTGCGCGCCAGTGCGATTGCGTTGCCGTGGATATCGGGGCGATAGCCCCAGCCGTCAAGAATCGTAAGTACAACAGGTTTATTCGCCATGCTCCAGCCAGAATAACAAGAGTTGATTTAGAGAGTTACAAACCGCGTCTATTCAATATCGATCAGCACGTCTTCTCCCTCGACGCGCAGCGGAAAGACTTCGACTCGTTCGTTCGGTGGATACTCCGCCTGACCGGTCCTGGCATCGAACGTCCACGAATGCCACGGGCAGACCACGCAGCCGTTTTCGATCCACCCCTGTCCCAACGGGCCGCGGCGATGGGGACACCAGTTATCCAACGCCGATAACTCGCCGCCAACATTAGCGAGACAAACTGCAATCCCTTCCACCTCAGCCTCTGCAACTGCACCCGATGCGGGGGCTTCGGCGAGGGCACACAACTTAACCCACTTGGACAAAACCTCTTCTCCTTCACTCCCTCCATGCTATCGGCTTCAGGGCTCATGCAGCGGTCTGCTAAAGTCAAAGCAAGACCCCGAAGATGCCTCGTTCCACCTCGAAACCCCGTCCCAATCCTCCTCCGGAACCACCTCCGACCATTGAGGGAGCATGGTTGCTCAAAGCCATCGGAGCTGTGATCGCAGGGGCGCTCGTCAGTACGTACCTGACCTTCTGCTTTCTCTTCTCCCGTGGGCAATGGCAGCTTGTCCTTCATCCCACCCGCACCAACGCCAGCCAATCGCAGGAGATTCTCCACTTCGCTCCCGGCCCTTCGGCGCAGCCCCAGCTGGCCGGTCAATGGTTGCCTGCAGGCCCCGATGCCCGTTATCGCAACCTGACCATCCTCTTTCTCCCGTCAGGCGACGGAGACCGCACCACATCCGTCGCTACTCAGACGGCTTTGCATAATCTCGGCCTGAACCTCTTCGTCTTCGACTACCGTGGCTATGGGCAGAGCGTCAACATGCATCCCTCTCAGGAGCGCATGCTTGAGGACAGTGAATCGGCCTGGAGCTATCTCACCGGGTTCCGTAATCTCTCCGGCGCCACCATCATTCCCTACGGCATCGGCGTCGGGACCTCGCTGGCCACTCATCTCGCCCTCGCTCACACCGAGATCCCCGCCGTGATCCTCGACTCGCCCTATGCCGACCTCAGTTCGGTTCTCTGGAAGGACTCCAGCCTGCGCCTGCTTCCCACCAGCCTCCTCTTCCACGAGACATTCCCCCTGGCCGACCCGCTCTCCCAGCTTCAGCGCCCCAAGCTTCTGATCGCCGCCGAGAAAGATCCCAACCCCGCATCGTTCTCTCGTGCCGCCGATCCTAAGATCAGTGTGACCCTTCCCACAGACTCCGGCCCTCTCTTCGACCGCTCCGTTACTCGCTTCCTGGATCAATACCTGGCCCAGTATCTGACACAGTCACTGGCCGTGCCTTCCCCGGCACCCTCCGCCACAAAGCCCAACTGAGCAGGATCTGCCTGCGTTACGCTCAGATCAGTCCCTGCAAAAGGTGGAAGCGATGTTCAGATCTCTCGACAACCTGCAGCCCTGGGGTGCGTTCTTTCTGCGCCTTGTCCTCGGAGCTGCGATGATCTATCACGGCTGGGATAAGGTCATTCCGCACGGCGGATTTCATGGCGGCAATACCTTTTCCGCGCTCGAACGCCACAGCCACTTCGTCGCCTCCCTTGGGATGCCCTACTGGCTCGGCATCGTCTCTGCACTCACGGAATTCCTTGGCGGAGTCCTCATCTTGCTCGGCTTCTTTACGCGCTTTGCAGCCTTCCTGATCAGCATCAACATGCTCGTCGCCATCGTCACCGTCAACCGCCATCACGGTTATGCCGGCTCGGAGTACTCCCTGGCTCTCATGGTCATCTCCCTGATGATTCTCTTTTACGGAGCAGGCGTCTGCGCTCTCGATCGCAAGATGGGATTCGCCTGAAGCATCTTCATCCACTCTTCATCAAGCATGGACTTAACGGCGAGAAGGCCCCCGATACACTGGGGGCCTCAAGAAGGTGGGGAGCTGGTATTGCAGATAGGTGAAACCGAAACTGTGGGAACTGCTAGCCTCGGCGTTTGCTTGTTACATCCAATAAGACGCCACCATAAGAGAAAAGTTGTGTGGGTTTCTTCATTTTTTTGAAGTCGTAATAAATAAGTATTCTAAAAATAGGATTATGAACGCCCACTCATTCCCGACCCTTTCAGCCTAGAATGCCTGAGAAGTCCGTCGCCGTCACACTCCCACCCGGGAAGATTTGATTAAGATTTCGGCAGCCTAGCGTCTTGAGCGCTGCTTCCCCCAGGACACTTCTAAAATCTGTTGTTACAGTAAGATCCCGTCCTTGATTCAACTGTTCGTTTTGAAGTCCAGGCCATTTGCCGTAGACCTTTCCACCCCGAACCTGACCGCCAAGAACAAACATGACGTTGGCATGGCCATGGTCGGTTCCGCCCGTTCCATTCTGTCGGGCTGTTCGCCCAAACTCGGACATCGTAACTAAAGTGATACTATCCGCATCGTCACCCATGTCCTGCCAGAAAGCGGCGATCGAATCCGAAAATTCGCGTAGCCGATTGGCCAGTTGACCCCGGCTGTTTCCCTGATTCTGATGCGTATCCCAGCCTTCAATATCCGCAAAGGCCGCCTCGACTCCGAGATTTGCCTTCAGTAGTTGTGCAACCTGCCGCAAGCTGTTGCCGAACTGCGTCTGGGGATAAACCACACCCGCTAGCGGCCGGTATCTCGCCGGATTCGCCGCTCGCAGCATCTTGACCGCCTCAAAGGTCTCCTGCCCGGTACCATGCAGCAGCGCATCCGAGCTCGAGTCGTACATCGCCTGAAAGGCTCCGCTGATCGGCGATCCCTGCGGTCCGTCGCCCCCTGCCACCGAAAAATCTTTCAGATGATTCACAGCCATCGCCGGAATCTTACCCTCTAGCGTTCGCGGAACCTGCGACCCCAGGGCAACTGCGCGAAACGGGGATGGTTGTCCCTGAAGCCGTTCACCCTGCAAGGCACGATTTAGCCAACCATCCTGAGTCGTCTTGACCCCCGGCGTCCCGCTCTCCATATAATCCTGAGCGTCGAAGTGCGACCGGCTCATGTCAGGTGATCCAGCCGCATGCACGATGGCAAGATGCTTCTGGTCGTAAAGTGGCTTGAGGGATGCCATCGCCGGATGCAGTCCGAAGAACCCATCCAGGTCCAGAACCTCCTCTTGCCGAATCGCAATCGTGGGCCGCATCGCGTAGTAGTTCTTCTCGCGGTAGGGAACCACGATATTCAGCCCGTCCGCCGCGCCGCGCTGGAATAGCACCACCAGCTTCTTGCGGTTTTCCGCCGCGGTCGTCATCTCCGCCAGAACGCTGCGAGTCAAAAAGCTGGGAATCGTCGATGTGCCGACCAGAGCCAGCGCACCGCTCTTCATAAATCCCCGCCTGGTAATAGGGAACTGCGGCATGGATCCTCTCCCGGGCATCGAAGTCTGAAGCCACCGCTTTTCCGTGCTCGACAGCGGCTCCGGGTCGTTCCTCTCTAGTTAAAAACTCAACCCGCTGCCGGAAGTTTCGCGGCAGCGGGTATTATCTGTCTGATTTTGTGCTTCTAGCCTTAGAAAGCCACCAGCTTCTCGATGGCCTCGTAAACATCCTGTGCCTGAGGCAGAATCACATCCTCCAGCAGAGGCTGATACGCCACAAAGGTATCCATCGCCGCCACACGGCGCACAGGAGCGTCCAGATCGAAGAACAGTTCGTCGGAGATCCGAGCGGCGATCTCCGCGCCGTATCCCCAGCTCAACATATCCTCGTGGGCTACGATCACGCGATTCGTCTTCTTCACGCTCTCGGCAATCGTCTCCCAGTCATAAGGAGCAAGGCTGCGAAGATCGATCAGCTCCACGTCGATGCCTTTGTCGCGATGGATCTTCTGCGCAGCCTGCAAAGCGCGAGGAACCAAAGCACCATAGGTCACCACCGTTACATCCTTGCCTGGACGCACGATGCTCGCCTTCCCGAAAGGAATGGTATAGTCCGGCCCCGGATAGATCGCCCTGCCGAAGGTCTCGCGATAAAGCCGCTTATGCTCAAGGAAGAGCACCGGATCGTCGCAGCGGATCGCCGTACGCAGCAAACCAATCGCATCGAGCGCGTTCGAAGGCATCACAATGCGCACGCCCGGCGTATGTGTAAAGATGCTCTCGCCCGATTGCGAGTGGTAGATCGACCCGCCCGTCAGGTAGCCGCCAATCGGAACCCGCATCACCAGTGGGCAGCTGAAGCCATCGTTCGATCTCCACCGCAGCACCGACATCTCATTGCGCATCTGGTGCATCGCCGGCCAGATGTAGTCGAAGAACTGAATCTCCACCACTGGCTTCAATCCACGCACCGCCATTCCAATGGCGCGGCCTACAATATTGGCCTCGGCCAGCGGCGAGTTCCATACGCGATCGTTGCCAAACTCAAGCTGCAGCCCCGAGGTCAGCTTGAAGACCCCACCCTTGCCCTTGATCTTGCCCTCGCGTAAAGCCCGGTCGCGGGTGGCATCGGCTACGTCTTCTCCGAAGACAACAATGCGATCGTCGCGCCGCATCTCGTCCTTCAGGCAAACATTGATCAGGTCGGCCATCGTTCGCTCGGTCTTATCTGCCGTCGCCTCAGGCTTACGGTCGAACCTCGCGTCCATCGGCGTCAGATGCTCAGAATAGACGTGCGTCAGGATGGTATCGGGCGTCGGTAGCTTGGCGGTGATCGCTCGATCGGCGGCACGCTGCACCTCTTCATCCACCTGCCGCTCCAACCGGTTGATCCCCTCCGCGTCCAGAACTCCCTCGCGTAGTAGCCAAATCTGCATCCGCGAGATCGGATCGCGCAGAGCATCGGCCTCAAGCTCCGCTACCGTGCGGTAAAGCCGCTCATCGTCGCTCAACGAGTGCGAATAAGGCCGGATCACATGCCCATGCACCAACGCAGGTCCCTTACCCGCGCGGCAGTAGGCCACGGCCTCCACCATCGCCTCGTAGCTGGCAATCGGATCGGTGCCATCCACCTCAGCGAAGTGGAAGTTGGGGAAGTTCGCTATCAGGTGAGAGATGTTGCCTCCCGGGGTATTCGCCTCCACCGGGGTCGAAATCGCATAGCCGTTGTCTTCCACCACAAACAGCACCGGCAGCTTCTCATTGCTCGCTGTATTCAGAGCCTCCCAGAACTCGCCCTGGCTCGTCGCTCCCTCGCCGATCGAGACATAAGCCACCTCGTCGCTGTGGAACTCCACATCCTTGAACTCGCGGTAATCCCCCGTATGTTTCTTCGCTGCTTCAGGGTGCTTGGCAAAGTATCGTCCCGCCTCAGCGCAGCCGATGGCATGCAGGCACTGCGTCGCCGTCGAGGACGAAGGACTCACGATATGCAGCTTCGGGATGGACCAATGCGAAGGCATCTGCCGTCCACCGCTCGCGGGGTCATCGGCAGCACCCACCGATTGCAGTAACTGCTCTTCGACCGTGTTGCCTAGCGTCAGGCAGATCGCTCTGTCCCGGTAATAAGGAAAGAACCAGTCATAACCCGCACGCAGGGCCATGCCTGCCGCTACCAGCAGCGCTTCGTGGCCCGCGCAGGAGATCTGGAAGAAGATTCTTTGCTGACGCTTCAAGACAATCTCACGATCGTCTGTGCGGCGCGACAGGTACATCAACCGATAGAACTCGATCAGTTGATCGCGGCTGAGCGAACTTCCGCTGGCTGCCCCTGCCCCTTTCTTCTTCTCTGCGACACTGCTGCTAGACTGACGAACCATTCCCTCATCCTTGGTAGCTAAAAAACCACACTGCCGAAGAAGATTGTACCGGTTATAAAGACCGCTTGCTTCCTTTACAACACCAACATCAACCTCATTGAATACACAGTTGTCAATCCCGTTTAACGGTGGAATCCGGAAGAGGTCTCTGCATTGCGATACCATCGTCTTCGCATGGCTTTGCCTCTCTCGTCCGAACCTTTGCAGCTCCAGGTCCTTCATACCTTCACCATCCTTCAAGAGCTTCGTTCCGACTGGGGTGGTGCGCTGATCCTCTCCCTTGGACTTGAGTCCCCAGGTGCCGCGCTCACTCTTGCTGCAAACATCGCCGGAGCTGTATCTCTCTCGCTCGACGACGATCCTGTTCGTGTCCGCGAGATCGTTCGCAGCGGCATGGTGGACTTCGGTGTCACGACCCTCGATGAGGCGATCCGCACGATGAAGAATGAGCTGCGACAGCATAGACCTCTCTCCGTAGTGCTCAACGCCCCCATCCGACCCGTCCTCGCAGAGATCGCAGAACGCGGACTCGCCCCACAACTCTTTTCCAGCTTTTTCCCCTGGACTCCCGACCTGGCTTCGTTTGCATTGGAGCTTAACCAGCTTGGGACCACCCTTCTCGACCTCGACGAAAACTCCCCGACAGGGCACCCTCTCCCCGGCCTCCTCTCCGCATCTCCTCTTCTGGCCTCACTTCTTGAGAGGAACCAGTGGAAGCTCTATACCGCTACCTTCGAGAGCGCATCTTCTCTCCGCGACTTCGACAGCCGCGCCCTTCAATACCTTTCCCCGACAGAGAACCTACGTCGCCGCTGGCTGGAGTCCGCTCCCCGTCTCCTCCATCGGCAACGGCCTCCGCAGCGCGTTCTCTGGCTCACGTCTGCAGAGGCGGCTGACCTGCTTCCTTAAACCTGTCAACCCGGTTTTCTATGCAAGTAGTTGATTAAAGGGGAAATACACGACGTCGATAAGTTAGCTTCTTTTCCTTACAATAAAAGAGGAACGATCCTGAGTTTTTGCGCACCACTTCGTGCCTCAAGTGGGTGCGGAGACGTGGTACTTCGGTAAGAAGTGGTACCAGCCTAAGTTTTCTTTTATGAATACTTTGCGCAATTAAGATACGGGGAGGGTCCCCAGGATCCTCTGCCATAACGCCGCGATTCCGGAGCTTGTCTTCGACGAAATGGTAAGAATCTCATCCACCTCGTGCTCCCGCTTCAACGCTGCAATATTCTTCCCCAGCACGTTATTCGAGAGCCGATCGGCCTTCGTCCCCACAACGAGGAACGGCCGCTGAGTCTGCTTCAGGTAGGTGATCAGCTGCCCATCGCTGGGCTGGGGAGGAATATTGGTATCCACCAGGCAGATGCACAGCGCCAGCGTCTCCCGCTCGGCGAGATAAGGCTCGATGAACTGGGGCCACTCCGCCGAGATCGACTTCGAGATCTTGGCGTAACCGTAGCCGGGGAGGTCGGCAAAGATCAGCGACGGCAGAGCCTTCTGCCTTCCGCCCGAAACCTCATGCAGAGCGAAAAAGTTGATCGCGCGAGTGCGGCCAGGCGTCGAGGAGACCCGAGCCTCCTTCGATCCAAGCAGGGCGTTAATCAACGAGGACTTGCCGACGTTCGAACGGCCAAGAAAGGCGACTTCAGGAGCACCGTTGGTCCTCGCCTCGGCAGGAAAGTGCGCAGCATCGGTGGCGGAGAGAAGAAAGACAGGATTCAGCCGCATTCATCCAGTGTAGCGGGATCGGAAAACAAAAAGAGGCACCCATGAGGTGCCTCTTTTCAAAAGGGGTAGTTGAGTTACTTGGTGACAGTCAGCGGAGCCTGCAGGGTGAACGTCACGACCGACTCTGCCGGAATGACGATGTCCTTGTTGCCGGTCATGGCCGCGCCCGCCGTTCCTGCGCCTGCACCGACCAGACCTCCGATCAGAGCACCCTTTCCGCCGCCGGCCAAGCCGCCGATCAGAGCGCCGGCGCCGGTTCCGCCGCCGATGAAGCCTGCGGTTCGCTTACCTTTACCCTTGACCTGCTGCAGGTAAGCACTGGTGGTGACCTGTTGGCCACCGATCGAGCTGAGCTGGATGGCGAGATCGCCCTCACCCTTGAACCGGCCCTGCCCCTTGGCGGCGACCACGGTGCCCTCGACATGGGTTCCGCGGGCAAAGACTGTCTTGCCGCCGGAGGTCTTAAGTGCCGAGGACAACTCACCGGAGAAGGCGTCACCGACGTTGTTCTTCTTCGCGCTGATCGCCTGCGAGAGCACGACGGATACGTGCGAGCCCGAAGGAACGGTCAGTCTTACCGGCTCAGGAGGTGGTGCAGGGGCTGGAGCGGCAGCTGGAACCGGAGCCGGAGTTGGAGCAGGGGCGGGTGCTGGAGTAGCAGCCGGTGCTGTTGCCGGGGTCGCGGCTGGAGCCGCCGCGTTTGAGGCACTCTGTGCCGGGGGCGGTGCCGCCGGCGCTGCCGGTGACGCGCTCTCATTCGCCGGAGCTGCTGGAGTCGAGCTCTTGCAACCTCCAAGAATAAGAACGGTAGTCAGGGCAAACGTTGTTGCCAGGTTTCTTTGCAGTCTGTACATGAATCCTCTCTCCCTGGTGCGACCTAATCTCGGTAGCAATATACTCCGGATAGAGTATCCGGAGTGGTGTGAAAGTTGTATGTATCTTGTTTTACAACTACTTTTCATTCCCCCGGGCCCGGTGAACTTCAGGCGCGGCTTCCCTCGAAATGCCGCTCAATCTCCTCCAGAGTTTTGCCCTTGGTCTCCGGCAGGAAGAACGTGACCACAATGAAGTAGATCACCGTAAATCCGGCGAAGAGAAAGAACATCGACGAGTAGCCATACTTGCTTACGACCGGAAGGAAGATTCCTGCTAGCGTCGTCGAGACCAGCTGATTGATGACCAGAGCGATGCTCATGCCGTTCGACCGGATCCTCGTCGGCATCAGCTCGGAGAGCGCCAGCCACACGCCGACTCCTGGCCCGATGGCATAGAAGGACATAAAGAGATATAGTCCGATTGCCACCATCCAGCCATGACTCGAGTCGGGTACCCGTCCGACCAGTGCCCGGTCAATCTTGAGCGGAGCGGTACGGGCAGCCTCGAGATTGGCAAAAGGATTCTTGAAGAAAGCCTCCACCCGATTCGTAGGAACCGCGCTCTCCCGCGTAATTTCGATTGGAGCCGCACTTGGATCGTCCGAACGGACAAAGCTGGTAGCGGCGGTGAAGTCGCCGTAGGAGTAAATGATGGCAAGCGAAGCGCGCTGGCTGTCAATCCTGTCGTTCTGAACGCCCTCAGTGGCGAGTAGACGTTTTGCCTCCTCCGGTGTGAAAGCGACCTTGAAGGTCTGGTCAGGTGCGACTTGGGCTTGAATCACGTCGCGGCAGTCCTGATTCAGCTTTTCGGTGCCGAGGAAGAGAAGACCCACGCCAATCAACGAGACGATGATTCCTGACGTTCCCACGATGAAGAGAAACTTGCGACCTTTGCGGTCGATCAGGTTCATCCCAATGATCGTCATCAAAAAGTTGACGATGGTGAAGATGACATAACCCCAATGAGCATGCAGATCCGAGAGGCCGCTCTGCAGAAGGATCGCGGTGTTATAGCCGATGATGGAGTTGACCCCGGTGGCTGTGTTGCAGAAGAGGATGATGCAGGCCAGAAGGAAGGGGATCACGTACTTCCTGCGCAGCAGCGAGTCCTTGATGATCGTGCCGGAGCTCGAAGGTGCTTTGGCCGCAGCGGCTACCTTTTCCATCTCCTTCAGCTCCACCTCCGCATATTGTGTCTCACGAGCCCGCCGCAGCGAAGCCAGCGCCCGTTCGCTGCGGCCGCGGAGCACCAGCCAGCGCGGTGACTCGGCCACAAACAGACTGCCGAGAACGAAAAAGACTCCAGGAGGCAGCGAGACCCAGAAGATGCGTCGCCACGCCTGATCTTTAAAGGCAAAGACGGAGGCTGCATCGGCGACTTTGGCTACGGCTTCCACGCGATAGCTGTAGTAGATCCCGATCAGCGCCGCCGAGACGATGCCGAGGGTGAGCAGCCATTGAAAGACCGCTGTGCCCTTTCCACGATTGGTTGCCGGAAGGCATTCGGCGAGATAAAGAGGAACAACAACTCCGATAAACCCACCGCTGATGCCTTGCAAAAGGCGCCCAAAGAAGAGAGGGCCGTAGCCGTGGGAGAGAGCAATCATTGGGATGCTGATGACAAAGGTCAGCCCGCTGATCACCATGAGAGGTTTGCGGCCCATCCAGTCCGCCAACAGACCGGCGAACAGCGTCGAGATGACGCTGCCGAGAAGCACTGCGGCCACGATGATGGAGAGCTGACTCGCATTCAACCGCGAGGTTGCTTCGAGATAGGGAAGTGCACCACCGATGATGCCGACATCGACGCCATACAGCAGGCCTCCGAGCCCTGCCACAAGAAGGAGAAAGCGGTTGTAGCCGGATTTCATTCCGGCAAGGGCCGGGGCAGGTGTGGAACTCGGTGCGTTATCGATCATAGGAAGCCTGAGTTTGAATTTACTGCTCGTACGACTGTGGCTCGGTCCACAAAAAGGTGTTGCAAATCTATCAGAGACGATTCAAGACAGGATGCTGCAATCTGCTGCGATATCGCCTAGCGCATCGACTGCTGATATTTTTGCTCAATATTACATAAGCTCTGAACCTTGGACTATCGGAATCAGAGGGATGGGCAAAGGAACCGAAACTTTTGCTGTGAATAAGCGGAAGTTCGATTAGCCACCATGTGTAGTCAGACTTAATCGGCGCTGAGAGGCTGGGCGTCAGGAATCCCTAGCTCCTGATCCTTGTACTGAAGCTGATAGAGCTTCCAGTAAAGACCGCGCTGGGCGAGGAGCTGCTGATGGCTGCCCTGCTCGCGGAGATGCCCTTTATGCATGACCAGAATGGTGTCTGCGCGCTGCACGGTAGAGAGGCGGTGTGCGATGAGGATGGAAGTACGGCCGGTGATCATGCGCGAGAGTGCAAGACGGACGCGGAGTTCCGTGTCGGTATCGACGGAGCTGGTCGCTTCGTCCAGGATGAGAATGCGAGGTGCGTGAGCAAGCGCACGCGCGAAGCTGATGAGCTGTTTCTGTCCGGTGGAGAGAGTGGCTCCGCGCTCCTGAACCGGCTCTTTGAATTTGAGGGGAAGCGTGCGGATGAAATCCCCAACGTTGACCTCGTCAGCGGCGTGCTCGAGTTGCTTGTCGGTGATCCACGAAGAGCCGAGGCGGATGTTATCCGCGATGGTGCCTGTGAAGAGAAAGGGATCCTGAAGGACGACGCCGAAACGACGGCGTAGCGCGGTGACATCCTGTTCGCGAACATCGACTCCATCGACGAGCACAGACCCACGCTGAATATCGTAGAAGCGCATCATGAGGCTGGTGATGGTGGTCTTGCCAGCTCCGGTGTGACCTACGATGGCGGCTGTCTCGTCGGCATCAATGTTGAAACTGACACCGCGGAGAATCCATTCGATATCGGCGAAGGATTCAAGCTCCTCGTCGGTGGCTGTGTGGATACGGGCGATCTGGTGCTCATCGAGATGCTGATAGGTGAACCAGACGTTGCGAAACTCGACGCGCCCGGAGTCATCTCCTGCAATGGGATGCTCGGGCGAGACGATCTCAGGCCGATGATCGAGCAACTTGAAGACCCGCTCGGATGCGGCCATCGCAGCCTGCAGGATGTTGTATTTTTCGCTGAGGTCCTGGATGGGACGGAAGAAGCGCTGTGCGTATTGAATGAAGGCGATGAGAACGCCGAGAGTGACGGTTCCGAAGAGACTCCAATGGCCAGTGGTTCTGCCGTCCGAAAGATAGGTATGTGCCGAAAGCCAGGTAAAGTTGGTGGCTTGTAAAACGCTGATTCCGCCTCGCCATATCACCAGGGCGATGGCTGTAGAGCTGAGAAGCTCCACGACGGGGTAATAGAGAGCGTAGGCGAAGATGGCGTCCGACCAAGCCTTTTTGTTCTCGGCGTTGACAGCGGAAAAATCTGTAAAGGCGCGGCGCTCACGGTTGAAGAGCTGCACGATGGCCATGCCCGAGACATACTCCTGAGTGAAGGAGTTGATGCGGGCCGTAGCGGAGCGCTGGCGGCGGTAACTGTCGCGAACGTATTTACGGAAGATTCGCGTGACATAGAGGATCGCCGGAATGACGGAGATGGTGAGTAGAGCCAGCGGCCAGCTCATGCGTAGCATGATGAGGATGATGAAGGCGAGCACGAAGACATCTTCAAAGATGGCGAGGACGCCGGAGGTAAACATCTCGTTGAGAGCGTCCACGTCGGAGGTGACGCGGGTAACGAGGCGGCCTACGGGATTCCGATCGAAGAAGACCGGAGACATGCGTTGAAGATGGCGGAAGATCTGGCTGCGCATGTCGAACATGATCTTTTGGCCGGTCCACTGCATCAGGTAGGTCTGAACGAATTCAAGCACGAAGGAAGTCAGCAGCGCCCCGAAATAAAGCATGGCGAGCTGCGTGATGCCAGTTATCGGTGCGCGGTTGAGGTGACGCGCGAGCCAGAAGGGATGCTCCGGAGGTGCACCGCTCATGTAAGTATCGACTGCGACTTTGACCAGATACGGTCCCATAACGTCGGTCGCAGCTTTGATCAGAATGGCAACGGCGGAGAGGATTACCTGAAGGCGATATGGGCGCAGGTAGGTCAGAAGCCGCCGCATGAGGCGGCCGTCGTAGGCTTTACCCATGACTTCATCGTCTTGTGCGAGCTTTTTCGCAGGCTCCTTCGAGGATCTGCCGGATGTTTTCTGGTCGGCCATCTCTATCCATTCTAGATGTTTGCCGCAGGACAGAGATGCGAAAGTAATGGGCTACGGCATGGTCATGGTTTCGGTGACGCCTTGAACTGCCCCCTGGTTGGGACTCTGAGCGAAGACGATCAGGCGCAGATGGGCGGGGTCAGTATCTGTGGGCGCATTGAGTTTGAAGAAGATGGGACCGCGCGAAAGATCCTGCAGGTTGCCGATGTGCTGAAAGGAGCGGGCGATACTGACGTGATTGAGATGTCGGCCGCCGTTCTCTCCTTTTTGCACCTCAGTAGAAGCAGAGGGTTCGATGAGGATGGCGTAGAGATCCCCTTTCGGAAGAGTTGCTCCTCCGGCAGGAGTCGAGACGGAGCTACTGAGGTGCAAGCCTTCTATGGAAGGTTTTGCGAGTGTGAGAGTGATTTTGGGTGATCCAGCGGCCTGCGTGATCGACGATATCGCTTTGAACGGATCGCTGCCAAGGAACTGTGACTGGCCGTCAACGACCATCTGTGGAGTATAAGGATCGTCGAAGTGAAGATGAGGTGCGTACAGGTTCTGCCGTTCGGTGAACTTGGCGGAAGAGAAGCGGTCATGCCATCCGAGGTGGTCCCAGTAGTCGACGTGCTCCTCGACGACGATGATGTTTGCTCCAGGGACGGGCTGTGATGTTTGGAGTGTGGCGAGGAGCTTATCGGCGGGCGGGCAACTGGAGCAGCCTTCTGAGGTAAAGAGCTCAACCAGGACTGGAGTGCGGGATGAAGAAGAGGTTTGAGACGGTGCGGGAGGAGTGAGTGCGAACAGAAATGTGACGGAGAGTAATAAAGTCCGCATGATATTTCCTTTCCGGCTCGTTGGACGGCGGAAAAGCTTGGCCGGTCACAAAAAACTGAGCGCATGAAAGAATAAGGTTAGAGGCGCTTTGTGGTGATCCCCGTCGGTCTTTATCTTTCGGTACCGTTCTGCAAGGCGAAGTGCAGTTTCTGCAACTTTGCCTCGAATGCCTTTGGTACGCAGAAGATGGGTATCTATGTGGAACGGCTATGTGAAGAGATTGCTGGCGCGAGAAAAGCTGCGGAACGGCTTGGCGCAGGATTAAGTCCGGAGGCGGATTCGATTTATTTCGGCGGCGGTACTCCCAGCCTGCTAGGGCCGAAGCTGCTGCTGCGGATCTTTTCAGCCGTACGCGACCAGTTCAAAGTGGCAACCGATGCTGAGGTCACGGTGGAATGCGCTCCGGGACAGATCTCCGATGAAACACTCGAGGAGCTTTTACGACAAGGCGTAAACCGCATCAGCCTTGGAGTGCAGTCGTTCGTCGATCGTGAGGCCAGGGCCGTCGGCAGGTTGCATACCGGGGCGAGCTGTCATGAGGAGATCGCGAGGCTGCGTTCGGCGGGAGTTGAAAATATCGGGATCGACCTGATTGCAGGGCTTCCGCATCAGACGGAGGCCAGCTGGAAGAACACTCTGGATCAGACACTGACCAGTGGCGTAGACCATGTAAGCGTGTACATGCTCGAGGTCGATGATGGCTCGCGACTAGGACAGGAAGCTCTTGCCGGTGGACACCGGTATGGTGCCGGAGACCTGCCGTCAGAGGATGAGTCCGCCGCCTGGTACGAGCTAGCCTGCGAACGATTGAACGCAGGTGGAATACGCCAGTATGAGATCTCAAACTTCGCTCGAGACGGGTACAAATCTCGTCACAATCAGAAGTATTGGTGTCGGTTGCCTTATCTCGGATTTGGATTGGATGCTCATTCCATGTTGCTGACAGAAGATGCGGCGGTGAGATTTCAGAATACTGACGATCTTGATTGTTATATGGTGCGGCAACTCCTTCAGGGCGAGCCACTGGCAGTTCTGTCAGACAAGACATCGAAGATTGAGCCGGAGTTTATACGAAGGGAAGCAGCTCTTGAAGAATCGCTGTTTCTAGGGCTTCGTCTGGTTGACGGAGTAAATCTGGAGCAACTGACCAAGAAGTTCGGGCACGAGTTAGTTGCATCCATCAGGCCTGGAATCGAAGAAGCCTGTGAGGCAGGGCTGCTTGATTGGACTGGTAATTTCGTCCGACTGACGTCGCAAGGACGCATGGCCTCCAACGAGGTCTTTAGCCGCTTGCTGATACCGGCCATCGCTTAGGTATGCGAAAAGAGAGGACAGGAGAAAGCATGATCGATCTGCGCAGCGATACTGTGACCCAGCCAACTCCGGCGATGCGGGAGGCGATGGCGAATGCAGAGGTCGGCGACGACGTGTATGGCGAAGACCCTACCGTCAATCGTCTGGAGCGGGAGGCTGCGAAGGTCTTTGGGAGAGAAGCCGCGATTTTTGTTCCCACGGGAACGATGGGGAATCAGATTGCGATCCGGCTGCATACGAACCACGGTCAGGAGGTTATCTGCGAGTCGAGATCGCACGTGCTGGATTGGGAGATGGCCATGATGGCGGCTTTCTCAGGGTGTCAGGCGCGCACGATCGACGGGGAGCGCGGAGTCCTGACCTGGGACAGGATTCGCCGTGCCATTGGACCGAAGATCTATTATCGTCAACCGACTGGTCTGGTGTGCCTTGAGAACACACACAATATGGCCGGAGGAACGGTAACGCCTCTCGATGTCGTAAAAGATGTCTGGAGCGGCGCGAAGGACGCTGGCCTTCCGGTGCATCTGGATGGAGCGCGGGTCTTCAATGCAGCGGTGGCGCTTGGCGTAAGTGTTTCTGAGCTGACGGCAGGATTCGATACCGTCATGTTCTGTTTATCGAAGGGGCTGGGGGCTCCCGTAGGATCGATGCTGGTGGGTTCTGCAAAAGCAATGGAGCAGGCAAGAGTGTTTCGCAAAGCGCTTGGTGGAGGCATGCGTCAGGCAGGAGTGCTTGCTGCCCCCGGGTTAATCGCTTTGCAGGAGATGCCACTCCGGCTCTCGGAAGATCATGCGAATGCCCGCCTACTTGCTGAGGCCATGGCGGGAGAGCCTGTTGCCGAAATCGATCTCGATGCCGTGCAGACCAATATCGTAATCTTCCATTTGCGTGGGGAGAAAGATGCGGGCGGTCTCTGCGCTTCGCTAAAGCAAAAAGGAGTGCTCGCCAGCGCTATTGGTCCTCACAGTGTTCGCTTCGTGACGCACTACGACGTGAGCCGCGAAGATTGCCTGCAGGCTGCAGAGATCGTGGTTGCAGAGTTGCGTGCGTTCTAATTTGCCGAGACGACCGTTGCAGGACCACTCGCAATGGCAGGCTTCTCGGCGAGAAAGACAGTCACGACGGTGCCGTGAGAAGCGGTTTTTGTATCGCTCGCGATATCGATGGTTCCACCATGTTTGCTGATAATTCCTCGGCTAACCCACAGACCAAGCCCTGTCCCGCGCTCTCCTTTGGTGGTAAAGAAGGGCTGAAACAGCTGGGAACGAACCTCTTCAGGAATTCCTGCTCCATTGTCTGAGATGATGACGAGGGCTCCTGCGGGAGACTTTTGCGTTGCCGGAAGTTGTGCAGCTCCAATCCGGATCTCACCTCCGGGAGCAGCCTCAGCCGCGTTGGCAAGAAGATTCGTGAATACCTGCCGGAGCTCGGCAGGAAATGCATCTACGACAACGGTAGCCGGAAGATCTGTATGAATGCTGACATTAAGCTCATGGAATCGATGCTCCATCAGCAAGAGGATGTCTTCGAGAATCTTTTTGAGGTCAACGGGAACCGGAGCGCGCGATTCACGGTAGAGACCTAACATAGCCCGGCTGATCTGGGTTACCCGTGCCAACTCGCTTTCTGCCATGTCGATGAACTGCCTGGTCTCTTCTTCAGAATCACTAGTGCGAAGCAGATAGAGAAGGTTGGAGACAGCATCGAGCGGGTTATGAATCTCGTGAGCGATGGTTGCTGCCAGTCGACCAGCGACGGCGAGTTTTTCATTTGCGAGTAAGGTGTCCTGAGTGCGCCGCTCAAGTGTGATGTCGCGGAAGACGAGGATAATGCCGATGATTTCTCCGGACTGATCGGGAATAGGAGCCCCGCTGTCGGCGATAAGAATTCGGGTTTCGTCCTTGCGAATGAGCGCCGTGTCATTGGCCAGACCGACTACAGTCCTAAGCCGTTTGACCTTTGCAACAGGAGTTTCGATCGGCTCGCCGGTGTTGATATTGACGATGCGGAACACCTCTTCGAGCTGGCGATCAGCAGCTTCAGCCTGGGTCCATCCGGTGAGCTCGCTGGCGATGGGATTCATCATCTGGATGCGGCCATCTGCATCGCAGGTGATGACGCCGTCGCCGATGGAGGCCAAAGTCGTGCGGAGTTGTTGTTCGGACTGAAAGATCTCTTCGGCGCGGCGACCAAGGACCTCAAGAGAAGTTCGGTAGGCTGAGGAGACGGCATGGAGACGGCTGCGTGTAAACAAGCCGATAAGAACCCCCATGCCCAGGGCGATTGCAATCAGGGCCTCAATCATATTGAGGACCTGGTCATGCCATTCCCTGATCCGTACGGAACGTCTCTCCTCGGCATGCTGAGTGATGGAGCGTAGATCCTGGCGAACCTGATCCATCAACTTCTTGCCATAAAGGTTGAGATTGATATCGTTCGCCTGGCCCCCGGCCTTGACGGTTGCCATGATGGGCAAGGCAAAGGCATCGTGCCAGTTCTGGTACTCGTTTCTGAGATCTTCGACGCTGAGTTGTTGCGCGGCGTCGGACTGGGTGACCGTGCTGAGATTATCGAGTTCGGATTGAATATGACCTTCTGCCTGATGAAAGTCAGCTAGAAATCGATCGTCCCCAGTAACTTCATATCCTCGCAAGCCTGATTCCTGATCGGCAATCAATTTAGCCACCTGGGCAGCCTGAGCAATGCGTGCGTCGGCCTCTTGAATCAGCCGTACGGTCTCATTGGCTCCCCTCATCTGCCAGTAGAGAGCCCCCGCAGTGATCAACAGAGCGATCACCGGGAGCAGGAAGACCTGCCGCAGTATTCGATTGAATTGCGTCAGATTCACGTGGTCACTTGGCCAAATGCTACAGACTATTGTGTACTAACTGGCTGTTGTAGAAGATCTTCCAGCTTCTGCAATAAAACGGGGGCTCCTTCGCCTTTTGTCATATAGAGATCCACAAGTGAGGTGACTTCGCTGGGAAGACCAATATAAGCCGAAAGCAAAAGGATAGGCACCTCAGGCTTAATCTGTCGCATGCGGCCTGCGACCTCGCCGCCGTGCATACCGGGCATGGAGTAGTCGAGGACGACCGCTTCCACGGGTTCTTTTTCAAAGAGTGTCAGACCTGTGGGACCATCAATTGCTGTTAGCACATGATAACCGGCACGTTCGAGCAGAATCTTTCGTACCTTAAGTCCAACGAGTTCATCGTCCACACAAAGAACGAGATGGGAGTTCTGTACCATACGATCCGTCCAAATTGGGTAAGGCGATGACTGGCTAGTCAGAACGAAAAAGAGCTAGTGCAGCACGGTTTCCCGTTAGTATACGAGAGAACCCCTTCGGAACCAGTCATCAACGATTTATCGTACGTTAGCAAAGTTTGAACCTCTGCTGGTCTAAGCTGATAGACGGAAACGTCACGTATTTTGATTGAGGTAATCATTGAGTCAGACCATTTTTCTGTTGGAAGATGACGCCGATATCTCTCGGCTAGTGCAATACCACCTGGAAAGTGCAGGATTCACAGTTCGCCCTTATCTTACTGTAGGGCAAATTGTTCCCGATGCGGAGCGACAGCCTCCAGCGCTGTTTCTTCTGGACATCATGGTCCCTGGCGGTGATGGTTTGGATCTTTGTCGTCGTCTCAGGCAAAATCCTACCCTCAGCATCGTTCCCATCATCTTTCTCACCGCCCGTGCCGCAGAGAACGATCGCGTTCACGGATTGGAGCTGGGAGCGGATGATTACATTACCAAGCCCTTCGGAACTCGCGAGCTGGTTGCTCGCGTCAAGGCAGTGTTACGTCGGTTCGAGCGTCCGACCACTCCATCGGTCGTTAAATTTGAGAATATTGAGATCGATGCTGGCGCCATGCAGCTTCGTGTGAGTGGGGATCTGGTGACTACCACCGCAACCGAATTCCGGCTGCTGGATTATCTTGCACGACACCCTGGCAGGGTCTTCAGCCGCGATCATCTTCTGGATGCTGTCTGGGGCGATGCCCGATTCGTAACGCCACGTTCGGTGGATGTGTATGTCCGTCGAATCCGGGAGAAGATCGAAATCGATCCTGAAACACCTCGTTACCTCAAGACCATGCGAGGCGCAGGTTACCGGTTCGAGATTCCGAAGACGGTACAAGTCCCGGCTTGATAAGAGGTCTGGCTGTGACGCGCGGTTTATTTTTTTCATTTTTTATAAGAATTACGGTCGCTCTGGCCGTTCTGGCCCTTCTACGGGTGTGGTTTTCTCCTGAGTGGACCCATGGCTGGATCGTCGCGCTCGTGGCGATCCTGTTTTGGGCGGCTCTGAACGCATTTCTGTTGTCGCGTTCGATGCGGAGAGATATCGCACAAATAGAAATCGCCATTGGCGCGATTGGAACTACCCCGGTTGCGGCACCCGCCTCGAAGTTCAGCGACTTTGAAGGGATAACCCTTGCGATCTCTCATACTTCAAGCCGGGTCGATCAGGTTCTGGCCGAGGCTGCGGAGAGCCGGCGTGAGCTTGAAGCCATGATCGATAGCATGCAGGATGCAGTCGTAGCCGTCGATCAGGCAGGGCGTATCCAATGGACCAATCAGAAAATGCAGAAACTAATTCCTGGCATGTCCTTTTCAAGCGCTGTCAGGGTAGGGCATGCTCTGGTTCAGACGATTCGCGATCCAGAGGTTTTGGAGTGCGTCAAAATCGCTCTGGAACAACGTGCATTGAGTGAACGACGCTCTACATCGTTGATGCCAGGAAAAATCTTTGAGGTTTCAGCCTCTCCAATGCCAGCAGGCGGAGCCGTCGCCGTTTTGCACGATATTACCCGTATCGAACAGGTGGAGAGAACTCAACGGGAGTTTGTCGCAAATGTCAGTCATGAGCTAAGGACTCCATTGACTTCCATTACAGGGTACGTGGAGACTCTGCTGGACCACGAGGCGAGCCTCAGCCCTCAGGCAAGAGAGTTTCTGACCACAATTCACAAGAATGCGACCCGGATGAACCGGCTTACCGAGGATCTTCTGGTGATGGCAAGGGTGGAATCTTCTGAACAGGAGTTGCATCCTGTGCTGGTCCGTGCCGATATGCTTGTTCGCGATGCAGTCCAGGCGATGAGCGGTATGGTTCGCGACGAAGAGGCTGTTCTGGAGATGGGCGAGACGACAGAGTGCGAAGTCTTTGCCGATCCGGATGCGATTGTGCAGGTCTTGAGTAACCTGATTGAAAACGCGATCAAATATGGAAAGACGAAGGATGAAGAACGCAGTCGGGTAGTGGTAAGCGCTCAGCTCGTGACAGAAAGAGGGGATATGGTCGAATTTCGTGTCAGGGATTTTGGCCAGGGAATTGCCTCGGAGCATCTGGGCAGAATCTTTGAGCGATTTTATCGGGTGGACAAGGCGAGATCCCGTGAGTCCGGGGGAACAGGATTAGGTCTGGCAATTGCACGTCATGTGGTGCAAACACAGGGCGGAACGATCCGAGCTGAGAGTGAGCTGACCTTGGGAAGTACCTTTATCTTCACGTTGCCAAAGGTGGCAGCGTCCGCTATCTAGCGTGTTTTTCAGCGTTTTCACTGGCATGTAACCTTATATTAACAATCGATCCGCACACTTAAGAAAGGTGATTCGGTTCACTCCGGCACACCTTTACTTGCGAGGGGGAAGTGTGAAAAAGATTGTTATTGCAGCAGGCGTACTGGCCATCGCGGCCATGGGAGCCAGCGCGCAGAATATCAACGGAGCGGGAGCAACGTTCCCGTACCCGATCTATTCCAAGTGGTTCAGCGAGTACAGCCAGCAGCATCCTAATGTAAAGATTAACTATCAGTCGATTGGTTCAGGCGGCGGTATCCGTCAGGTCTCCGATGGAATCGTGGACTTTGGAGCCAGCGACGGCCCGATGAGCGATCAGCAGATCGAGAGTGCCAAAGTTAAGGTTGAGCACATCCCCACTGTTCTTGGCGCCGTGGTGCCGGTTTACAACATTCCCGGGGTAAGCAAAGACCTTAATTTTTCGGGTGATGTGATCGCGGACATCTACCTGGGCAAGATCACGAAGTGGAATGACAGCCGAATCGCGAAGGATAACCCGGGTGCGAATCTCCCCGACAAACCGATCCTTCCGGTCTATCGTTCGGATGGAAGCGGCACAACTTACATCTTTACCGATTTTCTTTCGAAGGTAAGCTCCGACTGGACCAGCAAGGTCGGCAAGAACACGTCAGTAAAGTGGCCCACGGGAATTGGTCAGAAGGGAAATGAGGGAGTTGCCGGAATGGTTCGGCAGTCGCCCTACTCGTTTGGCTATGTGGAGTTGATCTACGCCGTTCAGAACAAGATGTCCTTCGGCGCGGTAAAGAACGCATCCGGAAAGTTCCTGAAGGCCTCCACCGACGGTGTCACCGCTGCTGCCGCCGCTGCCGCCAAAACGATGCCTGCGGATTATCGCGTTTCGATCACCAACGCTCCAGGAGCGACCTCGTATCCGATCTCGAGCTTTACATGGCTTCTGATTCCGAAGCATTCGACCGATTCCGCAAAGGCTAAGGCCATGAAGGAATTTCTTGGCTGGATGCTCGATCATGGTGAAAGCGAAGCCCAGGCTCTAAGCTATGCTCCGTTGCCAAAGCAGGTGCAGACGATGGTCCGAAAGAGCATTACGGAACTGCAGTAATCAGTAAAATCAGGAACCTTTGCCGCGTACGTCTTTCCTATAGGCTTGCGCGGCAAAGGAGACTTCCCGACTACAATACATTTTGTACTTATCTTTAGCAGGATTATTTCTCCCATTAAATGAGCGCTGAACGAGAACACGGAGCAACATCGCCGGTTAAGCCCACTGTCTCTGTGGTCTCGGCACCGAAGGAGACACAGGTAACGACGACGGAGCCGGTCTCGCAGGTCCGCCAATTTCTCAACGCGCGTGGAAGCGGACTCATCGCTGATCGAAGTTTCGCAGCACTGATGTTGGCCTGCGCCTGCAGTATCTTCCTCATCGTCCTTTTTATCTTCTGGATTTTGATCAAGAACTCCCACCTGAGCCTGAACGCGTTCGGATGGAAGTTCTTTGTACGTGAGGCCTGGGATCCGGTTTCGGGTGATTTTGGTGCGCTTCCATTTATTTATGGAACGCTCGCAACATCTCTCCTGGCACTTGCAATGGCTGTACCTCTGGCGTTAGGAGTTGCTATTTTCCTGACTGAACTCTGCCCCCGACCACTGCGAGCTCCGATTTCCTTTCTGTCAGAGTTGCTGGCTGCCATTCCTAGCGTCGTCTACGGACTCTGGGCGGTATTTGTACTGGTCCCCCTGATGCGCGATACCCTCGGACCGTTTTTGGTTAAAACGTTTGGATGGACGAAGCTTTTCGACGGCCCCAACTTTGGGGTAGGCATTTTGACCGCCAGCATCATTCTGGCCATCATGATATTGCCGATTATCTCCTCGATCACGCGAGACATTATGAAGGCTGTACCCAACAGCCAGCGTGAAGCAGTACTCGCGCTTGGCGCAACGCGATGGGAGATGATCCGGATTGGTGTTCTAAGGAATTCCAGGATCGGTATTGTTGGTGCCATTATGCTGGGGCTTGGCCGTGCACTTGGTGAGACCATGGCGGTCACCATGGTGATTGGCAATCACCCTGATATTAGCAAGAGCTTATTCGCCCCCGGCTATACCTTGGCGAGCGTGATCGCCAACGAATTCTCTGAGGCTACCGGAGATCTGTACTACAGCTCGCTGATAGAAATTGGCCTGGCACTCTTTCTTGTCACGATTGTCGTCAATGCAATTGCCCGTCTGATGGTCTGGGCCGTGACACGCGGCGCTCCGTCGAGGATCTCCTAATGAGTACGCAACCCTTGCAGTCGCAAAGCCTGGGAGATCCGCGCAAGCCTTCGCGTGTAAATATCCTGCGCCGGAGTATTTCAGATCACATCGTAACGGGACTCGCCATTCTTGCGACGATCCTGGTACTGGCCCCACTGGCCGCAATCCTTTTTTATCTGGTCTACAAGGGCGCTTCATCCCTGAACCTCGCGTTTTTCACGCATATTCCTGCTCCCGTAGGGGAAGAGGGCGGAGGTATGGCAAATGCCATTGTCGGTTCAGGAATTATTCTCGCTCTTGCCAGTTTGATGGGAATTCCGGTTGGGATTGCCGCAGGCGTCTATCTGGCAGAGTTTGGGAGTGGAACATTTCTAGGGAATGCGGTCCGTTTTACCGCTGATGTTCTGAACGGTGTTCCCTCCATCGTGATGGGAATCGCTATTTACTCTTTGATTGTGAAGCCCCATCCACCCTACTCTGCGTTTGCGGGTGGTGTAGCGCTAGCCATCATGATGGTTCCTACGGTTACGCGCACTACCGAGGAAATGTTGGTGACGGTACCTCATGCGGTCCGCGAGGCAGCACTTGGTCTTGGAGTACCCAAATGGCGAACTGTTCTCTCGGTAAGTCTGCGGACGGCGTCCCCCGGCATCATCACCGGTTGCATGTTAGCCTTTGCGCGAGTTGCTGGTGAGACTGCCCCGCTTTTGTTTACGGCATTCGGAAATCAATTCTGGAGCTTGAGACTCGATCAGCCAATCGCAGCACTCCCCCTGCAGATTTATGTTTATGCGATCTCTCCCTATGACGAATGGCACAGACTTGCTTGGGCGGGGTCTCTTGTCCTGATTGCTCTTATTATGGTTTCTGTGACGCTGGTTCGTATCTTTGCGAATCGCGGCGTTCTTAAGGGAGGAAGTTAGTGGGAGTCGGGATTCAAGTCGAAGATCTGAATGCATGGTACGGGTCGACCCATACGTTGCAGGATATCAATCTGCATATTCCCGCTAACCACGCGACGGCTCTTATCGGTCCGTCGGGATGTGGCAAATCGACCTTCGTGCGTTGCCTGAACCGGATGCACGAGACCAACCCTATCGCCCGTGCCACGGGTGTGGTCAAGATGGGAGAAGTGGATATCTACCGGGAGGCTTCGCCGGTGGAGATTCGCCGCAGGGTTGGCATGGTGTTCCAGCGTCCCAATCCTTTTCCTACGATGTCGATCTATGACAATGTGATCAGCGGCCTGAAGCTAAATGGTTTTCGCAACCGTCGTGTCTTGGACGAGACCGTAGAGCGTTCTCTGAGGCAGGCTGCACTCTGGGAAGAGGTGAAGGACGATCTTAAAAAGAAATCCGGTGCTTCTCTTTCGGGCGGTCAGCAGCAGCGTATGTGCATAGCGCGGGCCTTGGCGGTTGACCCTGAGGTACTTCTGATGGATGAGCCGGCTTCCGCGCTGGATCCGGTTTCCACATCAAAGATCGAAGACCTGATCTTCCAGCTGAAGAGCCAATACACCATTGTGATTGTGACTCACAACATGCAACAGGCTGCGCGCGTAGCCGAAAATACCGGTTTCTTTCTGAACGGAAAACTGGTTGAATTCGATTCCACGCATAAAATCTTCACTAATCCACGCGACAAACGCACAGAGGATTACATCACCGGGAGGTTTGGTTGATGCGCGTGAAGTTTCATCAAAGTCTGGACGAACTCAAAGAGAAGCTACTTGTGATGGCTGGAATGGCCGAACAGGCGATTCAACGGTCGATCGAAGCCTATCGGACCCGAGACCTCAGTATTTGCGAGCTGGTGCTTCATTCAGAACCTGCAATTAATCGCCTGGAACGTGAGATCGATCA
This sequence comes from Edaphobacter sp., assembly GCA_035492215.1. Classification (GTDB taxonomy): domain Bacteria; phylum Acidobacteriota; class Terriglobia; order Terriglobales; family Acidobacteriaceae; genus Edaphobacter. Next base: position 6,195 of record DATJJJ010000025.1, on the reverse strand, counting down.
GATGGCACTTGACCTTTTGGCGATGGAGCAACCCATGGCAATCGATCTCCGTTTTATTCTCTCTGTGATCCGGATTAATGCGGATCTTGAGCGAGTAGGGGATCAGGCTGTTAATGTTGCTATTCGTGTTCGAGAGATGGGAGCCTTTGCGAATATCGATCTTCCGGTAGACATCCCCAAGCTTGCAGAACTTGCCTCTGCAATGGTCAGAAAGGCACTTCAGGCGTTTATTGAAGGGGATGCAGAGATGGCAGACTCTGTATTCGATATGGATGACCAAGTGGATAAGATGAACGATGCTGCGTATTACGCGCTGAGCACTCTTATCAAAGAGAAGCCGGAGCTGACGCCGCAGTCTTTAAATGCGTTGATTATTGCGCGCAACCTGGAGCGTGTAGGAGATCACGCCACCAATATCGCCGAGGACGTCATCTTCTGGGTACGCGGTGCCGATGTCCGGCATCACGCGGCTCCTACGCCATAACGCGCACATCTACTTGGTTTCCAAAGCCCACCACGTCAAGCCGGGAAGCATTGGATAATATAACCCGAGGCGAATTTTTTCGCGGTCAACCATGCTGAGCATAATATGCGCATAAGCCATCATCTGTTGCGCATATTTTTCCTGCTCTTTCGCGAAGAACTCAGCTTTATCCATTTTCATCTGACGCGTGGTCTTGTAATCAATAATCCATAGATAACCATCTCCTGAACTCAAAGGTTCTGCACCCCCGCGAAATGTTCGATCAAATCGGACGCTGATGCGTTCTTCCTTCCACATCCTAAGCGGATGCTCATTGAATGCTTCCGCGGTTGCGCTGAGAATCCAAAGCCCCTCAGGATCTTGCAATACATTCCGAAGAGCGAGCAGAACCTCATCTCGCCTTGAGGGAATAACCCTTGGAGAGAGGCCGGTACTACGAAGCACTGCAGTGATTCGAGGTTGCCAATTCTCTATTTCATGCAGAAGGGTTTGTGCCGACATCCCCTTTGCAAGCTGCTCGGCGATCCGTTCAAGAAAAAGGTGAATGGTATTGCCCAAAGCTCGAGCCTCGAAAGAACCTTCCGGGCGATCGAATCCTCGGAAGCGAGTGGATTTCAATTTCATTTCCGACGAAGCTCTTGTCGAGGAAAAACGTTTCAAAGGAATAAAACCTAACGGCAGACGCTGAAGGATCGCCTTTTGCGGTTCATCCGTTTCTGCAGCGAGACCGGGAAGAATAAGGCTATTGTCGGCTGAAGGCATAACGACGACCGGCGCAATAAGGGGTTTTGAGTCGGCCTGAACATTGACGAAGTGTTTCTCAGCGATAGGCCAGACAGATTGTAGAAGACTTCCTGCGTTCTGTCTGATCTCTCCGTTCTGGTTCTGTTCAGGAGAGGCAAAGAGATGCAGTTCTTCACGCGCACGGGTGCAGGCAACATAAAAAAGCCTTCGATTCTCTGCATCCTCACGTGATCGTTGAATGCGATTGAGCCATAGGTTAAGTGCCTCCGACTCATGTCCTTTTCCTGCAATTGGGGCCAACAAAACCTGAGCAGCTTGCTCGTCTTGTGAGGGCATCTCGCTCCACAGAAGCAAACGGTTTCGATTGGCCCGGCTTCTCCTTTCAAGTCCAGGGACTAGGACTACATCCCACTCCAGGCCTTTGGAGCCATGAATGGTCATCAGGTCTACTGCGCCTGTTATCGCAGGAGATTCGGCATATAACGATTTGATGCGAAGACGTAGCTGAGCAAGATCGAAGGAGCGTTGCTTCTCCATATCATCCAATAGTTCGAAATACTTTTGGACGTTCGTCTTCTGTTCCTTAGAGAGGTATGCATCTCCTCCAAGAGATCTCCATGTTCTTTCTACCCACTCTGCAAGAGGAAGTTGTGAATGTTGCTTGATAGCGGCTTGAAGCACCGGCCAAATTCTGGCAAGCCGTTCGCATCCGTCCTCTGAGAGCTCTTGGCCTCGTTTCAGAATGAGTTCTTCAATTGTGTTTTCGGGGTCGGCTGATCGATCTTCTCCGACGAGGTTCTGCAAGTCCGCAAGTTCAAGCCCACACCAGGGTGCTCGTAAGACTGCCAGCCAGGAGACGCGATCGGCGGGATGCAGGAGGGAACGAGTAAGGGCAAAAAGATCTAGAATCTCTGGCCGCTCATCGAGCGGCTCAATGTCGATCGCACGAAAAGGAACAGGACCTGTATCGCGATTGCGCTTCAGCTCAGAGACAATCTCGGTGAGATGAGCTCGGTTGCGCACCAGGACGGCAATTTGCCATGGTTTCTCTCGTCCCTCTGATAGAGGTCGTCTACTCCATCCCTCGATGATTCGTCGAATTTGAAGTGCTTCATGTCGCGCAAGTCTTCGTCGAGATCGGCGTCTTTCTTCAGTAATGGAGTTTGAAGGAGCAACTTGCGCATGCCAGGTGAAGCTTTGCACCGTCCCGTCGGCTGAACCTCGAACAGGTTCTACTTCGACATAGGGAGCTTCTTCGGGAGAATCCTCGCCGTCTTGAGGAAAGAGTTGTGAAAACTCTGCATTGAAAGAGTGAACGAGCTTGCTTTGAGAACGAAAATTAGCAGTGAGACGTAGAGTTCCAAGTTCCAAATCCCCTAGACGTCTTTGCCGCATGGTACGTATAAAACGTTCGACTCGCGCTTGGCGGAACAGGTAAATGGATTGTTTCGGATCACCGACAAGAAATACGGTTTGACTATGTCCATCCCATCCCTGGGTAAGAAGCTGAATCAACTCGTACTGGCTTGTGGAGGTATCCTGCATCTCGTCAACGAGAATATGCTGCAGCCGAGTGCCCATTGTTGATTCGAGGGCAGTCGAGTCGCTGCCAAGCGTAGTCCGCGCAATAATTCCTGGTTCGGCGAAATCACATTCCCTGCGTTCGGTGAAGACAACTTGAAGTTCTGCTAGAGCACGATAAAGAACACGGAAGAGCGCTTTCGCAATCCTCCACTGCTCTTCCGGATAAATTGCAGGTGGCAGGGTTGCAACCCCAGTAAGAGCTTTCAGCAGGTCGTCTCGTCCACGAAGCTGATCGACGACCTCGCGTAGGCGATTGCCTTGAGCTCGCTCGATCATGAAGAAAATATGATTCCGATTAAAACCCGATCGCCATCCTCCAGATGGCTTGACCAGTAAATGTGCAAGAGCGCGCCAATGGTCGAGATCTTCGGCGACGGCCCGAGGAGCCCGATAGATATCTTTGCAAACAGCAATTGGGGAAGGTTGATTGTTATATCCTTCGAGTCTTCCCATCTCTCCGGCCAAAGTAGCGAGATCATGCAGCACTGATGCAGGCATCAGACGTTCAAGATTTCCTAACTCCCGGCAAATCGTATAGGAAAGTGTTCGTTCAATTTGTCCCAACACAACACCATCCAGGTATTTCTCTTCAAGCATTTGGCGACCAATCGGGACAAGACGTGCCCACTGATCCCGAAGAGAAAGCATCTCTGCCAGCAAGTCACGCACTTGTGCGAGATTTCCATCCCGATGTAGAAGGATCAACCGCAAGGCCTCGCTCAAAGCCTGGTCATCACCACCGAGTTGTAACAAGGTACGCTCTGCGGCCAGCCGATAAAGCGGAGAAGCATCCTCGACAGGAGAAAGTATTCCGTTGCCGGAAAGGACAGGAAGATTGCGGGTGATCTCGGCGCAGACTGAGTCGATTGTTCGTACATTGAGACGGTAAGGATGTTCTAGGAGTCCCCAGCCCTGACTACGATCGCGTTCAAGCACAGCTAATGCGAGTGCTCTGGTTTCGCGTTCAAATTCATGATTAATCTCTTGCTGTCGATCGGCTTGCGCAAGTTGTTCGAGAACCCGTTCTCGAATCTCGCCCGTAGCTTTTAATGTGAATGTGATCGCAAGAACCTGCTCCGGCTGTTCTACGCTGGGAAGAGCCAACAGCTTTAAGTAGCGCTGTAGAAGAAGACCTGTCTTGCCCGAGCCTGCGGGAGCTTCGACAATCCAGGAGCGAGTGACATCGAGTGCCCGTTCCCGTTCAACTCGATCCGGTGGTTGCGTTGAAGGCTGTTCGATCTTTTCCGGCTCAGTAGGAAAAGAGAACAGCTCACCCATTTGATGGGATGACGGGCGTTTCTTCATCAATATCCTCATCAAAAGCTGCCGTATTCAGTCGGCATAGTATTCGCTGCGCACAATGTGTGCAGGTCGTAGGGTAGTTTTTCGGGTCGACGTAAGCTTCGCCGCGATAAAAAGCAATGGCAAGGTCTTCGAGAATTCTGTGCCATTCAATTAGTTGTTCTTCAAATGGGGTTGAAGGTCGTTTCAAAGACTGTTTTTCTGGCGTCACCTTCGTGGCATAGCCTTCAAGGGACATATCTTTTCCGGCACGGATGTGAGCGAAAGCTATGTCTGTCAACCGGGCATCGGATTGTCCTGCATTGGCATGCACCGCATAAAGCGGTAATTGGGGTTCATCAGGACGCTCCCCCTGCCAGTCGGCTGATTTCGCAGAACCTGTTTTGTAATCAAGAATGACTTCTCCCGATTCGGTCACATCAATGCGATCAACACGAAGGTTCAATCGCAATGGACCAATATGTACATCCTTTGTTTCTTCTTCACTGAACTTAACCTCAAAGGGAGATCGTTGAAGTTCCAGTTCAAGCCAGGGAGCCAGCAGGCTTTTTAATCGAGCAAACTGCAGCTCGACATAAGCCTGTTCCCAGGGGGTTGTACAGATAACGCGTCCGAGAACATGGTTGATGGACTGAGCAAGAGAGGCATTTCGATCCTCGGATGTCATTGCTTTCAAATTAGACTGAGTTCGGACGGTCTTCCAGAAATGTTCAAGGACGCGATGCACAATGTTTCCGCGTTCTGATGGGTCCATTCCGAGCTCAATACGACGAAGCTCCGTCGAGCCTAGCCGACGTTCAGCGAAAGCGCGAAATCCGCAGGCTGCTTGTAGTTTAAGAACCTCAGCTCCTCCCGGACTGATCTCGTCCCGTGTGGAAACGAGAGATGCAATATCAGAAAACTCCTCGAGGGTTACAGATTCCGTTTCGGCGATAGGTGGTGCAATCGATTCAACCGAAGTTTTTTCAAGATGGAATGGTCGCAGGATAGGAGAAAGATGCTGCTTCCCATTCTGTGTCTGAACCGCATAACTAAAGATTACTGTCGGTGCGCTGGAAAGAATCCGCTCTACAAGGCGGTGAGCCCGTACATCATCCTCAGCAGCGTCGGCGCCTGGGACGTGAAGTTCGCGTTGTAAAGAACGTGGAAGAAGGGGATTGAGAGACTTTCGGATGGGCCACTGAAGGTCTCCAGCCCCCAGAAACCAGATTGCATCAAAATTACTTCCCGCGGCCTCAAGAGGTCCCATTACTTGAACTGCAGCATTATGCGATTCCGGTGCGAACATGGTTTGTTCTGCCAACCGTTCGAGCTCTCCAAACGCATCCTCGAAAGTTACGCTCGCACCTAGAAAATCCAAAGTCGCCATCTCGTCTAGAAGACTCTCCCATTTGCGTCGGGTCTGAAACTCAAGACTGTCTTCTCCAGCAGAGCGGCCCCAGCGAGCTGTTTTCAGCAGTTCACGAATAATGTCCGCCCAAGCAGTGTAGGCATTGCGCCCCTGTGTCACTTTAAGACTAAAACGGCTTACCGAATCCAGGGTCTCGAGAAGGCCGGAGAGTTGTGCCTTATATTTGGATCGGGTAATAACTCGTGCGAGCGACGTGATGGATATCGTCGGCAGCAACATCTTTGATCTTCGTAAATCAAAAGCATCGACGCGAGCACGTGCGTATCGTTCCTCTTCGCGCATTGCAAAAAGAGGTGAGGTTAATAGAAAGCTGACTCGCTCTGTTGACAGAGGCTCCAATATCCATTGGATAAGATCCAGTGCGACCCGAACCATGGGTCTTTCTGAGAGAGCTGTTCCAACTGAGAATTCATGAGGGGCTGTATCATTTGGAGCCCGAATATCCCCCAATTCGGGGGCCAGCACCTCGCGAAAGATTCGATCGATGGGATTCCGACGGTTTTCAAGAGATGGAACGATAAGTCCAAGTCGTGCATCAGGTTTTTTTTCAAGTTGGGTCTTCGCCCATTGTGCGGCGATTAAGATCTCCTGCACTTCATTCTCTGCCTCTAAAGATAGCTGTGACTCAGGAAGTGCGAATCCATGAAACTCGTCTATAGTGCTTCCCATG
>DATJJJ010000024.1:0-16200 GCA_035492215.1 Edaphobacter sp. | reverse complement strand
GCTTTGAGTATCGCCTCAGTCAATGCTTCGCCAAACTCAGCTTCGCCGTGGAAGAGGACATCCCGTTTGTCGGGAAAGTGGCGAAAGAAGGTACGCTCGGTCACGCCCGCCTCGGCGGCAATGTCAGCCGCAGTGACGTCGTCATATCCGCGCGTGCGGAAAAGCTCCAATGCTGCCCATTGAAGACGCTTCCGAACCTCTTCTCCATCCCTCGGCATGAATTCCCTGTGTATTGTCAGTTACTGACGTTATGTGTAGTATCTGTCAGTGACCGACTAAATGTGTCAGTCACTGACAATTCTAGCGCAAAAGCTGAATTGTATGACCAATCTTCCTTGCCGCGTCTGAACGGAACGCCGGCCATCATCGCATGGAGCCTCCTATGTCTACTTCAAAGCCAAACACCATGAAAGCGCTTTACTTCCAAACCACTGGCAAGCCACTGGATGTACTCCGGCTGGAGGATGTTGCCATTCCCAACCCCGGAGCCAATCAGATCCGTGTGCGCGTACATGCCTGTGCACTCAACCCAGCCGACTGGGCTGTGTGTGAGGGCTTCCTGCCTGTTCCTCCTCCAAGAGGAATAGGTTTCGACGTTTCCGGCTGGGTGGATGCTCTGGGGGAAGGTGTCACGAATCTAAACGTTGGCGACCTGGTCTTCGGAGTGCCTGATTACATTGGTTACTCCACTGGAGGAGCTGCGGAGTATGCCATCCTCAAGGTCTTCCTTCTGGTACCGGCCGGGTTGGATATCACCGAAGCTGCCGCGCTGCCGATGGCGACAGAAACGGCGGCGCGCACTATCGACCTTCTGCCGCTGAAGGCTGGACAGACCGTGATGGTGAATGGTGGCGGGACGATGACGGGATTTGCTGCGGTTCAGATTGCGCTGCTGCGTGGCGCGCATGTGATCGCATCAGCGGGTGAGACGTTTGCGGACCGGCTACGCGAACTTGGAGCCAAGGTGACTCCGTACGGAGAGGGTATGGTCGAACGTGTTCGCGAGCTTGCTGGCGGGGCACCCGACTGGGCGGTGCATACGGCTCAGGTGAAGGGCACGCTGCCTGATCTGGTGAAGATCGTGGACGGCGATCCCAAGCGGGTCTACAGCTTTGCCGACCGCGATGAGGGAGGTATCGGTGTTCGTACTGCATGGAGAGAAGGTGGCAGCCTTCGCTATGACGTGCTGGGTCACTATGCTCAGCTTGCTGCCGAGGGGCGCTTCTCGATTCCGATTGCACGGACATTCGCGTTGAGTGAGTGGCGTGAAGCGGCTGAGATCAGCATAGGCAAGAAGGCTCATGGAAAGCTTGTGCTCCTCCCTGATGGATTCGAAAGCAAAACGAATTAACCACGCTTGGATCTGCCTGCATTTGTGGTAAGAAGGTAAGCCTGTATCCAACAGGGATTAAAACCACTATGAAAATGAACCCAATCGCAGATGCAGCCGGGGCGGCAGATTCATCCTCAATGACCGAAACGATGGAATCGAACACTCTCTTGACCCGGCGTGAGATGCTGGGACTCACTGGTATGGCGGGTATGGCGGCTCTGACCGGGGTCGCACCCGCCGCGGTTGCGCAGACTGCGCAGAGACGGCCTCGTATCGCTTGTCTCGTCAGCTATTGGGGTCTGCCGACTTCGCATGCGGACTGGATCGTAAACAAGCTGATCGACGGTTATTGGTGGAAGGGTGCGCATACACCTTCGCAGGTGGATGTGGTCTCCGTTTACATCAATCAGTTCGACACGAGCTTGCTGGGGCAGAAGGTCTGCAAGGCGAAGAACATTCCCATCTTTAAAACAGTCGGCGAGGCAGTCACGCTGGGCGGGAAGGAACTGGCGGTGGATGGTGTGGTCATCGTCTGCGAGCATGGGAACTATCCCACCGACCTGAAGGGGCATTGGTTGCTGCCGCGGTGGTGGATCTATCAGCAGGTGATCAAGGTCTTCGAGGAGAGCAAACGCTCGGTGCCCATCTTCAACGACAAGCACCTCTCCTACAACTGGGACGATGCCAAGTGGATGTTCGATAAGTCGCGCGAACTGAACTTCCCGCTCAGCGGGGGGTCTTCGGTAGAGCTTTACTTTCGCAAGCCTGAGATCGATCTTGCCGCCGATACGCCGATTAGAAACTCGATTGTGGTTGGGGCCGCGCCGGATGAGGGTGCTATCTTTCATTGCATCGACGTGCTCCAGTCCTTTGTCGATCGCCGCAGGGGTGGTGAGACCGGCGTCAAATCGGTGCAGTCGATTCGGGGACCGGAGACCTGGAAGTGGGTCGAACAGAATGCCTGGGCCAATAATCTGCTGGAAGCCGTGCGGAAAAACTTTGATCTGCCGCCGGGAACCTTTCAGGAGGGCAAGCGACCGAACGCCTGCATCGTGGAGTACAACGATGGGACTAAAGGCGCGGTCCTTTCGGGCGACGGTGGAGGTTGGACCTACGCAGGCGAGATTGAAGGGCAGAAAGATCCGACGATCATCTCGATGCTTGACTTCCCCGGCCCCATCGGGCAGTACCACGCTACGAATGCCTTCGCGCACTGGATCATCGAGCTGATGCTGACCGGAAGAGAACCGTTCAACGCGGAGCGGCTGCTCCTGTCGACCGGGATTACGAACCACTACATGGATTCAAACTGGCAGAACGGCCGTTACTCTGCCGTCGGACGACGCATCGAGACGCCGTACATGAACATGAAATATCACTCGACCCACGGACCGATGTTCGAGACGGCGCCGCGGCCACCGAAGACCCCCTACCTCCGCGGTTTTGAAAGATAGCGCTAAACGGTATCGCCGGGCTTGGGCTTGGATGCGATGGGATCGGGCTTGACTGGGTAGGGCGGCCCCTTGGCGAGGACCTCCTGCAGGTGCTGGTCGTAGCCGTAGATGTCGTCGAAGAAGTGCACGTCGCCATCTTCTTCCACCTCAGCCGTCACGTAGAAGATGACGATTGGAAGCGGTGTCTTGAGGTTGACCTGATGATTGTCGGGGCCGGAGTTCATGGCCTCGCCGACTTTTTCAAGGGTCCAGTCCTGGCCGTCCTTGTCCTTCTGATCGTCGAGTACCCATGCGGCGAGATCTTCGGGGCGCTGCACACGAATGCAGCCGTGGCTGAAGTCGCGGCGCGTGCGATTGAAGAGCTGTGTCGCGGGCGTGGAGTGCAAGTAGATGTCGTACTGGTTGGGGAACATGAACTTCACCAGGCCGAGCGAGTTCTTGGGGCCGGGCTTTTCTCGAACCATCAGTCCACCCTGCGCGATCTGTTTTACGGTGTAATCGGAGACCACTTGTCCCTTCGCGTTGGTGACCTCAAAGTTTTTGCTGCGAAGATAGTTCGGGTTCGACTGAAGGTGTGGAACCAGCTCCTTGCGCACGATCGAGATGGGAACATTCCAGTAAGGGCGAAAGACCATATAGCGCATCATGTGCGCGAAGACTGGTGTCTGATGCTGGCCCATCACCTGCCCCACAACGACCTTCATCGTGAAGTTGAGCGTGTGGTCGGGGTTATAGCCGCGTAGAACGAACTCGGGCAGGTTTACCATCAGGCGCGGATTGAGATAGGGCTCAGGAAGCCAGCGCCAGCGTTCGAGCGCATCCTGAAGCTGTTCGACGCGATGACTGAGAGGAACGTTGAGCGAGGCGATAGTCTCTTTGGTCAGCTTGCCATCCTCGGCGAGGTTATGGCGATGCTGAAACTTCTTCACTCCCTTTGAGAGGGAAGCCGTGAAGATTCCCTGCCCGCCCTCCGGCTCGGCGGCTGAGTCGTCGAGGTCGCCTTCGAGCTTAAGCCGATCGAAGAGCTGCTGGGAGGCTTCGTAAGCATGCCCCGGTGCGATGGGAGCGGACACATCGGGCAACGGATGCAGCCCCTGCTGCTCCTGCTGTTTTGCGAGATCGATGTAGTGGGCCAGCGCCTGCTCGTCGCGGCGGTAGAGGTCGGAGTTGGGCTCTACGGTTTGCAGCAGCTTGGGGACATCGGTGATGTCGACCGCGTTGTCGGAGACGAATTCGGCCAGGTCGTACTTCTTGTTGGCGACATCGATTCCGAAGTTGAAGTGCTGTGGATTGACGCGGCCGATGCGGAGGTCGGAGATGAAACGCATGACCGAGACTGTCATGGCAGCATCGAACTGGGTGATGCTGTCTTCTTTTTGTGGAGAGAGAGACTTGATGCGAGCGGCCCAGCGGGAGCTGTCGTAGTCCTCGGGGAGCAAGCCCTTGCTGCCGGCATCGGCGAAGGCCTGGATAAAGCCCAGCGAGGCAGCAGTCGGTTTGCCGTCACGGGTCCATGCGATCTCGTAGTTGCGGTCGTCGTAGAAGGCCTTGATCGCGGGCTGATAGTCGGAGATGTTAGGCCAGCGCAAAAAAGGCAGATTGCTGGAGGCGACGAGGGCCTGGAGATTGTCGGAGTAGTCCGTAGTGTTGGGGGCCGAGGTCGTCTTGCGGTGCCTGTGGCATCCAGCGAGTGAGAGCAAAAGCGCGACTGCGAACAGGGCCGAGGCAGAGCGCAAAGAAACCTTTATCAAACGGACCGTCCTCAAAAATAGTAGGATGACCACCACTGGGTCTCATTATGCGGTACAGACGTAAAAAGATCTGACGAAAACAGAAACTAGCCCTGATGCGCGATCAGGTTGAGTACTGAGATGCACAAGGCTGCCTGGGTTACCAGGATGAGGCCGGTGAGGGTAAGGAAGAGTTTTCGATATCGTGTCTCAAGGATATCGGCGAAGACTCCGCCCAGAAACGTAAATAAAAAGGGAAGCGCCCAGAACCAGGGCCGGCTGACGGTCTGAGTCGTCACCACGGGAAAGAGCGCAATCGCGATCAGCAGAGGTACCGTGTTGCCGAAGTAGCGGCAGCGGCGTACTCCGAGGTAGAGCACACCAGAGACGGCAAGGGCAACCGTAATGGCTGCGTTGGCGGGATTCGAAAAGAAGCTGCGGATTGCATCCAGCGAAAACCAGAAGCGCGCACTTCCGCCGGTAAAGACATAGCTGAACGCGGCCAGGTGGAAGTTGTAAAACGCGAAGAGTACAACGAGCGATCCTGCCGCGGACAGGATCAGTGTCTGCATGACGTAGCTGCGGCGGCGCTCCGCGAGATACATCATCAGAATGACTGCAGCGAGGAAGCCGAACATCGCTGCCAGAAGGTGAGCTGCCGCCGTCAGGCCGAGCGCCACGGTCAACAGTAGAATTCGAGGGCGCCACTTGTGCCGCGGGCCTTGCATGGCATGGGCTACTCCGATGGCTGTGTAGACGAGGCCATAGAATCCCCACATTGCGAGCACATCGTTATTGGGTGTGACGGAGTAACGAACGATTTCAGGACAGAAGCAGTAGAGGGCCAGCGCAAAAAATCCGCCTTCGTTGCCGAAGAGGCGTCGCGCCACCCACCACAGTCCGCCTCCGAGCCAGATCGCAAAGAAGACAAAGGGCAGGTGCAGAAGATATTTGACGCTGGTGAGCTCGTGGCGAGCCTCCCAGGTGGATCCGTTGAGCATGCCACCGGAGTAGAGGCGATTCTCCGGGCTACGCATCTTGTCGACCGCAAGCAGCGTAAGCCGCTGCGCAGTCAGAGGAAGCCCCGCGACACGATAACCGAAGGTTCCGTCGCCGTTCAGATTGCCGCAGGAGGTGAAGTATCCCTGCAGGGGCGAGGGGCGCTCCCACATCTCACGGCCGCAGCGTGCAAAGCGGTAATCATCCGACGAAAGCTGCTGGCGAGAGATGACCCAGGTGCACTGGCTGAGGAAAAGAAAGAGCAGCAAAGCGGCAAAGCGCTGGGGCCATCCCATTTTAATTGTGGGAAGCTTCAAACGGGGTCCGCCTTCTTCCTCTGCTGGAGACTGTCGTGATGCATTGCTTCTATCGTATCGTGAGAGGTATGGAGTCGCTCACTTTTACGCCCGGCCTCGCCTTTCTCTCCTCCGACTCGCCCACGGCGCCCCCCTGGACGGTCGTCTTCGAAGACGAAGGAATTGCGGGCTACTTTTACGCCTGCGACCGTTCCCAGACGACTCACGAAGATCGCATTCTGGACGCCATGCTGATCTACAACGTCGCGGCCTTGAACAAGAGCGATGCCGAGCTTCAGCGGCCTCAGCCCGAACGCATCGCCACCGTCGAGTGGTCACGCGACGGCCTGCGCGCGGTGCTGTATCTGGATGGAACGCCGCAGGGGCTGTATGACTTCACTGCACGAGCGGGCTATTGCCGACTGAATTTTCCAAATTTTCTTGAGGAAAAAGGGGATACATGGAGGAAATCCACGCACGCCTGGTCGGAGGCGGCGATTCAGCGCTTTGAGGCAGAGCTCTATGGCGTGGCTGAATCGCCTGACCAGAGATAACAGGACTCCTAGAAGCGAAGCTCCATAAAGACATTGGCGCGGACGTAGGGTGAAGGCTTGGGCGGAAGATGTCGGAAACCCAGCGACTCGTACAGGTGGATCGCGTTCGAGAGACGGCTATTGGTCTCAAGGTAGAGAGAGGATGCCCCCAGAGCGCGTCCCTGCTGCACGGTGTAGGCGAGCACACGGCGGCCGATGCCGCGATTCTGACAGGTCTCGTCGACCGCCATCTTTGCGACCTCGAAGACATTCGACTCCATCGGAATCAGAGCGCAACAGCCGACTGGCCTGCCCTCCGCAATGGCGAAGAAGATGTGACCGCCCTGCGCGAGAATGTATCCCTCGGGATCGCCAAGCATCTCGCGATCATGCTCCTCGAGTCCGAAGTACTTGCTGATCCAGGCCTCATTCAGCGTGCGAAATGCCTCGGCATCGCCCGGCTGAAAAGGCCGCAGCTGAATCCCTGAGGCGGCATTGCGGTTGCTGTTGGACGGAATATCGGCGAGGCAGAGAGTCGAGGCCATAACGAACTCCTTGTGAAACTGAGAGTAGGCCGCTCGGGTCTATACGTCCAATATATTGTTCGTTTCGATTATGATCTTTCCGATATGGATCAGGACCTCGAACTCCGCCATCTGCGTTACTTCGTCGCTGTTGCCGAGGAGCTTCATTTCGGACGCGCTGCCGAACGTCTGCATCTTGCGCAACCTCCATTGTCACAGCAGATTCGCCGGCTCGAGGAGATTCTGGGATACCCGCTCTTTTTGCGTACCTCGCGGGCCGTCAAGCTGACAGCTGCAGGAGAGGTCTTTCTCGAGCGCGCACGGCGCACTCTTCGCAACGTGCGTGAGGATATCGAAGAGGCGCGCAGCGTCGGGCGCGGCGATGAAGGAATGTTGCGTGTCGGCTTTATCGGCTCAGGCATGCTCACGCCGTTGCCTGCCATGCTGGGCCGCTACCGGCTGCTGTATCCGCGAGTTCAGCTTCTGCTCTCGGAGGCGCACACCTCAGGCCTGGGACATTCACTCAACCGCGGAATGCTGGACGCCGGTTTTATGCGTGACGGCGGAGCGGTGGAAGGACTGCATCTGGAGGTTCTCTTCTCGGAGCCTTTCGTCGGCGTTCTTCCGGCGACGCATCGGCTTGCGGAACGTAACGTAATCTCGGCGGCGGATCTTCGCGACGAGCCTTTTGTCTTCTTCACGCCAACGGCAGGAACTCTGGCCTACGAGAAAACAGTCTCGCTCTGCGAAGAACATGGTTATCGTCCGCGCGTGGTTCAGGAGGCTCCGCAATGGCTGACGATTTTGCGCCTGGTGGGCGCGGGGCTTGGCGTGTCGATTGCACCTGCCTGCGTACGACAGATCGCCGGACCCGAAGTTGTGTGTCCGGCCCTGCGAGGCGCAAAAGTGATGAGCGATATCGAACTGGCCTTTCGCGAAGGGGAAGATCGTGCTGTGGTCGGTGCGTTTGCCGCCGTAGCGCAGGAGAGCTTCCGCCGTTTTGCCGGTAAGCGAATCGATATTGAAGCTAGCCGAGAAAGAGCTTCTCGACGTCGAGCCAGTCGTTAACGCGGCGATATCCCTTCACCGCGATGTTGTGCGGTGAGGTGAAGAGAATGCCTTCGCCTTTGAAACGGCGCAGCTGACGCGGATTATCGTCGATCAGAAAATCGGCGTTGATGATTCCCTTATCTCCGCAGTAGACGATGTGCGATGGCGGAATGAAAGGGAAGTACTTTTCGAGCCAGCGAAATTTCTGGTGGAACGAGGTTGGAACCTCCATCGCCGCAGTTGCGATGAAGACCTCGTAGCTCTGCTGCAGACGCCGCATCACACGCTGCGACTCCGGCATTACCGTGAGGTTCTCGAAGAAATCTTCCGAGCGCAGATAACGATGCAGAGCATTGTGACGATCGATGGAGACGACCTCCCACAACGCCTTGCCGTGCAGGTCTTCCAAGGTAAGGTTTTCATCGTGATCGCGGTTGTAACGGAACAGATGCTCCGCCAACGAATCTGCCATCACCTCATCCATATCAACAGCGATTCGCTTCACAGAGATCTCACAATCGAGGCAGCAATGCTCTCGTTACGCACCGGTTTCTTCTGAGGGGCGTCGCGTGCCGGATCCCAGTAGAGCAGGCGGCCACAGCTTTCGCAGGTCAGCATGGCCTCATCGTTGCTTCGATCGCGAAGATCATTCCAGCGTTGCGGACGCACCATCATCTGGCAGGCGGAGCATTTATGGTCAACGCCCTCCGCAAGCGCGGTCCCACGCGATTTTGCGACACGATCGTAGAGCGAAATCGAGCTCTCGCTGATCTGCGGACGCAGTTCACTCCGTTTCGCATTGATCTCCGCCAGCTGAGAACGTGCCTGCGCGAGAGCCTCCGCTGTAGTGGAGCTCGCCTCGCTGTGCCGTTGCGCAAGGTTGGTTACGGTCTCCTCGGCGGTCACCTTTTCGGTCTCCAACTGCTCGCTTCGTTCCATGCTCTCGAGTTCTGCATCTTCGAGACGGCTCACCTCACCCTCGGCGAAGGAGATCTCATGCTCAAGTGCGGCAGCCTGTGCGGTCGTCGTGACCACGTCCATCTGCTTGCGCAGACGTGCGGCCTTCTGCTGGTGATCTTTGACGTCGAGCTCCTGACGACGGCGTAGCGCATCTTCCTTTGCGAGGCCTTCGACGATGGCGGCCAGTTTTTTCTTCGCGTCCTCCTGCTCGGCGGCGAGACGTGCAACTCGCTGCGGCAGTTCTGTCATCTCTTCGGTCAGGCGGCGTGTTTCCAGGTCCAGGCCCTGGAGAGCGATCATCTTTTCCAGATCGGGATGCATTGAGGCCCCTCTTCCTTCTCTTTTTAGTCGCCTAGAATCGAAATGAGCGAGATAAGGCGGAAAAATCGCAGTCTAGCACGCCCCGCAGGGGTGAACCAATCCGTGTACTTTGCAAATGGTTGCGGCGTTGAGATGGCCGCACTATTTGAGGATAATGAAAGACGTTACGAACCCCTCCTGCCGTGCGCACGGTCCGGCAAGGGGAGATCGATGTTGTACTTGCCTGCGAGCATCCTTCCTTGAACCCCCATCTCCCTCAGGACTGGTTTGTATATGCAACTTTGGAATGACTACGAAGGCCGCACGATCGCGGAGGCTTATCCGCTCAAGAAGCTGGTTCGTCCAGAGGGCCGCAGTGCTTTCTTTCTGACGACCAATGGAACCGGAACACCGGCCATGGTGCGACTGATTGAAGCACACTTTGACGAGCCTGAGATTCTGGCGCGCTGGCAGATGGTCTCCGGGTTGAAGCAGGAAAACCTTGTGGAGATGCGGAAGTTCGGCCAGACGGTGCTGGATGGCACTCCGCTGGTCTATGCGGTCATGGAGCCGACCGAGATGAGCCTCGCCGACCTGCTCCGCAACCGCACCTTGACCGTGGAAGAGGCAAAGCAGCTGGCAGCCAGCCTGATTGCAGCTCTCACGGCGTTGCATGCGAAGGATCTGGTACATGAGCACATCGACCCCTCGAATATTCTTGCGGCGGGCGAAACCGTAAAACTACGCAGCGATTGCGTGCGCGAGGCCGCAGGCCCCGACAGCAGCGAGGCCGAAGTAGCACGCCGCAAAGCCGCCGATGCCCAGGCGCTCGCCACGGTTCTGTTGGAGGCGATGACCGGAAGGCGCGTCCTGCAAGGATCGGCAACGCTGCTGCCCTCTCCCTTCGATGGCATCATTCGCAATGGACTCAGTGGGAAGTGGGGACTAAGCGAGATGTCGGCAGCTCTCGGTCCTGTTGCTGTGGCAAAGCCTGCAGTGCCCGTGGCACCCGCTGTGCCGGCGGTCCAGGCAGCCGAACCATCCAGGGAGCAGGCGAAGGAGAACGTTGCGCCGAAGACTCCAGAACCAGCGAAAGAGAAGCCTGCGCCGACGCTCTTCGACAAGGTTGAGCCTTTCGAGACAGCCAAATCTGCCAGTCCACTCGCCAGTGCAACCGGCACACGGCCTGCAGCCTCTGTCACACCGCAGAAGCCAGAGCGGCCCGCTGTCGTTACGCAGGCCCCGGATGTGCGCCACCGCATCGTCAAGCCGGTTGACGAAGGTGATTCCCGCAAAATGAAGCTGTGGGGCATAGCGGCTGCCGTTGCCCTGGTTCTCCTCTTCTTTGGCTGGCGATTCATGCGAAACGATTCGGCTGCAGGTCCTGCGAACGCGACATCGCATCCAGCAGCGGTCGCTCCATCTTCCGCTCCTATGCCTGCTGCTCCTGCAAAGCCGCGTCCGGCTCCGGAGATGAGGACGAATGCGCCGAATAAGGTGGTCGTTCCTCCTGCGGGCGCGCAACGCACATACTGGCGTGTTGTGGCTTATACCTATAACCATCAGGACCAGGCACAACAGAAGGTGGATGCGGTAAAAAGCCAACATCCGTCGCTGAACCCTGAGGTTTTTTCACCGACCGGTCGGGCTCCTTATCTGGTGACGGTTGGCGGGCCCATGACCCATGATCAGGCAGAAGCCTTCCGGCGCACGGCTCGCAGCGCGGGTATGCCGCACGATGTCTACATTCAAAACTTCGCTCGCTAACCTTTAAAGAACCGGAGAGGTGTGTTGACGATCGTTGCACCCTCTCTGGTGCATTCCAGAAACTCTGGTAAAAACTGAATCTCCGTCCGCAGGCTGGGAATCGAAATTTCACGCATGGCCTCGACCACCTTAGACTTACCGGAGATCCCCGAGCAAACAAAGGAACAGTCAGCGACGGAACACGCCGCTTGGCGGCCACGCATCAATCCATGGATTGTCGCCATGACGGTAACTCTGGCGACCTTTATGGAGGTGCTCGATTCCTCCATTGCGAACGTCGCGTTACCGCACATCGCCGGTGGCCTGGGCTCTACGCAGGATGAGGCTACCTGGGTGCTGACGGCCTATCTCGTCGCGAACGCCATCGTTCTTCCGGCAGGCGCCTACATGACTACCTTCATCGGGCGCAAGAAGTTCTACATGATCTGCGTCGCGTTGTTCGGCATCAGTTCGGCGTTATGCGGCCTGGCTCCCTCGCTTCCGTTGCTCGTCTTCTTCCGTGTTTTGCAAGGTATCGGCGGAGGAGGTCTTGCCCCCTCGGAGCAGGCGATTCTGGCGGATACGTTTCCGCCGGAGAAACGTGGACAGGCTTTCGCGATGTACGGTCTTGCCGTCGTTGTCGCTCCAGCCATCGGCCCGACGCTGGGCGGATGGATCACCGACAATTACGACTGGCGGTGGATCTTCTTCCTCAACGTACCTATCTGTCTGCTGTCTCTGTTTTTGACCTCGCGCATTGTCGAAGATCCACCGTGGGTTGCCGATCAGGTGAAGGAGTCGCAAAAGGGCGGGATACGGCTTGATTTTCTCGGGTTCGCTCTGCTGGGCCTGACCTTCGGATCGCTGGAGTTCGTCCTCGATAAGGGGCAGGAGGACGACTGGTTCGCTTCGCGACTCATCACCTTCTTCGTCGTCACCATGATCGTCGCTTTCATCACCATGATCTGGTGGGAGCTAAAACAACTCCGCTCCGGAAACCGGCCGATTCTGAATCTTACGTTGTTTACGCGAAGAAACTTCTCCATCTCTTTCGCGTTGATGTTCGTGCTTGGCTTTTCGCTCTACGGCACCACCATCCTTATCCCGCAATTTGTGCAGACCCTGCTGGGCTACACCGCGGAGTTGGCAGGCATGGTGCTATCGCCCGCGGGCTTCATGATGATGGCAATGATGCCCGTGGTGGGTTTCCTTTCGAGTAAGGTCGATCCAAGAAAGCTGATTGGTTATGGCTTTACCATGCTTACGCTGGCATTGATCCTGATGCACACCATGGACCTTGGCATCAGCTATGGGAGGCTTGTCTTTCTACGCATTATTCAAGCTTCAGGATTGGCGTTCCTGTTTATTCCGATCAACATGATTGCGTACTTCGGAGTGAAGCGGTCGGAAAATAACGACGTCTCCGGCCTCACCAATCTCGCCCGCAATATTGGTGGCTCCTGCGGTACCGCCTTCATGGCCACGATGCTCACTCGCCGCACCGCCGCGCACGAGAGCAACATGGTCCGCAACCTCACGACAGGAAATCAGGCCTTCATCGACCAGGTCAAAAGGCTCAAAGATGTTTTCGGAGGCCACGGCGGCGGCAATCCAATGATCGGCAACGCCGCGCATACCGCGCAGGCATATATCTACAACCAACTGCACCGACAGGCGGGAATGCTTGCGTATCTCGACATCATCCAGTACATGAGCATCTTCTGCGCCTGCATGATCCCGCTTTTGTTCCTGATTCCCAAACCGCCCAAGCATCTCGATCCCGGAGCCGGACATTGATGAAAGCCCAAGTCTAATTTTTACCCCTTTTACCCCGTAAGCATTATGCTGGTGAACGCACCCAACATCTTCTTACGGGGAATTTTGTCCATTGAGGCGATCTCGTCTTGCCCTCTGTCTTTTTCCGGCCTTTTTGGGGCTCTTCTTTCTGTCCACGCCCTCGGGAATTGCGCAATCCCATACATGTCCGGTAACGCCCGCTAAAGATCAAACGGACGCGGAAAAGGCCTTTTTGAAAGCGGACTATGAAACGGCTGTAAAACTTTATCAGGCTCAACTTCAGACAAAGCCAAATGACCCGGAACTGACAGCACAACTCTCGCAGGTACTGTTGCGTCAGCAGAAGGTTAAGGAGGCGGATACGCTGGTCCAGGAGGCTCTTGTCTCCTCACCAAAATCAGTCATTCTGCAGACTGCCCTGGGCGAGATTCAGTATCGCGAAGGAACTCCATGGCTTGCGGGAGATACCGCTACTGCTGCGATGAAAATGGATCCCTGCTACGCGCCTCTGCGCCTGCTCTTGGCCAAGATCTTAGAACTCAATTCCTATTACAGTGCGGCGGCAAAGGAGGTAAAGATCGCGCACATGCTCGATCCTCACAATGCCCAGATCCGTCTTCAATGGCTACACACTCTCCCCTTGCAGCAACGCATTGTTGAGCTCGAGTCGTATCTCGCGGCCGGAAGTGGTGACGATGCGGAAACAGTAACAGACCTTCGCTTTTATCTTGAGTTTCTCAAGCGCCAACTCACGGAACCTCATAAATCCTGCAGGCTCGTCTCCGATCAGGAAAGTGTTACCGTCCCGTTTGCGCAGATTATGTATGACCCAAATCACATTCGAGCTTTTGGTCTCGAGGTAAAGCTCAATGGCCACAGCGCACGTCTTCAGATCGATACGGGAGCAAGCGGTCTCATCATTAGTCGTTCGGTGGCAGAACGTGCTGGACTTAAACAATTCAGTCGAACCGAGATTGGCGGAATTGGAAGTCAAGGCCGGAAATCCGGCTATACCGCTTATGTGGATGAGATCAAAATAGGCTCTCTTGAATTTCGAGATTGTGCAGTAGAAGTTATCGACCGCGGCAATGTCGTGGATTTGGACGGTTTAATTGGCGCTGACGTTTTTTCCGATTTCCTGGTCACTTTGGACTATCCGACGCGGAAGCTTCACCTCAATCCATTGCCGAAACGTCCGGACCAGCCAGCGCCATCCAAGCCTTCACTCGAAACCGCTGGAAATGGATCGACCGGATCTACTGGTACGGACTCTACCGACAAGACACAGGGTTCGTCCGCAGGTCCACGAGATCGCTACATTGCTCCTGAGATGAAGGACTGGGCTCATCTCTATCGCATTGGTCACAATCTATTACTGCCCGCGTCGCTCAATGGATCAAAGCCAAAGATGTTCATTATCGACACTGGCTCCAGTTCCACCAGCATCTCTCCTGAAGTGGCTCGTGAGGTCACTAAGGTTCACATCGATAGTGACACCACCGTGCAAGGTATCAGTGGCAAAGTAGATAAAGTCTTTAAAGCGGATCGCATTACCTTCAAATTTGCCCACATCTCTCAGCAGGTTGAAGATGTAGTTTCCTTTTCCACCGACTCCATCAGTAAATCTCTCGACATGAACACTTCGGGCTTAATCGGCATTACTGCTCTTGGCTATCTCAAGATCGATATCGACTATCGAGATGGTCTGATGAACTTTCAATACGATCCTGAGCACGGTTTCAATATCTATAACCGGTAAGGTCAGTCACACGGTATCTCACAACTCCGGCTTGTCCAATCCGAGGACTGTACCGCCCATCTTGCCCTTGGCGTCGAAGACGATTATTTGATTCTTCCCTTTCGACAGCCAGGGTGCAGGAGCGTACAGTGCTTTCTGCGGCCCGATGTTCCAGATTCTTCCCAGCGCATGCCCGTTTAGCCAAAGCTGTCCCTTTGTAAACGCTGACGTGTCGAGGAAGGTGTCGGCTGTCTTTGTAAGATCAAAGTCGCCGCGGTAGAAGCACGGTCCCTCGCACGGCTTCTTCATGAACGGAAGCTTCTCCACGTGCGTCATGGTCAAGGGATAGATCTCCCAGCCAAGAACAGGTTTTCCGCTAAGCGTGACCTGATGTGTAATGCCTGCGCGCTCTCCGCCGATCGTCTTGCCGAAGTTCACGCGGCCCGTGTTCTCGACCAGGATGTCGAGTTGAGCGCCCGCGTTTGCGTGCAGTGAAATACGATCCTGCTTCAGACGACGATCGATCGTTCCTACCAGCCTCTTGTTCACATAGACCTGCGCGTAGCTATGCAACTGATCGAGCACCAGATCGGATGAAGCATCTGCTCTCAGATGGGTGCGGTAGAGAATGTAGCCGTAGGCCTGCCCGACATCCTCCATGCTTTTTATCTGATCCGACGAGATCGCCAGTGGAAGGTTGTCCCATAACGAGGCTGTCTCTGGCAGTGAGATGGTGGGCACGCTCATCGCGGGAGCTACCTTCGGCACTGGCGGCGGTGTCACGCCCGTGACCTTCGCAATTACATCGTGCAGAGCGAAGTACTTCGGCGTAGTCCGTCCACTCTCGTCGAGAGCCGAGTCGTAGTCGTAGCTCGTCACGTCCGGCTCATAGCTTCCCTTGCCGTCGGTGTTCGCACCATTCATCCAGCCAAAGCTGGTGCCGCCGTGAAACATGTAGAGACTGACCGAGTATCCCTGCTCGAGCATCCACTTGTAGTTCGCAACCTGAGCATCCGTATTGGTGTGCGCGTGCTTTCCGCCCCAGTGATCGAACCATCCTGCCCAGTATTCGCTGTTGATGAAAGGCCCATTGGGCCGATACTTCTTGAGAGTTTCAAAGGCCTTCTGTGCGTCTCCGACCTTCTCTCCGCCGAAGTTGATTCCCACAGGAAGATCGGGCAGCGAGCCGTTTGGAACCTGCTCTGGTCCATCAGCCGTATACAACTGCGACTTTGTAAAACCGGCATCCACCAGCAGCTTGTGAATCTGTTGCATGTAAGCGTGATCATCGCCGTAAGAACCGTACTCGTTCTCAACCTGCGTCAGAATAATCGGGCCGCCGTTGGCGATCTGCAATGGAGCCAGTTCCTGACCTAGCCGCTTGATCCAGCGTGCCGTCGGCTGCATAAACTTGGGATCGGTCGAGCGAACCACCGTTGCGTGATCCTTCAGCAGCCACGCAGGGTAGCCTCCCCACTCCCACTCCGCGCAGACATATGGACCGGGACGGAGAATGACATAGAGTCCCTCCTGCTGAGCCTCGCGAATAAATTCAGCGACATCGTTGTTGCCGCTGAAGTCATATACTCCGGGCTGCGGCTCGTGGACGTTCCAGAAGACATACGTCGTAACCGTATTCAGTCCCATGGCCTTGGCCATGCGCAGCCGTTCGCGCCAGTAAGCGCGCGGAATCCGCGGGTAATGCATCTCACCCGAGAGCACGCGGAAGGGTTTGCCGTC
>DATJJJ010000023.1:0-6223 GCA_035492215.1 Edaphobacter sp. | reverse complement strand
CGCGTGGTGCTCGAGGAGCAGGCTCGTGCCGCGCAGGAAGGCAAGATGGCGGTGCTGCAGGCCGGGGATGTGCTGGAGGGAACGGTGCGCAGCCTGATGCCATATGGCGCATTTGTTGACCTCGGCGGATTCGACGGGCTTCTGCATGTGAGCGATATATCGTGGAATCGCGCGAGCAAGCCGGAGGATGTGCTGTCTGCCGGCCAGAAGATTCGAGTGCGGGTTTTGAAGATCGATCCGGAGACGAAGAAGATTTCGCTGGGGCTGAAGCAGCTGGAGCCGGAGCCGTGGGAGACTGCACCATCGAAGTATCAGGCTGGGCAGCGCGTGACGGGAATTGTGACGCGGCTCGCGGACTTTGGTGCGTTTGTGGAGATGGAGCCGGGCGTTGAGGGGCTGATTCATATTTCGGAGATGACGTGGGGGAAGAAGGTGCGGCATCCGTCGGACGTGGTGAAGGAAGGCGATCGCGTGGATGCAGTGATTCTGGCGATCAAGCCGGAGGAGAAGCGGATTTCGCTGGGGCTCAAACAGACTCTAACGGACCCGTGGTCGGACGTGACGCAGAGATTCCCAGTGGGTTCACAGGTTGAGGGGCCGGTAGCGAAGATTATGACGTTCGGCGCGTTCGTGCAGATTGCGGATGGCGTGGAGGGGCTGGTGCACGTGAGCGAGATCAGCGCGGAGAAGCGCATTCATCATCCGCAGGATGTGCTGCGCGTTGGGCAGGTGGTGAAGGCGCAGGTGCTGGGGATTGCGCCGGAGAAGCGGCAGATCAAGCTGAGCATGAAGCAGCTGGTGCCGACCAGCATCGATGAGTACATCGCCGAGCACAAGGCGGGGGATGTTGTGTCGGGGCGCGTTGTCGAGGAGTCAGCGGCGGGAGCATCAGTGGAGCTGGGCGAGAATATTTTCGCGATGTGCCGGGTGAGCAAGGCGGCACCGCCGCAGGCCGAGGCTGCGCTGCAGAGCGGTAAGGCCGATCTGTCTTCGCTGAGCTCGATGTTGCAGGCGCGGTGGAAGGGGAGTGCCCCGGCACCGTCAGCTGAGCCCGAGCCGTTGAAGGCTGGGCAGATTCGGAGCTTCAAGATCGCGAAGATCGATGCGGCATCGAAGTCGATCGAAGTGCAGGTAGCCTGAGCCTTGCAGGAATCTGGCTAGAGGTAGACCTCATCGATGAAGCACCAGCTCCAGTCTTCGCCGCGCTCTGCGGAGCGAATGAGCGGGTGCTTGGTGGCGTGGAAGTGGGCACGCGAGTGGCGATTCTTTGATGAGTCGCAGCAGCCGATGTGACCGCACTCGAGACACATGCGCAGATGTACCCAGGTGTCGCCGGTCTTCAGGCACTCTTCGCAACCTTTGGAGTGGGGTTTTACGTCTTTTATGTGATTTTTGATGTGGGTGCACTGAGCCGGCATGTGTCGACCTCCGGGGAAGGACTTCACACAGTGTACTGTTTCGCGAGCGCTGAGAATTCCTGCAGTTGGCTCGCGACCCATGCGTCGTCGCGGCCGAGTTCACGCGCGAGCAGACGGGCGACTGGTTCTGCCATCTGCATCGCTGCATGTGCATTGAGAAAGAGGGCGCGGGTGCGGCGGGAGAGGACGTCTTCGATGGTGCGGGCCATTTCTGCACGAGCGGCCCAGACCACTTCGGCGCCGATGTAAGGCAGAGCTTGATGGAGCGGCTTGGCGAGTTCGGGAATTTGCTGCGCGAGTGAGCGGATTTCAGCAGCGTCGGAGCCGTAGACTTCGAGGGCATCCTCTTCGTCGCGATCGGAAGGCGGCTCCTGGTAGCCGTGGATTCTGAGGTTCTTTGTTGTGCAGGATTGGTCGGACAGGCGTCCGAGAGTGATGGCGTGATCGACGGTGTCTTCGGCCATGTGGCGGTAAGTGGTCCATTTGCCTCCGGTGATCGTGAGGAGGCCGGAGGTATCGACGTGGATGGTGTGATCGCGGGAGATAGCGGAGGTACTGGACGCACCGCCGGATTTCACGAGCGGACGAAGTCCAACGTAGACGGCGAGAACGTCGGCCCGGCTTGGGGGACGGGTTAGATAGCGACCTGCTGTTTCGAGAATGAACTGGATCTCTTCGTCGAGAGGTTTGGGCTCGAGGCTGGGGCCGTCGACCGGGGTATCGGTTGTGCCGGCGACGGCGTGACCGTGCCACGGGATCACGAAAAGGACGCGGCCATCGCTGGTACGAGGGACCATCAGAGCGGTGTCGCCCTTGAGGAAGGATCGGTCGAAGACAAGATGGATACCCTGGCTGGTGACCATCAGAGGTTCGGTTGCCGGATCGGCCATGCGGCGGATCTCGTCTGTGAATACCCCAGTGGCGTTGATGATGACTTTGGCGTTGATGGAGAAAGCCTCGCCTGATTCGTCATCGCGGGCGATCAGACCGTTGACGTAGCCTTCTTCATCACGCAACAGACCGGTTGCAGGGCAGTAGTTAACCACTGTTGCGCCCTGGTCAGCGGCGGTCATGGCGAGATGGATGAGGAGACGCGAATCATCGAACTGGCCGTCGTAGTAGACGACTCCACCGCGAAGTTCTTCAGGCTCGAGCGCAGGAAGCCGCTGAAGGGTTTCTTCCTTGCTGAGGAGCTTTGATGGACCGAAGCCGTATTTGCCGGCGAGCAGGTCGTAAAGTTTGAGGCCGATGCCGTAGAAGGGCGCTTCCCACCAGGAGTAGTTGGGGACAACGAAGGCGAGGTCTTTGACGAGGTGCGGCGCATTCTGGCGAAGCAAGCCTCGTTCCTTGAGCGCCGACATGACGAGCGGGATGTTGCCTTGCTCGAGGTAGCGCACGCCGCCGTGCACGAGCTTGGTGCTGCGGCTGCTGGTTCCCTTGCCGAAGTCGTGAGCTTCGACGAGTACGGCCTGGAAGCCGCGCGCTGCAGCGTCGACGGCCACACCCATTCCGGTTGCTCCACCGCCTACGACGGCGATATCCCAAGGTTCGCCGCGATCCGCGCGCTCGCGGATCTTACGCAGCATTTCTTCCCTGCGCATGTCGTTCTCCTAACTTTCGACCCAGTTTTTGGAGCGCTCGACGGCGCGCTGCCATCTTGCGCGAAGCGCACTTCGCTCCTGCTGTTCCATATGTGGCTCGAACCGCACGTCTCCCTGCCGCTTTGCCTGGAGCTCTTGAGGGCTGGGCCAGAAACCAGTGGCGAGGCCGGCAAGATGTGCTGCGCCGAGGGCCGTGGTTTCCGTTACGCGCGGACGGACGACGGGAACACCGAGAAGATCTGCCTGGAACTGCATCATCAGATCGTTTACAGCGGCGCCGCCGTCCACGCGAAGAGCGTTGAGCGGAGTACCGGTCTCGCTGTGTACCGCTTCGAGAACATCCGCAACCTGGAAAGCGATGCTTTCCAGGGCAGCGCGAGCGATGTGTCCAGGCTTCGTGTCGCGACGAAGACCGATGATGAGACCGCCGGCATGCGGATCCCAGTGGGGCGCACCGAGGCCGACGAAGGCGGGCACGAAGACGAGGCCGCCTGCATCGGGCACTCCGGCGGCGAGGGCCTCGACTTCAGCGGAGGAGCCGATGAGGCGAAGGTTGTCGCGCAGCCACTGAACGACGGCGCCGCCGATGAAGATGCTGCCTTCAAGCGCGTACTCAAGGCGCTTCTGCGCGCTTGCGGCGACCGTGGTGATGAGCTTGTGCTTCGAACGGATGAACTCGGTGCCGATGTTCTGCAGTAGAAAGCATCCGGTGCCGTAAGTATTCTTGGCTTCTCCTGGGTTCCAGCAGAGTTGGCCGAAGAGTGCCGCCTGTTGATCGCCTGCGATGCCGGCGATGCTGATGCCGCTGAGACCCAATGTTGTGGTGACATCGCCGACGACCTGGCTGGACCACACGACTTCGGGCAGCATGCTTTCAGGAATGTCGAAGATGCGGAGGAGTTCGGAATCCCATTTACCTTCGACGATGTTGTAGAGAAGAGTGCGCGATGCATTCGTGACATCGGTGACATGACGCATGCTGCTGGTGAGGTGGTAGATGAGCCAGCAGTCGACGGTACCGAAGGCAAGTTCGCCTCGTTGGGCTTTTTCTCTTGCGCCCGGTACGTTGTCGAGAATCCAGCGCACCTTGGTGGCGGAGAAATAGGGATCGAGGACGAGCCCAGTTTTGGAGGAGACGGTGTCTCCCAGGCCGCGCTGCTCAAGTGACGAGCACATTGCGGCTGTGCGTCGATCCTGCCAGACGATGGCTGGATGAATCGGCTTGCCGTTGGCACGCTCCCAGACGATCACGGTCTCGCGCTGGTTGGTGATGCCGATGGAGGCGATGTCGCGTGGGCGGGCACCGACTTTGCCGAGTGCTTCGACGGCGCAGGATATCTGGCTGGTGAGGATTTCGGTCGGATCATGTTCGACCCAGCCGGCCTGCGGGTAGAACTGCTGGAACTCGTGCTGCGCGACTGCGGCGATGCTACCGCTTTCGTCGAAGAGGATGGCTCGGGAGCTGGTCGTTCCCTGATCCAGTGCGAGTACGTAGGCCATGAGCGGGGAGTCTTCCTTCGGGACAAGTCAAACACGCATACCCGGGACGCTGCAAGCGTTTACAAAATATCAGGCTATGGTCTGTTTTCATCCCACCCTAAATTGGTCTGACGACCAATTTAGAATGGGGCACCCGAATTTCGTTCTGATTAAGATCCGGCGTAACTGGCTTAGGCGACGTAGAGGTCGACGTAGTCGCTGACGGGCATGCGTTCGAGGTACGCGCGATCCATGGAGGCGTCCAGGATACGCATCTGCTGTTCGGATGAGAAGCGCCGCGTGAGGTTGCGTTTGAATTTTTCGACGAGGAGCGGCATGCCTTCCTGGCGACGACGCTTGTGGCCGATGGGGTATTCCACGGTTTCTTCGAGGAGGCTGTTGTCGTCGAGTTCAATGCGCAAGGAGTTGGCAATGGAGCGTTTGTCGGGATCGTGGTAGTCGGCGGTGAACTGAGGCTCCTCGATGCAGGTGATCCGATCGCGAACAGCGTCGATCCGTTTCCCCCAGACGGGATCGATCGCGATGGCATCTTCGTAGTCGGCGGCGGTGAGGCGGCCAAAGATCAGGGGCACCGCGATCATGTACTGAATGCAGTGGTCGCGGTCGGCAGGATTGGAGAGCGGGCCTTTCTTGTCGATGATGCGGAGGCAAGCTTCGTGAGTGCGGACGGTGATCGACTTGATTGCGGAGGCATTGAGTCCGCGACGGGCGAGCTCGGCGTGGAGCTTGATGGCGGCTTCTACGGCGGTCTGAGAGTGGAACTCGGCCGGGTAGCTGATTTTGAAGAGGACGTTCTCCATGACGTAGCTGGAGTAGGGGCGCTGGAACTTGAATTCCTGTCCGCGAAAGGAGACGTCGTAGAAGCCCCAGGTTTTGGCGGTGAGCGCGGAGGGATAGCCCATTTCACCGGTCCTGGCCATCAGCGCGAGACGTACGGCGCGGCTGGTGGCGTCGCCTGCGGCCCAGCTCTTGCGCGATCCGGTGTTGGGGGCGTGGCGATAGGTGCGGAGGCTCTGGCCGTCGACCCATGCAAGAGAGATGGCGTTGATGGTTTGCTCGCGCGAGAGACCGAGGAGCGAGCAGACGACGGCGGTGGACGCGACCTTGACGAGGACGACGTGGTCTAGGCCGACTTTGTTGAAGGAGTTCTCGAGGGCGATGCAGCCTTGTATTTCGTGGGCTTTGATCATCGCGGTGAGGACGTTGCGCATGGTGATGGGTGACTTGCCTTCGGCTGCGGCGTTACGGCAGAGCCAGTCGGCGACTGCGAGGATGCCGCCTAGGTTGTCAGAGGGATGTCCCCATTCTGCAGCGAGCCATGTGTCGTTGTAGTCGAGCCAGCGGATGATTGCGCCGATATTGAATGCGGCCTGAACGGGGTCGAGTTGAAAGCTGGTTCCGGGAACGCGCGCGCCGTGCGGAACGACGGTGCCGGGAACGATGGGACCGAGGAGCTTGGTGCAGGCGGGGTATTCGAGTGCTTCGAGGCCGCAGCCGAGGGTATCGAGGAGGCAATAGTGAGCCGTTTCGTAAGCGAGGTCGCTTTGGATTTCGTAGTCGAGTGCGTAGTCGGCGATGTCGGCGATGACCTTGTCTGGTGCGGGGCGCTCGTTGCTGATATGCGAGGACAACGGAAACTCTCCGGGGTTGGTCGAGTGTCTTAGCTGCGCTGGTCGATGGGGACGAAGGACTTTGGTTCGGGAC
>DATJJJ010000022.1:0-64018 GCA_035492215.1 Edaphobacter sp. | reverse complement strand
GCGCGATCAGGCTTTATCGGTTTTGTTGTGCTGGCGTATGCCGTGTACTGGTCCTCGCGCGGCCTGGCTCCCGATGTGCAGCACAAAGGCGTCTTCCTTTGGCGCAAATTTCCGAAGTTCATCATAGGATTCATCGCGCTTTCGGTTCTTGCGACTGCCGGTTTCTTTACCCATGCGCAGCTTAACAGCCTGACAAATCTCTCCCGATGGGCTTTTTTGCCTGCATTTGCAGGTGTGGGTTTGCGTACAAACCTTCGCGATCTGACCGGACAAGGCTGGCGGCCTCTCGTCGTCGGCATTCTGGGTGAGATTGCCATCGCACTCATCACGCTGGGGCTCGTTTACTGGAGCTATAGCCACGGAGTCGCGCGATGACTCTTCTTTCGATCTTCCTTACCTGTCGCTGTTGTTGTCGCCTCTAGCGAGAACCAGCCTTTTCAAAAGAAATCTTAGCTTTCATGCGAACTCGCTTTTAAACGCGGGCGCGTGTGCCTATCTTCTGGAGAACATTATGTACGACCCAATTCAAAGAGCCGCTCTCAGGCTCGCACTTATTATTGTCTTTCTCTTTCCGTTTTTCTCTCCTCTCTATGCTCAGGTCGTGGGAGGCACTCTTTCGGGAGTTATTACTGATCCGAGTGGCGCTGCGCTCTCCAAAGCTGCCGTCACTATCCACAATGACGAGACCGGCAACGAGCGCCGCTTACTGACGGGCGCCGACGGGCGCTTTTCCGCACCATCCGTTCCTATCGGTACCTATACGATCACCGTAGAACACGATGGTTTTTCCACGCAGCATCGTACGGGAATTCCTTTGACCGTAGGCGAGAGCAAACAGATTGACCTTTCGCTTACGGTCGATGCCGTGCAGCAGCAGGTTACGGTAGAAGATACGCCGTCTGTGGTCAATCTCTCCACACAGCAGACCTCGGGGCTGGTGGACGAGCGGCAGATCAAGCAGCTTCCGCTGAACGGACGCAGCTACGATCAGCTCATCACGCTCAATCCTGCAGTGGTGAACTACACCAATCAACGCTCAGGGAGCATCGGCACCTCAAACTCTTCGGTCGGCAATATGTTTGCCATCTCCGGTCGCAGGCCACAGGATAACCTCTTCCTGCTGAATGGCGTGGAGTATACGGGAGCTTCGCTGATCAATGTCACTCCAGGAGGCACCAGCGGACAGCTTCTGGGCGTCGATGCCGTGCGCGAGTTCAACGTTGTAACGGATACCTATTCGGCCAGCTACGGTAAGCGACAGGGCGCCCAGATCTCCATCGTAACGGCGTCGGGCACAAATAACCTGCATGGCTCCGTCTATGAGTTTCTTCGCAACTCCGCACTCGATGCCCCCAACTATTTTGATCAGGCCAAGATTCCGGAGTTCCAGCGCAACAACTTCGGCGGTTCGGTGGGTGGGCCGATCCGTCGTGACAAGGTTTTTCTCTTCGCCAACTACGAGGGTTATCGTCAGAATCTCGGCCTCTCCAATGTAACGTTCGTTCCGGACACGCAGGCACGGCAGGGTTTTCTGCCTGATCCGTCGAACCCCTCCGGACCACGAAAAAACTACGGCGTGGCTCAGGGAGTCGCTCCGCTGTTCAATCTGTGGCCCGAGCAGAATGGCCCGGCGCTGCTGGATGCGAACGGGCACCAGACTGGCATCGCTCTCGCGTATTCGAACCCGGTGCAGCACATTCGCGAAGACTTTGGAACAACACGCTTCGACTACAACATAGGTCCGCGAGATCTATTCTTTGGTGTTTATACCGTCGACGATTCGACTGCTGACACGCCCACGCAAAATCCTCTCGCAGCGATCAACGAAGATCTGCGGGAGCAGGTTGCGAGTCTACAGGAGCAGCATGTCTTTTCACCTCAGATGCTCAATACAGCTCGGTTTGGTTACTCCCGCGCATCGTTCTTCTTCCTGGGAACCTCTTCTCCATTGGGCGGGGCCAGCGTGCCGGGATGGGTTGCCGGTCAACCGGTAGGAGCAATCGTCATCGCGGGATCGACGGCATCGAACGGCTCCTCGCAGATTACCGGAGCAGGCGCAAACGTTGGATCCAACAACGCGACGACACGCAATCTGTTTACCTTTGACGACCACATCTTCTGGACGCACGGTCGTCATCAGATCGAGGCAGGAGGATGGTTACAGCGGCTGCAATCGAACGACAATTTGGCCCAGAACCAGTTCGGTCAGGCTTCCTTTGCATCGCTTACAACCTTTCTTCAAGGAACGGTAAAGACGTTTACCGTGGTGCCGAATCCGACGCGTCTGGGCTGGAGATCGTGGATGGCCGCCGGATATCTCGAAGATACGATTCGGGTCACGCCACGGATCGAGCTACGCGCCGGACTGCGTATTGAATCCACAAACGGCTTCAATGAGTCGCAGGGACGGGCTTCCAACTATCTCTTTACGAACGGTGTCATCGACACAAATCCGTTCGTCGGCTCCTCACCGTTGACTGACAACCGCGCAAAGTTTTTGCCCGCGCCGCGGCTGGGTCTCGCATGGGACGTGCACGGAAATGGTAAAACCAGCATCCGCGCAGGTTTCGGCATGCACTATTCCCTGCTCGACAACCTGAACTACCGGCTCGATCAAGCTGCGCCGTTCAATACCACGCTGTCGCTTGCTAATGTTGCCGTGTCGAGTCTGCACATCACCTCGTCGACACAACCCTCCCCGGGCACGCTGGTTTCACCGTCTACAGTACAGACTAATCTTGCCACCCCGACTGTAATGTCGTGGAGCCTGCAGGTCGAGCAACAGATCACACCCAATACTGCGCTTACGGTTGGCTACATCGGATCGCATGGCTACAACCAGATTCTCTCGGCTGACCTCAACGAGCCCGAAGCAACAATCGTCAACGGAAGGATCTACTATCCCACGACGAACAAGGTGAATCCGGCTGTGGCCAATACCACCTCGTGGATCTCGAAGGGGATCAGCAACTACAACGGTCTTGTGGTGGACGTTCGTCGCAATCTCACAAACGGACTGCAGATTCGCGGCAACTACACCTTCTCCAAGAACCTCGACAACGGTTCGGCGTGGAATACAAGCGTGAGCGCAAACACCCCTGCCTTTGTTTCGTACCCGACCAATCCTGATATCGATTATGGTCCTGGAGCCACGGATATTCGTCATCTGGCCGCGATCAACGGAACCTATGATCTGCCGTTCGGTCAGGGCCGTCTGTGGGGAAAGAATCTCGGCGGCATTGCAAACCGATCCGTCAGCGGTTGGACTGTAAGCAGCATCGTCGCTTTGCAGTCGGGCTTCCCTTTCTCGCCGCAGCTGGGCTATAACCCAACAGGATCGGGCGACACTCGCAATCCAGTTCGCCCCGATATCAACCCGAACTTCAAGGGCAATCTCTATCCGCGAACACCACAGCAGTACTTCAATCCTGCGGCATTCCTAGCTCCAGCCTATGGAACCGTAGGCAATCTCGGCCGCGATACCCTAACTGGTCCTGGGCTGGTCAACTTCGACCTGTCGCTGCTGAAGGCGACACAGATTACAGAGCGAGTTCGCGCGCAGTTCCGTGCAGAGTTCTTCAACGTTCTGAACCATACCAACTTTGCCACGCCCAATCCGGTCGTCTTCACCTCTGGACCGACCCAGGGCACACCTGCCAACCAGACCGCGGCAGTCGTCGCCAGCCCCACCGCTGGCGTGATAACTGCAACCGCAACTACATCCCGCCAGATTCAGTTCGGCCTGAAACTGCTCTTCTAAATACTTCGTTCTTTTGGGAGGATGAAGATTCCATCCTCCCATTTTTCTTTTAAAGCGCGCCCCTGCGCTTCCTCGATCGACTGGTTACACTAGAGGGAGCGAATGCCTCTCGAGACACCAAACTCCGGTCCGCTTGTCGCTGTCGCTAACCCCACCCCCAGTGGCTTCGCTCCGCTTCGTATCCGGCTATTCCGGGACCGATGGATCGCCTCCACCATCTCCTCCGTCGGCACCTGGATGCAGGACACTGCCGGAACCTGGCTGATGACCTCGCTCACGGCCTCGCCATTGCTGGTCGCTCTCATGCAGACGGCGGCCTCTCTGCCCGTTCTGATGCTCGGCCTGCTTGCAGGCGCGACAGCGGATATCTTCGACCGCCGCAAGCTGCTGATCTTTTGGCAGGCCTGGATGCTGGTCTCGGTCGCCATTCTCGCCGTACTTACGTTCTTCGGCCACATCTCGCCTTGGGCCCTACTCGCGTTTACCTTTCTGCTCAACATCGGTTCGGCGATGAACAATCCTGCATGGCAGGCCATCGTGCCAGAGCTCGTTCCGCGTGAGCTGATTCCCGATACCGTCTCGCTGAATGCGGCCTCAAACAACCTGGCTCGAGCCGTTGGACCCGCGCTCGGCGGCCTGATGGTCGCTGGCTTCGCCAGTGTCCATACAGGAGCCGGTTGGGTCTTTTTCCTCAACGCAGTCTCCTTCGCTGGAGTTATCTGGGTACTGTTCAACTGGAAGCGCACGCCGCTGTTCAAGTCTGCGCTTCCCTCCGAGCGTATCGCCGGCTCCATCATGACGGGCCTGCGATATGTTCGTTACGCGCCAGAGCTTCAATCCTCGCTCATACGTGCGTTTACCTTTACCTTCTTTATCTCGGCCATCTGGTCACTTCTGGCAGTCGTTGCCAAACGAGATCTCAGCGAAGGCGCACTTGGGTACGGCATCCTGAACGGCTCCCTTGGCCTGGGAGCCGTCATCGCTGCAACGCAACTTCCTCGCATCCGGAAACGAGTCTCTGCGGACACCATCATTGCCGTCTCTACCTTCTACGACGTCCTTACATTGCTCATCCTTGCTTACGTTCGCTCCCCGGCAATTATTATTCCGGCACTCATCCTGTCCGGCTTTGTCTGGACCAGCACGATGTCAACCCTGAATACTTCCGTTCAACTTTCGGTTCCTGCGTGGGTGCAGGCACGAGCTTTGGGAACATACCTGATGACCTTTCAGGGAGGCATGGCTCTCGGCTCCATCCTGTGGGGCTTCGTCGCAGAGCACACCTCTACACCCATCGCGCTTGCCGCATCCGGCTGCGGGCTCGCCATCAGCTATCCCTTCATCAAACGCTTCCATATCCTGCAGGGTCCTCTTCCTGACCACACGCCGTTCCGCTCGTCGCGAACCGGCTCGCAGCCAAGCATCTTCCAGCTTGCTGAATCCGCCGCAGAGGCTGACGACCTGATTCACGAAGGCCCGGTCCGCATCTCGATCGAGTACCATGTCCCCGCCGAGCGTTATGCCGAGTTCACCCACGCGATCCATCAACTGCGTGGTGTCCGTCTTCGTGATGGAGCAATGCGCTGGGGAATCTACCGCGACGTCGTCGATCCAGAGCGTCTCAATGAGACCTTCGTCATGGAATCGTGGCTTGACTATCTGCGCTCCCGTGAGCGCATCACCGCAGCCGACGAGGCAATTCGCGCTCGTGTCCGTACTCTTCATGAGGGAGACGATCCTCCAAAGATCTCCTATCAGATCTACGCTAGAGAGATCACTCCGAATGAAGCGCGTGACAACCCAATCTCCTGAAGACGATGAAACCAGTCTTCCTTCGATCGTTTCCGTTCCTGCTCGTACTCGCCGCGACGCCCTTCCTTAGGTGCCAAGCCTTCTCACCCTCCGAGGACGCCAATCGTCCACTTCCCGATATCCCCACATTGATGCATGAGGTCGAAGAACATCAGCGAGCCGCAGAGGCTATCCAAAAAGACTATCTCTACCACGAGGTCGTCCAACAGCAGCGAAGCGACGGCAAGAAGAACGAAACGCGCGAGTTCGATGTCTTCTGGCTCGAAGGCGTCGAGGTTCACAAACTCACCCGCAAAGACGGCAGAGATCTGACGCCGGATGAGCAGCGTAAGGAAAGTGAACGCATCGATAAAGACGTCGCTGCATCGAAGAAGCGAAAGAACAAGGCCCACGCCGCAGGTAGGGAATCCGACTCGCGCGGCAATGATGAGGTCACGGTCTCGCGTTTTCTCGAATTGGGAACCTTCAGCAAACCACGGCGTCTTCAATTGAATGGTCGAGAGACAATTGCGATCGACTATGCCGGGAATCCTGATGCGAAGACACGGAATCGCATGGAGAGCGTCATCCATGACCTGAGTGGAACCCTCTGGGTAGATGACCAGGACCGCACCATCACGCGGGTCGTGGGCCAATTCGCAGAACCGTTCAAGGTTGGCGGTGGAATCGTGATGTCTATCGACAAAGGCACCAGCTTCTCCATGCAGCAGATGAAGATTAATCAGGAGGTCTGGCTCCCTTCACGCATTGAAGCGCAGGGCGCTGCCCGGGTGATGCTCTTGATCCACTTTAAGGGTGGCATATTGATCACCGACTCGGACTATCGCAAGTTCAAGGCGACTTCGACCATCCTGCCGGGGATATCCACTCTGAAGGACCCTGCGACGGAGAAAACGAATCCGTCTTCATCTCCAGAGGGAATGGGAACGCCGCGATGACGGCTCACGGACGTCTTCTAGCCTGCAAATGCATTAGGTGAAAGCGGCCTTCAGGAGTACAGTGGTCATACCACCCTTGGCCATAGGAACAAGAGTATAAAGGGCGATTGTTGATGGCTCATCTCATTAAGCTTGGCAGCAGCGATGACGTCGCTGTAGCTCTTCAACCGGTTTCAGCCGGCGAATACCTGCCTGAGCTACAACTTACAGCGATCACCGACATCCCCGCAGGGCACAAGGTTGCGCTGCGCGCGATCGACGCTCAACGTCCTGTACGCAAGTTCAATCAGATCATCGGCTTCGCTACTCAAGCGATTGCACCCGGCGAACACATTCATACCCAGAATCTGACATTTGCCGATTTTGATCGTGATTACTCCATCGGCAGTGATATCTCACCGACACAGAATCTCGATCCCCAAAGGACAGCCAGCTTCCTCGGTTTCCTGCGCCCCGACGGCAGAGTCGGAACGCGCAACTATGTCGGAGTTCTGACGACCGTCAACTGTTCGGCGACAGTCGCACGGCGGATCGCAGCACACTTCACACCAGAGATATTAAGCGCCTATTCCAATGTCGACGGTGTCGTTGCCATCACACATGGAACCGGTTGCGGTATGGCCGAACAGGGAGAGCCTGCCAACCTGCTGCGGCGAGTCTTTGCAGGCTACGCGACACACCCCAACTTCGCCTCCGTTCTTCTTCTTGGCCTTGGCTGCGAGAGCAATCAGATCGACCAGCTGGTGACAATCACCGGCACCTCCAGTTCGATACGGACCTCAACGATTCAGGAGGAGGGGGGAACAACGGCCACGATCAAAAGTGGAATCGCCACAGTCTACGAGATGCTCGAAGAGGCGAATCAGGCAAAGCGAACACCTGTTCCTGCCTCGCATCTCACGATCGGGCTCCAATGCGGCGGCTCCGATGCTTATTCCGGCATCAGCGCGAACCCTGCACTTGGCGTTGCTGTCGATGAGCTGGTGCGCCAAGGGGGTACCGCGATATTGTCGGAGACTCCGGAGATCTATGGCGCAGAACATCTGCTGACACGACGTGCTGCCACCCCTGGGGTTGCACATCGCCTGATCGAACGCATCCGCTGGTGGGAAGATTACACAGCTCGGCATCACGGCTCTATCGACAACAATCCACAGCCCGGCAATAAAACTGGTGGACTGACTACGATTCTGGAAAAGTCACTCGGAGCGGTCTCCAAGGGCGGAACAACTAATCTGAATGCGGTCTATCTCTACGCCGAACAGGTGCGGGAACACGGACTGGTCTTCATGGACTCTCCTGGATTCGATCCAGTCTCGGCCACTGGTCAAGTGGCTGGCGGAGCCAATGTGATCTGCTTTACCACCGGGCGCGGTTCGGTATTCGGCTGCAAACCTACCCCCTCAATCAAAATTGCTTCGAATACCGCACTGTTTCGTCGTATGCCGGATGACATGGATTTGAACTGCGGTTCGGTCATCGACGGCGAGGAAACCGTGGAGCAATCGGGGGCCTCAATCTTCAAGGAGATTCTTGCGATTGCGTCAGGCAAACCGACGCGCAGTGAGGTTCACGGATTCGGCGAAGAAGAGTTTCAGCCTTGGCTGCAAGGTGCAACTTTATAGTCGTGTGCAACTGAGGTTGCAGGATTCGAGATGCAGTCATGCCACGAAAGGACTAACATAGAAGGAGAGCCGTCTCAAGCGGTTTAACGCTGAGTTCGAGCCGCGAAGATTGACTATCAAGAAATCGAGGAAGCAATGGCCACCAAGGCAGAAGCATTGACTCAGGCACCCACGGTTACGGAACAACAAGAACGCGAAACAGTGTTCGATATCTTTCGCCGATGGGGGTATCTGCAGGCCTCACTTGACCCCCTTCAACAATATCTCCCACCCGAGCCCTTCCCTACTCCAGCGCCAGAGGGAGAGGCAGCCAAAGAAGCCCGGCGCTACTACTGTGGCACAATCGCCATCGAATTCATGCACATCCCCAGCGCGGAGCAAAGGCAGTGGCTCCAGGCGCAAATTGAAAAAACTCCCTCCAAGCCGAATCAGGCACAGATCCTTACACAACTTATTCGAGCGGACCTGTTTGAGCAGGTGATCCAGTCGCGCTATCTCGGAACCAAACGCTTCTCCCTCGAAGGCATCACGGCACTGATCCCCTTCCTCGACCAGATCCTTGAGACCGGCTCCACGCTTGGCGTCACCAAGGCGATGCTCGCGATGAACCACCGCGGACGCCTGAATGTGATGACCAACACGATCGGCCGCCCCGCCTCCGAAATCTTCACCAAGTTTGAAGACGTCGATCCGCGAAGCACCCTGGGCGGCGGCGATGTAAAGTATCACCTCGGCGCTACCGGCGATTACACTTCGCCGAGCGGTAAGATCATCAGCCTCCATCTCGCATCGAACCCGAGCCATCTCGAGGCCGTTGATCCGGTTCTGATTGGCCGTACCCGCGCACGTCAGGAGCGCATCGGCGCGGGAGGCAAGAAGCAGGTTCTTCCGATCCTTATTCACGGTGACGCGGCCTTCGCGGGACAGGGCATTCTGGCCGAGACTCTCAACATGGAGACACTGCCCGGCTACAGCGTCGGCGGTGTGATCCACGTGATTGTCAACAACCTTCTGGGCTTCACGGCGAACCCGGAGGAGTCGAACGCAACGCGTTTCTCCACCGACATCGCCAAGCGGCTTCCAATTCCGATCATTCACGTCAATGCCGAGGATCCGGACGCGGTCGTCCGCGTTGCAACTCTCGTGACGGAGTTCCGCCAGCGCTTCGGGTCGGGCGTCGTCGTTGACCTGATCGGCTATCGCCGCCACGGTCATAGCGAAGTGGATGATCCCACGGTTACGCAGCCACGCCGCTACGCGGCCATCAAGGACCACAAGCCGCTCTATCAGATCTACGCGGAGAAGATTGGCGTCAATCCTACGAAGGAAGCCGAGGCGATTCAGCAGGATTTCCTCGACCAGCAGAAGCTGGCGACACAGGCCGATCAGATTCCGCACATGGCTACCCTTCCTTCGTACTGGGATAAATTCAGGGGCGGCGAGTACGATCCGGCGGATAAGGTCAATACGGGACTTTCGGCGGAACGCGTGGGCGAGCTGGTGACGAAGCTCACCACCTATCCCAAGGACTTCCATATCCATCCGAAGGTGAAGAAGCTGTATGAACAACGCCAGGAGATGGGATCCGGTGCGAAGCCTTTCGACTACGGCATGGCGGAGCTGGTGGCTTACGCCTCGTTGATCGAGGACGGGACGCTGGTTCGTCTGACCGGGCAGGACTCGCAGCGCGGAACCTTCAATCAGCGTCATTCGGTGCTGATCGATACCGAGACGGAGACGCGGTACTCTCCGCTGGCGCACATGGGCGAGAAGGGTGGACGGTTCGAGGTTTACAACTCTCTGCTCTCCGAGGCCGCGGTGTTGGGCTTCGAATACGGCTTTGCCCGCGATTATCCCGAGGCGCTGGTGCTTTGGGAGGCGCAGTTCGGCGATTTTGCCAACGGTGCGCAGATCATCATCGACCAGTTCATCGCGTCCAGCGAAGCCAAGTGGGGTCTGCTGTCGGGCGTGGTGATGATGCTGCCCCACGGCTACGAGGGCCAGGGACCGGAGCACTCGAGCGCACGCATCGAGCGTTACCTGCAACTGGCCGCGAACGATAACATGCAGATCTGCCAGCCTTCGAACGCAGCGCAGTACTTCCATCTGCTGAGGCGCCAGGTTCTGCAGCAGTGGCGCAAGCCGTTGGTGGTCTTTACTCCGAAGAGCATGCTGCGTCATCCGGATGCTTCGTCGCCGATCGCGGACTTCGGCCTGCCAGGTTTCCAGAATGTGCTTGCAGACAACGAGGCGAAGAATCCGCGACGTTTGCTGGTGTGCAGCGGCAAGATCGGGCACAATCTCCGCATGGAGCGAGAGAAGCGTAAGGATTACAGCGTCGGCATTATCTTCCTGGAGCAGATGTATCCATGGCCCGAGGAGGAGATGCAGGCGGCACTCGATCAATATCCGGATGCGGAGGAGATCGTGTGGGTCCAGGAGGAGCCTGCCAATATGGGTCCGCTGACTTACGTCATGCCGTTGCTACGACGCGTAGCCCGGAACCGTCCGGTTCTGAGCGTGAAGCGTAGTGCGAGCGCAACTCCGGCGACCGGTTCGGCGAAGGCCCATGATATCGAGGAGAAGACCCTGGTCAACGTCGCCCTCGGAACCGCCGAGGTGCGGTAACCCACCCCACCCCTACCAATCTTGTGCAAAATATTCCATTCATGGGACTTAGCTTTGGACCCCAAAACTAAGTCCCACGAAAATCAGATATTTAGATCTAAGTTATAGACTAGAAACGAGAAAAGCCCGGATACCGGGGCTTTTCCTCTGCTTGATCTGTATTTAGTCTAACACTTCGAGCGAATCGAATCCGCACGATGATCCCATTGAAAAAAATGGACTTAATGGATTTTCCTCTTGACAGGCAATTCCTTCCGACAGGAACGGCGAGCGCAGCGTACAGGGAAAACCGCCATCGCTAGCAAACGAGCAAGGTTCCAGATGCATAGAGGGATAGCGCAAGCCATCCCCCTTGCAAAACCCGGTTATATTTTTTAGTCAGTTCCGGTCTGGAGCTTAGAGAGGCTGTACGTCCGAAGCCTGCCAGCCCTTGGGGCCCTTGACTACGTTGAACTGGACTGCCTGGCCTTCCTGAAGGCTTTTAAAGCCGCTGGTGTTGATCGCCGAGTAGTGCACGAACACGTCCTCGCCGTTCTGGCGGCTAATAAAGCCAAATCCCTTCGCGTCATTGAACCACTTTACTGTTCCCTGTTCCATGTTGTTTCTTTCCTTCGTTTACAACTGAATGAATTGCCGTAGATACAAATCGGGTGTTCGCGCAGACAAGCATTGCAGAAAACCAATCTGTTTCAAACGATGTGAGAAGGTTAGCATATCCCGTAATTTTTTTTTACAAATCTTTTGAATGCACCATTTTTAGTGCAGAAAATGCTTGAGGAAAAGGGTGGGAAGTCTTGAATCAGAAAGGCTTCTGGGATGGAGATTGGCTTGCTAATACTGATTTTAAAGAAGGGAGCCGAGTTAAACTCGCGGCTCCCTTTCTGTTGCAGCTCAGGCATTTAACATGCAAGAAAACGGCGTCGAAATTCAAATGGCGTTAGCCAGATGAGAACGGATAATGTCTTCTGCCTGGGCGAGCACCTGATCGAGCGTAAGCGAGGTGGAATCAAGAATGATTGCGTCGGAGGCCGGTCTGAGCGGAGATTCAGCGCGATTGCGATCCCGCTCGTCCCGCTCCTTCATCTCCTGGAAGATCTTCTGCTGAGCGGCGACCTGCTGGGGGGTGGGTTGCGGAGGGGCAGGCTGATCGTCAGGATGACGAGGGATCGTGACCTGTTTGTAACGCCGATCGCCCCGGACTTCAGGGGAGGCATCCAGGAAGATCTTGACCTCGGCGTCAGGAAAGACAGCAGTTCCAATGTCCCGACCTTCCATAACAACACCACCTTCGGCTCCGAGGGCGCGCTGTTGTTCGACCATCCAGGCGCGAAGGTGAGGGTGAACCGAGACGCGGGAGGCTGCGAGGGTGACATCGGTATCCCGAATGCGGTTGGAGACGTCGATACCATCGAGCAAAACGCGGTTGCCCTCTAACTGAGGCTCAAGACGGATGCGAGTGCGTTCGGCGATATCGAGCAGCGGCTGTTCCTCATCGAAGTCGAGGTCGCTTTCAATCGCCTTGAGGGCGAGAGCACGGTACATGGCTCCCGTCTCAAGGTTGAGAAAGTCAAAGCGACGAGCGAGATGCGCGGCCAGGGTGCTCTTTCCGGCGCCTGCGGGCCCATCGATCGCGATGACGGGACGCCGTCGCGACGTGGAGGGAGGATTCGAATTGGCGTTTGCAGTGTCGCTCATGAGTTCGGAACAAGAATACGACTACGACTGCTGATCTTTTCTACCCTTTGGCGGAGCTC
Organism: Edaphobacter sp.; assembly: GCA_035492215.1. Classification (GTDB taxonomy): domain Bacteria; phylum Acidobacteriota; class Terriglobia; order Terriglobales; family Acidobacteriaceae; genus Edaphobacter. The sequence goes on along the minus strand of DATJJJ010000022.1, from coordinate 51,501 downwards.
CGCGTTTCCCGAAAGGCTTCTTATTGCCTTTGAACTTGTCGAAGGGGCCGCCAGATGGGCTGGAAGAACGGGGACGGGACGAACCTGCCGGACCTGATCTGTCTTTTTTGGCGAAGGCTGGACGGTCGCTCTTGGAAAAACCGGATCGGTCTTTGCGAGGAAAGCTGGGGCGATCACTCTTGGAAAAGCTGGAGCGGTCTTTGCGAGGGAAGCTCGGGCGGTCGCTCTTCGAGAATTCGGACCGTTCTTTACGCGGAAAACTGGGACGGTCACCTTTCGGGGAGTCAAACCGTTCTTTTCTCGCAAAGCCGGAGCGTTCCCCTTTAGGAGAATCTGACCGCTCTTTCCGGGGGAAGCTCGGACGGTCCCCTTTGGGAAAGTCAGAACGGTCTTTACGGGGAAAGCTGGGCCGGTCGCCTCTAGAGAAGTCAGAACGGTCTTTACGGGGAAAGCTGGGCCGGTCGCTTTTCGCGAAGTCTGACCGCTCTTTGCGGGGAAAGCTGGGGCGGTCGCCTCTCGGGAACTCCGAGCGCTCTTTCCGGGGGAAGCTTGGGCGGTCGCCCTTTGGAAAGTCCGAACGGTCTTTCCGGGGGAAACCGGAGCGGTCTCCTCTCGGGGAATCTGATCGATCACTGCGGTTGAAGCCGGGACGATCGGTTCTAGCAAAGCCTGAACGATTGCCTTTAGGGCCACTAAAAGGCCGGGAGGCGGACTTGGGTCCGAAGGAGCGACGCGCAGGGCGATCTGCGCTGCTGTGTTCGGCTCCGGGTTCTTCGGGGCGTGGTCTTGGCTTCCACGGGCGGCTCTGCTGCTCGCCGCGATCGTCGGAGCGGGGACGACGCTCGGCGCGCTCGCGTTTTTCTTCGTCCCATGGACGGGAGAAGTCGGGTTGTGAGGCCTGGGCCGAGCGATTGAAGGGACGGCGCTGCTCCGGACGGCGGGCTGGACGGTCACTAAAGTCCCCGGCAGGACGAGGTCTGCGATTTGTCTCTCTATCCGCTCCGTGCTCTGAACGCTTGCGGAAAGACGGCGCGAACTTCGAGATACGGTTCGAGGGTGATGCCGGCGGAATCTCTCCCTCGGTGGTGACGACGATGGAATCGACGTCGTCGGGCGCGGGCTCGGCGACCTCGGGAAGGAAGACGGGAAGCTCACCCGGAACGAAGAGATGCGTTTTGCCCTCGATAACGTGCGACTGAATCTGCTGGGCCACCGTGAGGGCTCGAACGACCTCACGGATACGCGAGCGGGCAGAGAGAGGAGAGAGGAAGCTCTCTACGTCTTCTTCGGTCGGAAGGATGACCTGGCCGAGATAAAGGGAGATAAGAGCGGAGAGCGCGGTGGGTACGCCAGCGTTGGCACCGGACTTGATCTGCCGGTTATAGCGGGTGGTGGTGAGCTCCCAGAGGGTGGACGTTCCGTCGGCCTGCGGGACGGGGAGGACGCGGAGATGCTCCCAAAGTTCGGTGAGGGCGCGAAGCGCGGCAGCTTCGGTGACTTCGTTGCCGAGTTCAGCGGCAAGCTCGGAGGCGGTGAGGCGGCCCTTTTCGGTGAGGAGATTGAAGCTGGCGAGCGCGAGGGGAGAGACTTTAGCGGCTCCGCTGGTGACGGGGGGCTGCTTCCACGCCTTGTCGCCGCGGAGGGTGAAGATGTAGCCGAGGACTGCGGGGGGCACGAGGAAGTCCGGGGTCTCCGAGCCTGCTCCGGTGGGAGAGCCGAAGAGGTGCAAGGGAATGACTGCGCCCTCGGCGATGAGTCTAGCGAGAAGTATGCGGGGCTGGTCGAGCTGCGCGAGCGTGGGTGCAGGTGTTGAAGCACCAAGGATGGCTTCAACGAAACTGGGCGCGGGAACAGGAAACTGCGGACGCGGAGTGTAGAGCAGGAGACCGGCGGTGTTGATCCATTCGCGAAGAACGTCAAGGGTAAGAAGGGGCTGCGCATCCTGATGCCAGTGCGAGAGGCGCGCGGCGGCGAGCTGGCCGGCAGTGGGAGCGATGGAGGTATTCAACGTCAAGCCTTCCTGCCACGCGCGATTCTGGGCGCAACGGGCAAATCCATGGACCTGGGCCAATGGATAACGATTTCCTGGTTAAAGCAGGAGCGGCGTGCGAATGATCGGCACAAAGGTTCCGCTGCACGTCGTTTTAACAGGATACCGCATCGGGGAGTAGATTCAGGGTCCCCTCTGCCTATATGGCCGAGATGTACTGTTGCGATGATGTTTTTCGCAGGTTTTTTCGAATGTGCGGCTTAGTCGATGGAGTCAAGAGGGAGGCAACGTGAGGCGAAATGAGGTCGTCTGAGGTTGGATGCAGGTTTGTGAGAGATACCTGCTCGACGAAAGGAGAACGCTATGACAAAGACTTTGTCGCTTGTCTCGCTGGCGATGGTGGCAATATCGCTGCAGGCGCAGACCCCAGCCTCTCCTCAGGCGGGTTCAACGATGACGCCGAGCACGGCCCAGGCTTCACCCCAGCAGGCGCCTCAGGCAGCACGACAAGCCGTGAAGGCAACCAGCGTATCCGCGGAGCTGACGAAGGGGATTAACAGCAAGAAGGCGAAGGTTGGCGATGAGGTGAATGCGAAGACGACCGATTCCGCCAAACTTCCAGACGGCACCGAGCTTCCGAAGGGAACGAAGCTGGTGGGCAATATTGTGGATGTAAAACCGAAGGCAAAAGATGAGAAGAATTCGCACCTGGTGCTATCGCTGAATCGCGCCGTAATGAAGGATGGGCATGATGTGCCGATTCGAGCCGCGGTGACTTCGATGACGGCTCCGACAACCCAATCTGCCTCGATGGATATGCCGGCGGGAGGCGGGATGGCTCCCGGCGGTGGCGGTGGTTCCGCAAGCGGCGGAGGCTCTTCCTCAGGAGCGACTGCGGCGCCTAGTGCTCCTACGATGGCGAGCGATGTGGGCAGTGGACAGGCTCAGTCGACTCAAGGACAGATGCTGAAGAGTGCTCAGGATCATGTCGCCGTAGGAAACATGCCGAAGGTGATGCTGAGTGCCCCGACAACTCCCGACAGCGCAGGCGTGCTGGATGGAGTAGGAGATAACATCTCGCTGGATAGCGGAACGAAGTTTACAGCGAATGTAATTTTGGCTCAGACCAATGCCGGGGGTGCATAGCTTCCGGTTTAAATTTGTAGAGGCATGATGGGCGGCCTGCGGTTTGGGTCGCCCTTCGTGCGTTTTGTGCTAAATGCGATGGAAGGCTTTCTGGATGTCCTTGACGGAGTAGCGCAGGGCGATGGGACGGCCATGAGGACAGCTGGTGGGGTGCTCGGTTTTAGCGAGCTCAGCGAGGAGCCAATTGATTTTGGCGGGATCGAGAGGCGTGTTGATCTTGATGGCGGCGTGACAGGCGATGGAGGCGGCGATGCGGGTCTGGCGCGCTTCGGAGTTCTCGGACTGCTGCTCGCGATCGGGGACGGAGAGAACCTCTTCGAGCATGCGCTCGAGCTCGCGGCCTTCGAGGCCCACGGGCGCGGCTTTGATGGCGATGGTCTGAGGGCCGAAGGGCTCGGCCTCGAAGCCGTTGCGCTCGAGTTCTTCGGCGATGCGGGCGAAGGCGATCATCTGTGCGGGGAGAAGGTCGACGAGTAGAGGCATGAGGAGGCGCTGGCGCTGGACACGTTCGACTTCGCGCTCGCGGAGGATCTTCTCGAAGAGGACGCGCTCGTGGGCGACGTGCTGGTCGACGATCCATAGACCTTCGTCGTTGACGGCGAGGATGAACGAATCGTGAAGCTGGCCGAGAGGCTTGAGGGTGGCCAGGGCGTTGAGGGTTTGAGCTTCGCCGTCGGGCTCGAGGCCGTTGGTGGAGAGAGGCTGGTCGTAGCCGACGGGGATGGAGGCTTCGCTGAAGTCGAGGCGTCCGGGGGCAGTTGGGACAGTAGCGGACTGGAGGGTAAAGGCGGCAGTGTCGGCGGAGGTTGGAGGTGGCTCGGAGCCGAAGCCATTTGCGGGAAACTGAGGGTCGAAGACGGGTTGATCAGGTGCGCCGGGGAGCGGGCTGACATCGACAAGCAGAGAGGCTGAGGCCAGGGGTGAGTTGTGGAGGGCCTGCAAGAAGTCGGCTGCGGGACGAGCGTGCATGAGCGCGGTACGCACGGAGTCGCGGACAAAGTCGTGAATAAACGCAGACTGGCGGAAACGGACCTCGGTTTTGGCGGGATGGACGTTGACATCAACCTCCTGCGGGGGCATCTCGAGAAAGAGAAGCACGACAGGGTAGGAGGTGGGAGGGATGATGTTGCGATACGCCTCGGTGAGAGCGTGGAGGATGAGGCGATCGCGAATGAGGCGTCCGTTGACGAAGACGTAGATGGAGTTGCGATTGAGCTTTTGCAGCTCAGGCTTGGAGACGAAGCCGGAGAGGCGGAGGAAGCCGGGGGCGGGAGGCTCGTAGTCGATCTCGCGCTTCCATGGCGGAGGCTCAGGGAGACCGGTGCGGGCGAAGTCGGTCTCGGCGGCGACGGGAATCATGTGCGAGCTGGTCTCGCGTCCGAAGATCTGGAAGAGACGATCGGAGTTTGTGGCGGCAATGGGTGCAATGAGAAGCGCCTGCGTGGAGGAGTGCAGCTCAAAGTGCCTGGTGGGATTGGCCAACGCGTAGTGCGTAACGAGCGCGGCGATGTGCGAGAGCTCTGTCTGTTCGGAGCGCAGAAATTTGCGCCGCGCTGGCGTGTTGAAGAAGAGATCGCGAATGGTGATGGTGGTTCCGACGGGAAGGCCTGCGGGCTCGACACGCTGGATGTTGCCGCCGGCGATTTCGACGATGGTGCCGGCGTCTTCTTCGGCGGCGCGGGTTTCGAGCGTGAGACGCGAGACGGAGGCGATGGAAGGGAGAGCCTCGCCACGGAAGCCGAGCGTCGCGATGGAGAGCAGATCGTCGGAGGTACGGAGCTTGGAGGTGGCGTGACGCTCGAAGGCGAGCAGAGCGTCGTCGGCCATCATGCCGTGGCCATTGTCTGCGATGCGGATGAGTTTGCGGCCTCCGGCTTCGACCTCGATGCGGATGCGGGTGGCTCCGGCGTCGAGGGAGTTTTCAAGCAGTTCTTTGACGACGGAGGCAGGACGCTCGACGACCTCGCCAGCGGCGATCTGGTTGGCCACCAGGTCAGAGAGGATGCGGATGCGGCCCATGTCCTTAGATTGTATGGCCCTTGGAGGATGCGGAAAACGAGGCCGAAACCCATTGGCATCTTATGGGCAGAGGTGAAGAACGATGATCCGGAAGCTGAAGAGCGGTGAATTTCGAATTTATTCACGCCACGTCGATCCCAAGACGAAGAAGCGGAAGAACCTGGGCACGTTTTCAACGCGCGAAGCAGCAGAAAAGCATGAACGTGCAATCCAGTACTTCAAGCATCATTGACCATTGGTCCGGAGTCGTCCATTCTGGCTGTCATGCTTGGCACGCTCGTGATCTCAATCGGCGTTGTTTTGTGGCTGTTTCCTTTTTTCCCGGCGAAACGGGGATCGGGAGGCCTCGCGTCCGTGGACAAGCGCTGCCGATGGGGTCTTCTGTTGCAGGTTGTGGCCATCGCTCTGATGCTGAAGAGCCCGTTCTGGAGGGTTACGGAGTTTTCGTGGCGACTGGCTGTGGCTATTGTCTTTTTTGGGTTGGCTGTTCTGCTCTCGTGGACTGGAACCAGAGCGCTCGGAAGTCAGCTCCGTTTCGATGCTGCCATCGGGGTGGAGCATGACCTGATTAAGAATGGACCATACCGTGTGTTGAGACATCCGATCTACGGCTCCATGTTGTGCCTAGTGTGGGGAATCGGGTTCGTCGCTACGCCGGTGTGGTTGTTTACCGTGGCGACAATTATCTTTGTTGCCGGGACAGAGATTCGAGTTCAGATTGAAGACAAGCTCTTGATGGAACGATTTGGAGAGAGCTTTCGCCGGTATCAACGATCGACCCCTGCCTACGTTCCACTCATTCGGTAAAAGATTTCTTCGTCTGATGAGGAAGTCCTCCCGATCTACTACGAGACCGGGAGGACAAAGCTAGCTTGCGCGAGCTACACGGAAGCGGCGATAAAGCTCGCCGCTGCCGCCAAGGAGACCGGTGGCCAGAAGCGCCAGAGAGCCGGGCTCGGGAACGGCCGGAGTGCTGGCCGGAGATGCGCTGAAGGTTCCATAAGACGCCGCCTGACCGTCGTTGTAATAAAAGACATAGTTGGCGGTGGAGTTGAAGGTAAATCGATATGGCGAATTCCCGATGGTTTCCGAGAAGGTGATGTCGTTCAGCGTGCCATCGAGGAATCGGACCAGCGAGTTTCCGGTGGCTCCGGCAAGGGTAAAGGTCTGACCGCCGATGTTGAAGATGACGTCATCGAGCTTACCGTTGGCGACTGTGTAGTCGGAGATGCCGGTTGCTGAAGGCGCTCCCTCAAGGGTGATCGAACCGGACCCACCATAAATGGAGCCTGGGTTCGGGGTTAGGGTGAGGTTGTATGTGACTGTGTCGGCGAGCGAGATAGCCGGAACAGAGAGGACCAAGGCAACAACAGAGAGAATCAGCTTCTTCATGAGCTTCAGGACCCGGGAAGAGGGATATTTTTTACTTCTGTGCATTCTGTTGCAAGATGAGGACCAAACTGCTGAATTCAATCTCTTTAGGAGAAGGCTGCCGATTTTGACGACTTTGAGCTGTCAGATTCGGTAAAAGTGGAAGAGTTTTTCCCTTCCTGGGCCGGGGAGGGGAAAACGAATGCACATCTTGGAGAAAGCCACTGAAAGGAATAAAAGTGGCCAGACCTCTTCGAAATTCTGTACACTTCCGGTCGCCGATCAACAAGACAGTTTCAGGCAGCCAGAAGGGATTCCTCTGGCCTGATTTGACCTCGAGGAGCGATGGAAAATGACACCAGAGAACAAGAGCCGGCGTGATTTTGTGAAGATGGGGGCGGCGGTAGCGGGGACAGTCGCGACGTGGAATGCGACCAGTTACGCCAAGATTGTGGGAGCAAACGACCGGGTTCGGACCGCCGTGGTGGGGTGCGGCGACCGGATGAAGGGTGCCTTGATTCCTTCGTTCCTTCAGCACTGCAAGGAGATGAACTTCGAGTTTGTGGCGATCTCGGATCTGTGGAACCGACGTCGGGAAGAGGGCGTGGCCTACATCCAGAAGAAGGGTGGACCGAAGGTCGATACCGTGCGGAATAACGACGAGTTGTATGCACGGAAAGACGTCGATGCGGTGCTGATTGCGACGGCCGACTTTCAGCACGCCAAGCACGGCGTGGAGGCAGTGAAGGCCGGGCGCGATGCTTATGTCGAAAAGCCACTGGCCCATAGCATGAAGGATGCGCGAGCGATTCGCGAGACGGTACATGCGAATAAACAGATTGTGCAGATCGGGACGCAGCGCCGGTCGACGCCGAGCTATCAGAAGGCTTACGAGTACATCAAGTCGGGCAAGTTCGGCGACATCAACATGGTGGAGATGACGTGGAACGTGAACCAGCCGGGTCGCTGGCGCAGGCCCGATGTGGTTCCTCTGCTCAAGGAAGAGGACACGGACTGGAAGCGCTACCTGATGGACCAGCCTTATGAGCCGTTCGATGCGCGGAAGTATCTTGAGTTCCGGTTGTTCTGGCCGTATTCGTCGGGCATTCCCGATCAGTGGCTGGTACACCAGATCGATACGGTGCACTGGTTCTCCGGGTATCCGAACCCGCGCAGCGTAGTGGCGAACGGCGGTATCTACCAGTGGCATGATGGCCGCAAGAACTGGGACACGATGACGGCGGTCTTCGACTACGGTCCGGAGGACGATCCGACGAAGGGATTCCAGGTGCTGTATTCGTCGCGCCAGACGAACTCTGCTGGAGGAGTGAAGGAGATCTATTACTCGAACGGCGGATCGCTGGATATGGACAAGCAGGTGGTGAACTCTACGGGAGGCCTGACAGCGAAGGCAGCGGCAGAGATGAAGATGCAGGCCAACCTGCTGCCGACGTTCGCGCTGAGCGAGCATGCGGAGGCAGCTTCAACAGCAGCGGATACGGGTGCCGATCCGATGACTTCGGCCAACATGCTGAACTGGATGGAGTGCGTGCGTTCGCGCAAGCAGCCGAATGCGAATGTGGATGCGGGCTATAGCCACTCTGTTGCACTGTGCATGACGATTGCGGCGATCCAGACCGGCCAGCGTGTGACCTTCAATGCGAAGACCGCGCAGATTCTGGCTGGAGGCAAGGTCTATGCGTAAGGCTCTGCTGGGTTGTGTGATGGTCCTGTGTGGAGCTCAGGTGGCGAGTGCGGCGGCGAAGGGCGTACAGGTGGTGGAGGATGAGGCACATCAGCGTGTGGATGTTACCTTCGACGGCAAACCCTTCACCGCGTATGTATGGCCTTCGACGCTGAAGAAGCCGGTGCTGTTTCCACTGGTGGCTGCCGATGGCGTAACCGTGACACGCGGGTATCCGCTGGCTCCACGCGATCAGGAACGAGTGGATCATCCCCACCATGCGGGGCTGTGGTTCAACTACGGCAACGCCAACGGCTTCGACTTCTGGAACAACTCCGATGCGATCAAGCCGGAGGACCGCCACAAGATGGGGACGATTCATCACGAGAAGGTCGTCTCGGTGAAGAGCGGAGCCAAGGGCGAGCTGGTGGTGGATTCGGTGTGGGAGACAGGCGCGGGCGAGAAGATCTTCAACCAGAGGACGAAGTATGTCTTCTGGGAGAAGGGCGATGCCCGCACCATCGATATGACCGTGACCCTGAAGGCTCTCGACAAGGTGGTCTTCCACGATGACAAGGAGGGCGTGTTGGGGATTCGTGTAGCGCACTTTCTGGAGTCACCGACGGAGAAGGGCGGCGTATTTGCCGATGCCAGCGGACGACCGACGAAGGTGGAAGGCAACACGGCGGGAGCTACAGGCGTGTATCGCACGAGCGAGGGCGTTACGGGTGACGCTGTGTGGTCGACACGCGGCAAGTGGTGCGAGCTGACCGGGAGCACTTCTGAGGGGAAGACGGAGACGATTGCAATCTTCGACCATACGGGGAATCCGGGGTATCCGACGTACTGGCACGCCCGCGGATACGGATTATTTGCGGCAAATCCTCTAGGAAGGAAGATCTTCGACGCGAAGCAGCCGCAGTTTGATTACACGGTGGAGAAGGGGGCGACGGCGACCTTCAAGTACCGGATTACGATCTCGTCGCATGGCGTGACGCCTGAGGAGATGAATCAGGAGTCGAAGGCGTTTGAGGCTGAGGTGAAGTAAGAGGCCATCATTGATGGAATGAAGAAAGGGGAGAGCTAAGCTCTCCCCTTTCCTGTTAGCGTTCGCAGGATCAAGACTTTTTTGCTGTCTTTTTCGCAGCCTTTTTGGAAGGTGCGGATGCGGCGGTTATAGAACTTTCTGTGTCACGGTCGCCGATCATGTGCAGACGCATAAAGTTAGTGGCGCCGGAGCGGGTGCGGGTTCCGGCGACGATACCGACGGTCTGGTGCTCCTTAACGTGGCCGTGATTCTCGAGGATCTCTTCGGCCATATTCACGAGCGTGTCGGTGTCATGAAAGCGGCCGCAGAGGATGGGATAGGTTCCCCAGAGCAGCATGGAGCGGTTGATGACCTTCTCAAAGGGGGAGAGGGCGAAGATAGGAGGATCGGGGCGGTACTTGGAGAGCAGGCGCGCTGTTCCTCCCGATTCTGTGAAGATGGCGATGGCGGCGACGTCGAGATCGTCGGCGGCGTGCGCCATGCATTCGCAGATGGTCTCGGCGATGGAGAGACGCATACCCCGCGGATGACGCGTCTCCGGAGGAGGATCGAGGTGGATCTGCTCCTCGGTTTCGGTGACGATTTTGGCCATCATGGCAACGGCTTCGACGGGGTACTTCCCTGCCGCGCTTTCGGCGGAGAGCATGACGGCGTCGGTTCCATCGTAGATGGCGTTTGCGACGTCGGATGCCTCGGCGCGGGTAGGACGAGGGTTCTCGATCATCGATTCGAGCATCTGGGTTGCGGTGATGACGGGCTTGCGATACTCGGAGGCACGCCGGATGATGTGTTTCTGGATGGCGGGAACCTTCTCGGGCGGGACCTCGACGCCGAGGTCACCGCGGGCAACCATGATGGCATCGGTGGCCTCGAGGATGGAGTCGAGATGCTCGATGGCCTGAGGCTTTTCGAGCTTGGCAACGATCCATGCATCGGAGTTCAGTTCGGCAAGACGGGTCTTGACGTGGCGAATATCGTCCGCCGTGCGTACGAAAGAGACTGCGATGGTGTCGACGCCTTCGCCGATGGCGAAGACGAGATCCTCTTCATCCTTTTCGGTGAGTGAGGGGACTTTGACCGGAATTCCGGGGAGGTTAATGCCTTTATTTTCGCCAAGCATGCCGCCGTTGACGATCTTGCAGACTACATCTCCACCTTTAATCTGCTCGACCCGCAGCTCGATGAGTCCATCGGAGAGGAGGATACGGGAGCCAGGCTCGAGGTTTTCCGCCAGGGTGGTGAAGGTGGTTCCGACCATGGAGGCGGTACCGGCGATCTCCTGCGGGGTGATGATGAGCTGTTTTCCGGCAACGAGTTGGACGGGCTTATGATCTTTGAGCTTGCCGGTGCGGATTTTGGGTCCCTGGAGATCGGCAAGGATGCAGATGGGCTTCCCTTCTTCGCGGGAGACCTGGCGCACCATACGGATCAATTCCGCCTTCTGTTCGTGCGATCCGTGAGAAAAATTAAGTCGGGCAACGTCAAGGCCAGCACGAACGAGCTGACGGAAGACCTCAATTGAGCTGGATGCAGGGCCGAGAGTACCGACAATCTTGGCGCGGCGGCCACGTCCGTTGCCGGCAGGAAAGATGGGGTTCGAGGAGATTGTCATAGATGCTGCAGGATCCTTTGTGAAACCGTTGCGGATAGTTTCTCGACGGTATGACCAGTAAATTGATTCCCGTCGCCATTCTAACCGCGACGCTTACGCGGGTAAAACGGTTCAGGACGAGACCGGGTGCGGATGGTGCTGCCAATAAACGTAGTTGAACTCAGATCCGAAGAGGATGCTGAGCGAAACGAGGAACAACCAGAAGAGCAGGGCGATGCCAGCACCAAGCGAGCCATAGACCTGTGAGTAGTTGGCGAAGCGCGTGACGTACCAACCAAAGGCAAGTGTCGTAAGGAACCAGATGAGTGTGGCGGCGATCGCTCCCGGCAGAACTTTACGCCAAGGCTGACGGATCGGCGTTCCCATGTGATAGATGAGTGCAATCAACCCAATGCAGCCGATGAGCGCGATGCCCCAGCGCAGAATGAGCGCAAGAGCATAGATCTCCGTCTTGCCGGGGGGGCCAATCACCCCTGCGACCCACCGTGTGATGATCTGGCCGAAGACAATCAACGAACTTGCAAGTGTGAAGGGGACCACGGAGAGAGGGACGAGCGCGTAGGACCGTGCGCGGCGAGCCCAGAATGTCCAGCAATTGAAGGGAAGATCGTTGGCGCGGCGAAACCCTTCCATGTAGGTAGAGATTACGCTTGCTGCCCCGGAGATGGAGACGATGAAGGAGAGGACCAGCACACGCGCGGATTTGCTTTTGTGCGGCGTGGCATCGAAGTAGGCTCCGAGCATGGGAAGAATGTCGGGAGGAAGCACCCGTTCAAAGAGACCACCAAGCTGGGCGCGAACAGGAGCAGCGTCCGGAAGCAGTGTGATGATGGCCGCAGAGATCAGGAGCGCGGGAAACAGAGCAACCATGGCGGAATAGGCCGACGACTGGGCCAGATTCAGCAGGTCATGCTCCAGCGCACGTAACGCGGCACGATGCAAGATGATGGGGAAGCGCAACAGTTGTCTCACCTAGTCCAGTCCCCAAGTCCTAATTACAACAGCCAAACAAATCGGTAAAAGATTATTCCTTCCAGCGATTGAGAAATTTTGTCACTTCGCTGAGCGTCGCGTACTCGAATTCCTTCTCCTTCTCCGAATAGAGCAGCTTGCCATTAGAATCGAGCACGGCAAGCGCGGGAACACCTTTCGTAACGGGCACCTTATATCGTGTAGCAATGTCCATATTGTGGTCCATATGACCAATATCGACATGAACAACAATAAAATGCTTCTCCAACACCTTGCCGTTGGGTTCCTGATGCATGTTCATATCCAGGATCAAGCAGTCACCACACCAGTTTCCACCGAAGTCGAGAATGACGCGCTTCTTCTCTGCCCTGGCCTTTTTGAGAGCAGCAGCGATGTCAGCCCTCGGATTCGCCGTCTCAGAATAGAGCGTTTTCCGCACGAAAGGCATGGTCATCTGCGCGAATGCACGGGGCGTAGGCGCGATCAACACACTGAACGCCGCGATTAAGGCGAGGCTGCGGAACCGCGTGAACATCAAAATCAAACTCCTTTTGACGACACGATAAGAGTCGACACGTTCATGATGCCTGAGGCGACGATTAGCTAGCAAACGCCGATTGTGCCTGTTTCATTCTTTTCCGGCGTAGTATCCGTCGCGTGTCTGAAGATAGACGTTCTTGCGGGTGGTGGAGAGATCGATCTGATGGTATCCCGCAGCAGCGGCAGCCTGATCGGGCGTGAAGGCCAGACGATACTGCGCTCGCAACTCTTCTGCGATCTGATCGAAGATCTGAGCGACGGTCTGTTTTTTAGAGACCTCAAAGAGCCTGCCGCCGGTCTCGTCTGTCATCTGCCGGAGAATTTTCTTTCCATCCACGTGCTCCGCGCTGCTGGTGCCTCCGCCGCGGCTGCCGGGATAGCCGCCACCGCCGCCCGGATAACCACCACCGGGATATCGGCCGCCGGGGTATCCTCCGCCTCCGCCCGGAAATCCGCCGCCACGATGGCGCCCCATGTCCTGCATCTGCGTCTCTTCGCCCTTGAAGTAGATCGCGTAGATGATGGTGTCGGCTCTTTGTGCGCTCTCAAGCGCCCGGTTGAGGGTTTCCTTACTATTTCGGTCGACTCCATCGGAGAGGATGATGAGAGCCTTGCGGCCCTTCTGCTTACTCATCAGCTCGTCAGAGGCGAGGAAGGCTGCGTCGTAGAGCGTGGTCCCACCGGCATAGGTTCGTTTCGATCCATGGCGACTGTTGTTGGTGTTGTCATCATCGTCCGTGGAAGTTTCAGAGGCAGGAGCGGACGTGCCAATCTGTTTGAGCGCGGCCTGCAGCTTTGGACGTGAATTAGTCAGGTCGCCGAGCAGCTCTACCTGCCGAGCGAACTGGATCACAAAGGCCTCGTCCTTCGGCGTGGTGAGCATTTGATCGATAAAGGCGCTACTGGCGGTCCGCTCGTCGTCGAGAACACTTCGTTGGCTGCGGCTGGTGTCGACCAGAAGGCCGAGAGTGAGAGGAAGATTGGTATCGATGTCGAAGTAGCGAATGGTCTGAGGGTGTTTATCGACCTGAAGGGTGAAATCAACTTTTGTCAGATCTTTAACCAATGCGCCTTTTTTATCGCGCACGATCACGGGAAGATTGACGAGACGAGCATCAACGGAAAGTGTAGAGGGAGTGGAGCTCTGCTGCGCGCAAGCGGGAAAAACAGAGACCAGGAGGGTCAAGGCAAACAAGAAACGGCAGCTGCGGATCATTTCGTCTTTAACCAATTTTTGGGCGTGGTGTTTCGGTAGTAATTCGAAAGTTACAAATTTCGCGGATCAAAAGAAATCACAGGTCTATAGACCTTAGTAATAAAAATTATGACTTCCAGCTTGCGGTTCAAGAAACTATTCGAGCAATCTATAAGAAAAAAATTGATTTGCGGTCATTCGTCAAAATTCCATGCGGTTTTCAATCCAACCATCTAGGAAAACACGAAGCGCGATGCTATTTTGCATCATTGTATAAATCCCGATGAAACAGGTTTACGCTAAGTCAGGGCCGAGTAAACCGAATGGACCAGCTTCCGGAGAAATTTCTTGAGGACATGGGTATTTGATCCTCCCCCACGGCCGTGGGCATGGAAGACCAGCCTATCCACCGTGCCAGTCTTCGCCGCGATCGGAGAGCTTTCGCGCGGTCATCATGGAGCTGCGTCCATTGAGATCGGCGCAGCCGCGTTTGCTGGAGCCGGAATCGTCTTTGCAGGCTGGTTGCTGTGGCGGGAACAGAATCATAAACGGGTTCTGACAGAGCTGAAGGAAGCTCAGGCAAAGTTTGTGGCAGCCGCAGAGGCCAACTTGAATGCGTTCACCCTGATAGATGCGGTGCGAGATGAGACAGGACAAATTGTCGATTTCCGTATCCAGTATCTGAACGAAAGAGTGGGCCAACTGATCGGGAAGCCGCGTAACGAACTGGTCGGCCGTAATCTCACTGAGGTCTTTCCCGCAGTGAAAAGCTCGGGACGTTTTGACCGCTATCGAGAGGTGATAGAAACCGGCGTTCCCATGAATCAGGAGTATCCGATGCAGGCGAGCAACCTGCCTCAGATCACGTGGCTCCATTACCAGGCAGTCCCGCTGGGTGACGGGCTGGCCGTCACCTGCACGGATATCAGCGCGACCAAAGCCACGCAAACTCGCTATGAGCATCTAGTTGAATTTCACGAATCCGTATTTCAAAATGCACCCTTCAGTATTGTTGCTACCGATGTGCAGGGCATGATTACGGCGATGAATATCGCGGCGGAAAAGTTGACCGGCTATAGCCGGGCGGAGTTAATCGGGAAGGCTTCGCTGACGATTTTGCATGATGAACGCGAGATGGCTTCTGCGGCACGGGATGCAAGTACCGCCGACGACTCTTCTGAGCTTAGCGGCTTTGAGGTTCTCTCCCTGGGAGCTGCACCTGGAGAGATGGAAGAGAAAGAATGGACTCTGGTCAAGCGCGATGGAAGCCGGACTCCCGTCAATCTTGCGATGCGAGCTGTGACGACGGAGACGGGCGAGATAAGCGGCTATGTCAGCATTGCGGTTGACATCACAGAACGCCGACAGATGCTGCAGTATGTCACGCACCTGGCCACGCACGATCAGTTGACAGGGCTGCTGGGCCGCGCGCTTTTGCGTGACAAGACAGTGGAAGCCGTTGAGCGGGCACGGCGTTACGGCACCAAAGTGGCTGCGTTTGTCGTAGACCTCGACCAGTTCAAGAGGATTAACGACTCTCTAGGTCACACCTCAGGCGATCAGGTCCTGATTGAGACGGCGGCACGGTTGAAACGTTCCGTCCGTAGCACTGACATTGTTGCCCGTGTTGGCGGAGACGAGTTTGTGGTCGTCATGCCGGACATTACCAGCGTGGCCGACGTAGAGAACTGCGCTGCAAACCTGATCGCTCGCATGTCTCCGGAGATCAACGTGGATGAACAGCTCATGAATGTGACGATGAGCGTGGGCGTGTGCATCTATCCTGATTTCGCCGCGGACGCCAAACATCTGCTCAAGCGAGCTGATTCAGCGATGTACGTGGCCAAAGAAAATGGTCGCAATCAGTATCAGATTTTCAGCGAAGACATGCTGAAAGAGACAGCGGATCGGCTTTCAATGGAGCACGCTCTGCGTCATGCGCTTACCAACGGCGAATTGAGCCTGCACTATCAGCCACAGGTTTCGTTGACGACGGGAATGATTACAGGCGTCGAGGCCTTGCTGCGATGGAATAATCCGAAGCTCGGCAGCATATCGCCAGCACAGTTTATTCCTCTGGCTGAAGAGACCGGCCTTATCGTGTCGATCGGCGAGTGGGCGTTTATGACCGCCTGTTGCGAGGGCAAGGCGCTGCAGGACGAGCTGGGTATTGATCTAACGATCTCGGTGAATCTCTCTCCGCGGCAGTTTCAGCAGCGCAACCTGGTACAAGTCATCGAGCATTCACTAGCTGTGAGCGGACTGCAGGCGCGCAACCTTGAGATCGAGATTACGGAAAACATCCTCATGGTGAATTCGTCCGGCAACCTGGAGAAGCTGCAACGTATTCGTGAGCTCGGTGCCCGTATCTCCATTGACGACTTTGGCACAGGGTTCTGTAGCTTCTCGTATCTTCTGCAGTATCAGGTCGACCGCCTGAAGATCGATCAAAGCTTTATTCGTCAGGCCGGCAGCGACCCCAATGCCGCTGCTGTAGTCAGGACGATTATTGCGATGTCGCATGGGTTAGCGATCCGTGTGGTCGCCGAAGGTGTAGAGACCGAGGAACAGCTTCGCTTTCTGATGCGCCGTAAGTGTGATGAGGCGCAGGGAAACTACTTCGGCTTCCCTGTTCCGGCCAAAGACCTCACGGCTACCGCTCAGAAGTACAGCGGCATTGGGGTTCTTCAGAATATCTGAACTCGAACTTCGACTCGTCGGAAAAGGATCAGACGGCCTGACGGCGCTTAAAGAAGTGGTAAATAGCCAGCAGAATGATGGCCCCAATCAGAGACATGATGAAACCGGCCGACTGGCCTTCCTGATAGTGTCCGATCATCCGGCCGAGGAAGGTTCCGAGAAAAGAACCAGCGATTCCAAGAATCATTGTGACAAGAATTCCGCCCGGGTCTTTGCCCGGCATGATGAATTTTGCGAGTGCACCAACGACGAGACCGATAATCGCGGTCCAAAGCAGGCTAAGCATAAAGCTCCTCCGATGCTTGATTTTTAACGGGGTCGATGCCCGGACAAATCCCGTGGTGGGCAACAGCATACTCCAGCGGGGAGAATATGGAGCCTAGAAAAATGAAAAGGATACAAACTTTTATCTGCCCGGCACCGCAGGAGCCATAGGCCGTTAATACGCCTTAAGACGATTCAGGGGGATACGAACCTGAAAGCAGGTGGAATGCGGCTTGGAGTCAAGCGCGACCGAACCGGAGTGCTTACTTACGATGCGCTGAACCGTATCGAGCCCGAGCCCCATCGCCGTTCCAATCGGTTTGGTGGTGAAGAAAGGCTCGAAGATACGCGATTGAATAGCTTCGGCGATTCCCGGACCGTCGTCAAGTATCTCGATGATGGCGACCTGCCCGCTGACGCGAATGGAGATCGTCAGCTTGCCATGATCGTGCATGGCATCGAGCGCATTTTCGATTAGCGCAGACCACACCTGATTGAGTTCGCTTCCGTAGGCGCTGATGAGCGGCAGATCCGGCTCGAACTGAAGATGAATGTCGACGTGTGCGGTTCGAGAACGGAACATGGCCAGCGTGTTTTCGATCGATCTTGGCAGATCGATATCCTGCACGGGAGCCTGATCCATAAAGGAATAACCGCGAATGGCGCTTATGAGCTCAAAGATGCGCTCACTGGAGTCAACGACCGTGTCGGCCATGCGCTCCACACGAAGTGAACTGGCGAAGGTCGCAATGGCCTGAGAGAGCGTCTCCGGACTGATCGCCGAAGCCAGGGTATCGAGCATGAGAACAGGAATTTTATTCTCAGCAAGCTCCGGCGCGATCTTCCACGGCTCCGCAACACCATGCTCCTCGAGCCATCGCAGAACTTCTTCCTCATAGTCGCTGGCTTCAAGCGGGCTTCTCGGAATCAGCGAAAAGCCAGCCGAGGCCTGGATATGGGTCTGCGCGGCCTTCACCCAGGAGTTGTAACGGTCCAGCTCTTCGTCGGAACGGAACAGGCGTCCCAGCCGGTACTTCGCCTCGTCAGTATCCCTCAACTCGGTTGATAGGCTGGAGGCCGAGCGCTGCGCCGCAGAGGCTGGATTGTTGAGCTCGTGTGAGAGATTCGCAGCCAACTTTCCCAGAGCCAAAAGCTTCTCCGCCTGCTCATCCATGCGCGTAAAGTCGCGAACGCGATCAAGAAGCAGCGCAACGCAACGATTCGTCATCGATGGAATCGCATGCAGCATTTCCTCGAAAAGACTTTCGTGAATATCAAGGAGCCAGATGGAACCTACACTGCGGCCGTCGGCTCCCCACGCCTTCATGCGCGAAAACGGCAGCTTCCCTGTGACCCTTGCGGTACGGCCTACAAACCGAGCGACCGGCCCTGATTTGCGCCGCTGCGCCATGATCTCCCCACGCAGGATGATGAGCATGTGAAAACATGGCTCGTCTTCGCGAAAGATAAGCACACCATCCGATCC
Organism: Edaphobacter sp.; assembly: GCA_035492215.1. Taxonomy (GTDB): domain Bacteria; phylum Acidobacteriota; class Terriglobia; order Terriglobales; family Acidobacteriaceae; genus Edaphobacter. The sequence continues at coordinate 33,474 of DATJJJ010000022.1, read as the reverse complement.
CATTCGCTCAGTACTATGGCTGGCGAGCCAGGCGTACTCCGTCTCCGTCAGCCCATCCAGCGAAGGGATCGTACGCAGAGCCGCGATGATCTCCTCCCGCGGAGTCGGCGTCGCAGGCGCAGACGCGGCGTCCGTTGCAGCGGTCTGCGCACCGGCAGGAAGATCGTAGATGGTCTGCGTGGCGATAGCGTTTTTCCTTATGACAGATGAGATCGTCTCTGCTGATTAAAGCAGAAGTCACTTCTTGAGGCACTCATCCTGCGTAACCCTTTTCCTACCGTACAGATTTCTTTTTTACCTGGACCCGTTTTTTCTTTTTTGCTTGAACCGTTTTGACGGAGCCCAGAAGGTCCTTTTGGGGAGCGCGCAAAATCTTCCGCTCCTGGGCGCTTTGCCATAAGCGAATGCCGCCCACGATGGCATTACTGTTATCCCCTACCAAGACATGAGGAGGAAGATGCTTCATCAACTTGGCATTGCCTCCGCCAAGCACAACATAGTCGCAGATAAGCGCGGCTTGTAAGCGCTCAACTACATCGAGCACGGACTTTTGCCAACGTTTCTTTCCGCGTAGGTCGAGTCCATTCTTTCCGACATAGTCCTCGTAGGTCATTCCCTTGCGATACGGAAGATGTGCCAGTTCGAGAGGGACGACGATGCCCTCGTAAATCATGGCTGAACCAAGGCCCGTTCCGATACCGAGAAAGAGCATCTTCCCTCCGCGATATCCACCAAGCGCCTGCATCGCAGCATCATTGATGAAACGAATTGGTTTCGAAAAGGCCTTGCGATACGGAAAATCGATCCAACCTGCTGCGAGGTTATGTGGTTCTGCGAGAGGTCGATCATGCGCGACAGGACCAGGATAGCCGATGGAAATGTAATCGTACTTCCATCCATGCGTGCCAATGACTACCTGCTCGGCCATCTTCTCAGCTGTCATTGAAGGACCCGAAGGAATCTTCAGTGGAACGCGCTGGGTGGTAGACGCGACTTTGACGTGGGTGCCTCCGACATCAATCACAAGAACATTTTTCATGTGGAAAAGGATACAGGCTAAAAGCGACTGAACTGAGGAAGCTATTGAAATCAGACGAGTTGAGCGTGGAATTCTTTTCAAATGGATTTTCCTAAAAAGGGCACACTTTCGTGCCTTTTCTCGCCTTTAAGTTATTGAAAAATAAAGTAATTATTTCTGCAAAAATAATTACATTGACAACCATTTTCAATATCAACCATAATGGTGATGGGTACTTATACACGCAAGGAGAAAAAATATGCGTAAGGCACTTCTGGCCACACTCATTCTGTCCCCCGTTCTGCTTCACGCTCAGGCAAATTCGCCTGCCAAAACCGAGCTTGCTCTCGCCTCTGGGCCCTCTACAGCTGGTGTCGCTGCGGATCGCGGTGCAATTCCAGCCAAACTGCGCATCTCAACCGGAGTAGTTGCACCCAAGCTGGTTTACTCCACTACCGTCAGCTCAGAGAATATTGAACCCTGGCTCAACGTTGCGGCTGATAATACCGTTACTGTCGGTATGGTTGTTGATAAGACAGGCAAGCCCACCGACCTGAAGATCCTCAAGTCTGCAGGACCGATTGTCGACAGGAATGTACTCGCTGCCGTCAGCCAGTACCGCTTCGAGCCAGGCACAGTCAGCAACCAGGCCATCGACTTTCCTCTGAATCTTCAGATCAATCTCAAGAACGACGCGCGCTAAGTTTTATAAGTTTTGCTGCAACAGCATGGCGGACCGAAAGGTCCGCCATTTTTCTTGCTTGCGAGTCTCTTCAAGAGAGAGCAGTTGATTCCTGCGAGCGGTAAGGAACTTCATCATCAGCCTATAGACTGCCGTGCTACTCGAATAAAACAAGTAAAAACGGCAGAGCCGAAGCTCTGCCGTTGTATTGCGTGAACACGATTTGCTGAACGCCGAACCTTACTCGGCGGCCATCTCTTCCTGCTCGCCTTCCATACGCATCGCCTCGAGCTCTCGCTCTTCGGCGTCGTGTGCCTCTTGCACCTCGGCCTGGACCTGAGCTGCCGCCTCCTCAAGCTCCGGAGAGAGCTCAACGTTGCGGTAGTACTCCATACCGGTACCTGCCGGGATCAGGCGACCGACGATGACGTTCTCCTTGAGACCACGCAGCGTATCCACTGCGCCGTTGATCGAAGCCTCGGTGAGGACGCGAGTCGTCTCCTGGAAGCTGGCGGCCGAGATGAAGCTGTCGGTCGAAAGCGACGCCTTGGTGATGCCGAGCAGAAGCGAACGGCCGATTGCCGGACGTCCACCCGTCATCAACACACGCTGGTTCTCTTCATTGAAGCGGAAACGATCCGTCTGCTGATCGATCAGGAAGTTGGTATCGCCCACTTCCTCGACCTTCACCCAGCGGAGCATCTGCCGGACGATAACCTCGATGTGCTTATCCGATATCGCCACACCCTGCAGACGGTAGACTTCCTGGATTTCGTTCACCAGGTACTGCTGCAGAGCACGCTCACCGAGCACCTCAAGGATGTCGTGCGGATTGCGCGGACCGTCGATGAGTGCGTCACCGGCACGGAGGCGTTCGCCTTCCTGCACGTTGACATACACACCACGCGGAACCGAGTACTCTTCTTCCTGCCCGTTGTCGGCCGTGACGTAGACCTTGCGCTGTCCCTTGGAGACATCGCCGAAGCGAACCACGCCATCGATCTTCGAGATGATTGCGGGGTCACGCGGCTTGCGTGCCTCGAACAGCTCGACGACCCTCGGCAGACCGCCGGTGATGTCCTTGGTACGCGTCGTCTCGCGCGGGATCTTGGCCAGGACGTCGCCCGGAGAGACCTCGTCGCCATCGGCCAGCATGAGATGCGCACGGCTTGGCATGAGATACCGCTTGTTGCCCTGCGGCGACTTGATCAGGACTGTCGGTTGACGCTTTTCGTCGGGCGAGTCTGCAACGACCAGACGCGAGAGGCCGGTGACCTCGTCGATCTCTTCGTGCAGTGTGACGCCCTCCTGCAGGTCCTTGAACTGAACCGTGCCGGCGATCTCCGTCAGGATGGAGAAGGTGTACGGATCCCATTCGCCGAGACGATCGCCGAGCGCAACGGTTGCGCCGTCTTCAATCTTCAGCTTCGCGCCGTAGACGATGGCGTAACGCTCCTTCTCGCGGCCCTTCTCGTCGACGATAGCGACTGAACCGGTACGGTTCATGGCCACCAGATCACCCGACTTCGAGCGAACCGTGACGAGGTTGATGAAGCGAACCGTGCCCGCATTCTTCGCCTCAATGTGCGAGGTGTCGGAGACTCGCGATGCCGTACCGCCGATGTGGAAGGTACGCATGGTGAGCTGGGTTCCTGGCTCGCCGATGGACTGCGCCGCGATAACGCCTACGGCCTCACCCATCTCAACCATTTTGCCCGAGCCGAGGTTACGGCCGTAGCAGAGGATGCAGGCTCCACGCTTGGATTCGCAGGTGAGCACCGAGCGGATCTTCACCTTCTCGATACCGGCAGCCTGAATTGCGCTGGCCAGTTCCTCGTCGATCTCCTGGTTCACGTCGACGATGACATTGCCCTCGAAGTCCTTGAGCTTCTCGAGCGACACGCGGCCGATGATACGGTCGCGCAGGGGCTCGATGGTCTCGCCGGCCTCGATGATCGGGGTCACGTAGATGCCTTCCACAGTTCCGCAATCGTTCTGCGAGATGATGACATCCTGCGCTACGTCGACCAGACGGCGGGTCAGGTAACCCGAGTCCGCAGTCTTCAGAGCAGTGTCAGCAAGACCCTTACGAGCGCCGTGGGTCGAGATGAAGTACTGCAACACGGTGAGGCCTTCGCGGAAGTTCGCCGTAATCGGAGTCTCGATGATTTCGCCCGAGGGCTTCGCCATCAAACCACGCATACCGGAGAGCTGACGAATCTGCTGCTTCGAACCGCGGGCGCCGGAGTCGGCCATGATGTAGATCGGGTTCATGGCTCCTTCCTTGTCGGCCTTCTTCATGTTCGCGAACATATCGTCGGCGACCTTTTCGGTAACGCCGGACCACATCTGGATGACCTTGTTGTTACGCTCACCGTTGGTGATCGCACCGTCAAGATACTGCTGCTGGACGTTGATGACCTGCTTTTCCGCCTCGGAGACAACGGTGTACTTCGAGTCCGGAATGACCATGTCATCGAGACCGACCGAGAGACCCGAGCGCGTCGCATAACGGAAGCCAAGGTCTTTGATCCGGTCCAGCGTCTTCACCGTCGACTCAAGGCCAAGGTTCAGATAGCAGTAGTTCACCAGCTGGCCAATTCCCTTCTTCTTGAGCAGACCGTTGATGTACGGAATGCCCTCGGGAAGCGCGTCGTTCAGGATGGCGCGGCCAACCGTGGTGTTGACGTACTGCTTGTTGAATTCGACGACCTCTGTGTGCAGGATGTCCTGATCATCGTAGGCCGTGGTCATGTCGAGCACAGGTCCGGTGTAGCGCAGGCGGATCGGCGTCAGCGTCTCCACCTGGCCGGCCTCAAGCGCCATCAGAACCTCTTCAACATTGGCGAAGACGCGTCCCTCGCCCTTGGCATTCACCTTCGACTTGGTCAGATAGTAAAGACCGAGCACCATGTCCTGTGTCGGAACCGTGATCGGGTGTCCGCTGGCAGGCGACAGGATGTTGTGCGAAGCAAGCATCAGAACACTGGCCTCAATCTGCGCTTCAGGCGACAGAGGAATGTGCACAGCCATCTGGTCACCGTCGAAGTCTGCGTTGAAGGCGGTGCAGACCAGCGGATGAATCTTGATGGCCTTGCCTTCCACGAGCACAGGCTCAAAGGCCTGAATGCCGAGGCGGTGCAGTGTCGGAGCGCGGTTCAGAAGGACCGGGTGATCCTTGATGACCTCTTCGAGGATGTCCCAAACGATGGGTTCCTGCAGCTCCACCATCTCCTTAGCCTGCTTGATGGTGGTGCAGTGGCCCGTCTGCCCCAGACGGTGATAGATAAAGGGCTTGAAGAGCTCGAGCGCCATCTTCTTGGGAAGACCGCACTGGTGCAGCTTCAGCTCCGGACCGACGACGATGACGGAACGGCCCGAGTAGTCTACGCGCTTACCGAGCAGGTTCTGACGGAAGCGGCCCTGCTTGCCCTTAAGGGTGTCGGAGAGCGACTTGAGCGGGCGATTGTTGGCACCGCGCAGCACGCGGCCACGGCGGCCGTTGTCGAACAGAGCGTCGACGGCCTCCTGTAGCATGCGCTTTTCGTTGCGCACGATGACCTCAGGCGCATGGAGATCCATGAGCTTCTTGAGGCGGTTGTTCCGGTTGATGACTCGGCGATACAGATCGTTCAGATCCGAGGTCGCAAAGCGGCCGCCATCCAGCGGAACCAGTGGACGGAGCTCCGGCGGGATCACGGGGATCACGTCGAGAATCATCCACTCCGGCTTGTTGTCGGACTTGCGGAATGCCTCGACAATCTTCAGGCGCTTGGAGTACTTGAGTTTCTTCTGAAGCGAGGACTCCTGCTTCATGCGCTCGCGCAGCTCGATGGCCAGCTCGGTCACCTCGACGCGCTTCAGAAGCTCCTTGATCGCCTCTGCTCCCATCATGGCCTTGAAGCCGGTGGGACGGTACTGCTGGTCGAGCTCGCGGAACTTCGTCTCGTCCTTGATAACCTCGCGCTCCTTGACGGGAGCATCGCCCGGATCGACGACAACGTAGCTCTCGAAGTAGAGAACGGCCTCCAGCTCGCGTAGCGAGATGTCCAGCAGGTGGCCGATACGCGAAGGCAGGCCCTTGAAGAACCATACGTGCGAGCAGGGCGAAGCCAGCTCGATATGGCCCAGGCGCTCACGACGAACTTTCGACAGCGTCACTTCGACGCCGCACTTATCGCAGATGACTCCGCGATGCTTCATGCGTTTGTATTTGCCGCACAGGCACTCCCAGTCCGTGATGGGACCGAAGATACGAGCGCAGAATAGTCCGTCGCGCTCGGGCTTGAAGGTGCGGTAGTTGATGGTCTCCGGCTTGGTGACCTCGCCGTGCGACCAGCTGCGGATCTTTTCCGGGCTGGCGAGCTGAATCTTAATCGCGTCGAAATCGGCGATCGGACCGGTCAGTTCAAATGGACTGGAGCGGAACATATTTAGCGTCTCCATTGCAGCGTGTGGCTGCGGTTACGAAATCCTTTGCGATAACTCTCGGCGCATCGCGTTGCCGTAGTTCTGAATCTGTTGCCCAAATTTCAATTGTCGTGCCACTTCACAAAGTGGCTGCCAGGAAGACCGCACTGAGGCGATCTTCCCGGTTTTCCAGCGTTAGTCTGCGGCCGCCATCGTCGGCACAGGCTGTTTCTTCTGATCGCCCTGCTTGACCAGTTCAACGTCAAGACACAGCGACTGCAACTCACGGATCAGCACGTTGAATGACTCCGGCACGCCGGGTTCAATCGCAGCCTCACCCTTGACGATGGCCTCATAGATCTTGGTACGGCCATAAACGTCGTCGGACTTGGCAGTGAGCAGCTCCTGCAAGATGTAGGCGGCGCCATAGGCTTCGAGCGCCCAGACCTCCATCTCTCCGAAGCGCTGTCCTCCGAACTGCGCCTTACCACCCAGCGGCTGCTGCGTGATCAGGGAGTACGGTCCGATCGAACGGGCGTGAATCTTGTCATCGACCAAGTGCGAGAGCTTCAGCATGTAGATGTAGCCGACCGTGGCGGGCTGTTCGAACTGATCGCCCGTCATGCCGTCATACAACAAGCTCTTACCCGAGGTTGGAAGACCAGCAGCCGTAAGTAACGCCTTGATCTCGTTCTCGCGAGCGCCGTCGAAGACAGCCGTTCCAAACCAAATACCCCTCTTCATCCCCGCAGCGACACGCAAGGTCTGCTCATCGTCGAGTCTTAGAAGTTGGTTGAGAGCCGCGGTACCGGCAAAGCGTGCCTTGAACAGCTCACGCACTTCATTGGCCGACTGCATCTTGCGGGCAGCCTCAGCCACCTGCCGACCGAGCTCATGAGCAGCCCAGCCCAGATGCGTCTCGAGGATCTGTCCGACGTTCATACGCGAAGGTACGCCCAGCGGGTTCAGGACGATCTCGACCGGAGTTCCATCCGGGAGGTACGGCATATCCTCCTCGGGCAGGATGCGTGCGATGACGCCCTTGTTACCGTGACGTCCGGCCATCTTGTCACCGACAGAAAGCTTGCGCTTCATGGCGACGTAGACCTTCACCATCTTGATTACGCCAGGCGCGAGCTCGTCACCCTTGCCCATCTTGGTAATCTTCTCATTGGTGATCTTGCGCAGAACATCGATCGGACGCGAAGTCATCTCCTCGATCTCGTCGATCTGCTCGTTCACGCGCGGATCCTTGTCAGCGTAACGAATACGCTTCAAGTTACGCGTTGAGATCAGTTCGATGGTGTCGCGGTTCAGAATCTCGCCCTTCGAGAGCAGCTTCTTATTGGTGCGCTCGTCGTGCAAGTCGGCAAGAACTTCCTTGCCACCAAGAATGGCATCGAGGCGCTTCAGACGCTCGTCGGTGAGAATACGGATCTCATCAGCGAGGTTGCGCTCGAGCTTCTCAATCTGCTCCTGCTCAATCTGCTTAGCGCGTTCATCCTTCTCTTGTCCCTTGCGGGAGAAGATACGGATGTCGACCACCGTTCCCTCAATTCCAGGAGGGCAGGTCAGCGAAGCGTCACGAACGTCACCGGCCTTCTCCCCGAAGATGGCGCGTAGCAGCTTCTCTTCCGGAGTGAGCTGTGTCTCGCCCTTTGGGGTGACCTTGCCGACGAGGATGTCGTTGTGGCTGATCTTAGCGCCAATGCGGATGATGCCGCTCTCGTCGAGATCGCGCAACGCATGCTCGGAGACGTTCGGGATATCGCGTGTGATCTCTTCCGGTCCCAGCTTCGTGTCGCGGGCCTCGATCTCAAACTCCTCGATGTGAATCGAGGTGTAGTAGTCCTCACGGACCAGCTTCTCCGAGATCAGGATCGCGTCCTCAAAGTTATATCCACGCCACGGCATGAAGGCGACCAGAACGTTACGGCCAAGGCCAAGCTCGCCCTGCTCCGTGCACGGACCGTCTGCGATCACCTGCCCCTTCAGCACACGGTCGCCCTTGCGGACCACCGGCTTCTGATTAATGCAGGTGTTCTGGTTCGAACGCTTGAACTTTGTCAGCTGATAGATGTCCGAACCGACCTCACGTGAGAGCTGCGTCGGATGATGTTCGCCCTCAACGCGGACGATAATGCGCTCGGAGTCAACCGAATCGACGATACCGTTACGCTTGGCCAGAATTACAGCACCCGAGTCGCGAGCCGTGACGCCTTCCATGCCGGTTCCGACAAACGGGGCCTCGGAGACCAACAGAGGAACAGACTGGCGCTGCATGTTCGCACCCATCAGGGCGCGGTTCGCGTCGTCATGCTCGAGGAACGGTACCAGCGAGGCCGCGACTGAGACAAGCTGCTTCGGCGAGACGTCAACGTAGTCGACTTCAGCCTTGTTGACGAGGACGAAGTTGCCCTGGCGACGAGCATCGACGATGTCCTGAACGATGTTCAGATGGTCATCCAGCTCGATGTTTGCCTGTGCGATGGTGTGACGGTCCTCTTCCCAAGCCGAGAGGTAGAAGCTGTAAGGAACCAGGTCCATTGTGCGCTTCTTGTCCTTCTTCAGCTGATCATTGAGCTTGTTGGCCTCATTGATCTCGAGATAATCGCCCTGGCGCAGACCGCTCTCACCAGCGTTGGAGACCGCGACATAGTCCAGCACTCGGCCGTCCTTCACGCGGCGATACGGCGACTCGATGAAGCCGTACTCGTTGATGCGCGCAAAGCAGCTCAGCGAGGAGATCAGACCGATGTTCGGGCCTTCCGGCGTTTCAATCGGGCAGATACGGCCGTAGTGCGTCGGATGCACGTCGCGCACCTCGAAGCCGGCGCGCTCACGCGAAAGTCCACCAGGCCCAAGGGCCGACAGACGACGCTTGTGCGTGATCTCCGACAGAGGATTGGTCTGGTCCATGAACTGCGAGAGCTGCGAGCTTCCGAAGAACTCGCGGATCGCAGCCATGACGGGCTTTGCGTTGATCAGGTCGTGCGGCATCGCCGTCGACATCTCCTGATACACGCTCATCTTCTCCTTGATCGCGCGCTCCATACGGACCAGGCCGATGCGGAACTGATTCTCCATCAGCTCGCCCACGGCGCGGACGCGACGGTTGCCAAGGTGATCAATATCGTCGACTACGCCGATGTTCTTGCGTAGCTTCAGGAGATACTTGATGGTTCCATAGAAGTCATCCGGCGTAAGCGTACGGTGGTCGAGACCGGTAGCCTCGGCATTCTCGTACAGCTTAATGTTGAACTTCAGACGGCCCACGCGCGAAAAGTCGTACTTGCGCGGGTCGAAGAACATGCCCTCGAAGAGCGCCGTTGCGGTATCCAGGGTTGGAGGATCACCCGGACGCAGCTTACGGTAGATCTCGATCAGAGCCTCTTCCGGCTTGCGCACCGAGTCGCGGCGCAGCGTGTTGGTGATGATGTTGCCCACATCATCCCGCTCCGGAAAGAAGATCTCAAAGCTGGTCACGCCCGACTGCAAAATCTTGTGCAGCTTGTCGGCGGTCAGCTCCTGGTTGGCTTCGTAGAGCAGCTCACCGGTGGTCAGATCGACCACATCGGCGGCGGTCATCGCACCATCCAGCTCCGAGGTCTCGACCTCAACCTCTTCAATTTTGGCGCCGCGAATTGCCTTTAAGGAATGCGCCGAGATCTTGCGGGTGGCTGGGGCGATCTCCTCGCCCTTGACCGTAATCGCCGATGCGGGACGTGTGCCCTGCAGGTTGGACGGAGTGCCCTCTGCAGCGACCTTCCAACCCAGCTTTCCGTCCTTCACGTGGATGGTGTCGACCGTGTAGAAGGTCTTCAAAATCTCTTCGTCCGTGCGCAGACCGAGAGCGCGCAGGAAGATGGTTCCCAGGAACTTGCGCTTACGGTCGATACGAACGTAGAGGGTGTTCTTCTGGTCGTACTCGAACTCCACCCAGCTTCCGCGGTATGGAATGATCTTGCCGAGGAAGTAGGTACGGTTGTTCGCCGTCTCAAAGAAGACGCCAGGCGAGCGGTGCAACTGTGAGACGATGACGCGCTCTGTACCGTTAACAATGAAGGTACCGTTGGCGCTCATTAGCGGAATATCGCCAAAGAAGACCTCCTGCTCCTTCATGTCGCGCAGCGTCTTTACGCCGGTCTCCGGATCCTTGTCATAGATCTTCAGACGGATGGTGACCTTGAGCGGTGCAGAGTAGGTCATGCCGCGCTCTTCGCACTCCGCCTGGTCGTACTTCAACTGCAGACCAACCGGGTCACCGCACTTGGTGCAGAAGTCCGGGGTGTTCTTGTTGTAGGTTCCGCAGAAGTTACAAAGAACGTCCCCCGGGTGGAAGGGATCGGTGATCACCATGTGGCCGCAGTTGACGCAGGCCGTGCGCAGGTGGTTCAACCCCTTGAGGTAGCCGCACTTACACTCCCAGTTGCCGATTGAATAATCGACAAACTCCAACTCCGAGACATTGCGGAAGTCGGTGATTGGGAAGACTGAAGTAAAGACCGACTGCAGACCATTATCTTCGCGCTCCTGCGGAAGCTTATCCATCTGCAGAAAACGCTCATAACTCCGGCGCTGTACTTCGATAAGGTTGGGAATTTCAATTGCGGTTGGAATCTTGGAAAAATCAAGACGACTGCGGATCGCGCGCATTTCGCTGGACATGCTCTCTCCCTGAATCAGTACCTTCGAGGACCCTTCGAACTGACTTCGAAAGGGGAGAGCCTCGGTCCTGGCTCTCCTGGTTAGTTCTGCTGCGACTCTCACCTACTTCGGGTCCTGCCGCCCTCGACTTCGGCCAACCCGTGCGCATTATTTTTCTGCCGCTTTTCACTGAACGGCATTCCCACTTCGAAAAACCTTCAAATACTTTTCACAACGCCGGACTCGTTCAACGTCGACAGAATCTGCTATAAGAAACGCGTGACACCCACTGTGCCCGGGTTCCGGGATGTACGGCCTGCCGAAGACACGGCAAAGCGCCCGCAAGGACAGCTTGTCCCACGAGCGCAAAGGTCGACTTGTGCACCTGTTTCGATCTTTTTGATAGAAATGTCCGCCGCCATTTGAGGCTCGCCTGCCCCAAAATCTGCTGCTGTCTGCTTAAAGCTGTTTCACCATGCGCATCCGCCGCTTGAGACGCATGATGGCCGGCCCCCTAACCTCTTCCTGAGAGGATGGACCGGAGTACTACCGTATCTGCCTGCGATATCCGCCGATTGAATACAGCAGGGCGGAACGAATCTTCTATTAAAGAATAGCTCGTTCCGCCCCGCCATGCAACTGGGTGAGACTTACTTGATCTCGACAGTGGCAACGCCCTCGAACTTCTTGGCGATCGCCGCTGCATCTTCCTTCGAGACATTCTCCTTCAAGGGCTTGGGAGCGCCGTCCACCAGGTCCTTAGCTTCCTTCAGGCCAAGGGCGGTGACTTCACGTACAGCCTTGATGGTATTGATCTTATTCGCGCCCGCGTCCTTGAGGATGACCGTAAACTCGGTCTTCTCCTCAGCCGGAGCAGCCGCCGCAGCGCCACCGCCAGCCGCAGGAGCCGCGGCAACGGCTGCAGCCGCAGCCGAGACACCGAGACGCTCCTCGAGCTTCTTCACCAGAGCCGAAGCCTCAAGCAGGCTCAGGCTAACAATCGAATCTTCCAACTGCTGAATATCCGCCATTTTCTCTTCTCCAATACTTCTGAACTTGTACTACCGATTTATTTCTCCGAAGCCTGCTCCGCCCCGGTTGTTCCGCCCTTCAGGTTTCCGTTGCACCCAGACATGGCGCACCCGAAAGACTGAACGAAACTTGTTAGCCCTCTGCAGGCGCCGAATCGGCCGCCTCGCCAGCCTGCGAAGCCGTCGCGTTCTCCGGCTGCGCCGCGCCCGAGGGCTGCTCGCCCGCTGCCGACTCCTCGGCGTGAGCCTCTGCAACAGGAGCATCGACCTTGGCCGCAGGAGCGGCTCCAGTAAATTTCTCTTTCTCGACGCCCTGATTGATCACCACGGCCAGATCGCGCCCGGTCGCATTGATGACCGTCGCCAGACGCTGCGCGGGAGCATTGATGAGGAATAGCAGCTTGGCAAAGATCTCTTCCTTGCCCGGCATCGTCGCCAACTCACCGATCTCCTGAATCGTCAGCAACTTACCATCTACGATTCCCAGCTTGAAGGTAAACTCCGAGTTATCCTTCACCCAAGTCGAAAGAGCCTTCGCCAGAGCGACCGGATCTCCCGAGGTGTAAGCCACCGAAGTGACACCCTTCAGACCCTTCAGGGCAGCCTCGATCTTGGTGCCTTCCGCCGATTTCGCAGCCAGCTTGTTCTTCACCACGTGGTAGCTTCCGCCTGCCGCGCGAACCGTCTTGCGCAGATCGAAGTCCTTCGATGCCGTCAGCCCGGTAAACGTACCGATAATGGCCGAGGTCGAGGTCTCCAGCTCTGTCGCGAGCTTCTTTACCTTATCCGACTTCTGTGATTTGGACAGTGCCATACAAATCCTAGCCTTCACTGCCGGCCTTCACGACCGGCTGAAAATTATACGTCGCGCTTCCGCGACCAAACCTAAACCGAACCGGCGACTAAGCCTTACCGGCAGCCTCAGCAGCCGCATAGTCCAGCTGAATCCCGGGCCCCATCGTCGAGCTCAGCGTGACGCCCTTAATGTACTTACCCTTAGCCGCCGAAGGCTTCGCCTTCACCACACTCGTGATCACCGTCGTCGCATTGTCGATCAGCTTCTGAGCATCAAACGAGAGCTTGCCCACGGGAACATGAACCAGTGCGGTCTTGTCGGTACGGAACTCAACTTTACCGGCCTTGATCTCTTTGACCGCGGAGACCACATCGGTGGTCACGGTTCCAGTCTTCGGATTCGGCATAAGACCCTTGGGGCCGAGCACCTTACCCAAACGGCCGACCGACTTCATCATGTCAGGCGTTGCAATCAGCGCGTCGAAGTCCGTCCAATTTTCCTTCTGAATCTTCTCGACCAACTCTTCGCCACCAAAGAACTCCGCGCCAGCCGCTTCGGCATCCCGAACCTTGTCACCGGAGGCGATTACCGCTACCACCTTGGTCTTACCCAAGCCGTGCGGAAGAACGACAGTACCGCGAACCATCTGGTCCGCATGACGGGGATCGACGCCAAGACGCATCGTCAAATCGACCGTCTCATCGAACTTTGCATACTTTGCTTTCTGGAGCAGCGGAACCGCATCCGCCAGAACATAAGGACGGGGCTCAACGAGCGCACGCGCCTTCGCCAGATTCTTAGAGATTTTTCTAGCCATCTTTCCTCATCTCCCACCCCTCTCGGACCTGTTTCTCCGGGGCGTGGTTATCGACTGGTCTCAACGGCAAGTTGAGACGCTCTTGTTAGTATGCCAAAAAAACAAACGGTTGACAATCATTTTTTGGCTGAGCGGCAGCTATTTACCTCACGCAACGCTCTTCTTTCAAAAGCGATCATCCCTCAAGGCCATGGAGCTAATTCCATTCCGGAATCTCCAGGATTCATCATGACTGGGCCTCATCCCAATCAGCTCGCGTAAATAATGATTTATTGGCTTTTTTGCAGTAATTCCTTCACCCATAATCTGTTCAAAACTCCCGCTTGACGATATCACTCGTTCCACCTATTCTCGTTTCATTGAGGCGAACAAATGGCGAAAATAAACAGTAACGCCGAATCGCTCTTCCCTATTCTCAACCAGCCGTGCGCGCAACCCGTCGGCATTGCTCGCATGGCCGTAGAATCCACCTATGCGGATGACGGTTATCTCATCGAGTTCCGCGCCCTCAAAGTTCGTAGCATTCTCAACCGTTTCAGCTCCAAACGCATGAATTGGATGGCCTGGGGCATCAACCCCTACCGAGGGTGCGAGTTCGCCTGCCGTTACTGCTATGCCCGCTATACGCATGAGTTCATGGCGCCGGCGGCGGGACAGCCTAAACCCGCAGATCAGCCCGACTTCCGCGATCCGCTGACCTTTGAGCGCCTCATCTTTCTCAAACAGAACGCCGCCTGGTTGCTTGAGCAAGAGTTGCGCCGACATCATCCCCACGACTCGATTGCCATCGGTACCGCCACCGATCCCTGGCAGCCTATCGAGCGCCGTGCTCGGATCACCCGCAGCCTACTTGAGGTCTTCAGCCGCCACTCCGGCTACACCATCGGCATCGTCACCAAGTCCCGACTCATCCTCCGAGACACGGACCTCTTGCAGGAGATCAACCGCCGGAATCGACTCACTGTCCACATCACCATCACCACGCCCGACGTCGCCCTCGCTAGGGTACTCGAGCCGCGGGCACCTCGCCCTGACCTTCGCCTCAACACTGTGCGCCGACTCCGCCAAGCCGGCATCACCACCGGCATTCTTTGCTCACCGCTGTTGCCGGGAATCACTGACACCGAAGAAGCCATCGATCGCATGGCCCGTCACGCCGCCGAGGCCAACGCTAGCTTTTTCGCTGCCAATCCGCTGTTTCTTAAGCCGTGCTCCCGTCCTACCTATCTGAGTTTTCTTCAAGAACATTTCCCTCATCTCGTCGCCGACTATCATCGCCGCTTTGACCACGCTGATTTTGCCGCAAAGCCCTATGCGCAGCACCTCAGCCTACTTGTCGAGCTGGCGCGCGAACGCTACGGCCTCGATCGTCGCCGGCGAGACGCCTACGAGGATCTCGACCCGCAAATCGAGGTCAACTTTGAAGTGCCTGCTGATTCAAGACCGCTTCACCCTGCATCGCAGGCTGTGCGAAAGCTACCCCTCTCCGTCAGCCCGCCAAAACAACAACGCCTCTTCGCCTGATTCAGAATCCAAACATGGGAGAACAACGATGCAGACATGCTGGACCGTTCGACTGATCTCTTTTCCCTCGCTCCAGAAGCTCCGTCGTCGGCGCACTGCCCTCTCCATGACCACCAAATGCTGGAGATCTCAAACCCCCGCTTCGCCGCTCGGTACCAGAAGACTTCGACAGTCCTGCCGTTCACCGCTTCTGATGAAAAAAAGCAGTATTTCAATCCCCCAACCGCCTGCATAGAACACAACGCCTTATTGCATCATCTTTCCGATTCTCCGGATTCTCTGCCTGGTTCTCTATCGAGTGTCTTTGCCAACGCGACGATTTGTCTCCGTAGCCACATGTGAGCCGGATCTGTCTCGGCTCGCGGATGCCAGATCGCCTGAAACCCAAACCCCGTCAGCTCGGGTGGCACCTCGATCACACGCAGATCTCTGCGTGCCCGGGCCACCCGGGCTGCGGAAGAGGTCGCAGTCAGAATCAGCTCTGTTCCGGCTACGCACTCCAGCGCCGCTCCGAAGTACGCCATTCGGATGGACCATCTGCGTGACTTCCCCAGTATTGCCAGCCTTTTTTCAGGAATGGACTGGACACCATCTAACAAGGAAACAGCGATATGTTCGGCCTCCAGATAGCGTTTCAGAGTCAGACGCTCCGGCCAGCGGCTGCCTCGTGCCACGATGCACCAGAAGCGTTCACGGTAGAGCCTCTGCGATCGCAGATGCGTTGGCACCAGTACCTCATCATTTGAAAGGACAAGGTCCACACGCCCACGGTCCACATCTGCAATCGCGGTTTCGCTCCACGGAATAAAGATCAGCTTTACGCGCGGAGCCTTTGGCAACACCTCACGGCACAACAGAGGGCACAGCATCGCACACACATTGTCCGGTCCGGTTATGCGAAAGCTCGCCTCCTCTTTTACCGCATCGAATACTGGTTTTCCCATGAGCGCTTCGAGCTCAGGCAAAAGCCGCTCCAGCTCACGGGCAAGCCTCGTTCCCGCAGGAGTCAGTTGATAGCCGCCCGAGCTGCGCACCATCAGATCATCGTTAAATTGCGTCCGCAATCTATCCAGTGTCCGGCTCGCCGCTGACTGACTTAGTAATAGTCGCTTGGCGGCCGAGCTCACGCTTAACTCTTCTGCAAAAACTGCAAAAGCCACCAGCAAATTTAGGTCGGTCTGACGGAGTTGCTTCCAACGCAAGTTCATTATGCAAATTATGCATGAACCGCAAACATGATCTCCCCATCTTTAAGCCTGCACAGGGCAGACGAACAGCCCCAACAGGAGAAAGAAGACGATGCATACAACACACAGCAAACTCAAAGGAAAAAAGGTTGTGATCCTCGGCGGAACCTCGGGGTTCGGATTAGCAACCGCTCACGCTGCTGCAGATGTAGGAGCTGAGGTCATTGTTGCCTCGCGTAGTCAGACCAATATCGACAAGGCATTGGCGGAGCTTCCTGCGGGCATAACCGGTCGTACGGTCGACATTACTGACGAAGCTGCACTCCATAGCTTCTTCACCGGGCTCAATGGTCTAGACCACCTTGTCATCACAGCCGGAGACGCTGCACCCGCCTTCAATCCCACCACCCAGGAGGCGCGGCAGGCCTTCGAGGTCCGCTTCTGGGGAGTCTATGTCGCCACGAAAGCCGCTGCGTCTCACATCCGTCCTGGCGGCTCCATCACGTTGACCAATGGCATCGTCGCGATTCGTCCCTGGAAGGGCTGGGCGCTCACCTCCGCCATCGCCGGTGCGGTCGAATCTCTCACCCGCGGTCTCGCACTGGATCTCGCGCCCATTCGCGTCAACGCCGTGTGCGCGGGAGTAGTGAAGACGCCTCTGTGGAGCGGAATGACTGAGAAAGATCGCGAAGTTATGTACGATGAGACGGCCAGCAAACTTCCCGTCGGTCGCATTGGTGAACCGGGAGATATCGCCGAAACCTTCCTCTACCTAATGCAGTCTGAATTCACCACTGGGCAGATCGTCATCATTGACGGAGGTGCCGTCATCTCCTGATGCCGTGAAACTATGCGGCAGGAACATCCGGCCTCCCTGCCGCGTAATTCAGCTCCAACGCACCATCATTCCGCGCTCATCACCATCTCCATGCTCCATGGCAATCTCTGCATCCATGCGCGAGACAATGCTCTCAAACCGCTCGCCCCACTCCACCAGTACGAGAGCATCCGGTTCCGCGATCATCTCCTCCAGACCGAGTGTCGCCAGCTCGCGCTCTGTCTCCAGCCGATAGAGATCGAGGTGATACACCCTCACCTTCGGTCCGACATACTCATGCACCAGCGTAAAGGTGGGGCTGGTAACATCCTCCTCCACTGCCGCTCCCAGAGAAGCTGCAATGCCCTTCACCAGTGTTGTTTTTCCAGCTCCAACCTCGCCACGCAATACGACCAGCTTCGGCGCAGGCAGGAGAATCTCAGCAATCCTCTCTCCCAGCGCTAAAGTACCTGCGACGCTCCTACTACGAAACCTCTTCTCTCGAGTAAAACTTTTCACCATAGATCCTTCAGTCAACCCAATAAGCACTACGATCTGCGAAGTTGCTCTTCTTCCGTATGAACATGACCTTTACTTGTCTTGCCAAAAAGGCGAAGGTCAAGAGGTCAAAGCGATGATCAGGATAAAACAATGAACAACAGACTTCATTAGCCACATATATCTCACGTTCGTAGCTAGAAAAGCACTCTTTCATTCTGAAGGCTACGAAGCAGCAATGCAGCCGCATAGAACTACAATGAAACACCAAAGGCAGACCCCGCATGAAACAAGCTCTACAACCGCGCTACATCCAGATCCATCCATCGGACAACGTCGCCATTGTCGTCAACGAGGGTGGACTGCCCTCCGGGACACGATTCGAATCAGGTCTAACCCTTCTCGAAGCCGTTCCGGAGGCCCACAAGGTTGCACTAAACACAATTGGCGAAGGGGAGCCTGTAGTTCGCTACGGAGTAACCATCGGTCATGCACAAAGAGAGATCCAAGCAGGAAGCTGGGTGCATGAAGGCATCCTTACGTTGCCGAAGCCTCCGCGGCTGGATGCTCTGCCTGTCTGCACAAATCTCCCGACTGCGTTGGAACCCATCGAGGGAGCTACCTTCGAGGGATACGTCAATCATGACGGCACCGTCGGCACGAAAAATATCCTCGGTATCAGCACTACCGTGCAGTGTGTCTCCGCGACGGTTGAATATGCTGTCAGGAAGATCAAGACCGAGCTTCTTCCGCTATATCCCAACGTAGACGACGTTATCGCCATCACCCATCTCTATGGCTGCGGCGTGGCTATCGATGCTCCAGGTGCTGAAATCCCGATCCGTACTCTTCGGAACCTCAGCCTAAATCCGAACCTCGGCGGTGCTCCTCTGATCGTCAGCCTTGGATGCGAGAAGCTGCAACCTGCGCGCATGCTTCCGAGTGCCGAACTACCGGTTCTATCGATCCAGCCCGATGTGGTGCGCCTGCAAGACGAGCAGTACCACAGCTTCGGAGAAATGGTGCAGGCCATCATGCAAGCTGCGGAGAAACGACTGGTCGAACTCAACAAACGACGCCGTGTCACCTGCCCTGCCTCGGATCTTGTCGTGGGTCTGCAGTGCGGCGGCAGCGATGCCTTCTCAGGTGTTACGGCAAACCCTGCAGTTGGCTTTGCTGCCGACTTACTGGTGCGCGCCGGAGCCACAGTCATGTTTTCCGAGGTCACCGAGGTGCGCGACGCCATCGACCTGCTGACAGCGCGCGCCGCAACACCCGAAGTCGCTCAGGATCTCATACGCGAGATGAAGTGGTACGACGCGTATCTCGAACGTGGATCAGCTGATCGTAGTGCCAATCCCACGCCGGGCAACAAGAGTGGCGGGCTGGCTAATATCGTGGAGAAGGCACTGGGCTCCATCGTGAAATCGGGCAGTACCCCTATTCAGGGCGTTTCCGGCCCGGGGGAGCGAGTCAATCGCAAGGGACTAATCTTCGCCGCCACACCGGCGAGCGACTTCGTCTGCGGCACATTGCAGCTTGCGGCCTCCATGAACATGCACGTCTTCACCACGGGTCGGGGAACACCTTATGGGCTCGCAATGGCTCCGGTCATCAAGGTCGCGTCGAGAACGTCTCTCGCAGAACGGTGGTCCGATCTGATCGATGTTAATGCCGGAGTGATCGCCACCGGCGATGCGAGTATTCCGCAAGTGGGCGAAGCGATCTTTCAGCTTATTCTCGACGTTGCCAGTGGCCGCAAGCAGACCTGTGCGGATCGCTGGGGCCTTCACAACGAGTTCGCGCTTTTCAATCCCGCACCCATTACATAAACGGCAACTCAGCAGAGGCAGGGACGCTTCGGGTCGAACTTCCAGTTGGGCCGCAGGAACTGCATGGCAGCTGCATCGTCGCGACCGTCTAGTCCAATCTTCTCGTAAAGACTGTACGCTGCCTCCACCTGCTGCATATCCAGCTCAATCCCGAGCCCGGGTCTCTCCGGAACCGTCAGCTTGCCACCTTCGATCTTCAGTGGCTCATGGGTCAGACGTTGTCCGTCCTGCCAGATCCAATGGGTATCAATCGCCGTTACATCTCCCGGAGCCGCAGCGGCAACCTGCGTAAACATTGCCAGCGAGACGTCGAAGTGGTTGTTCGAGTGCGAACCCCACGTCAGTCCCCACTCCCGGCAGAACTGCGCCACCTGAACTGAACCCTGCATGGTCCAGAAGTGGGGGTCTGCGAGCGGAATATCGACGGCATGCAACTCCGCGGCAAAGCGGAGCTGACGCCAGTCCGTGGCAATCATGTTCGTAGCTGTGGGTATGTGCGTGGCGCGACGGAACTCTGCCATAATCTCGCGGCCGGAGTAACCCTGCTCTGCCCCACATGGATCCTCCGCATAGGCAAGAATTCGCTGTTTGCCGGTGCAAAGCCGTATCGCTTCCTCGAGCGACCAAGCACCGTTGGGATCGAGAGTGATACGTGCCTCAGGGAAACATTCAGCGAGCGCCGCAACTGTCTCCATCTCCTGGCTTCCTGAAAACACGCCGCCCTTCAGCTTGAAGTCGCGAAACCCGTAGCGCTGCTCCGCTGCCTCGGCCAGCTTCAATACCGCTTCGGTCGTCAGAGCTTCTTCATGCCGGAGGCGCAGCCACCCATCTTGCCCCGTCTCGCCTCTCAAGTAAGGAAGATTCGTCTTTGTGCGATCACCGATATAGAAGAGATATCCAAGAACATCAACGCTGCCGCGCTGTTGTCCCTCGCCAAGCAACTCGGCCACAGGCACTCCAAGAAACTGCCCCAGCAGATCGAGAAGGGCTGATTCAATCGCAGTGACGGCATGCACTGTCGTCCTAAGATCGAAGGTCTGCAGGCCGCGGCCTTCCGTATCTCGATCGGCGAAGCACTCTTTGATTTCGTTCAGGATCGCCTTATAAGAGCCGACTCTCTTCCCTTCCACAAGGACACGGCTATCTTCGAGCACCTGGCGAATCTTCTCTCCGCCCGGCACCTCTCCCACCCCAGTTACACCCGTCGCGTCTGTCAAAAGAACAAGGTTGCGAGTAAAGAACGGCGCATGAGCGCCGCTGAGGTTCAGCAGCATGGAATCGTGTCCCGCAACCGGAATCACGCGCATCGTGCGTACTGTCGGAGAATCGCCCTTCATGCCTTGCCGCCTACTGGCTCCGGCAAGGTCAGATCCACACGCTTGATCTCACCCACAATAGGAAGATACGCCACAACGGCCATCAGCGCCGTTGCCACCACAAAGATCAACGCATCGTGAAAGGAACCGGTTCTCTTGACGATGTATCCGATAATAATAGGCGTCGTAATTCCCGCCATGTTGCCGATGAGGTTGAAGAGTCCACCATTAACTCCGATCAATGGCTTCGGCGACGTGTCGGCGATAACCGTCCAGCCGAGCGCGCCGAATCCCTTTCCGAAGAAAGCGAGCGACATCAGCACCATTACCATCCACTGACTGTTGACGTAGTTGCACCCAATCATCGTGACCGAAAGCAGCATGCCCGCAACGATGGGTGTCTTACGTGCGAACGAGAGCGAGTGCCCCGACTGCAACAGGCGGTCAGAGAACACTCCGCCAAGAATCCCTCCCGTAAACCCGCAGAGCGCGGGCAGAGCAGCCATCACGCCGACTTTGGTGATCGACATATGCCGCGCCTGGCTGAGATACACAGGGAACCAGGTAAGAAAGAACCATGTCAGCGTGGTAATGCAGTACTGGCCGATATAGATGCCCACGAGCATGCGGTTGCTGAGAAGCATACGGATGGCCGCCCAGGTAAGCCTGGGAGCCTTCTGTGGCGATCCGGTGCCGGGGTCGATGTTCACCAGCCCGCCGCCGCGCTCGATGTATTCCACCTCTGCCCGGTTGATACGCGGATGCGCCTTTACCCCATAGACGACTCGATGCCATACAAAGCTGAGTAGAATGCCGACGCCGCCTACAAACCAGAAGCACTGCTTCCAACCCCAGAAGTTCGTAATCCAACCCAGGATAGGAGCGAAGAGCACCAGCGAAAAGTACTGCGAGGCATTGAAGATGGCGGAAGCGCGTCCACGCTCCGCAGCAGGAAACCAGCTAGCAACAATACGGCCATTACCGGGAAAGACTGGGGATTGCACCAGCCCGGAGACCAGCCGCAGGCCAAAGATGACGAGGAAGGCTGCCGTAGCGGGAAGGTATCCCGCGAAGCCAGCAAAGATGGCGCACAGAGACCAGCAGACGATGCTGACGCCATAGACGCGCTTCGATCCGAAGCGGTCCAGCAGGCCTCCGGCAGGTAACTGACCGGCTACGTAGGCCCAGCTGAAGCCAGAGAAGAGATATCCCAGCCTCACCGCATCCATGTGCAGATCTTTCGAAAAGCTGATTCCCGTGATTGACAACATCACGCGGTCGCCGTAGCTGAAGCAGCTTGCGACAAACAGCATCAGCACAATCAGGTAACGAACTCGCGTCGGTTTCAGATCCGCCGCTGTCGTCATCAGTTGCGATTCCCGATCAGCTTGCTCAACTCCTCCAGCTCCGTCTCGCTCAGATTTACTAGCGGTGAGCGAACCGGACCAGCAGGCCGGCCGATTGCCTGCATACCCGCCTTCACGATCGAGACAGCATAGCCTTTGCGACGATTCCGCAGAGTGATATAAGGCAGCACGAACTCCCGCAGCAACGTATACACCTCATCGCGGTTGCGCTGCCGCACCGCCGCATAAAACTGCTGGGCAAAGTTCGGAAGAAAATTGAAGATCGCCGACGAATAAGTCGTTACTCCCATCTCGAGGTAAGGAAGCGCGAAGGTCTCTGCGGTCGGCAGGCCGCCGATATAGGTCAGCCGGTCGCCCAGTCTGGCATAGATGCGGGTCATCAGCTCGATATCGCCGTAGCCGTCCTTAAAGCCGATCAGATTCGGGCAACGGTCGCAGAGCTTCTCCAGCGTCACATCATCCATGATCGCGTTGTCGCGGTTGTAGACAATTACTCCAAGCTTCGTGGAGGCGCAGACCGCTTCAACATGTGCGGCCAAACCGGCTGCTTCCGAGTTCACCAGGTAAGGAGGAAGAAGCAGAATTCCATCAGCCCCTGCGTCTTCCGCAGCTTTCGCAAACTCCTTGGCGATGGCGGTGCCGTATCCGCACCCGGCCAGCACAGGAGCGCGGCCTGCAGTCTCGTTGACTGCGGCAGCGACAACGGAAGAAAACTCTCCAAGCGCAAGCGAAAAGAACTCGCCAGTTCCACCAGCGGCGAACAAGCCGTGCGGCTTGTGCTCGAGCAGCCACGCGATGTGCTCGCGATAGGGACCTTCTTCAAAACGATAATCTGCGGTGAAGTGCGTTACTGGGAACGAAAGAAGGCCTTCCCCGATCTTCTTCGCCAGCTCAGCAGGATTCATCTGGGACATTCTGCACCTTGGGTCCGGATTCGATCTCCCACTATACCTTACGTCTTATCGCCTTCGTGTTGTTTCCTCGAAGAGAAGGGAAAAGCGTTGCCGCACTGCGTCCAACAACACAGTGCCTTGGCCCGATGGTGAGAAAGAATATTGCATTTTGCAATAGATGCAGCGGTTTTGAGGATTCGCTATCAGCCGGTCTTGTATACTTCGTTGGTTATGCGAGTTTTTGTCATTCTTCCGGCGGCGGGTATCGGCACACGGATGGCCGCCGGCTCGTCTGCGGCGGCTCCGAAGCAGTTTCTGAGCATCGGCGGCGTTCCTGTGCTGGTGCGTTCGGTCCAGGCCTTCCTGAATACCTCTAAGGTTGATGCGGTTTGCCTTGCGGTGCGAGCCGCTGAGCGCGAACGAGTCGAAGCGCAGATCCGCGAGCACGATCTTGGACCTAAGGTTCATGTCGTCGAAGGCGGCGACTCCAGGCAGGAGTCCGTCGGCAACGCTCTCTCGGCACTTTCTGCCAACGATGAGGACATCGTGCTGGTGCATGACGCGGTAAGACCGCTGATCGATGCTGCCACGATCGAGAGAACGATCGATGCCGTGGAACGGCATGGAGCAGCCATCGTTGGACTACCAGCCGTAGATACCATCAAGCAGGTCGAGCGTACCGCTGACGGAGCAATCATTACAGCGACCATTCCTCGAGAACGTGTAGTACTGGCGCAGACCCCACAGGGGGCTCGTGTAGCGCTACTGCGCAGGGCCTTTACCGAGGCTGAAACCGACGGATTTGCCGGCACCGATGAGGCGAGTCTGCTGGAGCGGGCTGGAGTTGAGGTTGCCGTCGTGCAGGGCTCTGCGAAAAACTTCAAGATCACGCAGCCCGGCGATATCGAGCTGGCAGAGTTTTATCTGAAACAGGCAGGTGCGCGATGAGCATGAGGATCGGGTACGGATTCGACTCGCATGCATTTAAGCCGGGCGTACCTCTGGTGATCGGTGGCTTGCCGATAGAGCATCCCGAAGGCCTGGCCGGACACTCCGACGGCGATGTCCTGCTGCATGCGATCACCGACGCTCTATTGGGCGCGGTCTCCGCGGGCGATATCGGCACGTTCTTTCCGCCGAGTGATCCCCGCTGGAAAGGGGCGGCGTCACATATCTTCCTGCAGACGGCTCTCGAAGAGGTCGCGACAGCGGGATACAAGATCGTCAACGTCGATTCGGTGCTGATTATGGCCAAACCCAAGATCGTTCCGATTGCGGGCGAGTTGCGGGAGCGTGTTGCTGAGTTGCTGGGCGTGAAGCCCGGCGAGGTCGGCATCAAGGCCAAAACCCCCGAAGGCCTGAATCAGGATCACGTTGCCGTTGCGCATGCAACGGTGCTACTGGAGAGTGTGAAACTGGCAGAGGCTCCGGCACGGATGACAGCAGCCGCCGATGTCGATGACGAGATCGACGAAGTAGTCAAGGGACTCGTGGACTCCCACGATGTCTCCGCACTGGGACGCAAACGGCCCGCCTTCGATACCGACGATATTACCTAACCTCTCTACAAACTCAGGGCTTTACGACGGCGAGTGCGAAGCCGTCGTAGCCTTTGGCTCCAACCGTCTGGATTGCGGTGGCGTCGAGGCGCGGATGGCTACCCAGACGATCGAAGAAGGCACGAGTTCCTGTAATTCGTGGGTCCTTCTCCTCGGGATCGATGATGGCTCCCTCGCGAATAACGTTGTCGCACACAATCAGAGTTCCCGGTCTCGAAAGCTTGATGGCCCACTCGAGATAATTCGGGTTATTCGGCTTATCTGCGTCAAGAAAGATGAAATCGAAAGGTTCAGGATCTTCAGCGTGAAGTGCAGCGAGAGAATCGAGCGCTTGCCCGACGCGAATCTCGACCCGCGAAGATAGCCCGGTACGTTCAAGATTCGATCCCGCCACCTTGGCGTGCTTCGGATCGAGCTCGAGGGTGATCAGTTTGCCATCCTCCGGAAGTGCACGAGATAGCCATGTCGTTGAATAGCCTCCGAGGGTTCCGACCTCGAGGATGCGGCGTGCCTGCTGCACGCGAGCCAGCAGATGAAGCATCTTGCCCTGCATCGGCGAGACATCGATGGATGGAAGGCCCGCCTCCGCGTTGGCCGCGAGCGTCTGTTCCATACGCTCGTCCTGCGGAATGAGTTTATCTGCGAGATAAGTGTCTACGTCAGCCCAAAGCTTTTCAGTCATAGACTGACAAAGATAGATTTAGGGTATGGCCTAATGCAAACGGCAGTACGAAACACACCCACTACGATCTGGCGAAGGGCTGCTCCAGCGATAGGCTCTGTGGCGTAAACATATCACCGCCGTTGGGTGTAACAACCCAATCGTCTTCAAGGCGAATGCCAAACTCGCCGACAATGTAAATTCCAGGCTCGTCTGAGAAGGTCATACCCGATTCGAGCTTTGTGTTGTTTCCCCGCACCAGATAAGGCCACTCATGCATATCCATGCCGATGCCGTGACCGAGCCGGTGAGAGAAATACTTATACCCCGGTCCAAATCCTGCATCTGTAATCACCTTGCGTGCGACATCGTCCACTGCATGACAGGGGGCACCCACTTTGCCCGCCGCCAGAGCAGCACTCTGCGCCTTATGGACGATATCGAAGACGCGCTTCTGCTTGTCGGTCGCCTTGCCCAGCACGAAAGAGCGAGACATGTCGGACTGGTAGCCTTCGACCAAGCAGCCATCATCAAGCAGAATGATCTGGCCCTCGCGAATCACCTGTGGCTGCAATGATCCGTGTGGAAGAGCGGAGTACTCACCAACCTGACAAGAGGCGTCGCCGGGGAAGCCCGTAAGAACATAAGCGGCGCTAATAAGTTCCGAGACATGACGGTTGGTCATGCCTGGCTCAAGTGACTTCCATACAGCTTCATAAACCTTGAGAGTGTTGTCATTGGCCAACCGCATCAGAGCAAGTTCCGCGGGCGACTTCACAGAGCGACATCCTGCGGTGATGGGGGTTCCGCTGATAGCGGTCAGAGCGGGGCTGGCGTGCGCAATGCCGTCAGAGAAGGCGAACTGCGTGCGCTCCTCTACACCAACCTTGCCTGTCGTGATGCCTGTTTCTTTGAGAGCTTTTGCCAGCACGGCGTAGGGATCCTCGTCTTCGTTCCAGGCATAGACGCGGGTTACCGAGGCTTGCGGAAGCGTTGCCGGCCTGGCTTCCATGCGCTCATGGACACGGCCTTCTTCAAAGACAGGGCACACAACAAAAGGACTGCCCTTCACAGGAAGCACCCAGGCAAAGAGGCGTTCCGACTGGCCCCAACGTAGGCCGGTGAAGTAGGAGAGTGAAGTGCCGGCGCAGATAACCAACGCGTCGATCTTGTTCTGTGCCATCAGCTCGCGAGCGTGCTCAATACGATGCTCCCGCTCTTCCAGCGTGATGGGAACGGCCTCGGAACGGAGGTTCGTAAGAGCAGTGATCGCCGGAGGAAGCTTGAGGCTAGAGAGCGAGAAGCCCGAAGGCCTCTGTGCCTGAAGCGGAAAAGACGGGGCTGCGGCTGCTGCGGAGGCGGCGAGGAGGAAGCTTCGTCTGGAAGGCATGTGCAGATTGTAACGAATCCCCTGACTACGTAAGAAAAATGAAACGCGTAAATCTCAAAGCCGGTGGGTGATTCGTTCACGTAGTCTACAAACATGAATTCGTCTCAACGCCTCTTTGTTTTTCTTGCAGTGCTTCTTGCCTCTCTTCCTCTGTACGCGATTGAACCTGAATTTCATCCCAAGGTCGTCATTGTTACCTATTTCGAAGTAGGCAACGATACGGGAGATCGTCCCGGTGAGGCGCAATTGTGGATCGAACGCGATCATCTGGATCGTCTGATTGAGGTGCCTGGAATGACTCATGCCGTGCGGGCAAACGCCGACGGATCGGAGATCGCAGTCGTCGTGGGACCAGGACAGATCCGCCCAGCGGTCAATCTGATGGCATTAGGCTTCGATCCCCGTTTCGATCTGAGCAAAAGCTACTGGATCCTCAATGGCATCGCGGGCGTCTCCCCGCAGGACGGTTCGCTGGGTGCCGCATTCTGGACCGACTATGTGGTGAACGGCGACCTGTTGCACTTTATTGATCCTCGCGAGATGCCTGCGGACTGGACCGATGGCTATTACGCAATCGACAAGAGCCGTCCTGAAGAACAGCCCCGCATTGCACCGGGATCAAAGGACGACGTGCGCACTTGGACGCAGGACAAAGCGCAAATTGATACCCGCGGAACTGTGGTACAGATGAATCCTCAAATGCTGCGCTGGGCCTATGGATTGACCAAAGACATAAAGCTGCCGCAGAACAACGCGATGCATTCTCTGAATGCGCGGTACAGAGGCTTCCCGAAAGCTCAGCAGACCCCAAAAGTGGCCATCGGAGCAAATATCGCCACCGAGACCTTCTGGCACGGCGCAAAGATGGACGCCTGGGCGCACCGCTGGGTACGGTATGCTACCGACGAAAGAGCACGGATGGGTACAACGTCGATGAACGACTCCGGCGCGATGGTTGCCCTCTACTCTTTGACTCGCGCCGGACGCGCGGATTGGAACCGTGCGGTGCTGCTGCGTACTGCCAGCAACTTCGATCGCCAGCCCCAGGGTATGACCGCCGAGATGAGTGCCAACCGGGAAAAACATGCTGCCTTCACCGGATATGACGCCTCGCTCGAAGCGGCTTATGCCGTGGGCAGCCGCGTTGCCGAAGCAATTCTGGCAGGTCAGGCGCCCGCGGGAGAGTAGGGTAATCGCTACAGTGGATGAAGGTTCCCGCAAGATGATAGCTTCAGTTCTGGGCACTCCCCACTGCAGATTTTCCGAGAAGGTAAACACATGGCAATGATTACGACCGTGCAGCAGCACATTCTGCAACAGCAGCAGGACCTGTTAAAGTCGACCGGGCGCGAAGCAACGGGAACCTTCAGTTGGCTGCTGAGCGGCATTACGTTAGCAACCAAGATGATTGAGGCGAAGATTCGCTCGGCTGGCCTTAGCGATGTGCTGGGTGCCGCAGGCGCAGAGAATGTGCAGGGCGAACAGCAGCAGAAGCTAGACGTCTATGCTAATCAGGCGCTCCTACACTGCCTCGGGCTTCGCGACAGCGTCGCCGCACTGGTCAGCGAGGAAGACGAGCAGCCAGTAACCTTCAATCGCGACGCAGAGACGGGCAAATACATTCTGGTCTTCGATCCTCTGGACGGATCGAGCAACATCGACGTCAACGTCAACGTCGGAACCATCTTCAGCGTCCTACGACGTATGCCCGCCGAGCTCGGAACCCTCGAAGAGTCCATCCTGCAGCAGGGATTCCGTCAGGTCGCAGCAGGCTATGTCGTCTATGGCCCCTCCACCGTGCTGGTCTACACCACAGGCAATGGCGTCTTCGGGTTTACCCTCGACCCCAAGATCGGCGCATTCGTGCTGAGCAACGATCGTATGCGCATGCCGGAACAAGGCAGCTACTACTCCGTGAACGAGGCCAACGCATCTGGTTGGCCGGAGGAGTATCGTAACTACATCTCCATGCTACGCGAGGGCGGCCTCGGCAAGACCTACAGCTCACGGTACATTGGCAGCCTGGTTGCAGACTTTCACCGAACCCTGCTGAAGGGCGGCGTCTTCCTCTACCCGCCGACCGAGAAACAGCCTAAAGGCAAGCTGCGTCTCTTGTATGAGGCCAATCCACTGGCCTTCATTGCAGAGCAGGCCGGAGGCATCGCAACTAACGGGGCTGGGCGTATTCTGGACATCAAGCCCGCTGGCATTCATCAGCGCACTCCCTTCTGCGTAGGTAGCCAGCGCGAGATGGAGGCCCTGCAGAGCGCCCTGACCGGAGCCTCGGTCTCGTGAGCTTTTCGGCCGTCGTTGTAGATATCCGCGAAGAAAGCCGCGCCTCCGGCCGGCAGCTGTGGCAGCTTCTGCTCAATCGTACGGAGTTTGTCCCCGGCGATACGGGAACGGTCGAAGCAGTCGCTCGCAGCGGCGCAAAGCTTGTGGTTCCTGTTCTCGGCGCAGTCGATGATGAAGGCGAGATCTGGCTCCAGGTCGAAAAGCCGTTGATGGCAGGCACCGAGGTCACAGGACACGTTGAGCGAAAGCCCGCATCCTGATACACTCAAGAAGTCTTTCCACGTCAGGAGGATGCTTTGTTTGAGGCGCGTCGTGACGTTGGTAGGGGGCTGTAGCTCAGTTGGGAGAGCGCCTCGTTCGCAACGAGGAGGTCAGCGGTTCGATCCCGCTCAGCTCCACCATAGAATCAGGGACTTATCGCATGGTCAGCGAATCTAGCGACATTATATGTGGCTTTTTTGTGCACTTTTTTCGCTCCCCCCGATCACCGATGCGCCGTGAATTGACGCCAAAGGGTCAAAAGCAGTTCGTTGTCCTGAAACGGACATGAATAATGCGGAGCCTCCTGGAAAAATGTGTCCTGCAAGGACATAACAGTTGCATCGCTCGCTTGTAACTCCGCCAGTTTGGTAATGGCATGATGCCGCAGATCGTGGAAACGGAGGCTCGCAAACGGATTCTTAGCGTTCAACAGAGTCGTTTTGCAAGCTTGATTAGGGCATTCATCTGCGGATTTCTGAAGCCATTTGTAAGGACAGATTGAAGTGTACTGAATGCCTGAGCGCATCTATAGAGGGCGATGCTTACTTCCATGCAACCGTATTCAAAGGAATGATTCGTTCTGTCACTCTTCCGAATCATTAGAGCGCTCGATCAGATCGATGTTCGCCAGCGCTGCTTTATTTTGTAACCGCGCTTGCAATATTCAAAGCAAGCGAAGCAGCAAGCCACGTTCTGCCATTCCAGAGGGCGACAGCTTTCTTGAGGAAATGCAGTTTTCTTCATAACTGACGTACTCGCTAACCCAGTTCGTTTTGTTCTTGGGCCCGTTGACTCAGTTGTATGAACGGTTCATTGTTATTCTGCAACGCCAATCAGTCTTAGCGAGCTGTTCTATGGACACTGAGATTAGCTTCATGCTGAATGGGAGAGCCCGGACAGTCACTACCGATCCCAAGCGGCCATTGCTCGATGTGCTTCGCGAAGACTTGCAGCTGACAGGGGCAAAGTTTGGTTGCGGTGAAGGGCAATGTCGCGCCTGCACTGTGCTGATCAATGGACAGAGCACGCCGTCTTGCATTACCCCTGTTGGCGACGCAGGCAAGCAAAACATCCTGACAATTGAAGGCCTGGCTGGTGATGACAAACTGCATCCCATTCAGCAAGCATTTGTGGACGAAGGCGCGTTTCAGTGTGGTTATTGCACAGCAGGTATGATCTTGGGTGTCACAGCAGTCATAAAGAAAAATCCCAAAGCAACCGAGGCAGAGATCCTCTCAGAGCTTGAAAAACATATCTGCCGCTGCTGTAGCTATGCCGGGTATAGGAAAGCGGTTCGTCGGCTATTAGCTGCGAAACAAGCTTAAAAGGCAAGCCTATGAAACCGTACTCAATCGAAGTTTCGTCACCAGAGGATGAAGCAATTGATTCCAACGATCTGTTGGAGTACACGAATTGTGATTTCGGACTGAGCCGCCGCTCGTTTGTGAAAGGATTGGGAGCTGGACTCCTGCTTGCTGTTCCTTGTTCCGCATTCACTCAGGAGAGCGGAAGGCGTAGCCAGGGAGGATTTCTTGGTAGTGGGGCGCGCAACGTGGCGGCGCGCATCCACATCGGCAGCGATGGCAGGATTACGGTGCTGGCAGGCAAGGTTGAGGGGGGCCAGGGCGCGCGGACGGAGTTGACGCAAGCAGCGGCAGAAGAATTGAGAGTGCCGGTTGGCCACGTGCAGATGATATTAGCCGATACAGAACTAGTTCCTGACGATGGCATGACGGCGGGTAGCGGCAGCACTCCACGCACGATTCCGGCTGTACGGCAAGGGGCAGCGGCTGCGAGAGATCTCCTGGCCGAATATGCCTGTAGGCAATGGAATGTTGAACGAACGACACTTAGGATGGGCGATGGCAAAGTCTTCGACGCGACGGGTCAGCGTTTTTTTTCTTATGCCGACCTAGCTAAGGATATCGAGGCCTCGAAGCTATTCAGGCAAGCCATTCCATCCGATATCGAACTCACCGCGGTGAGTGAGTGGAAGGTGCTCGGAACGCCGGCTCTCCGGCCAAATGCAGGAAGCATTGTCACTGGTACGCACATCTATCCGTCGGACGTCGTTCGGCCTGGAATGGTCTATGGGAAGATTTTGCGCGCCCCAGCCTATGGTGCAAAACTGGCTTCCGTTGATCTTGGCGCTGTAAATGCAATGAAGGATGTAACCGTAGTTCAGAACGGTTCTTTTATCGGCGTGGCTGCGCCAAATAGCTTCCGGGCGAGGGCTGCTCTGGCATCTATCTCGAGTGCAGCGAAGT
The DNA here is from genome assembly GCA_035492215.1 of Edaphobacter sp. GTDB lineage: Bacteria > Acidobacteriota > Terriglobia > Terriglobales > Acidobacteriaceae > Edaphobacter. The sequence continues at coordinate 2,206 of DATJJJ010000022.1, read as the reverse complement.
GGAAGACTGCTCCGCCACAACCTTCGAGCGAAGAACTCTTCGATTACCTCAGGAAAAACGTTGAGGGTGATGTGCCGCGAAATCCCTTTGCAGATGAAGCTGCCAAAGGAAAGGCGATTCGCAGAACTTACCATGTGCCCTACGTTCAACACGCTCCACTGGAACCGAGGGCAGCGGTGGCTGAATGGAACGAAGGGAGACTCACCGTCTGGACGGGCTCGCAAAATCCATTTGGAGTACGCAGCGAACTGGCGCGTACATTCCATTTGCCTGAGGACCACGTTCGTGTTGTGATCCCCGACTTTGGCGGCGCGTTCGGGGGCAAACACACTGGAGAGTGCGCAGTGGAGGCAGCGCGCCTCGCCCTAGCTGCGAACAAGCCCGTCTCGTTGCGCTGGACGCGCGAAGAAGAGTTTACATGGGCTTATTTTCGTCCTGCAGGGGTCATCGATGTGGAAGCCAGCCTCAATACTCAGGGCAAGATCGCGACTTGGCATTTCATCAATATCAACTCCGGCCCGAATGCCATAGAGACACCTTACGTCGTCGGGAAAACAAATTGCCAGTATTTGCCATCTAAACCGCCGTTGCGTCATGGTTCGTATCGCGGATTGGCCGCCACTGCTAACAATTTCGCGCGTGAAGTCTTCATGGATGAGTTGGCCGCAGCTGCCGGGGCCGATCCCCTTGAATTCCGATTAACTCATTTGGAGAATCCTCGCCTGCGCGCTGTACTTGAAAAAGCCGCCAAGGAGTTTCATTGGCAGGAACGGGCGAAGAGCAAAGTTTCAGACGTTAGCATCGGTATGGCGTGTGGGACCGAAAAGGGTTCTTTCGTGGCGGCTTGTGTTGAAGTTGAGCTGGATCGCGCTCAGAAAAGGATCAGGGTTCACCACGCTTGTGAAGCATTCGAGTGCGGCGCGATTGTGAACCCCGCTAATTTACGTGCCCAGGTTGAGGGAGCGATCCTCATGGGATTGGGCGCGGCTTTGCGTGAAGAGATACAGTTCTTGAACGGGAAAATACTCAATGGGTCTTTCGGAGGATACCGTGTGCCTCGATTTGGCGATGCCCCTGAATTGGATATCCATTTGATCAATCGCCTGGATCTTGCTTCGGCGGGCGCGGGGGAGACGCCAATAATCGTTATTGCGCCGGCAATTGCCAATGCTGTTTTCCGGGCGATCGGCAAAAGCGTTCATGCCATACCCGTGAGCATCGCTGAGACGTAGCTCTCTTATTGAGCGGAAGCGTTTCTCGCCACAAGTCGGTGCCACCATCCAAGGCGATAGCAATGGGCCGCCGGCCATCAGGCGAAATAGCGAAATTGCAAGGGATGAATGAAGTAGAGGATGGTGAAAGTTAAGCTGTTCGGCAAGCCAAATTAGAACGTCAGCTCTCGGTTGCCGCTTTGCAGATGCAGCTGTAGCCCCCGACCTCCTCTTCAATACTTTGAATGCATCACAACCCTTGTTGATCGGAAGAGAGGAGCAAGCATCGCAGATACTAATTTCATTGTGGGTAACCTTATTCAGTCACTTTCAAAAGCCCCATAAGCTCTCTCCGGTCAATGATTAGTCCAAGGATCTTGCAGAGCTGGCAGGTTTCTACGGGCTCAAGTTTCCTCTGCTAATTTCGTTCAAATAGCACGAACCGCCTGCCAGCACAAACCTCCATCAAACAGATACTTGTGTCCTAACTGTGCCGCCCAGAAAATCGTCCCGGCTCTTTCCGTGTCAGTCAAACATATCTGAGCTGGACCGGAAATCCTTCAAACTCACATGGCAATTGTGTCATTTAGAATCACTTCAGCTTGCTTGCCCTCGTTCGATGTCGATGGTGAGACTGAATTCGCAATGAGGTCAGCGGTTCGATCCCGCTCAGTGCCACCAGAAATTCTTCTTCCTGGCAGATATCCGGGCTTCGGTAGAAAGCGACCTACGGATTATCGAAATTCTTACCGCAAGGACTCAAAGTCATGACCGCATCTCTTGCCGCTGGTCTTCCCACAGAGTGCATGGCAGGTACTTTTCAGTCACACGGTTGGCTTGCGCTTGCTGCCACCATCCTCGGACTTCTCGGCGCGATCTATTCTCTGTCTCGCGGCTTCTTGTGGCTTCGCGAAGAAGCGAATTGCCGTCACAATCACACTACTCCCCCGGATCACTACACAGCCAAAAGCTGGCTGCTTGGCATGTGGGTTCTT